>NZ_JBFRFP010000001.1:0-564210 GCF_052114885.1 Paenarthrobacter sp. 2TAF44 | reverse complement strand
CGCGCGGGAGGCCTTGAAGACACTTCGTCGCGCCGTTGAGGCGCACTCGGATCCACAGCAGCCGGTGGAGATGAGGGTTACTGACGGCGGGCAGCTGGAGATGCCCCGTGCTGCTGCGGATCTGATGATGAGAATCCTTGGGAAGATGGCAGCTGGCCAGGGTGTCACGGTGGTCCCCATGAATGCCGAACTCACGACGCAGCAGGCTGCGGATATTTTGAATGTATCCCGTCCTTACCTGGTTGGGCTCCTTGAGTCTCAGGAAATTAAGTACCGAATGGTCGGAACGCATAGGAGGGTACTGACCGATTCGCTCTACGAATACAAGCGCCGCACCTCGGTGGTTCAGAAGGATGCCGCGGACGAATTGTCGGCGCTGGGCCAGGACCTGGGGATTATCTAGAGTGGTTTTCACGGTCATCTACGATGCGAACGTCTTGTATCCGAGCATGCTCCGCGATCTACTGGTCCGAGTCGCTCAGGCCGGGCTGGTCAGAGCGCGTTGGACGGAGGCCATTCTCGACGAAGCGTTTCGAAATCTGAAAGAGAATCGGCCGGATCTGGATCCGGCGAAGCTCGACCGCACCCGAGTGTTGATGTGCACCGCTGTACCGGATTGCATCGTAGGCGATTACCAGCCTCTGGAGCAGGTCTTCACGGACCTGCCGGATCCGGGGGATGCCCATGTGATGGCAGCGGCACTGAAGGCGCAGGCCCAGGTAATTGTCACCAACAACCTCAGACCTACAGGAATCCACCGGTGGACGTCAACGATGTCTTGGATCGGCTGGATTCGGAGGGAATGCCTCAAATAGCCGCAGCTCTTCGCCGGTAGAGCGGGGATGTTCCAGGCAAGCGCTCACGCAGGTTCCGAGTTGGGGATTACTGAGGGTCCCGCGGCCAGGTGCTGTGGGACCTTCGGCCATTAACCTCGGCTCGAACCATTCGGGATGTATCAGGGAGAACACTTGCTCGGGTCATGCGATCGTCGGTCGATCGGCCCCTCCCTCTGACGCGGGCCGCAGGGTGTGCCTGGCGCCCGGGTTGCCTCTTTCGGTTGTGGGGGAGTGGCTTCAAGGTCGTGGCTGGTGGCCCTCCGGTTGCTGGGGGTTGGGGCTATGCGGTCCTCTTGGTTCATCCGGTAGGTCGTGGTTGACCTATACCTCTTCACGGGTAGGAAGACTGAGCGCAACATGACTTCGAGGTCATTCGTTGAAGACCCTGGTTTCGACTCGCGGGCGTAAAACGGGTGCAAAGAACGCGGCGAGTTCGGTCGTTGCGGTAAGCGGCAGGATGTTTGCCACGTATTGGTCAGGGCGGACAATCACTATGAGGCCTCCGCGGTTGAGGCCACGCAGCTCGAAGATGTCCTCTGTCGGGTCTGTTGCGTAAACCTTTTCGTAGTCCGTGAGCCGGAACGGACCGACTTGAGGTTTAAATACTTCGGGAACGGCGTTGATGTCGACACCTGTGTGATCCTGCTGGTAGATCACTTTGACGTCGAACCACGCGTCAGGGTCGGCCCCCGACGGAGTGGCGGCAAGGGGGGAATCCGGCGAGTTGGTGATCCAGTTGGCGAACCGCTCGGTAGGCGAGTCGGCGCTGTGCGGCGCCGAGTCTGCGAAGACGTAGATTCGCCAGCGGCCGTCGGCCTTGGCGTGGTGGCCGAGGTGTACTCGATTGGCATCAGCGACTCGCACTACGGGTGCTGACTTGAAGCGCTTGCCGATGGTGAAGGCGGGGGCCAGACACTGGTGTTTGGCGGTGGCCACCAGCATGGACGGCGCGTACTCGGTCATGAACCCGGCCGGGAATTCGGCGGTGCGGACGTAGAAGTCCTCCAGCTCGGAGGGGTTTTCGAACTCCTCCGGTTTCCTGGCCATGAGGGTGGACCACTCTTTGTCGAAGTCGATGAGGTTCTTTGCCACTACCTGCCGCTCGGCGGAGTAGGTGGACAACAGGCTCTCCGGACTGCGGCCCTCAAGCACGTGCCCGAGCTTCCAGGCCAGGTTGAAGCCGTCCTGCATAGACACGTTCATGCCCTGGCCTGCTTTGGCGCTGTGCGTGTGGCAGGCGTCGCCAGTGATGAACACCCGGGGGATTCGGGTCCCGCGTTGCTCCGGCAGAACGTCGTCGAACCGGTCCGTGAGCCGGTGGCCCACCTCGTACACGCTATGCCAGGCGACATTGCGGACATCGAGGGTGTAGGGGTGGAGGATCGCGTTCGCCTTGTCAATGATTTCCTCCACGGACGTGCTGCGCACTGCGCCCTTGTTTTGGGCCTCTACCTCGCCGAGGTCAACGTACATCCTGAACAGGTGGCCGCCTTCGCGCGGGATCAGCAAGATGCTGCCGCCCATTCCGGACTGTATCGCGCATTTGAGTCGGATATCTGGGAAGTCTGTCACGGCCAGGACATCCATGACGCCCCAGGCATGGTTGGCCTGGTCTCCAGCGAGGGCGCAGCCAATGGACTCACGCACCTTGCTGCGCGCACCGTCCGCACCCACGACATATTTAGCCCGGACTACGCGCTCTTGCCCCGCATGCGGTCCGGAGGTGCGGACGAGGGTCACGGTGACGGGGTACTCACCCTCGTCCGAGACGCTCAGGGAACGGAACTCAAAGCCATAGTCAGGGGACATCCGTGTGGGCGAATTGGCCATGAACTCGGCGAAGTAGTCCAGCACGCGGGCCTGGTTAACGACGAGGTGGGGGAATTCGCTGATGTCGGCGGGATCATCCTGGGTACGGGCAATGCGAATGATGCGCGAGGAGTCCGCGGGGTCGGGCTTCCAGAATGCCGTCTCGGTGATCCGATATGCCTCGGCGGTGATCCGCTCGGCGAATCCGAAGGCCTGGAACGTCTCTACTGTGCGGGTCTGAATGCCGTCGGCCTGGCCAATGGCGAGCCTCGCGGGACGGCGCTCCACGATGCGCGTGGCGACACTTGGGAATTGGGACAGTTGCGCGGCCGCAAGCATGCCGGCGGGCCCGGTGCCGACGATCAGCACGTCGACCTCGTTCGGAAGTTCAACTGGCCGGTTGATGCCGACTCCTGCTGCCGGCTGGATCAGGGGGTCCCCGGATACATAACCGTGATGGTGAAACTGCACAGGAAATTCCTCACTTCGTTGTAAGTCGGTCAGCGTCGAAGCTCTTCAGAACTGGACGCGCTTGATGTACTCGTTCAGCTGGGTTTTAGCTTGTCCGTGGGGACTGCTGTTCCATTGACGCAACGAGGCGATGGCCGAATTCTTTGGCCACTTGGAGATGCTCGGGTTTCATCGTGCAGGATCTCAGGACAGTGGTGTAGTCGCTATCAACTGCGATCCAAGGATGGTTCCTCGCGAGCCACTTGCTGTCGACCCGATACAGTGCCAAGTGCCATCCGTCTTCGGCCAAGGCCGCGAACGCATCTTCTGTTGCCGCAGATATTTGCCCGGTGGTAGGACGTCGAGGGAAGGCGCAAACGATGTCCAGTTCGGGTTCGACCACGAGTTCGGCGCCGTCGGCGGCTCTGATGATGTCAGCTATTTGCAGCGCGGCCTTTCGGCCGTCGGCGATAATCGATCCCATTCCCTCGCGTGACAATCCCAGAGCTTCAACCGTGGTCCAAAATGCTGCCGCAGACGCTCCCGCTCTGGAGCACTCCAGACTGATCTCCCCAAGATGTAGGTCAGAAGAAGTGAAGTAAGTGTAGGGGGAATCGTGCGAGTAGAGCCTGCCGACAGATGGGTCAGCGAAGAGCACAGATCCGCATCCGTACGGTTGAAGTCCGTGCTTATGTGGATCTACGACGATTGAATCCGCCCGGCGTATGGCCAGGAAGGGGGCAGGATCAACCAGCGGTTCGGGACCAGTTGCCAGGAGAGTGTGGAATCCCCCGTAGGCTGCATCGATATGTAACCGGACTCCGAACTCGGCTGCCAGGTCCGCGGCCTCATGGACTTGGTCCAGCGCGCCAAGACCGGTCGTGCCTAAAGTGACGACAACGGTCCCGACCCCGCCTTGCGCGAGCCTGGTCCTGAGATCTGCCATTGAAAGACGGCCGAAGTTGTCTTCCGGAATGGTTTCGTGTGGGGTTCCGAGCAACCGGCACATGCGCTCGTGCGTGTAGTGGGCGTTCGTTCCGGACAGTATGACCTTGCCCGGATGCAATTCCCTGGCAACCCAAAGCGCCTCAAGATTTGCGATGGTGCCGGACGAGGTCAGATGGCCCAGATGTTCCTCATAACCGAACATTGCCGCAAGTTTGGCCACTACTTCCTTTTCCAGGACCGCGGTAGCCGGGCCTCCGTCCATGGCATGGTTGTTCGGATTGATCAGTGCTGTTATGGCCTGGGCAACCCAAGCCACAGGGTGCGGGGGCTTAAGGAGTTGGCCGATGTACTTCGCATCGCCGTATGGATACATGTTGGCCAGCCGTTCAACCAGGGAGGAAAGAGCAGCTGAGCCTGCTGAGTCAATTTCTGGGCCTCCGGCCCACAACGTGGAATACGCCTCCAAGTCTTTGGCGCGTTGCCTTAGCTCGGCGATCACGGTGTCGTCCAACCGGACGTCTTGAGCCCTCATGTGTATCTCCTATAGTTCTAGCTGGTTCGGGGAGCCGGGTGGTGCAGCAACAGCTTGCGCAGCAGTTGGGCCAGGATCGACGCTTCGGTTTCGGTGAGCCCCGCGGCCCAGGCTTGCTCGCGCTGGTTGTTGATCTGGAAGAGTTCGGCCAGCATTTGCTCGCCTTCGTCCGACAGCTGCACGACGGTTTTGCGCTTGTCCTCTGGATCCGGTTCTCGGGTAACGAGCCCGCTCTTCTCCAATGTATTGAGCAAGCTGGCTATGGAAGCTGTGGAAACGCTGGACAACCGGGCCAGCTCGTTTGGGTTAACCTGGCCCACCGACTTGATAGTGAACAGGAGTCGGTACCCTGCGAAGCTGATGCCCATGGGCCGGTGCACCGAGACTTCCATGTCCGTGGTCATCCTGTTTGCGGCTCGGATGAGATTGAAACACAACGCCATGGCGGGGGAATTGACGTCCGGGTACAGCTCAATGGCAGCGGCATGGGACAGTGATTCGTATTCAGAGGACCCGATGCGCTTCGCCTTCTGGACATTGGCAGTGATCCGGAAGGGTTCCTCAGCGGTTGCAGATTCCTCTGTGGCTTCAGGGATCACAGTTTCTCCAATAACGGTCAGAGGGTGGCAATAATATTGCTAGAAGTCTAGCTTAATATCATCGACCACGCCATCTAAAACCGACGGTAGTCGGGGAGGCTCGCCCGCCGCCGGCCCACTAGTGGGCGACGGAAAGCATCGAAATAGTTGTCAAACAACGGTAACTTCCCAAGCAATAATGCCTGCTGCTCTTCTGATGAATGCGGACACCCGGACGCGGCGGCTTCATCGAAGCATTGCGCCTAGGTAGCTTCCGGAATGCGAGTAAGCACGCTAGATCTCTAGTATCTGATTCGATAACCAGCGAAAGGTGAGCGTGGCGAGCGAGGCCTGATCCGGCCGCCAGGAGTGATGACAAATCCGTGATGCCCTGGTGCGGGCGGGCGTCTCCGGCCCGTTCCAACCGCTTGTGCGGTAAATCAGAATTTCGGATGGGAGCCAACAACATCATCACGTCGTTGCGTGGAAGTCACTCAGCCGCATACCGTGGGTCGGCGTGCCCATGCCTCCATGTGCACGCGGATACGCCATCTGATGTCGACCATCCTAAGGGCAATGAAGCTCTGGTCATGTTTCTTGGACTGCTTCAGTCCATGAAGGTTTGGAAGCGAGGTGATTCTGTGACATGGACGGGCACGACGGTGGGGCTTCCTGCGGTTGTCGCGTCGACGAGGGTATCGGCTTGGGCGGGAGGTGCTCGGGCACGCAAGGGTTGGTTCCTCTGCCTCACATTCCCCGGCTGGAGCCTGGCCGCCGGGGCTGGCCGGTTGAATTTGGGTGGGGGAGCGGGGGTCGGTGCCCTGGCTGGTGGGCGTTCCGCTTGCTGGGTTGTAGGGCACACACCTTTATGGCGGCACGGCGTCGTGGCTAAATGACTTCACGACGAAACTGTCCATCAGTATCAAGACACACTCACCGCGCTGGCACTCATGATGAGGGTGTTGGCATCGTGCCCACTCTGGCACCAAGGGGCGTCGTCCAAGACCGGTCTGGACATCCTGAATGTCCCATGTTTGGGGCTCGGCGCATCGCCCTGCGAAGGTCCGATGGGCGAAGGCCCGATTTCCTTCCAGTGGACACGGATGCCCGTCTCTTGTGCGAGTCGGCGGCAGCCTTCGACACGCGATCCGGCTCCTGACCGGTCCTGCCGGACCGGTTTCTTTGGTTTAGTTCAGGGCCGGGGTGTCCTTGGGGATGACGCCGGAAACGTACAGATCGGCGGCGAGATCCTGTAGGGCGCGCAAGGCGACCCGCTGGGTAAAGGGACCGTAGGAAACACGCGCAACGCCGAGTTCCTGGAGCTCGGCTGCGGGAAGCGCTCCGGGGGCGCCGATCACAGACAATTTGCCGTGTCCGAGGCCTGCGACGAGCGGCTCGATAACGTCGCGTGTCAGGGCGCCAGGGACGAATACCAACGCTGCTCCTGCATCCAGGAAGGCGCGACCACGGGCAATGGCGTCCTCAATGCTGTCCTTGATCGGGCGGTCGCCGCCCTTCGCAATGGCGTCGGTGCGTGCGTTCAGCTGGAACGCGATGCCCTCTCCGTTGGCGGCGTCGACGATCGCCTGCACTCGTGCGACGGCTTCATCGAAAGGACGCAAGCGGTCTTCGACGTTGGCGCCCACGACGCCGATGCCAATCGCCCGGCGGATGGTTTCGGCTGGGTCTTCATAGCCGTCGTCGAGGTCTGCGGTGACCGGAAGTTCAACCGCGTTGACGATCCTCTGCACGCCGTCCAGCGCGACATCGAGGGGCATGGTTCCATCGGCGTAGCCATACACGGCCGCAATCGAGTGCCCGGCGGTGGCAATGGCTTTCGTCCCAGGAAGGGCTGCCACGGTCGAGGCGCTGATGGCGTCCCACACGTTGACCACACTCAGGATTTCCGGGGCCTCATGCAGAGCCTTCAATTTCTCTGCCCGGGCATGGATACTTGATTCGGTCATGGTCGTCCTCCGTCGTCATGGTTGATCACTCGCCAAAGTCAGCCTAGACGTAAGGCGCTCTTCCAGGACAATGCGGGTGGAAAACGTAATGGGCGGCTCAGTACGAACCCGGGACGTGCAGCCCTCTGCGTGCCCGAACCCGGCTTCTGGCCCAATCAGTCAAGCGCTCAGGAATAGATGTCTGGGTTACCAATGAACAGCTGGACGAGGTGCTCCGCCCCCGGGCTTCCTCCAGTTATGGCATGCCAAGGTGGGTTTTGTAGCGGTGTCTTTGTTGGTGTTCCACCCTGCGAGGTTGCCGGCGCCGAGCATTTGGCCGCTAACGCGCGCGAAGCGTAATCGGGCTCTGTGTCCAGCGCCAGTTGCAGGTATTGGTGTGCCTTGCTGCCTCACCCCCGGCAAGCACCGCGTTCCCGACCGCGGCATCGGCCGGAACAACGCTTGGCTGCAGCTACGGACCGCGTGACTGAACCTGCGACGCCTGCTCGCCCTCGGACCGACAGAGAACTACAGATCATGGGCGCTGGGATAAACCGTTGCCCGGACCCCTGCCTATCAATAAAAATCACTGGATGGCGCTCCGGATCTGGACAGAATGAAGCCAAGCGGGCGGAATGACCCCTTTGTCGCACCCAAGGTGCTGACCAGAACACGCCGCTACACGGCCACTTGGTGGCGTTCCGCCCCGCCCCACAACCACGTTGCGCAGCAGCCTCCTGGGAACTCAACCTCTGGGACTGCTTCCCCATGCTCTTGACAAACGAGAACTACATATCAGATGTACAGAGTCAGGACGTCGGTTACATCTTGAATAGGTGAAGACTTCTCAGGTTGGTCCGTCGATCTTTGCGCAGCAGCTTGCTGCGCAAGGATCAGAGTTGCCGGGATAGGCGACGTCGGCAAGGACGCACAGGACTGACCTTTCCCGGACATACGCAAAAGCCGATAAGCGGGGGCTGGGCGAAGGGGCGGTACGCCACCTTGACCGGCAGGGGCACGTTGATGCCGAAGAGATGGATATCCGTCGGAATTGCGTGCAATTGAATATCCATCCCTTCGTTGTAAATGGCTGACTTCGTCAGGCATTCGGCATTCGCCTGAAGAGCAGCTGCGACAACACATCAAGGATGAGTTGCTGGTTGCACGGTCCCATTGTTATCTAGCTCGCGGGGCGGGGCGCTGGTGGGGTGGGGGGTGTCTGGTAGGAGTCGAGTTGTTCCGGGTCGAGCTCCGCGTATTCCATGCCCCACTTTTTGGCAATTTCGCTGTATTCGGGCAGTGTGGCCAGGTGTTTGATTGCCTGAACAAATGCTGGGGTGAGTTCTCCGTCGTGGGGGAGGCCCATGGAGAGGATTGATCCCGGGATGGTGGCAGCCAGATGAATATCATTCGGATTCTCTTCGGCTGCCCAGGCCACAGCGGGCCCGTCCATGAAGCCGGCGTCTACTTGCCCGCTCTTTACTTGGAGTAGTGCATCTTGCTGGTTCGGGACCGTGATCAGATTAATGGGGGCGGCACCGCGAGTTACACATTCTGCACTGTAGGCCGGCCCCTTGATGACTGCCTGGGTGCTTGCCAGCGTGACGGCGACCTTGCGCCCGCACATGGAATTTTCCCCGATGTTGAGGGGGTTTCCGGGTTTGGTTGCGATACCGTGTCCTCCACGGGCATAACCGACCATGTCGATCACTTTCAGCCGGTCCACCGTGACGCCCATGTCTGCGATGACAGCGTCAAAGCGTTTAGCCTGCAAGCCAGGAATCAGCGCGTCGAAAGTGGAGCCCTTGAAAGCAATTTGGATGTCGAGCACCCGCCCCAAGGCACGGGCGATGTCCGCATCCAGTCCGACGAACGTCGCCCCGTCGGAGCCTGAAAAGCTCGTAGGGGCGCCTCCTGAAGGATCGACGCCAAGGACCAGCACGCCTTTGTCGCGCAGATCTTTGGGAACGAGGGAGGACGCAGGTTCGAAAGCCTTGATGCTCTCGAGCGTGGTGTACTCCTTCACGCTCGACGGCGTAGCGGGTTCAGGAATCGCGCCCTGGACCTCAACGGATTTCTTGATGCCGGCAGCTTCGGGGGCGGCGGTGCCCCCACAAGCCGCCAGAGTCAGAATGACGCTCGCGAATCCGGCACTCAAGACAAGCCGGCGGTTGTTGGAATATTTCTGCTTCACAGTGGTAACACACCTAACATGATGGGCTAGTAGAAACTTTTGGTTGAAGACAGGGGAGCCGTCGGAGCGACGTTCCTGGATTGCTTTGCGTTCGCCTATAGCGAGACTTCTTCACCGCAGCAAGAAGGTCATCATCGACTTGTCGCTGGGGATGCCCGCTGACATGAAAACAGCGGCCCGGTTCGATCGTGGTGATCATCGGGACCGCCTACCAGTCCTTCAGAAACTCAGCCATGCCCCTCTTCCCGCGGCTGCTGCTTGCTCGGCCTTCGGCCTTTTGCCGGCGGGAGGAGGAGTTGCGCTGTTGACGTGCGCCTTCCAGCGTCGCGCTTGAGTTCTTGAGATGCCGCTCAACTTCGGCGAGATAGGCCTCCTCGTCCCGGGCATCGATAAAGTCGCGCAGCCGCTGGTGCTGGGCCAGGATGGTTTCCTTGCGTTCAAGAACGTATTGAAACTGCCGTACACACAGAAGCGTTTCGGCGGCCAGCGTCGAGAACATTCTTTCCAACCTGGGACTGCCTGCCGCCTGCACAATTGTTTGATGGAAGGTCACATCTGCTGTTGCAACGGCATGCCACGCGTCGTGTTCCAAGGCTTGAAACATGTCATCCAGGACAGCATCAAGCTTTGCGGTCAGCACGGTCGTGTCACCTCGGAGCACCAGACGGGCCGCTTCCCGCTCAATGGCGCCGCGGGCAATGTAGACATCCTCGATGTCCTCGGGGCCGAGCTCCACCACTGACGTGCCGCGGTTGCGTGTACTGACAAGGAGCCCCTCCTGCACCAGCCGTTGTACTGCTTCGCGGACTGGACTGCGGCTAATCTCGAGCTGGGCGGCCAGGTGGACCTCATTGATACTCGTCGCCGGAGCGAAGGTCCCGTCCAGGATCCGGTCGCGCAAGTATTCCGCGATGAGATCCGATGTTACTTTCCGTTGGAATGTATTGATAAGGCTCAGATAGGTGTTCGGCGTGTTCACGCTGGTGTCCGCCCTATATGCCCGCTGAACTGCTCCCCGTGCGATCCCGGCTGGGCGAGCATGCTGATGGATTCAAACATGGGTTCCTCAATGAGTCGCACTGAAACGATCGATTATCTTGGGACCGGAACGGGAGACTGATTCCATGTGGCTTCAGCCTCCCGTAACTATCTGAAGGCCGGCTACCCCCAAGGACATGCACGCATGCGTTTAGAGGTTCTGAACGAACCCAACCTTGCGAAGGGTGTCGTGAACAGTCCAACTGCCGCGCCATCCGGCCGGGGTGACAAACAGTGAACCCGGCCCAATGTCGAAGCTGCCACTATCGTCTGAAATGGTGGCCGTCCCACTCAGGATCACGCAGACCTCATTGAAACCTTCGCGAGTACTCGTGAATGTCCCCGGCGTAGCCTCCCACACTCCTGTGCGAGCACCGTTGCCTTCCCATACGGTAAAGGACACCTCGGTCTGGCCGGGTGTAGAGCTGGTTGCCTTGAGGACATGCGCTCCCAGATCCGCTGTCTGGACCTCGTTCAATACTTTGGCCTTAACCATGAATAAATCCGTTTCCGGGCACATTGCCCCTGAAGAAGTGTGCCAACCATTTTTGGCTTGAACGTGAAACCTTGAAGTTCCGCTGCAGACAAAATCTTGCTGGCCTAGCCAGCTGACTTAGAGAGCACGCCTATACGTCGATTCGACGTAAGGCTCACTTCCCAGTTTTGTCCTTCACGGGAGGTTCACTCCAATGTCCCACCAGGAGGATCAAATAAAAATGGATTCTTAAGCACACATGCGTGAGAAATATTCACCTGGTTTGCTCACTTCGCGAGCCTTCAGGAACGTACCTGGCTTCAGGGATTAGGAGTGGCGCAATTCCTCAATAAACCATTTGCGGAGTAGGTCAACCCTGGCGTCGGTGGGGTCCCTTGAAAGGAACACGTACTTGCTGCCATCTTCAACGAATCCAAAGGGTGCGACGAGACGGCCGTCGCGGAGGTCATCCGCGACCAGGAAGTAGGGGCCTATGGCCACCCCAACGCCCGCGACGGCGGCCTGCAGTGAGAGATAGAAGTGCTCAAAGGTCGTCTCACTTATGACTGGGAATTGGGATGCGGCGGCGTTTTCCTGCCAGTTCCTCCAGGCATCGGGCCGTGTAGCCGTGTGAAGGAGTGGAAGCGATCTGAGATCCTCGACCGACGAGATTTTGCTTGCCATCTGAGGACTGCAAACCGGGCCGATTCTTTCGGAAGTCAGGATGGAGCTGTTCATCTGGGGTGGCATCACGAAGTCGTTCCGGCGAACCGCGATGTCCACGCCTTGGCGGGCAAGGTCGATTTTGCCGCCTGCACCGGACAGGTGAAGATCAACGCCCGGGATGGCTTGGTACAGGGCCGGCAGCCGGGGAAGCAGCCATCGCATCAGCAGTGTGGGCTCACACGACAGGATAAGACTGTCTGTATGCCGGAGGCGCTGGACGTTCCTGGTTGCCGACGAGAGAAGGTTCAGGGCATCGGTGATCTGGGACGCATAGTCGGCCGCATCCTTTGTCGGCACGATCGCACGGTTCCGGCGCTCAAAAAGACTCAGACCCAGGGAACGTTCGAGGGCTTGGATCTGCCTGCTCACAGCGCCATGGGTTAGATGCAGTTCCGCGGCCGCCGCGGTGACGCTTCCCAGCCTGACTGCACTCTCGAAGGCAACCAGAGTTCCCAATGGCGGTAAGTCTGGCCACATCATTGAGTAATTCTCACACATGCGTGCTTAAGAATCCATTTTTATTTGGGGATCCCAGTGGGACATTTGAGTGAACCTAACGCGAAGGATGAAAAGTGCCGAACAGGGCAGTAAGTCGACGACGTCGACAATCGACTAGCAATACGGGAAGGACCACGAGCTGTGATTGACTTCAAGATCGGTGTTCTCGCTGACGATCTGACATCAGCGGGTGACGGTGCCGGCCCGTTCCGGGCGCTGGGAATCTCCGCCAGTATCTTCCTTGGCACTGTGGAGGGCGATCTCCGGGCAGGCGTCTCTGCAGTGGATGTGAACACCCGGTCCCAGGATGCTGGGACGGCCGTTTTCGAAACTGTCCGTTGTATACGGCGGATCAAAGATGCCGACGTCCTGTTCAAGACCGTTGATTCCACACTACGAGGACACGTGGTCGCCGAGATCGAGGCCGCGCTTGCTGAGAGTGGTCGAACGACCGCTGTGATTGCGCCCGCATTTCCAGCTGAAGGACGCACTACCCAAAGCGGTGTGCAACTCCTTGACGGCGTTCCGGTTTCGGATACTCATTTCGGGCTGGATGCTGCCAATCCCGCGACGGAGAGCAACCTCAAGAAGCTCTTTCCTCAGGCGAACTTGATCAATGCAAGCACCTCCTGGAACCACCGCATAGGTAAAGAACGGATCCTGATTGCGGATGCCCATTCGGACGCCGACCTCGACCTTCTGGTCGGACACCCGGATTCCCTTGCGGATGTTTTATGGGTTGGTTCGCCTGGGCTGGCAGCTGCCCTTGCCAAGAGGTGTGCCGCTTCATCACCAGTGGTGCCCGTGCCGGCCACCACACCGTCCGCGCGTGTGCTCATAGTAGTTGGCAGTCTCCATCCTTCGAGCAGGGAACAGCTTGATGTGGTCCTTGGTCTGACTTCTTCGGCGGGGCAACGCTCAACGACTGCCAAGACAGGGAGCAATGCAGGCGTGGTTGAAAGAGTCATGACGGAACTATCCGCCAACGGATATTCGGCCTTGCATGACCCTTTTGTCTCCCACACGACTGCGGAGGCCGACGACTGGCTGGCCTCGACGGTCCAGGAGCTGTTCGCCGCAGATGCGTTCGACGCGCTCATACTTACCGGTGGCCAAACCGCGCGAAGCGTGCTGGACAGACTGGGTTCACGCGAGATCGATGTCCTCTCAGAGCCCGAACCAGGCATCACTCTCGGAATCCTTGACCATCCCGCACACGTGCCGGTCCTGATAAAGGCCGGTGGCTTCGGAAATCCCCGGACCCTCATCAGGCTAAAAAACCTTCTGCTCGAGCTCCAAGACACTGAGGAAGAATCATGAAACCAATTGCGCTGACGATGGGGGACCCGTCGGGCATCGGCCCGGAGATCGTCATGAAACTGATGGCCGAGCCAGGACTGAACACCCCTGTACTTGTCATAGGTGACGTGGGCGTGCTGAACAGGGCTGCCGCGCAGAGCAACATCGCGTTGGAAGCCCGGGCCATCACCCTGTCCGAGTTCCGCCCGGATGCCGGTTATGTTCAGGTGCTTGCTGTTACGGAGTTGCCCGAAGACCTGCCCCTGGGGAAGGTCCAGGCACAGTCGGGCCAAGCGGCCTTCGACTATGTCAAGACTGGCATTGAAGCTGCCCTCGCGGGTGAGGTTTCCGCCCTGGTGACGGCTCCTATCCACAAGGAGGCGATGCGATTGGCGGGCCTTCCTTATCCGGGACATACCGAGATCCTGGCGGACCTCAGCCAGAGCGACGACTACACAATGATGATGTCCAGCGACGATCTTCGCGTGGTCCTTGTGACCATCCACGAATCCTTGAAGAACGCCATTGAGCTGGTCACCACGGAGAGCATTTTACGGTCGATCCGACTCGCTCACGCAGCCATGGTCAAGGCCGGGATCGCTGAACCACGGATCGGCGTGGCCGGACTGAATCCGCACGCCGGCGAGAACGGTCTGATGGGCACCGAGGAATTGGAGATCATTGAGCCGGCAGTCGACAAAGCCATCGCTGAGGGAATTTCTGCCTCCGGACCGTGGCCACCGGACACGGTGTTCCTGCGTGCACGCCAGGGCCATTTCGACGTCGTGATCGCCCAGTACCATGACCAGGGCCTTATCCCGTTCAAATACCTCGGCCTTGAACGTGGAGTCAACGTCACCATCGGGCTGCCGTTCGTGCGGACCAGTGTTGACCACGGAACAGCCTTCGACATTGTCGGTCGTGGCATCGCCGACCACCGAAGCCTGCTTGTAGCGCTTCAGCATGCTGTCCGGATGACTGGCCGGCAGTGACGCGGGGCGACACGGTCATCATCACTCGGAACCTGGCCTAAGGCCACATAGGGCGCCATTCCTGGCCCTCCCATTCACTATTTATCCCCTGAAAGGAAGTGACTCCTATGGAGTTTATCTTCATGCTCACCCGCGACGATCAGACCGTGAAGGACTGCCTCGACGTTCTGACCGAAATAGAGGACGTCCCCCTGAAGCACATCGGCTTCAAGGACATCGGCGTCACACCTGAGGTTCTCCGCGAGCTCCACACCCGAATCAAAGCCCGGGGTGCGGCCACCCACCTCGAAGTGGTCAGCACGGACCGCGACGCCGCCCTGCAGTCCGCCAAAATGGCAGTAGACCTGGGCGTGGATTATCTCCTTGGCGGCACCTTCGTCGAAGAGACCCTGCAGATACTCTCTGGGTCCAACGTGCAGTACCTCCCGTTCCCTGGAAAGCCGACAGGGCACCCCACGAAACTGGGTGGAACGGCGGAGGAAGTGGCCGCACAATGCACCGCATTTGAACAGGCCGGAGCTGCGGGAGTAGACCTGCTGGCTTTCCGTGCAACCGATGCAGATCCGCTGGACTTGGTACGGGCGGCCCGCAAAGCCACAGCTGGCATGCTCGTGGTCGCAGGAAGCATCGCATCCATTTCCCAAATCGAAGCACTCGCCGAAGCGGGCGCAGACGCCTTCACCATCGGACAGGCCGCCTTCACAGGACACATCTCTCCCCGGTTTGGTTCCCTGAGGAGCCAACTCCAGGAAGCCCTTACGGCGGCCGGAGCCACCACGACATCCTCCGCGCTCAACTGAGCACAAGGTTTCGCACCATGTGAAGCCGTCCGCACTAGCCACTGTTCGGGGGAAGTCGCTAGCGCGGCAACCGGACCTGCGAATGACAGTTTTCCAGGTCATATAAGTGCCTGATAAGGGCGCTTGGTTCAAGTAAAAAAATGATCAAATTTCGATTCATGGAGCCTATGCGCTCGATCGGCACCACGCAGATAAGGCACGGCAACTATGCATAGTATTCAAAGCAAAGAGAACAATCGGGATCAAGAGTCGCTGTCTCGGACGGAGGCTGCGGAAGAGTCATTCCCCATTGTTCGACAGCGCCACATCGCGAAAAAAGTGGCATCCGTCATTGTGGCAGGCGTGGCCGTCGCGATGCTCGTTTCCGTCCTGCTGAATGAGAATCTTCGCTGGGACGTGGTGGCTGAGTACTTCAAGGCCAAGACCATCCTTGAAGGCATATTTCTTACCCTCTGGTTGACGGTCGTCTGTATGGTGCTGGGGACCGTGCTCGGTGGCGTGATCGGCATCATGAGAATGTCAAGGAATAAGCTGCTAAATTCAATAGCCGGATTTTACGTGTGGTTCTTCAGGGCCACCCCTGTACTCGTTCAGTTGATCTTCTGGTTCAATTTGTCAGCACTCTATCCGACGTTGGGCCTTGAGCTTCCGTTCGGAATAACGTTCCTGCAGGTGGACACAAATACTGTCATGACACCCATTGTGGCGGCCATCCTGTGCTTGACGTTGAACGAGGCGGCCTACATGGCCGAGATCACCAGGGGCGGGTTCTTAGGCGTGGATCCCGGCCAAACCGAAGCAGCGAAAGCCCTCGGCATGGGCAGGTTGAGTACGCTCAGGATCCTCATACCGCAGGCCATGAGAATGATCATCCCGCCCACGGGTAACCAGGTCATTTCACTGCTGAAGGCCACCTCCTTGGTGAGTGTTGTTGGTATCGCTGATCTCCTGCACAGTGCACAGCTGATTTACGCCTCCAATTACCAAACCATTCCGTTGTTGACAGTCGCCGGACTCTGGTACCTGTTCATCACGTCGGTCCTGAGTTACTTCCAGAGCCGCATCGAACGGCGGCTTGCCCGGGGATTCACGCCTCGGAACGCTGTATTGAAACGGAAAACCGGCCAGCTGAGCGTGGCCCTTCAAGAAAGCAACAACAACTGATGACTGCCGATAAAGTTCTCGAAGTCAAGAACCTGCACAAATACTTTGGCGACAATACTGTATTGTCGGGGATCGATTTCTCGATGAACCGCGGGGATGTTGTCTGCCTGTTGGGGCCCAGTGGCTCCGGTAAATCCACGATGCTGCGCTGCATGAATCTTCTGGAAAAGCCAGACGGCGGAAGTATCTACGTCAACGGCGATCGCATGGGTTATGAGTTCAAAAACAACAAATACCATGAGCTGAACGAGAACGGCATCGCCCGACAACGTGCCCGCATCGGAATGGTGTTCCAAAAGTTCAACCTCTTCCCGCATATGACAGCGCTTGAAAACGTGTGCGTCGCTCCCGGCTGGGTAAAAAGGGAGAACAAGAGCGACGTCGTCAAAAATGCGCACGCCCTGCTGAAACGGGTTGGTCTGGAAAACAAGTCGTCCCACTACCCCAGCCAGCTCTCCGGCGGGCAACAGCAGCGGGTTGCCATTGCCCGGGCTCTGGCCATGAACCCCGAAATGATGCTCTTCGACGAACCAACCTCCGCACTTGACCCCGAACTCGTCGGGGAAGTCCTGGAAGTAATGAAGGAACTTGCCAGAGGAGGAACCAGCATGGTCGTCGTCACCCACGAAATCGGCTTCGCCAGGGAAGTGGGTGATGAAATCGTATTCCTCGACGGCGGAGTCATCGTCGAGAGAGGCAACCCCGCCGAGGTCCTGCTGAACCCCAAAAACATCCGGACCAGAGACTTCCTCAGCCAAGTCCTCTAGAACCTGTTAATTCCGCCGGGAAGTCATCGACGACTCTCCCGGCAGGCACCCCCTGCAGTTCGCATCCCCAACTAATTAGGCCTGATCCATGAAATTAATAAATTCCAATCGTCATAAGCTCGTCTTGACCGCCGGATTTGCCGCCGCCGTGCTCGCGCTGACAGCCTGCGGCGGAACCGCAGCCTCCACTCAGTCCGGCGGCTCCAGCAAGCGGATCGAAGTCCAGGGCGCGATGCCCGAGCCCGCTGATCCGTCGACGGTGAAGGAGTACACCAGCGTGGCCGGCATCAAGGCCGACGAATCTGTGGCTGCGCTCGTGCCCAAGGACATCCGCGATAAGGGCGTTATCGTTTTCGGTGTCAGCCCGACGGCTGCCCCCACCACCTTCGTCGGCTCGGACGGGCATAGTTATGTCGGGATGAACGCGGACATTTCGCGGGCACTGGGAAAGATCCTGGACATCCAGATTTCCCATAAGAGCACCACCTTCGATGCACTCATACCCGGGCTGCAGGCCAAACGCTTTGACGCTGCCATCGCCGACATGGGCGTGACGCTGGATCGCTTGAAGGTGATTGACCTGGTCGGTTACGCCCGCGGGGGGTTCGGAATTGCCACCAAGGTAGGAAATCCCCTCCACATCGGCGAGAAAACCATGTGCGGGCACAAGATTGCCGTGACCCTGGGAAGCACCCAGGCGGTAACGAAGGGACCGGCCTACAGTGCAGAGTGCGAGGCCAACGGTAAACCCGCCATCAACCTTATCTCTGTACCGAATCAGCAGGAGATGTACCTTCAGCTGCGCAGCGGCCAGGTCGATGCGGCGCACACAGACGCGGTAAGTGCAGGCTGGGCAGCCAAACAGGACCCCAACGAGGTCGAACTGGGAGCCAGAATCCCCGGAACCGTACTCTCCATGGCGCTGCCGAAGGATTCGGAACTGACCCCGGCGATCGTCGCAGCCATCAAGCACCTGTCCACCCTGCCTGAATACAAGGAGATTCTGGCCAAATGGGGCATGGAATCCGCTATCCTCGACGCCCAATACCTCGACTCCTACAAAGAAATTCCGAGCCCTCCCCTCCCACCGCAGCCGGCAAAGTAGCCAAACAGGAGGGCCACACCAGGGATAGGAGTGATGAATTGGAGGATTCATTGGCATTCGAAACTAATGCGATTAAAGGGAGACCTGAGCTCATGATCCAGTGCAATGCGGTGATGGCATGAGTCTGCCGCTACCCCGCACCACAAAAGAGGGCCCAGCTGTGGATCGGCTCCGCACCCTGGGTCTGGAGCTTCCCAGCCTCGCTGATAACCCGTACTACGTGCACCACCGGGCTGTGGATTCCAGCATCCACATCGCGGGCCAGCTGCCTTACAAAGACGGCGTGCTGCTGGGCACGGGGGTTGTGGGCCGGGACGTTGAGCTGGAGACGGCGCAAGAGCTCGCGCGCCATTGCGTGCTGAACTGCCTCGCTGCCGCTGTGCATGCAGTGGGGGATCTGGACCGTGTCCGGATAGTGCAGATGCTGGTCTTCGTCGCCAGTCTGCCGGACTTCGGTCTGCAGTCACGGGTGGCGGACGCGGCCAGTGGCCTGCTCATCGAAGCGTTGGGTGAGAACGGGCGGCACGCCCGCACGGCGATCGGAGTCGCCGGGCTGCCGGCCAACACTCCGGTCGAAATCCAAATGATCTGCACGGCCGTATAGCCAAGGGCGCGACGGCGGCACTGGGCTTCCTCGACTCATTAACAGAACTACAAGGAGCAGAGCGTGAACCGCATTCAACGAGCACTCGAAGGTATCCTCGAGCGGATCGACACCCCCGCACCGATCGTGCTTGCAGATGTGATGCAGGAAAACATCGACAGGATGCAGGCCTTCGCCGCCCGGAACAACCTGGACGTCCGGCCACATGTAAAGACGCACAAGTGCGTCGAAATCGGCCGGCGCCAAATCAAAGCCGGGGCGGTCGGAATCACAGCGGGCAACGTGGGTGAGGCCGAGGTCTTCGCCGCGGCCGGATTCGACGACATCTTCATCGCCTACCCGATTTGGGCCGCGGGAACGAAAGGGCCGCGGATCCGCAGGCTCGCCGAGACCACTCGGCTGCGGGTCGGCGCCGACAACCTTGCGGCGATCAATGCTCTCGCCGACGCGATGGGGGACGAACCTGGGCTGCTGCAGGTCGTGATTGAGGTCGACTGCGGTGCCCGTCGTTCCGGGGCTTCTGCCGAGGCCGCGGGCGAACTGGCCCTTGCCGCGCGCAACCGCGGTCTGGTCCCGGCCGGCGTCTTTACCTATCCGGGCCATGGC
Organism: Paenarthrobacter sp. 2TAF44; assembly: GCF_052114885.1. Lineage (NCBI taxonomy): Bacteria > Bacillati > Actinomycetota > Actinomycetes > Micrococcales > Micrococcaceae > Paenarthrobacter > Paenarthrobacter sp. 2TAF44. The sequence continues at coordinate 544,843 of NZ_JBFRFP010000001.1, read as the reverse complement.
AGCGCAGGGCCGGGCGCCCGCAAGGGGGCCGCGGACGACCAGGATGCCGCGCTCGTCACGGCGGTGCGCAGTCTCAGCGCAGTGGGGATCACTCCAGAGGTGGTCAGTGCTGGCTCCACACCCACCGTGGAGTTCGCCACCAACAGCGTCATCACCGAGATCCGCCCCGGCGAATACGTGTTCAATGACCTCGGCAACGCCCGGCTCGGTGCCTGCACGGAGGACCAGATCGCACTGTTCGTTGCCGGCACGGTAGTCAGCGACTGGGTCCCCGATCAGGTTCTTTTGGATATCGGAACCAAAGCCCTCGGCCGAGAAGGCACCCCCGAGATCGGCTACGGCGGCATTGCCGGCACCTACGCCGTCCTGTCCAGGCTCAATGAGTATCACGGGTTTCTCCCCCTGCCCGACGGAGACTTCTGCCCCGGTGTCGGGACCGTGCTTCCCGTGGTGCCCAACCATGTCTGCCCGGTAGTGGTCAATTTCGAGGAATACATCGTCACCGACAGCACTGGCACGATGCTGGAACGGTGGCGAGTCGACGCCAGGGGATTCCTCAACTGACCACACGTCTGCAATGCAGTATCCCCGCCTACAGCTCAAAGAAACTACGAAGGAAAGTCTGACATGAGACTTGATAAGACCACTGCCTTGGTTACCGGTGCCAACAGCGGAATCGGGCAGGCAGTATGTTCGCACTTCCGTAATGAAGGTGCGCGGCTGCTGCTCACCGGCCGCAGGGAGCAAATCGACAGCGCCCAGCCTGATGACCTGTATGTCCCGGGAGACCTTAACAACGAGGAGTTCGTCGAAAGCCTGGCCCGGCAGGCGGCCGAGTCCTTCGGCACCGTCGACGTCGTCGTCCTTAACCACGGCCTGCAGGTCAGCAGCCCGCTGACGGAGATGGCCTATGAGGATGCGAAGAACGTGCTGCACAGCAACCTGCTCAGCTCCTTCCTGGTGATGAAGCACTTCGCGCCGCTGATGCCTGCAGCCGGTGGCTCGTTCGTCCTCGTCAGCTCACGGCTCGGCATGGTGGGCATCACTGATCAGGTCCTGTACTCCGCAGCTAAGGGAGGGCTGATCATGCTCGCCAAGGGCGCCGCAATCGAGTGGGCCTCACGCAACATCCGCGTCAACGTCGTCGCACCAGGCCTGACGGCCACCCCTATCATCGAAGCATCAATCCAGCGCAGGGACGACCCCCAGGCCTACCGCGCCCAGCGTGAGGGCCAGATCCCGCTCCAGCGTCTGGCCACCCCCGAAGAGATCGCCGACGCCGTCCTCTTCATGGCGTCGTCGGAATCCTCCTACATCACCGGAGCAACCCTCCCCGTCGACGGCGGATATACCGCCGCCTGACAATTGGAAAAGGCAAACCAGTTCAGCGAGCCGGACGCCCTCCAGGCGCCTGCAAAGACCAGTACTTCATCACGGAAAGCAAGGTAGGACCATGACAACACTCGAAACAGACGTCGTAATCGTCGGAGTCGGCTCTGTAGGGAGCATGGCGAGTTGGCAGCTCGCCTCCCGTGGTCAACGAGTTATCGGGGTGGACCGTTTTTCAATCCCCGGCCCCTTTTCTGGCTACGCCGGCGAATCACGTGTCTTCCGCAAGATCTACGCAGAGGGCGGGCATTACACCCCTCTCCTGCGGAGGGCACAGGATCTCTGGCGTGATCTGGAGAAGGTCAGCGGAACGCAGCTGCTTAAGACCACGGGTGCTGTCAGTATTCTCAACGAGGACAATCCCAGGTTCGCAGTGCTCATGGCAGCCGGGAAAGAGCATGGCCTCGACTACGAAATTCTCCGGGGCGATGAGGCCAGGACTAAGTATCCCGATCATGTGATCAAGGACACGGATGTCACGATCTTTGATCCTGAGGGCGGCTACCTGAAGTCTGAGAGGTCAGTGACGGCGGCCCTGGCGGAGGCCGCCCGGCTTGGTGCCAAATTCCTGGGAAACCGGAAAGCGCACAGCGTTGAAGCGTACGGTGACCGGTACATTGTCCGGACCGATCAGGAGGAAATCATTGCGTCCCGGGTGATCGTCTCGCAGGGCACTGGTGCGGGACCAGTATGCAAGGAACTCGGGGTTCATCTTTCCGTTCGTCCTCAGGTGCTGACATGGTTCCCGGCTGTGGACCCGTCAATGTGCAGGGAAGACCTGCCCGTCTTCCTCCGGAGGGCGGAGGATGCGGGAAGGTCGGACCGGGCCCTTTTCTACGGGTTCCCGAGCGCTGATGGCTGGACAGTAAAAGTCGCAGGGAGCGTTTACATGGACGAAGTCGAGTCCATGGAGAAGCCTCGTAGTTGGGATCCACAGTATTTGGACCCGATCCGGGCATGGGTCAAGGAATTCATTCCGGGACTGAATCCCGAACCGGTGCGGGTGGCTTTGTGTGCCGACGGTTATACGCCGGACGACACCGGGCTGCTGGGGGCGGTTCCCGGGATGGAAGGCGTTGTTGTGGCGGCTGGCTTCTCCGGCCACGGCTTCAAGATGGCCTCTGCCCTGGGGGCTGTTGCCGCCGACCTCGTGCTGGACGGAACAACGGCCACAGATGTCAGCTTCATGGACGCCGCCAGGTTCCTCGGACCGGACACGCGGCTCACGTCAATGGCTCTAAGCTGAGTTGGGGCCGTGAGTAACTCTGAAAAGACCCGAAGTTCGTTGCCCCATCCAGGACAAGCAACGAAACCCCGCGTCGTTATCCTCACCGCTCCCGGGCAGCCTCTTCCTTACAATCTGGAAGAAATCAGGGCAATTGCCCACGTCACGCTCACGGACGCAGACGGTTTGGCCGAGGCTTCGCGCGGTGCCGCTGTCCTTTTCCTGTGGGACTTTTTTTCCTCGGCGCTCCAGCAGGCCTGGCCCGAAGCTGATGCGCTCCAATGGGTGCATGTGGCTGCAGCAGGTGTGGACGCCATGATGTTCGAGGAACTGAGCGCCTCACAGGTGCTGGTGACAAACGCCCACGGCATATTCGATCAACCGATTGCGGAATTTGTGCTTGCTTCCGTGCTCGCACACGACAAGCAGCTCCACGTGAGCAAGCATCTCCAACAGCAGAACGTTTGGCGGCATCGCGAGCTTACCCGCACTAGCGGCACACAGGCGCTAGTGGTGGGTACTGGAGGCATTGGCCGTGCAATTGCCAGGCTGCTAAGGAACGTCGGTATGCAGGTAGCGGGTGTCGGACGTACAGCGCGCACGGGAGATCCAGATTTCGGCACGGTCTACCCAAGCGCCGAGCTGGCCGAACATGCACGAAAGGCCGATCACCTGGTCCTGATCGCACCGCTCACAGAACAGACTAAACACATGGTGGATCGCGACGTGCTGGCAGCAATGAAGACGTCTGCACACCTCATCAATGTGGGCCGTGGGGCCCTGGTTGACGAGTCGGCACTCATCGCGGCGCTGCGTGAGGGGCGGCTTGCTGCTGCGTCCCTTGACGTATTCAGTGAAGAGCCGCTGGCGCAGGACCACCCCTTCTGGGGCATGGGCAACGTGCATATGTCCGCCCATATGTGTGGCGACGTGGTCGGCTGGCGCGATGCGCTGGCCCGCCAGTTCCTGGAAAATCTACGCCGCTGGACGGCTGGCGAGGCACTGGCCAATGTAGTGGACAAGAGACGCGGCTACGTCAGCACTAGCTCGGCCTGATTAATTGCGCAACACATGAACCTACCCAGAAAGGTCTTTCCAGGCCATGCCCCTGAATATCTCCGATACCCCTTCTCTAGCTGCGCTGCCCTTGGCCGATCGTGCAGCCAACCTCGTCGGCTCAGTCATCGACTCCAGCACGTCGCTGCTGGCTGCGCAGACGCACGACATCGTCCGCTTCGCCATGGGGTCTCCCGCGGATGAGGCAGTGCCGCTGGCCGAATTCCGGGATATCGCTGAAAAGGTCATCGACCACAGCTCCATGACCTACGGTGCCACCGAGGGCGAGCCGGTATTGATCAAGGCGCTTGTGGACTACCTCGCCGGCACGTCAGATCCCACATCCGCCGAACGTGTCACCATCACATCCGGCGGTATGCAGGGACTTGACCTGGCCTGCAAGATCTTCATCAACCCGGGCGATCTCGTAATTGTGGAGAGTCCCACCTACACCAACGGCAGTGCCACTGCACTCAGCTACGGCGCTGAGCTGCTCGAAGCGCCCACCGACGAGAACGGCCTCATCGTCGACGACCTGCCTGGCCTCGTTGCCGCCGCGGGCCGCACGCCCAAGGCCATCTACACCATCCCAAACTTCCAGAACCCGTCCGGGACCACCCTGTCCCTGCCGCGGCGCCAGCGGCTACTGGAGCTGGCGCACGAGTGGAACGCCGTCATCATCGACGATGACCCCTATGGTCTGCTCCGCTTCGAGGGTGACGACCTTCCGTCCTTCCAAGCCCTGAGCCCCGGGGACCCCCTGATCTTCTCCGTCCGCACTTTCTCCAAGATCCTGGCCCCGGGCCTTCGCGTGGGCTGGATGGACACTGATCCTGCGATTCGCCAGCTTGCCATTAATGCCAAACAGGCGATGGATACCAGCACGAACGTTCCCGCTCAACACATTGTGGCGGAATACATACGGCGGGGCTGCCTGGACAAACATCTGGCCGGTCTGCGCACGGACTACAAGCGCCGTAAGGACTCGATGCAGGCAAGCATCCGTCGGCACCTGGGTGACCGGGTAACCACCACCGATCCCGAGGGCGGCTTCTTCATTTGGCTCACGCTCCAAGGCGAAGACGCCGCAATCTCCACGCGGAAGCTCTTCGAGACTGCCCTCGCAGAGGGTGTCGCATTCATCCCGGGCTCTGCGCTGTCCCCAGGTGGAAGGTTCGACGACGCGTTGCGGCTCTGCTTCGCGTCCACCACTCCCGAACGGGCCGAGGAAGGCATTGTCCGCCTTCGCCGGGCGATGAACCTTGAGCTTGCCAAAGCAGAGCGCGTTGAGCCGAACAGTACAAAGGAACGTTATGCAAACGGATTTTGACGTCGCGGTAATAGGCCTGGGTGCCATGGGCAGCATGGCACTCTGGCAACTCGCCGAAGACGGATTGAATGTCATTGGGTTCGAACAGTTCGGAGTAGGCCATGATCGCGGAGCGGTGGGAGGGGAGACAAGGCTGTTCCGCCGGATGCAGACCAGCCGGCCTGACTACACTCCCATCATCGATATCGCCCGCAGGCAATGGCATAATCTGCAGGAATTCTCCAGCGTCCAGCTCCTCACTGAGACTGGTGGTTTGACGGTTGGTCCCGCCAACGACCCAAGGCTGATCGCCTTCCGGACGGCAGCACGGGGAGCCGGTGTCGAGACGGAGACACTTGACCGCAAAGAAATGAATGATCGGTTTCCCGAACACTGGCTTGACCACGATGAGGTGGGAATTTTCGATCCAACGCAAGGATTCATCCGCTGCGAACAGGCAGTACTAACCGCCGTCGCGCGAGCACGGGCGTTGGGGGCCAACGTCCAGGACTATTCGAAAGTCCGCATCGAGCACTCCACGGCGGATGGGGTGATCTTGACTGACGGCCCACGTGAGTGGAAGGCCAAGAAGGTAATCATCACCACCGGCTCCTGGTCCGGGGATCACCTTGATGCAGAGCTTCGGGGCAGGAGCCGTCCGGGACGTATCAGGTTAACGTGGTTTACCCCACTGCCCGGACACGACTTCGGGCCGGCAACCTTTCCAGTCTTCGACCGTCTCGTGTCGGACGGGATTCTCTATGGAGCGCCGAGCCTCGATGGAGGTGGGTCCGTTAAAATCGCGCCGGGCGGTGCACCCACCGACATCTCGGATCCGGATGACTACCTCCGCGGGCAGAGTGTTGATGAGATCCGATACATGGAAGAGCATGTAGCGCGGTATTTTCCGGGACTCCATCAGAGCCCAATCCGGGCCTGCGCTTGGACGGACTTCTATGTGGATGACTGGATTCCTTTCCTCGGTCTTCTGCCAGGCAGCGAAAATGTTGTGCTCGCAAACGGATTTGCCGGCTTCGGCTTCAAAATGTGCCCTGCAATTGGACGAATTGCCGCAGACCTGGTCCAAGGAAAGATCGAAACAAAGTTTCAATTTATGGACCCGTCACGCACGATAGTCACCCGTTTGACTCAAGCAGGTCCTATGCTCAGGTGATGGAGAACTATTTGTTGCAGGGACGCCGCTAGCGGATTGCAGCTTCAGTGATAGCTGATTCTCCCAGGCCCCAGTAGTCCAGGGACTTCTTGTATTCCGGGGATTCCAGAACGGACTGGATGGCTGCCTGCAGGGCCGGTGTCAACGGGGAGCCCTTCTTTAGCGCCATGGCGACGGTGGTGTTTGTGCGGGTATCCATCCTCGGCTCCAGGACGGTGAAGTGGTTGGGATGCTGATCATTGGCCCAGGCCAGGGCACTGGCATCGTAGAAGACGCCGTCGACACGCTTGGAGTCCAGCTGTGTCAGGGCCTCCTGGATGGTGGGCAGTGTTACAGCGTTGATGGCGGGCTGGCCCTTTTCCTCACAGGTCCACTTTGAGACGTTCGGCAGGTGGTTCAGCTGCTGGGTGGAGCCTTTGGCCACGGCGATGTTCTTGCCGCAGAGCGTATCGTTGGTCAGCTTGAGCGGATTGCCGTGGGGTACCGCCACGGCCGAGCCGCCCTTCAGATAGTTGATCATGTCCAGGACCTTCAGCCGCTGTTCCGTGGCGGCCATGGTGGTGGCGGTGAAGTCGTAGCGGCCGCCGTCGATACCGGGAATGATGGTGTCGAACGCCGTGTTTTGGAACGTCAGTTTCAGCCCCAGTTTTTTGGCCACCAGGCGGGCAAGGTCCGGGTTCACGCCGATCGGGGTTGTGTTGTCCTCGGCGAGGAACGTCATTGGCGGGGAGCTGAGGTCCATCGCGACCGTTAGCTCGCCCTTGTCCTTGATGGCCTTCGGCAGCAACGCCACTGCGGCGGCGTCCGGCTGGACACCCTCTGAGATGTCACGAGTGTTCTGCGTCTTGGGGATATCCGTTCCCTGGGTGCCCGTTGTTGCCGTGCCGCCACAAGCGGTGAGGGCCAGCAGGACGGCCAGCCCGAGAGCGGCAGTCTGGATCTTGGTTATGGACTTCATGGGTGCTTCCCTTAAACGGGCTTCAGGTGAAAGTTCTGGTTAATGGATTATTCGAGGAGTCCGGCCAATCTGCTGCCGAATAAAGGCCAAGAGTGACTTGGTGGAATCCCTGAGGTCTTCCCATTGGTCAGGTGACGAAGTACCGGTACCTGCCGTGGACATCAACCAAGCGAAAGTGTCAGAGTAGTTTGTGTTTTCGTCATCTATATGCTACATCGCCAGACGTGCGCTTTACGTAAACCTCCAGCATTCAGCCGCATTGGACCAAGTCCGGCTTGCGCGTCCCAGCCGTTACAGGCATTCCCCTATCGCTTTTGAAGCGCCGATAACCGTGGCTCGGTCAAGCTGGCCACTCAGCCCGCTTTACCTTGACCTGTGCAGCCGGGAGTCTCATGCTTGGTACCTGATTGCATAGAGCCGAAATGGGGCCGACCGTGAACATCACTCACACCACGCCGATGCTAACCCGCTTTCGTTATCCGCTGGCCGCCTTTGCAGCAATGCTGTTGACGCTCCTCGGCCTCCCTGCGGAGGCCGCAACAGCCCCCGGCCCAGGCAATGACGTCTCATGGCCGCAATGCGGCAAGGCGCTGCCTAAAGGCCAGACCTTTGGAATTGTTGGCGTCAACAATGGCACCGCCAACACGACCAATCCCTGCCTCGCGGCTGAGCTTTCCTGGGCGGGCTCATCAACTGGCGCTACGGCGCAACCCAAGGTGGCGCTTTACGTAAATACTGCTAATCCGGGATCGGCCGGTTCCTGGTGGCCCACAAGCAATTCATACGGCGGAACTACTGTCAGCAACCCCTATGGCCAGTGCACGAGCGGATCTTTTGGAGCGGCCTGCTCGTATATGTACGGGTATGCCAAAGCATATGACGATGCAAACATCCGAGGCGTGAGCAGTCCCGGCTCATACGTCTGGTGGCTCGACGTCGAAACCGGCAACAGCTGGTCCGCGGACAAGGATGCCAACCGCGCGGATCTAGAAGGAATGGTGGCATATTTCGCAAGCATCGGAGCAATGACCGGAATCTACTCCACCACCAGCCAGTGGTCGCAAATAGCGGGCACAACTCCATCATCAAGCCCGCTTTACACGGCCAGAAGCTGGCTCGCCGGCGCGAGTTCGCTGACGTCGGCCAAACGTATGTGCGCTGCTGCGCCGCTGACTGGAGGAGGCAAAGTCACCCTTACGCAATATGCCTCTCGTGGCTTCGATTATGACTATTCCTGCGTCTGAATCCGGAAAACATCTCCGGCTCCACCTTCAGCCCCTGTGAACTGCCTCGTGCAGGGAATGCCGGCCCCGTCGCGGCAGGGGGTTCTCCCGCCTAAGGCGACGTGACCTTATACTCAGCAACTAACCGATGGTGCGATGGCGACCGTTTTCAAAGGAGAACCCGGAGGATCCATGGCGGAGGAACAGCATGAAGATCTGCTGACTCAGGCGCTGCTGCTGGATGAGATCGGCCAGTCGGTGATCGGGATGGACAGCCACTGGAAGATCACTTACTGGAACCGCGCCTCTGAACGCCTGTACGGTTACCGGGCGTCTGAAGTTCTGGGGGTTACCATCGTCGATTTGGGAATCGTCGGCCATATGGCGGCTGTCCCTGGACCTGGTCCCACAGAAAAAGAGATCGTCGGGAGGATAGCCCGGGGCCGGGACTGGGCCGGAGAGTTGTGGATGCGGGACAGGACCGGAAGGGATTTCCCGGTCCATGGGACGATCAGCCCGATCAGGGGCAGGCACACCGTACCGGTGGACATCGTGGCCATTTCGAAGGACATCACAGACAGGAAACACACCGAGGCGGTCCTGCGTCGGCTCTCGGCAATGGTGGAATCCTCTGGCGATGCGATCATCGGCGCAGACATGGACGGGAAGATCACCAGCTGGAACGCAGGCGCGGTCAGGATGCTTGGCTGGAGCCCGGCGGAAGCGATCGGGCGGACGTCCGAGCTCTTCACCATCCGGACGCCCGAAAACGCCGATGACCGTGTTGCTGAACGGATCCGCAGCGGCGCTTTCGTCCCCGGAGTGGAAGCCCAGTGGCAGCGTAAGGACGGGTCGGTCATTGATGTGGAATTGACGGTGTCACCGGTGTATGGGCAGGACGGGATACTGGCCGGGGCCTCCGGGATCGCCAGGGATATCACAGAGATCAAACGCTTGCGGGAACAAGCCGCCGTGGAGCGCCGCCGGCTCCTGGCCGCACAGGAGATGGCACATGTTGGCAGCCTGGAGTACTCGGTCGTGACCGGGGAGATCTGGCATTCCGAGGAATTCGCCCGCATCGTGGGCCTGGGGCCGGAGGAGTCTTTGTCCTGGGAGTGGATGCTGGAGCGGACCCATCCCGAGGACCGCGACCATGTCCGCCACGTCTGGAAAAGCCTTCTTGGAGGCTCAGGCTCGGCTGACTTCGAATACCGGATCATCAGAGGCGGGGCTGAGCAGCGGTGGCTGCACTCGAGGATACGAAGCGTGGATGGCCCCGATGGGAAACCTCTACGGCTTCTTGACACAGTACTGGACATCACTGAACGGAAGAACGCTGAACAGGTGCTGTGGTGGCAAGCCCGCCATGACGCCCTCACCGGACTGCCGAACAGGTACCTGATCACCGAGGTGCTCCAGGATTTCCTGGGCCGGGGCTCACGGCCCGCAGTGATGTTTGTTGACATAGACCGGTTCAAATTGGTCAATGACGGCATCGGTCACCGAGGTGGGGACAGGATCCTGAGGCTGCTGGGTCAACGACTCCTGCTGGCGGTCAGGTCCGGCGACACCGTTGGCAGGTTCGGGGGTGATGAATTCGTCATCGTCTGCGAGAACATGGGGATGCAGACAGCGAAGGTATTGGCCGGACGCATTCGCGATTGCATCAGGGCGCCATTCGAGATTGAGGAGCGGCAGGTTTTTCTCAATGTCAGTGTCGGCATCGCTCTGGCCGGACCGGATGACACGGCGGAGTCCATGCTCGGCGGGGCTGATACGGCGATGTATCGGGCCAAATCAACTGGAGGGAACGCTTCGGTGGTTTATCACTCTCAGATGACTCAGCGGGCAAGCGGGCGGTTGGGCTTGGAGTCGGACTTGCGGCTGGCGCTGGACCGGGGAGAGCTTCACCTGCACTATCAGCCAATCATCGACCTTGGCACGCACGCGCCGCTGGGGTTTGAAGCGCTGCTGCGGTGGAACCACCCCCACCATGGTCTCATCCCACCGGCAACGTTCATCCCGGTTGCCGAAGAGACGGGTCTGATCGTCCCGATCGGAACCTGGGTCCTGCAGGAAACTCTGCGCCAGGTGCAGCAGTGGCGCCAGGAAGTGGAGGGGGCCGCGGACCTTTCAGCCGCCGTGAACATCTCCGGACGGCAGTTGGTGATGAAGGATTTCCCGGACCTTGTGGAGGGAGCAATTCTGGCGTCCGGTATGGACGCTGCGGCTGTTCAGTTGGAACTCACGGAGACTGTTTTGATGGACGAGCCGGACCTGCCCAAGGAAACCCTTCAGCGGCTTTCTCGTCTGGGCGTCGGCCTTTCCATTGATGATTTCGGGACCGGCTACTCCTCCTTGAGCTACCTCAAGTGGCTCTCGGCGCGGACGCTGAAAATCGATCGCGTCTTCATCAGGGAACTGGGGGAGGACCCCCACGCGGGCACGGTCATCGAACTTGTCCTGGGCATGGCCAAGAGCCTCAAACTGAACGTTATTGCAGAAGGCGTCGAAACGCGCGGGCAGCTCAAGGAACTTCGCCGGTTGGGGGTCACCCGCGCCCAAGGGTACCTCTGGAGCAAACCAATTCCCTCAGATCGCGTCTCCACATGGTTGAACGGCCGGTTACGGCAACCCGCACAACAGCAGTAACGACCCCACAGTTGAACGGCCTGCTTTACGTGCGAACTTGGGGGGAGACTTAGAGGATGACTAGTGGTGGACCGTATACACATGGAAAATATTCACCACACGGCAGATACTCACCGTTGATGGACGCCAGGCAGGACTGAACAATGAGAGTGGGACTGCGGCTACAGGGAACCAGTTGCCGGAGCGTTGTGCTGGACGGGCGGACTGTAGTTTCCGCCGCTCGGGAGGTACACGCGGGCAGCTTGCAGGAAGCATTGGAATTGTCCCTGTCAGGGCTCCGTCGGGAGTTCAAGTCAGGCATCTCGGAGATCACTGCCAACGTCGGGCGGGTCTTGGCGGAGCGGAAACTGGACGACGTCGTCGCCATCCGCATCTCGCCCCGTCCCCCTGCGGACGCCTTCCATATGACAGTGCTGCCACCCATTGTTGAGCCTGCAGTGACCCGGACGGTTCATGTCCGTGGTGGTCACGACCTGCGGGGAAGGCCTCTGGCCCGGTTGGGCATGGAGGGGTTCCTGGCCGATCTCCCCGGCATCCTCTCCGGTGGCGTACGGAACGTGGCGATAACTTCCGTCGGTTCGACGTCGTCAAGGGACCATGAAACGCGCATAGCCGATGCCATCCTCAGCAACGACACAGATATGCGGATCAGTATTTCCAGCGACTTCTATTCCAGCGTTTTCCGAGACCGGGACTACACCGCCATCCTCAATAGCGCCCTGATGCAGACGGGGGAAGAGCTGGCTGTCATGCTTGAGGAGGCAGGGCGGCGTCAGTTCCCGGCCACTCTCTTGTCGTTTGCAAAGAACGACGGCGGCCGCGCACCTCTGTCACGGCTGGCCCTGACGCCTGTGCACGGGTTGCGCGCCGAGTCCGCGATGGGAATCCTTGGAGCGGCCACGTTGGCCAGGATCCCCGAAGGGGAAGTCATTCTCTGCATGGAAGATGGGGCCACCGTGGGTCACATCCACGGAGGCCTGCCCTTCGCCAGAAGCCTCATTCGCCAAGGATTTGACGCAAGCCTCGCGAGCAACGCCGCCATTCTTGAGCCGTACACCGCCCACCATCCGGTTCGCGCAGACATTCCATCCGTGATTGCCGACCTCCGCGAGCGCCAGGACACCGCTCTGCCATTCGGGCTGGTGCCCACTCTGCCGGCGGCCCAGGACGCCGCGCTGGTAGGATCTGCCGCGGCGCCGCTGACAGCTTGGATCGACAGGCTCGAGACCGTCAGCGGCCGGGTTGACCTGAAACGCGTACAGAACCTCGCCGAAGACGACGCCCACTCAGCGGCGGTCCAGTTAGGCGCCAGCCCCGGGCAAACCCACATCATCGAATCGAACGTCTATGCCATGCCCTACGGCAACCCCGGAATCGTTCGAATCCGGGTCCAAGCGGCGGGAGAAACGTCCGCCAACGAAGAACACGTGCTGCCCACAGCCGCGCGGGGAGCCACCCCATGAGTACCGTACTCACTACCGAGGACGTCCGGAACCTGCGCACCGGGGCCCACTTCCTGACCTGCACCATCGATCCGACGGCGATCTACATCTACGCAGAAATGATCCAACGGGCGATGGAGGACCGGTCATTGGAACTCATCACGGTCGACGAACTTGCTCCCGACGATCTGGTGGTGGCGGTCGGAATGGTAACGCAGGGCCTTTTCATCGCCGACATGCCTCCCGTGGGTGATGAGTTCCTCGGCTGCATCCGTGCCATCGAGGCCAGTCTCGGCCGCTCGGTGCGGGCGATTTATTCGCTCGCTGCCGCAAACATCAACGGAATCGTCCCACTCATGGTTGGGCTGCAGTCTTCGCTGCCCGTCATCGATTCCGACCCCATGGGCCGCGTCTTCCCCTTGATCAGCCAAACGACGCTGAACATTGGAAACGTGGCGATCGGCCCCGTCGCGCTCATGGGAGTAACCGGGGAACGGGCGCTGGTTGAGGTCCAAAGCGCCCAGCGGGCCGAAACGCTGGTGCGCGCACTGGTGACCGAACTCGGTGGCTGGGCAGCTACCGCCATGTATCCGTGTTCCGCACGCCAGCTGATGGAGCATGGCGTCCATGGCTCCATCAGCCGAATGATCCGGATCGGGCAAATCCTCGACGCGAGCATCCCCGTTGAGAGAAAGCTGTTGTTGCTCGCCGACCTCCTCGGCAGCACTCGTATCGCCCGGGCCCGCGTGAGCCACATCGAAAGCCTCTCCCGGCCCACAGACCTTGGCCTGCCGGCGCAGCCGTCCAGCCTAACGCTGGAAGACGAAGGGACCGGACGCATCGTCCGTCTTGAAATCCAGAATGAGATCCTGCTGGTCCTCGTGGACGGTGCGGTAACAGCAGCTGTCCCCGACATGGTGACGCTGCTCAATGCCGAGCAGGGCACGGTGGTCAACATCGACGACGTCCAGGTGGGCGACGTCATGGACATCCTGAAGATCACGGCAGCGTCGCAGTGGTACACGGAGGCGGGGCTTGATCTCACCGAGCCAAAGGCCTTCGGCATTCCGATGGTGCACCCAAGGCGGCGACATGCGTAGATCGAAAAATGAAACGCGGCTGGATGTCGCCGGCCTGTTGGCGCACGGCTCCCTACGTGGCACCGCGCCGCTATATCTCACGCCATCCAGCGGGTTGATAGAAGGTGTTGTTCTCGTCTCCCAGCTTGAGGCAATCCGGCAGGTGCGGCCCAATACTCTGGTCGTCCTGTCCTCAGAGATGGGATCAGGGGGCTGGCTCGTGTCCGCAGCACTGCGACAGGCCTGGGAGCGGAAGGCCAGCGCCGTCGTCGTGGCCGGCAGCGCCTATGCAAGCGCGGCGGTCGGACTGGCCGAGCGGTTGGGCATCACCCTGTTGGCCACCGACGGGGACCCTGCAACGCTGGCACTGGCATTGGCGGCCGAGATAGGAGCGGCCCTGTCAGTGGTCGATGTGGAACTGGCCAGGGTCGCCCGGGCAGTCGCCAAGGACACCTCACTCGGTGATGTCCTCAAGACGATTTCCAAGGAGATGGACGGGGTTGGAGTTTCGCTGGAGTACGACGGCGTGGTTCTGGCCTCCGCCGGAATGCCTTCACGGGAGACTGACGAAGTCATCACCGTGGAAGTCGATGAGCCCAAAAGCGCCGTCCGTTTCACTCTCATGGCCCGGGTGCCGGCTTCCGGCGTCCACAACCTGCGGCTGGTGCACTCTATCCTTGAGGTGGCCACCCCCGCGGTGAAGGCTGCCTGGCTGTTGGAGGACCTATTCAGCTCTGCCCGGGCGGTTCCCACAGCAGCGATCGCCGGGTTGGATCAGGACCCCCAAGCGTCAGGCACGGAGTTCGAGGAAAAACACCGACAGCTGCTGAACCAGTTGGGCTGGCGCGAAGGGGAGCCGTACGTTGCCGTGTGGTTCCGCAGCGGGCAGGTCCAAGACCATCGGCCCGAGCTGACGGCCGTGTTGCGCCTGCTCTGGCGCAAGGTCGCACTACGCAGCCCCTTGGCCGAGGTTCAAGGCGGTTGGCTGACTCTCGTACCGGCCGGGGATCAAGACCTCTCGACCCAGCTCGAAACCCGAATCAGGACACGTCTGGGGCCAGCTCTTGCAGAGCTTGGAATGGTGGCGGGACTGTCCCGATGGCAGGAGGATGCCCCGGCGCTGGCGTCGATCGTGCGTGAAGCGCGGCTGGCGGCTGAATCCGCCCGGTCAACGGGGCCTGGCACGTTTCTGGGCTTCGCCAGTCTCGGGGTGGTCGCCGCCACGACGTTCGTCGACATGGACGCCGTCGCGCTCGTAGCTGAACTAACGCTGCCGCGACTGATGACCTCCCCTGACCGCGACGTGGTCATTACCGCGCTGGCGTCCTTCCTCGATCACCGCGGCTCTGTCAGCCTGGCAGCGAAGTCCCTCAACCTGCACCGGAACACCCTCCAGGCCAGGCTTAACCGGGCAAGGGAACTCGGTGTCCCGCTTGATATCCCCTCTGAGCTGTTGTCCGTCCACCTCATCGCCAAAGTGCTGCAGCGATCCATGCCAGACAAGACGACTTCCGAAGACCCGGTCGAAAACCAGTAAGGACTCCGCTGAGTTTCCACTTTTGATTCCTTCAATTGCTGGCGAACCCCCGAGGAGACCCTCGCCTGCGTCGACCGGGGGATGACAAGGCAAGCGAGGGTCTCGGGTTACCTCCGCCCAAAGAGGCTGTAGGGGGTGGAGGGGCTCGGTGACGCGCCGGCAGTCGGCGTGACGGGCCGGCAATGTATTTACGCGGACACCGTCGTCATTGACACTATGTGCTTTGGTTCGAGAGCAGGGAAGAACCGCTGGCGTTCTTGGGCCGTGGGCCCGTCGTAGCCCAGGCGCTTGCTGTGCGTCCAACCGAACCGACGGACCGAGTCGACGAGCTGCTCGGCATGTTTGAGCGGGGCCACAGTCGCGTCGATCACGGGTACGCCAATTTCCTCCTGAACCGTTCGGAAGAATCCGAATTCGGCCGTACAGCCGAGGATGACCACGTCTGCGCCGTCCTGCTCCACAGCCTTGCGGGCTTCGGTCATGATCCGCTTCTCCGTGAGTACCGGGTCCGCTTGGAAGTCATCGACGCCCATCTCAAGCACGCCCCATGAAGCAAGACGCTCTGATGCGCCGCAACGATGGACGTTCTCGGCCATCTCGGGAATCCACTTTTTCCGGCCGACGAGGATGGAAAATCGCTCTCCCAGACTGCCGGCGATGCTCAGGGCCGAGTGCGCCGGGCCCACCACCACCATGCGATCGGTGATTTCACGGGCCGCCCGCAGCGCCGGGTCGTAAAAACAACCGATGACGGCGGCGTCATAGCCTTCTTCTTCCGCCCACCGCACCGTGCGCAATAGCTGTGGAAGCATGAGTGCTTCGAAAGCGTTGTATTCCACATGGGAGGGGCCCTCTCCCTCAAGGGAGACGACGTCAACCTCGGTGCCGGGACGGACTATCTGGCGGAAGGATTCCGCCATCGCCCGGTTGTACACGTCGGTGTAGAGCGGGTTGATCCATAGGATTCGGACGTTCTGCGAGAGAGCGTCGAGATTGTCGGTTGGGGTGATCATTCCAATTCACTTCCTTCGGTTTCGGGCAAGAACAGGCCAAGGATGACTGTGGCAAACAAGAACATGTTGATAAACAGAATTGTCGAGGTAGCTCCGGTGGCGGATGCCAGGAGGAAACCGACAAGACTTGGTGCGACCGTATTTGCGACGCGCTGACCGAAAATCCCGAACCCGTAACCAGAGCCACGAAGCGCGCTGGGATAAAGCTCGCCCAGCCACGTGTCCCAGACACCCCAGGCACCCAGGGCGAAGAACGCCAGAGAGAACATGCCGATATACATCTCGGTCTCGGTCGAGGCTGTTCCGAAGAAGAATCCGCCGGCAGCCGCCGCCAGGACGTAGATCGTGAATATCCATTTACGGCCAAAGCGTCCGGTCAGGTAGGACGCCGTCATGTATCCGGGGATCATGAGGACGGCGCTTAGGGCGATGAAGGAAAAGCTTGATGAGGCACTCAGTCCTCGCCCTTCAAGCAATGTTGGCATCCACGATTGAAGTCCCCAGTAGCCCCAGGAGAAGGTGAAGTTGATGAGGACCTGAATGATCGTGATCCGGCCCATTCGCTTTTTGAAGAGGCCCCAAATGGACTGCTTCTCGTCCTCCGCCACGGTGAAAATGGTGCCGCGGGAGATGCTGGCTGCCCCCAGACGGTCAAGGACATCATGCGCGTCTTCGTTCCGCCCCCGCCTCGCGAGCCAGTACGGGGATTCTGGAACCACCTTGTACAGAACGATGCCCCACAGGCTCGCAAGTGCGCTAACGGCAATGACCCAGCGCCAGCCGTGCCCTCCGATCAGAGCAGCGGTGCCGAGGGCGGCCAGGATACCAATCGGCCACCCTGCAGCAAGATAGACCGTCGCCCTTCCGCGGACCTTAACCGGGAGCAGTTCTTCAAAATAGGGGAAAGTCACGGTGAAGACGCCGGAGAACAACAGCCCGGAGAGGAAGCGAGCCACCGAGAGGGTCTCAAAGTTTGGTGCGAAGCAACTCAGCAGGGTGAAGACACCATAACCGGCGAAGCTCCAGGCGCACGTGGCTTTCCGCCCGATCCGGTCAGAGATGGGCCCCCAAATCAGCGACCCTGGGATCATACCCAGGAAGAGTGCCGAGATGGCGATTCCTACCTCCGTCATGCCGACCTGCAGGCTGGTAGCCAGATCACCAGCAACATAGGTGAGCATGAGCATTTCCCAGGCTTCGATTGCGAAGGCGAAGAAGAGGACCGCGCAGATCTTCAAGTGGATGGACCCGAAAGGCATGTCGCGGAACGCGTGCCCTACGGCCATGGAGCGAGGTGGGCTCGCCGTCCCGGGCGCTTGCCCTGAAATGAGTGGGTCGATACTGGACATGTCTTGACCTCCGATATTTTGGACGGGATAAGAAGTACACGCAGTGATTCTGTGCACGGAGAACAGTCCGGATATCAAGGAAGTCACCTCGGAGCAGCTCATCCAAGCCTCCACTCGGAGCAGGCCGTCCTAGCCTCCGGCCGAGTGATTGCAATCACAGTACAAACGAGGGGCGCTCAGGCAGTGTTCACTTTGCACTTTTTTGATTCGCCCGTTTGGGCGTAAAGCACTGCCCTTCTCAACGGGCACCGCTCAGTCGAGGTGGAAGAGGCTTGTTGCGGATCTGAGCAGGGCGTACCTGCCAAGCGCCTTTATGCACTCTGCCCGTTCAGCCATAGCCAAATCATGCAGTATGCCCACCTGACTGGTGGGCTGCATATGTAGCGTGATCTCTCACACACCGTTCCATTCCAGAACCATGAGGAGAAACACATGCCGAACTACAGGGTGTCGATGGATATCGGCGGAACCTTTACGGACATTGTGGCGTACGACCAGGACGCCGGAACCTACGCGGCTACGAAAGCGTCCACCACGCCGGGGAACTTGAGTGCCGGAGTAATCTCAGGCCTCGAATCCATAGTTGATGATCTATCGGACATCGATTTCCTGGTGCACGGCACTACCCAGGGCCTGAATGCATTCCTGGAACGTCGGGGGGTTCCCGTGCTACTGCTGGCCACGGCCGGCATCGAAGATACCTATCACATTGCCCGTGGCCCCCGTCTTGAGCTCTACAATGCCCAGTACCGCAAGCCTGCCCCGCTGGTCGAGCGCAAGGACGTCATCGGCGTCGGTGGCAGGCTGGACAGTCAAGGCCAGGAACTCGTGCCCTTGGACGAACTGGCAGTCCGCCAGGCCGCACGCCGGGCAGTGGAGGAGGGCTACGGCGCCGTCGCCGTTGCATTCCTGTTCAGCTACAAGAACCCCTCACACGAACTCAGGGCCCGCGAAATCCTGATCGAGGAACTCGGCGAAGACTTCACAGTCTCCCTTTCGCACGAAGCAGCCAAGGAATGGCGCGAATACGAACGCACGTCTTCCGCCGTCGTCGAGGCCTACACGGGACCGGTGGTACGCAATTACCTCCTGGACTTGGAAGAAAAACTCGCTGACCGGGGAGTGGAAGCCCCGCTGCACATCATGCAGTCCTCGGGAGGTGTGCTCACGGCCGAGTCCGCCCGTAAGCGTCCTCTGCAGACACTGCTTTCGGGCCCGGTCGGCGGTGCCATGGGCGATGTCGAACTGGCGGGTGTCTCGGGAAACCGCAATCTCATCGGCGTGGACATGGGCGGCACATCCTTTGACGTTTCCTTGGTGGTTGACGGCAAACCGGATGTCTCCACGGAGGCCCACCTTGAAGGTCTGCCCATGCTCATGAGCGTTGTCAACATCCACACCGTCGGCGCTGGTGGCGGTTCCGTCGCTTGGCTCGAAGCCGGCGGCCTGCGTGTCGGACCGCGTTCTGCAGGAGCAAACCCCGGACCGGCCTGCTACGGCCGCGGCGGGACGGAACCCACCGTTACCGACGCCAACCTCGTGCTCGGCCGTGTCGACCCCGACTGGTTCGCCGGGGGACAAGTCGCCTTGGACCGTGAAGCCGCGATAAAAGCCCTGAAAACAGTAGGTGACCAGCTCGGCCTGGACCCCATCGCCATGGCCGAAGGCATCTGCGACGTCGCCAACTCGCAGATGGCACAGGCCATCCGGACCATTACCATCTCCCGGGGCATCGAACCCCGCGACTTCTCCCTCGTGGCCTTCGGTGGAGCCGGCCCCATGCACGCCGTCTTCCTCGCTAAGGAACTTGGCATCCCGGAAACGATCGTTCCGCGCTTCCCGGGCGCTTTCTCGGCATGGGGCATGCTGCAAACCAACATCCGTAAGGACTTTTCCGAGCCCTACTTCTACCTCGACGAAGACATCGATGTGGCGGACATGGCCGGCATCCTGCGCTCAATGGAGGTCGAGGGCCTGTCGTCACTGGTCTCGGAAGGGGTCCCGGAGGAAAGCCGCGCCACGACGGCGTCCGTGGACGTCCGTTATCAATCGCAGGAGTTCTCCCTCAACGTTCCGCTGACGTCCGCTGACGAACCCGAGTCTCCAGACTTCGTCGCAAACCTCGCTGTTCGCTTTTCCGCGATGTATCACGAGCGCTACGGCCACTCCAACCTCGGCGCCCCGATCGAAATCGTCACGCTGCGGACGCAGGCCGTCGGTGACCTTGGACGATTGGAAGCTCCCAGTCACGTCACTGCACAGGGCCCGGAGTTCAAGCACGAAATCCGCCGTGTGGTCTTTGACCACGTCGAGCACAACACCGTCGTGGTCCGCCGGGACGACCTCGGCGCCGGCCACACATTCGAAGGGCCCGCCATCATCGTGGAGCAGACCGCCACCACCGTGGTTCCCCCCGGGTTCAACGTCAAGGTCGACGAGTTCGGCTCACTAATCATCCGCTCAGAAGATGTCGAAGGAAACTGAGGTACCAAAAAAATGACACTTGAAGCAGTCAAAACCCTGGATCCCGTCACCGTGGAAATCATCCGCAACGCTCTCACCAGCGCAGCCGATGACATGAACGCCACACTGATCCGTTCCGCCTACTCACCCATCCTCTATGAGGGCGGGGACTGCGTCGTGGCCCTCCTGGACACCGAACACCGCGTGCTCGGACAGTCCGCTGGCCTGCCGCTGTTCCTCGGCAACCTCGAAACCTGTTCGATCGCTGTGGAGGAGATGTATGGCCGCGCGGTCTGGCAGGAGGGAGACATCTGGATCCTCAACGACTCATACCTGGGCGGCACCCACCTGAACGATGTGACCCTTTTTGCTCCTATTTTCGACGAAGGCGCAGTGGTCGGATTCGCGGCCACGCGTGCTCACTGGATGGACATGGGATCCAAGGATGTCGGCGGCTCGATGGACTCGACGGATATCTTCCAGGAAGGCTTCAGGATGGGGCCTGTGAAGCTGGTCGAAGCCGGAATCGAGACTTCGGTTGTGGACCTGATCCGGACCAACGTGCGTTTCCCCTACCAGACCATTGGTGACATGCACGCGATGATCGCAGCCCTTCGAATGGGGACCACCCGGATGAAGGAGCTCGTGGGCAGGTACGGAATGGAGCAGCTGGATGCCGCCCGGGATGAGATCTTCCGCCAAACGGAGGAAATTGAGCGTGCGACGGTCCGCAATATCCCGGACGGGGTCTACGAAGCCGAGGGTTTCCTGGACAACGACGGCATCAATCTGGACACTCCCATTCCGATCAAGCTGCGGATCACTGTAGCCGGCGACACCGTTGACTTCGACGTCACCGGATCGGCGGACCAGACCACGGGGCCGGTTAACTGTGGTGCCGCCCAGGCTGTCTCGGCACTGCGCGTGGGCTACAAACTCCTTGTCAGCCCCGAGTCCAACTCCAACGGCGGTTCCTTCCGGCCAATGACCACGCAGGTTCGGTCCGGCTCAGTGCTCGGCGCCGTGACGCCAGCTCCATGCCAGTGGTACTTCTCCCACCTTGGGCTGCTGATCGACCTCGTCTCAAAGGCAATGGCCCCTGCCATGCCGGACCGCGTCGCCAGCGCCAGCCACGGCGACTCAATGATCATCACCGCTGCCGGTTTCGACGCCCGCTTCGGCCGGAACTTCGTCACAATGGAGGCAACTCTGGGCGGCTGGGGTGCCTGGCAGGGCACGGATGGGGAATCAGCCATGATCAACAACGTCAACGGCTCCCTCAAGGACCTTCCCATCGAGATGCTGGAAACGCGCTACCCGTTCCGGATCAACGAGTACTCCATCCGCCCCAACTCCGGGGGCCCCGGACAGTACCGCGGCGGCAACGGCGTGGTACGCGAATACGAATTCCTGGCCGACTGCGTGGTCGGACTCTGGTTCGAACGGTCAAAGACCCCCGCCTGGGGGCTCTTCGGCGGATCAGACGCCCAGGGCCCGGAAGTTGTGATCAACCCCGGCCGCGCTGATGAGATCCGCACGCTGAAGGCGAACGCCCACAAGATCAAAGCCGGCGACGTCGTCCGCCTCGCCGTGGGAGGGGGCGGCGGCTTCGGAGACGTCTCCAAGCGCTCCCGCGAAGACATCACCCATGACATCGTCAACGGCTTCATCACCGAGGACTTCGCCAAGACGCACTACGGCTACTAAGCAACGCCAGTGGATGGGTTCCCATCAAGAGAAAGAAGGGACTTTATGAGTTCTCAGTTTGAATCCTTTGACGACGTGTACGCCCACGCCCGGGAAGCAGTCGGCGTCACGCTCTTTACCGCCTCCGTCATTGCCGATAATGGCGCCAGTATGGCCCGCGTCTACACCACACATCCGGATGTCTATCCGGTGGGCGGGAGGAAGACCCTTGCGGGGGACACGAACCGGCTGTGGCTGGAGCAGGTGATCAATGGACAGCAGCCGTTCCTGGGGGCGGACAAGGAAGCGGTCCGCACGTTCTTCTTTGATTCGGCAACCATCGAGTCACTGGGTTGCGGCGCTATTGTCAACATTCCGGTCGTGAGCAACGGCCAGACTATCGGATCGATGAATTTCCTCGGCCCTGACGGCACTTATGACCAGAGTTCGGTGGACGCAGCCTTGGAGGTCGCAAGGCGGTCTGTCCATCTGCTCGAAGAAGCCCTTACCACCGCCAACTAGCTCCTTCGCGGGCGGGCACCATTGGGGGCCCGCCCGCGAAGGCAATACGAAGGGAACAACACGTGACCACTTCCGGAATTCTGACAGTACGGAACGCCCTGATCTTCGACGGCGAATCACCTGACCTGTTTGAGGGCTCTATCAGCATCCGGGACGGCCGGATTACAGCCATAGGGCGGGAGGTGGATGAGACCGATGTCGTCCTTGACGCTGGCGGCCGAACCGTGATTCCAGGACTTATCGATGCGCATTTTCATGCCTACGCCCTTAGCCTGACGTCCGCCAGGAACGAGACGGGTCCACTGAGCTATTCCGCACTTGCCGGCGCAAGGCGCCTCGCGGCTGCACTGCTCCGCGGCTTCACTGCGGTTCGTGACGTTGCCGGTGGGGATATTGGCCTTGCCAACGCCATCGAGGAGGGTCTGTACCCCGGGCCACGCTACTTCTTCACGGGCCCGGCGCTAAGCCAAACAGGCGGCCACGGCGATATCCGGGCCGCGAACGACGGGGGATGTTTCCATGGCGGGCACATGTGCGAAGTGGTAGATGGCGTCGATGACCTGCTGCAGGCCGTGCGTCATCGATTCCGCACAGGTGCGTCCGCCATAAAGCTCATGACTTCAGGAGGGGTCGTTTCCCCGGTCGATCCGATTCGGATTCCGCAGTACAGTGCGGAGGAAATCCGCACTGTCACGGAGGAGGCTTCCCGCCGGGGCAGCTACGCCACGGCTCACGCCTACTCGCCCGAGGCCATCCGCCATTCAGTACTTAACGGGGTTCGCTGCATCGAACACGGTAACCTGCTGGATGCGGAAACCGCCCGGTTGATGGCCGACAACGACGTCTATCTGGTCCCCACCTTGGTGACCTACGAGGCCATGGACCGGCGTGGAGAGGAAGTCGGCCTCACCAAAGTGGGAGCGGAAAAGAACCGGGAAGTGCTGGAGGCCGGGAGGAACGCCGTGGCACTGGCCCGAGATGCCGGGGTCCGGATTGGGTTTGGAACAGACCTCATGGGTGAGCTGGAGGATGAGCAACTGGCCGGACTCCGCCTGCAGTGTGAAGTTCTTGGCGTCTACGCCGCACTCCGGTCGGCAACATCAACCAACGCGGCCTTGCTTCGGCGTGGTGACCTTGGACGCATTGCCCAGGGGTCCTGCGCAGACTTGGTGGTGCTGGACGGTAATCCCTTCCACGAACCCTCGGTCCTCTGGGACGAAAGCAGGACGCGTACCGTCATTAAGGACGGGCAGATCATCTCCGCCGGTGCCCTTTGGGCCGCGGCGGACATGCCGTGAGCAACCGATCCATATTCATGGCCTCCGCAGCGTTGCGGCTCAAGACATCATCGGCTGAGCATGTCGAGATCGACGAGTTTGCCAATAAGGTTCCTTCCGTCACGCTAGCGAGTCAACCCGCCTTACCTTGACGCGTGCTGGCGGGAGTCTCATGCTTGGTACCTGATTGCATAGAGCCGAAATGGGGCCGACTGTGAACATCACCCGCACCACGCCGATGCTAATCCGGTTTCGTTATCCGATGGCCGCCTTTGCAGCCATGCTGTTGATGCTCGTCGGCGTCCCTGCGGAGGCCGCGACACCCCCCGAAACAGGCAATGACGTCTCATGGCCGCAGTGCGGCAAGGCGCTGCCTAAAGGCCAGACCTTTGGAATTGTTGGCGTCAACAATGGCACCGCCAACACGACCAATCCCTGCCTCGCGACCGAGCTGTCCTGGGCCGGTTCATCGACTGGCGTTACCGCGCAACCCAAGGTCGCGCTCTACGTAAATACTGCCAATCCGGGATCGGCCGGCTCCTGGTGGCCCACAAGCAATACTTATGGCGGAACTACTGTGAGCAACCCCTACGGCCAGTGCACGAGCGGATCTTTTGGGGCTGCCTGCTCGTATATGTATGGGTATGCCAAAGCATATGACGATGCAAACATCCGAGGCGTGAGCACTCCGGGCTCATACATGTGGTGGCTCGACGTCGAAACGGGCAACAGCTGGTCCGCCGACAAGGCTTCCAACCGTGCGGATCTGGAAGGAATGGTGGCCTATTTCGCAGACATCGGTGCAACGACCGGAATCTACTCCACCACCAGCCAGTGGTCGCAAATAGTGGGCACAGTTCCGCCGTCAAGCTCGCTTTACACGGCCAGAAGCTGGCTAGCCGGCGCGAGTTCGCTGACGTCAGCCAAACGTATGTGCGCCGCTGCGCCACTGACCGGAGGAGGCAAAGTCACCCTTACCCAGTATGTCTCTCGTGGCTTCGACTATGACTACTCCTGCGTCTGAATCCGGAAAACCTCGCCGGTTCCGCCTCCAGCGGCCGGTGTGAACTGCCTCGAACAGGGAATGCCGGCATGGCCGCGGCAGGGGGATCTCCCGCTTAAGGCGACGTGACCTTATACCCAGCAACTAACCGATGGTGCGATGGCGGCCGTTTTCAAAGGAGAACCCGGAGACTCCATGGCGGAGGAACAGCATGAGGATCTGCTGACTCAGGCGCAGCTGCTGGATGAGATCAGCCAGTCGGTGATCGGGATGGACAGCCACTGGCGGATCACTTACTGGAACCGCGCCTCTGAGTGCACGTCCAGCAAGTGACGCTCCACACGATATAGCTCTTGAGTTGTAGAACGCCTGAGTTGTACCATGGATTCGATGTGGAATGTTGACGTGGGACTCGTTGAGACGTGGCTGTTAGATCTTGACCAAGACTCGTATGAGCAGATAGTTGCCGCATTGGAGCTTCTCGCTGAGCGCGGACCTCAACTTGGTCGACCGTTGGTCGACACAGTGGTTCGTTCACGGCACAAGAACATGAAGGAGCTGCGGCCGGGATCCAGCGGGCGTTCGGAACTGCGAATCCTGTTTGCCTTTGATCCAGAGCGGCGGGCGATCCTGCTTGTCGCTGGGGACAAAGCGGGCAACTGGAGCAAGTGGTACAGGACGAACATTCCGGTTGCTGATGACCTGTTCGATTATCATATGAGGATTCTGAAAGGAGGCGCATAATGGCGAAGTCCATGGAGGAACTACTGGCAAAGCGTCCCGTTGACCGGGCAGCTGTGAATGCCCACAAGAAGCGCATGCTCGATGAGGTACGGGCCTACCGGCTTCGGGAGCTCCGCGAGGCCTCTGACCTGACACAGGTCGAGCTGGCCGACCGCCTGCACGTCAGCCAGAACAGGGTGTCCCGCATCGAGCACGGTGACATTGATCGCGCCCAGGTCGACACTTTGCGAAAGTACGTCGAGGCCTTGGGCGGCCGGCTGCGTGTCGAGGTTGAGCTAGGCGATGAACGAATCCAGATAGCATAACGAAAGCGACTCGAAGACGGCTCCGCCTTGACGGGTCCTGCCCGTGCCGGCCCGCGAGGTGGGAAATGCGGGAGCAGGAGGTGCCTAATTTCTGTACCTTGGGCTCCGGGTTCTCTCATGCTGCTGTCGGACGGGCCCCGGCTCCATATGTTTCCTGTTGCTACATCTCCAGGCGTGCGCTTTACCTAAACCTCCAGCATTCAGCCGCATTGGACCAAGTTCGGGTTGCGCGTCCCGGTCCACCAGTGTTGATTTCCGTTGGGCGTGCACGAGGCACCGCTGAACCGCGGTCTCACTCCAGCACTCGGACAGGGCCGCCATGATCCCGGAGCCGCCACCGGTGACCACGATGGTCGGGGAGGGGAGCCGGGCGAGCAGGGCAGGTCATGCGGCCTCTTTCTCGGTATTGCACCACTGCCAGCCCAGAAACGCATCCAATTCAGCCCGGCGGCTTACATCAGGACTCACCAGGGCGGCCCACCCCGCACTCCAGGCACCGGTAACGGTGCTTACCGGCACCGGTTTTCCCGTTCCGAACCATCCCGCAGCCACAAATCAAGCATTCCAGAGATGTGCAAGCACCCCAGCTACCCTAAGCTTCAAAAGCTTAGCTACTCCGGATTTTCCGCGCGATCACTGGAAAGCAAGCTCGTCCCATACACACGTTTTGTCCTATAACCCCTGCCCGTCAGCTGGACACAGCGGCGTCGCCGGGGTCATTGGCATCAGGGTGGTGCCAATGGTCTGCAGGGCAGCGTCCAGACGTTCAGCATGCAGCAGCAGCCGTTGGCTAGGAGATATGCGCTTCCTGGGCAGGCCCGACTCGTCGGCGAGCAGTGACAGGGTGATCGTGGAGGCACTTCCAACGCGGTTCGGCGTCGAACTTCCAAATTCATCGAGTTGTCTGGTTAAACATTCGACAGTGCTTGAGATGCTCCGCTCTGCGCTCCCCAGTCGGGCAACCTGTGGGACGTCCGAAACCCGCTCGACCAAGGCCGCGAGGCTTCGGGCGTGGTACCCACAAGCATCCAAGAGTCCGATCAGGGCGCGGGCACGGGCCCGCCGTCGGCGTTGCGGATTGGCCGGGTGGGCAATCGGCAGGCAGGACCTGCGGAAGGCCTCCAGCGTTTGATCGAGTTCCCGCAGATCCTGGGACAGCCCCCGGGCAAGGTGCCTGTCGTCGAGGCTGCCAATGGCGTGACGGGTGACGCGGCGGAGTGCGCGCATAAGCTCGACCAAGCGGTCGTTGCTCACTCGTTGAGCACTGATAGGCAGGATAAGGACCGCAGCGATTACCCCGCAGGCGACGCCGAGCGCTGTCTCCTCGATGCGCAGCACGAGCAAACTAATCGTGAAGGTATGGAGGAGCGAAATGAGCACGCTAAGCGCGCCGGTGATGAAGAAGGTCACAGCCCAGTAGGCGGCCGGAGGCGTGTAGAACATCCCGAAGAGGCACAGCAGGAGCAGGCACAGCCCGCTGGAAGAGCTACCGCTGGACAGGACCGCGAGCCAGAAGCCGAACACCACGCCCAGGATTGTGCCAGCCAATCGCCTGGCGCCTTGAAGCAGGATCTCCCCGGTGCTCTCCACCCTGATGAAGACCACCCAAACTGTGGCGACGGACCAGTACCATAAATCCGGTGAGAGCAAGGTTCCACCGGCTCCGGCGAGTGCAGTAGCCGCCGCGAGCTGGAACGATTGACGGGTGGTTCGACCCTCTGCGCGGGCTCGCCGCGGCTTGCCGGTAGCCCCCGCTGCGGCAGCATCTGGTGCCGAGTGATGGCCGAACACCATCAGAGCCAGCTCGCCTACTCCCTGATAGCTGTGTTGCAGTTCCGGAGGGGCGAATGCCGGCGGATGCGCCGAATAGTCCAGCAGCCGTTCGCGTACTCCTCCGTATGAGGCTTCATCGGAGTTCACCAAGCAGTCATACAGGGCCCGTATCTCGCGAACCAGATGCTCGCGGGTGTGGGCTTGCCCATCGCTGGGCAGCTGGGGCATACGCGTCAAGCGCATTGCAAGAACGGCAAGCCGGCGCGCAGCGCTTTCGGTACGTGCGATCCTCAACTGCGTGTCAGCGGTGGCTTTATCCACGTGGCATCGGTCCATGACGTCTTCAATCAGCAGCGCGCACACGTGCAGGCGGTTGATGGTGCGTTCCAATGCCCGAACTCTCCGTGTATCGTCGCGCCGCGTTTCCAGGAGCTCGATCGTCGCTTCCAGCACAGAGCGCAGACGGCTGTCGAACGCCTGCTGCAGGCGTCGCAGAATGCTTTGAACCCTGGTCGGAACGAGCGCGAAGCGCGCCAGGGCGTCAGCCGTGATGGCCATGCCGAGAGCCCCTGCCAGTTCCGGTAACTGTCCGGGCGCTGCCTTGGTGACCTGCGCCAGAAAGAGCATCATGACGCCGAAGATTCCCAGTCCCAGTCCGCGCGGGCCGAATTTGCGAGCATAGGCGGCCACAAAGATCAGCAGTGGAAAGACCACAGCCGCCGCGGCGGGACTAGGTGCCAGCAGCGTTCCAGCTGTGAGGCCGCCGAAAGAGGTGATCAGACCGCCCAGCAGGGTGAGCATCTGGTCACGGGCGCTGACGTCGCTGGTGGCGAGCGAGGCGACCATGGCGCTGAATCCACCAGTCACTACCACCTGGACAGGCTGCGCCAGAGCAGTCAGCATACCCAGCGTAAGGAGGACTGCCAGAGTTACCCGGAGAGCAGAGACCAGGCGCAGTAACCCGGGGTCGGAAGCTAGGAACCGGCCCCACAAGGCCGCTGCCGATCTTTCCCGCACGGTCGTCGCCCCTTTCATTGGCGACGGCGACCCTGCCGCCGTCGAGCCGGTCATGGTTTCGATCGGCCTCTGACAATTCTGGTCTGCCTAGCGCGCGGGGCGGTATGCGTCAGATGACTGCACCGTTGGCTGAGGGGGCGCTTTCGAGGACATCGCGGAGCTGTGCGCGGGCTGTGATGCCGAGTTTGGGGAATGTGCGGTACAAGTGCGAGCCGACCGTTCGGGGTGACAGAAAGAGTCTCTCGCCGATCTCGCGGTTGCTGAGTCCTCGGGCTGCAAGCCGGATAATCTGCCACTGCTGCGGCGTGAGCTCGGCTAGTGCGTCCGGCGCGGCATCGACGACGTCAACGCCGGACGCGCGCAGTTCCGCCTGGGCGCGTTCGATCCATGGTCGGGCGCCGAGTCGCCGAAAAGTCTCTAGCGCCGAGGTGAACCCGGGCCGTGCTTCGGCGATGCGGCGCCTGCGCCGTAGCCACTCAGCGTGGTCCAGGAGCGTCTGTGCCCGTTCGAAAGGCCATAACTCGAGCGTGGTGTCCGACAGGGCGGCGTTGAAACAGGATTCGGCCTGCTCCGGGTCGGAGAGCAGCGCACGACTTCGGTTCAACAGCGCCTTCAGACGCGCTGAAGCGCTGCTGCCAAGCTGCTGGCCACAGCGCTCAACGATCGCAGCGGCCTCGTTGATGTGGCCGCTGCGCGCGGCAGCGGCGGCCAGCTCCGCGAGAGCTGCGTAGGATGCGTGATAATGCAGAGGGGCGCCGTCAGCGCGAAAAACCATGCGCAGCTGCTCGTAGGCGGCACCATAGTCGCCTTCTGCTGCCGCGACTGCTCCAAGTGCCCGTCGGGCATAGACAGTGACGGACCGGCTCTCGAGCGGGTCGACCAGAGCAAGGGCATTTTCAGCCAGCGTACGCGCTTGGGAGGCATCCCCTTGAAAAGCGCATACCATGGCTTCGACGGCCGATGCGCACGCCGCGGCGTGCTCTAGTCCGGTTACCGCGGCCACAGAGGCTACCTCTGCGCACACGGTGCGGGCCCGCGCCCACCGGCCCTGTTCCAGGTAGGCCAGGGCGGCGGCGCAGCCCAGTCCATTTGGGAGTGGCCCGCGGGTCTGCCACAGGTCCAAGGCCATGTCGAAGGTCCTCACCGCCAGGGGAGTCTCATCCAGCAGCCAGGCCGTGATGGCAAGGTTCATCAGCCGGTCGGGCCTGTCCTTCTCCTGACGGATCATCCCTGGCAGTGCCGGGACAATGTCTGCACCACTGTGGATCGGATCAGCAAGGGCCCGCACCCACGCCCGCAGGGATGCGTCTGGCGGGTTCTCGGCGATGAGCGAGAGGATTTGCTGTATCTCGTACCTCTGCGATTCTTCGCCAGAGTAGAAGTGGGCCACGGCGGCGTCGCCTAGGATGTCGAGTGCCGACTCAGGTGCCGTGGTCGAGAGCTGCGATGCGGTGCGCGTGAGCGCAGCGTAGGCCACGTTGTGATGCATAGTCAGCGTAATCAGCTTGGCCGCCTGGTGCGATGCGGCCGCCTGGAGTGCGAAGTCGTCCGTGAGGCCGCGGGCTTGGGCGGTGAGTTCCTCCACCCATGCGAGCTGGCCCGTGAACACGGCCGCGCCTGCGGCGGCTACCAGCAACCGCGCGCGCTCTTCACGCTCCGGGGCGAGCTCGGCGGCCCGTTCCAGAGTCTTGGCCGCCGCCGCATAACCGCCGCGCCGTCTGGCCCGGCCCGCAGTCTCCTCCAATGCGGCAGCCACTCCCGCGTCTGGGTGGGCAGTAGCCGCGGCCAGGTGCCAGGCGCGTCGGTCAGGCTCCTCGCGCAGTGCTTCGGCCAGTCTCAGATGGGCATCTTGCCGTGCATCGAACGACACTGCATGGTACACGGCCGAGCGGATGAGGGGGTGCCGGAATCTGATCTGCCGGCCCACCTGCCTTAACAGCCCCGCATGCTGTGCAGGCAACCATGCCTTGTCTCCCAGGTCGGGCAGTCCGAGGAACACGGCCGTCGCTGAGTCCGCCGCGTCCGCAGCTGCCAACAGCACCAGTGCACGCTCAGTATCCTCGGGCAGCTCCTCCAGTCGTGCGGCATAGATCCGCTCCAGCCGCTCGGTGAGAGGCAGCGGACCGGCTGCCGTATTGGAAGACAGTTCCCGCCAGCGAATTGCCGCACCTGCCAGCTCAATCAGGGCGAGCGGATTTCCTGCCGCCTGGTCGAGGATCTCCAAGCGCAGTCGACCGTCCAGGATCTGGGGCTGCGCCACCTCGAGCAGTTGATTGGCCGCCGCTTCATCGAGCGGCCCCAGCATGAGCATCCGGTGCTCCCTGAACCCCGGAAGCGAGTCGCCAATCCGAACAGCCAACAACAGGGTGATCGGTTCGTCGGCCAACTGCCGGGCGACGAACGCTAACACGTCCAGAGACGCCCGGTCGATCCACTGCGCATCGTCGACCACGACCAGAACAGGCCCTCGGTCGGCCAGATCAGATAGCAAGGTCAGGACCGCTACGCCAAGGAGCATCATGTCTGGAATGTCTGGAGCGGGCTCCAGAGCGAACGCCCCGAGCAGAGCGGCGCGCTGGCGAACCGGCAGACTCTCGGCAACGGCCAGGGCGGGCCGCAGAAGCTGGTACAGCCCGGCGAAAGCGAGATAGGTCTCCGTCTCGCTGCCGGTCGCTGTCAGCACCTGGTGGCCAGCCGTGCGTGCACGCACCGCGGTGCCATCCAAGAGGATGCTCTTGCCCGCGCCCGGGTCGCCGGTAAGTACCAGGACCTGGCTGCTGGACAGCATGGACTCCACCAGGCCACCGAGGCGCGCGGCCTCTATCGCTCGCCCGACAAGCGGGTGACCGAGACCGCACTCGACTCCCGTGATCGCGCCGTGTTGTGTCACGCGCTCATTCACACGAGCCTCCAAGGGGCTGAAACATTAGCACCTGTAATCATAGCCAGCTACCGCCAGCGGTGCCCCATTGTTTCAGTCGGTCAGTACTGCCAAGGCATCGATCTCAACAAGCAGCCCAGGGGGTAGCTGCATGTAGACGGTGGTGCGAGCAGGAAAGGGCTCGCCCACAGCCACGGCATACGCCGCGTTCATCTCGGCCAGGTCGGCCGGATCAGTCAGGTAGACCCGCAGCATGACGACGTCTTCCATGCTGGCCCCTCCTGCCTTGAGCACTGCGGCGATGTTGCTTAGGACCTGCGTCGTCTGCTCTGCCACGGTTGTACCGACGACGGCACCGGTCTGGAGATCGAACGGAAGCTGGCCCGATATCTGGAGGATGGGTCCCTTACGTACACCTTGGGAAAGGGGCGCGCTGGTAACCGGCGCATGCTTTGTGCTGACGATTGTCCTGCTCATAGAGTTTCTTCCTTGAATAGGGGTGGGTGGATCGAATGCCTGCCAGGCTGCGGGTCGGGCCGCTCAGCGGAGCGACCGGGGTTCAGCGCCACGCCTTGCGTTCCTCACTGCGGGGGTCCTCTTCTACAGCCCAAACGCCGTCGTCGATGCGGAGGGTTGCCCGACGGGCGGTGTCGTACCGTTCCCAGCCCGGATCGCCTGTCCTGGCGAATGCCACCCAGGCGGCGTGCACGCGGGCGGCCAGTTCAGCGGGCGGATCATCCGGACCCAGGAGGGCTTTGTGGCCTCGCAGCTGCGGCAGCCCGATGTTGTCAAAGACGAAAGGCAGCTCCATGGCGTGCGTGGCGCCGAGCTCTCCCTCAAGGCTGTTCGATCGCCAGGCGAACAAATAGCTATATGTGCCGGAGGCGTCGTGTTCGGCATGTGTGTCGGCGAGACGCCAGCTGCCGGCGCCAAACAGAGCGTCTCCCATGATGGCGGAGCGCAGCTCGCCGAAGGAAGCTTGCGGCCGGGCTTTGCGATAGGCCTCCACCAATCGAACTGGATCCCGGTGGGAGCGCACCGCGGCCGCGTCGACGTCTGCCTCGGTCGAAGTGAAGAAGTTCCCAAATGGAGCCAGATAAAGATTGCCTTCCTCCGTGTTGATCCCCACGAGCAGGTCGACGGCGCCGCCGCGTCCGTCGGCGACCGCCTCCGCCGGCTGCTGGTCGAGTACGACGCTGAACGGGCTTAGGCCGATGAGCGGGTCGCCAGCGGTCTCGGTCTGCAGGTCGATGCCCGACAGCTTGGGCATGATGTCGACGAGGTCCTCATCCGGGATGTTCGCGAACGCCTCGACGCTGGGCTCGATCCCCAACGCCTCGGCTGCGGCGCGGGTGACCCGGGCGGCCTGCTCCGGTGTGAAGGCCCCCCAACCGCTGCCGCTCTGGACGATCGCCCTCCGGAACAGGCCCTCGGCCTGAGAATCGGCCAATACTGCGCTGACTATCGTGGCTCCCGCGGACTGGCCGAAGAGCGTGACGTTGGCGGGATCACCACCGAACTTAGCGATATTCTCCTGCACCCAGCGTAGGGCGGCCATCACATCGAGCACACCCCGGTTTGCGGGCGCGCCGGGAAGATCGAGGAAACCGGGGATGCCCAGGCGGTAGTTCAGGGTCACCAGGACGATGCCGTCACGGGCAAATCCTGTGCCGTCATAGAGTTCCGAGCGGGTGGACCCAGCCACGAATCCGCCTCCATGGACGAAGACCATTACCGGCAGCCGCTCGCCCTCTGTTTCAGGCGTCCAGACATTTACGGTCAGGTAGTCCTCTCCGCGGACCCACCCAGGTCCGAAATAGGCGGACATGTCCACGTTGCCGAGTTTGCGTTCGGACTGGGGCGCATTCGGCCCCGGATTGGTGGCGTCCCTCACACCCAGCCAGGGTGCGTGCGGCTGCGGAGCTTGGAACCGGGCGATGCCTAGCGGGGCTGCGGCGTAGGGAATGTTCAGGAACGCGGTTGTTCCGTCGTGCCGAAAGCCTCGGACTGCACCGTTAGCGGTAACGACTGTGTTTTCGGCGTTTTCGGTGTTCTCGCCGTTGTCATTAAGGTGACTCATGGTTTCTTTCTGTGGTCTTAGCCTTGGGAGTAAGGTGCGAACGGAGCCCAGCCCTTGATGGAGAACTTGCTCCCGTCCCGGACCACCTCGGCTGCGCCTGAACCACCCAAATGTGCGGGAACCACCAAGGCATTGTTATCGGCTGCCCAGCCGAGAACTTTGCGGCGTGTGGCCCTGGCACCGGCGGGGTCCTCGCAGAAGCAGCTGTTCGAGTCCGGCTCCATGATCTGTACAGGACTATGCAGCATGTCGCCGACGAACACCGCCCGGTCAGAACCGGAGTTGAGCGTGAGGACTGAAGACCCGGGAGTGTGTCCCGGCGCAAGATCCAAGCGCAGGTTCTCGTCGATCGTGTAGCCGTCCTCCCACAGCAACGTCATGCCTGCTTCGTGTACGGGCGCGACGCTGTCCTCGAAAACATTCTGATTTCCCCGACCGAGCAGCGGTTTGTAACCGTTGGCGGGGTTCCAGAAGTCGAAATCGGTTTTTGTCATCAGATAGGTGGCGTTGGGGAAGGTCGGCACCCACGTCCGGCCGTCCAAGTACGTGTTCCACCCGACGTGGTCTATGTGGAGGTGCGTGTTCACCACGATGTCCACGTCTTCGGCCCGAACGCCCGCACGGGCGAGGTTACTCAGGAAATCTGTGTTGAGGTGGCTCCAGACCGACGCGTAAGGCCGCTCCTTGTGGTTGCCGACTCCCGTGTCGATGAGAATGTTCTTTCCCCCGCTGCGCAGCAGCCAGGTCTGGATCGCTGAATTGACGATCTGCGTCTCGGAGTCCAGGAAGTGCGGCACCAACCACGAGGAGTTGTCCTCCCATGCGTGCTGCGGGCTTTCCGGGAAGAATGCCTGTGGTGTCATGTCGACGGGTCCGTAGTATTCCCAGACCCGGGTAATGCTCACATCGCCCAGGGTAATCTGGTCCATGATTCGTCCTTAGTTCTTGAAATGGTACCGCTTGTCGCCCGGGAGGCACCCGGCACAACCGAGCCAACGGTGTCCTTAAATCTTGAACCGCTCACGTGTGCGCGGGGTATCCGTCAAGTGACTGCATCGAGCACTAAGACCTCCTGCGGGACCCCGAAAAGTAGGAACCGGGTACAGCTTTAGCCCTTGCTGAAGATCAGGCTGACATTCTGGCCGCCAAATCCGAACGAGTTGGAGAGCGCTGCGGGAGATGTTCCGCGGCGTTGTTCGGTGACAACGTCCAGCCCGATCCCGGAGTCCACGTTTCCCTGGTGAAGATTGCGGGTGGGAGCGATGACTTCCTGTGCGACGCTTCGGATTGCGATGATGGCTTCGACGGCGCCGGCGGCCCCGAAGAGATGTCCCAGGGAGGCCTTGGGTGCAGTCACCGGAATGGTGTCGCCGAAGATGGCCTTGATGGCTTTTGCTTCCGCCAGGTCCCCCACGGTGGTGCCCGTCGCGTGGGCGTTGACGTGGCCCACCTCCGCTGGGCTCATGCCGGCGTCGTTGAGTGCTTTGGTGATGGCGGTGACCTGGCCTTCGCCGTCGTCCGCCGGTGCCGTCATATGGAAAGCATCGGAGGCAATGCCGACGCCACGCACGACCGCATGGACAGTGGCACCGCGGGCCGTGGCGTGCTCGGCACTTTCCAGCACCAAAATGCCAGCGCCTTCGCCCAGGACGAAGCCGTCGCGGTCTGAGGCAAAGGGACGCGACGCAGACGCGGGATCCGCTGTAAGTGTTGAGAGGGCCCTCGTTTGCAGGAAGGCGGCGACGGTGAAGGGCGTTATCGCGGCTTCAGCGCCGCCGGCAATGACTACATCAGCTTCGCCGGAACGGATTAATCGTGCGGCCATGACAATTGCTTCGGCGCCTGAGGAGCACGCCGAGACCGGAGTGTATGAACCTGCCTTGGCGCCGTAGCGGATGCTGACAGCCGCGGCGGGTCCGTTGGCCATGAGCATCGGTACTGCCCGTGGGGAGACGCGGCGCTGGCCGCGGTTTTCCAAGGTGTCGTCCTCCCGGAGGAGCGTGCCGATTCCGCCCACGCCTGTTCCTACCGCCACAGCCAGTCGGGTGCCGTCAACCTGGGGCGAACCAGCATCTGCCCAGGCTTCTGCCGCGGCAACCAGGGCGGCTTGCTGGACCCGGTCCAGTCTTTTGGCTTCGACGGCGTCAAGTCCGGTGGCTGGGTCGGTGGCCATGGGTGCGGCGATGGTTACGGGGAGCCCGCTGCCCTGCAACATATCCGGCCCGACATCCCGCACGCCTGAACAGCCCTCAAGGAGGG
Source organism: Paenarthrobacter sp. 2TAF44 (assembly GCF_052114885.1). NCBI lineage: Bacteria > Bacillati > Actinomycetota > Actinomycetes > Micrococcales > Micrococcaceae > Paenarthrobacter > Paenarthrobacter sp. 2TAF44. The sequence goes on along the minus strand of NZ_JBFRFP010000001.1, from coordinate 509,427 downwards.
CGGCCCAGGTCGTGTCGACCGTGCCTCCCAAAGGCGTTGTGGCGCCTATTCCTGTCACAGCGATATCCCGTGCCTTCATGGCAACTCCTTTTCTTGTATGACATACAAGATATACGGATAGTTGTATGAAGTACAATTTCTTGCATGGTCACAGAACGCAAGGGGAAACGTCTTCCGGGGGGTCCATCGCAAGCTCGTGGTCACTCGACCAGGGGCCGGATCCTGGATAGCGCGGTGAAGCTTTACCTGGCCAACACTTCAGGTGACGTGAGCGTGGCAGCGATCGCTGCCGACGCCGAAGTATTTCCCAACCAAGTGACCTACTACTTCGGTTCCAAAGACTCGCTCTTCATCCACGCAGCTTTCCTGGCATTGCTCCACGATGCGGAACGCGTTGAGGCGATCGGCCACGGTGCAGGGAGCCCCGAGTCTTTTCGAAGGAACATGGCGCGCACGGTACTGATGCTCCCGTCCATGCCGTTGGTGGTGCGCGCCCTGGCAGTGGGAACATCCCGGCCTGCGCTGGCCGCTGTAGTGGATCAGCACCTGACTCTGCTTTTCCGCCAGTCTGAACGCTATCTTGCCCGTCTTATGAGGCACCGGAACTGGGAAGTGCAACGTCCCGTGCCTGTGGAAACCAGAACGTTTTGGAGCGCAGCCTTCGGAGCCACGCTCCTGTCACAGGCCGGTGCCACGGGATCGGGGAGCGACGTGGACCTGTCCGGCACGTTGACAGTTCGAAGCGGGAGTGCGGGGGAGAATCCCTAGCCAGCGGGCACTTCGCCTGAAGTGGACGTGTCACAGATCGGGCCCGAGCGGTGTCTTCATGTCGTAGGACACAGAACCGACCCGTAGGAGGAGTCATGACCGTCAGGATCCCGGCCGCAGAGATCACCGGTTTCTACGGCGCACTCATTAAGAAGTTCAGCGCGAAGATGTTCGGCAAAGTCCCGGAATCGCTGGGCGTCATGTGGCACAACCAGTCCGTTCTCAAGGCATCCATGAGCTTCGGACAGAAGCTGCAGAGGTGGAACAGCTGCGATGAATCGCTGAAGTCCTACGCTCACATGGCCGTGGCCTCGTTCATCGGCTGCACCTGGTGCCTGGACTACAACTACTTCATGGCGAACAACTACGGCCTGGACCTGGAGAAGGCTCGGCAGATCCCGTGCTGGCGCGAGTCCGACGTCTTCACGCCGCTCGAGCGGGATGTCCTGGAGTATGCCGAGGCCATGAGTGCCACGCCTGTCTCGGTGACCGACGGACTGTCGGCCCGGTTGCTCGGGCAATTGGGCGCGCCAGCGCTGATCGAACTGACCAGCGTCATCGGCTTCGCCAACCTCACGACCCGCAGCAACGTGGCCCTCGGCATCGAATCCGAGGGTTTCGCGGATTCCTGTGAGCTGAAGCCGCTCGCAGCGCGCAGCGGCCACGGAGTAGCCTGAGCGGCATGAGCAACCTCCGCGCCACTGACAGGCAGGATCCGTTCGTTGCCCACCGCAGCCTGTTCTTCACTGTCGCCTACGAGATACTCGGCTCCGGCGCGGATGCGGAGGACGTAGTACAGGAGGCCTGGCTCCGGTGGGCCGAACTGGGCCGCGACGTCCGCGCCGGCGTCCGCGACCCGCGGGCCTACCTCGTTCGCACCGTCACCCGGCAGGCGCTCAACCGCCTCCGCACGCTGTCACGACGGCGGGAGGATTACGTCGGGGAATGGCTGCCCGAGCCCCTGCTCACCGTGCCGGATGTAGCCGAGGACGTGGAACTGGCCGAAAGCGTCTCGATTGCCATGCTCACGGTTCTCGAATCGCTCACTCCTGTGGAGCGGGCCGCCTTCGTCTTGCGCGAGGTTTTCGACGTGCCCTACGAGGAGATTGCCGAGGCCGTGGGCAAGTCAGCGACAGCCGTGCGCCAGCTGGTCAGCCGAGCGCGCTCTCATGTGGCCGCCCGGCGGCCCCGCATGCGCGTGGACCGAACCGAGCAGCAGGAAGTCGTCGAACGGTTTCTAGTGGCGGTCACCACCGGGGACGTGCAGGGCTTGATGGACGTGCTTGCCCCCGACGTCGTACTCATCGCCGACGGCGGCGGCCTCGCCCAGGCGGTTCGGGTGCCGGTGTCTGGCGCGAAGAAGGTGACAAATCTGCTGCGGTCCTTCCCTCAGGCCGCGCTCAACCCGAAAATCGCTCTGCTCTGGCTCAACGGCGGCCTCGGCATCCGGATCGACGACGAAGCAGGTGGTCCGTCACTCATCAGCCTGGTGGTGGAGGACGGCAGGATCGCAAGGATCTTCGCCATGCGAAACCCGGACAAGCTCGGCTACTTGGATGAGGAGACCCTGCTGGCGCGTTAGCCGCTCAGACCCAAATTGTTCAGGCTGCTTTTTGCCTTCACAGCGCGGATTGTGTGGTTACTGCCGACCATTTCATGGCCGACAACGGCCAGCGGATGAGGGTGATGACAATCCCGGATTATTCCGGAAGGAAATGCGTGAATACCCGGTATCCATCGGATCTAAGAAAAATCCGTCGTGAAGAAGCTCCTTCCGATGAAACCCATAAGAGGGAGTCGTCAGGCATGACGGCGTCGACAGTTCCTTTACGGATAAATTTTCCGTCCTTCCAGATTTCTACGCGCTGCCCAACGGCACGTTGCCAATCTGGTTGCAAATGCAGGTCCACTGTTGCTCCTCAAGTTGATGGGAAATTCCTACAGAGTCCAATGGCGCGGCCCAAGTTCGAACAAAACAGCGGGTCCAGAGCTGTCACCGCTGGAGACCCCGGAGGTGCAGGCAGATCTCCTCGATGGCCCGCCTCGCCTGGGCGAAAGCGCCGGTCTCCGTGAGGAAGCCGTGGAAAACCCCGCGATACCTGATCAGTGAGGCGGGGACGCCCTCGCGCTGCAGACGTGCCGCATACGCCTCGGCGTCACTTCGGATCGGGTCGACCTCCGCAGTCAGGATCATGGCCGGGGGAAGGCCTCGCAGCGATGCGGCACGCATGGGTGCCGCAAGGTGGTCGTCCGCCCGGTGCCCTGGGCCGACGTATTGACTCCAAAACCAGCGCGCGTCCGCGGTGCTTAGCAGCGGTGCGTCGGCAAATTCCGTCCAGGATGGAGTGTCGAACGTCCCGTCGACGGCGGGGTAGGCGAGCACTTGCGCCACTGGCAGCGGGCTGCCCTCGTCGCGTCGATGGAGGCAGAGGGCGGCTGCCAGATTGCCACCAGCAGAGTCTCCGCCGACTGCGATTCGTGTGGCGTCGATCCCGAGCTCCGTTGCTGTCAGGGTCAGCCATGCGTAGGCGTCGAGGCAGTCTTGCAGTGCCGCGGGGTACGGACTTTCCGGAGCGAGCCGATAGTCGAGGGACACGACCGTCCACCCGGATCCGACGGCGATCGCGCGGCACAGCTCGTCTGCTCCCTCGATGGTTCCAAGAACGAAACCTCCGCCATGCAGATAGACCAAGGCGGGCCTTGGACTATCTGTAGCGCCCTCGGGCCCGTATAGCCGTGCCCGGATCGCGCCTGCCCGGGTCGGGACATTCAGTTGTTCAACATGGTCAAGCGGCGTCATCGGCGCAGTGCAGGGGCTCGTGTTCAGGAGCGCGCGGGCCTGCTTCGCCCCCAATTCACGGATGGGTTTCGGCAGAACATGGTTGATCATCCGGGCCGCGGACTTCGCTTCGTCGTCGAGCAGGTTCCACCATGCGGGAGGGGTGTCGTTCATCTCGGTTACCTCGCAGTCATTGACAAAGAAGTGATCTGTACCTCATCATCATAGTCACATGATCAAGTCATTTGACTACATAATTCATGTTCCACTGGGATCGGGCGTTGACGCTGTGCCGTGCGTCGATCTCGTTGAATCGAAAGGATAGAAGGATGACCGAAACGACAATCGGCCACGCTGCACGCGAGGCCGACGTGGTCGGCGGGGTCTGCATTCGGATCGAGGAGGACGCGAGTCCGATCGTCCGGCTGATTGGCCGCACGATCACCGATTCCATCCGCGCCAGCCGGGAAGCTTCCCTCGTGGAGGGGGTGGAAGGCACCATTGCGGTCCGCTCCCATGACACCCCCCAGGCCGCGACAATCAGCATCTCCAACGGGGTCATAGCAGTATCGAGCGGTGTATTCGTCGAGCCCGATGTAACGCTGGTGGTAGACCTGAATGGGCGGTTCGCCCCGGTTGGCGGGCCCGTAGTTGAAGGTCAACGTCACTTAACCGCCACGGCATTTGAACTGTTGTCACCGCCGCTGCCTGACTGGCGGGTTGCCGCCGAGGAGTTCTGGGCCGCCACGCGATTGATACCGGGGATGCCGGACGTACTCGTCGCGGTCTCGGATGGGCCCGATGGGCTGTCCGAGCTGGTGGTCGGCGAGGGCGAGACGCAGTATGTCATCGCCGGCTCCCCGGATGGGCTGGCCGGCATCTTCTCGGGCGCCGATGATCTGATCGCCGCCCTGTCCACCGGTCTGATCGGCGTGCGCGGCACGCTCTCCCAGCTGTCAGTTATGGTCGGAGCATCCTGGAAGGTCCGTTACGATGTCTGAAATTATTACCACTCCAAATACCCGTGACGACGTCCATACAGTCCGGCTTGAGGCCACCAATCACGAGGGCTCGTTCCTCGGAAAGAACCTTTCGCCCAAGAAGTTCACGACGAACGCAGGTTCGGGGTTCGCGTTCGCTGATCTCCTCTTCGGCCTCGACCTGGGCAATGCCCCGACATTCGGTTTCGCCTATCCGGGGTGGCGTGGGCACCTGGCCGATGTGCAGTTTCGCCCCGATATGGCGACGCTGGTGCAGTGGGAGGCCGGTCTGCAGTCCGTCATCGGTGATTTCTGGCAAGCGGACGGCACACCGGTGGGGATATGTCCTCGTAACCTGGCCCGCAAGCTGATCGATCGGCTCGATAGTCGAGGCTTCAAGGCCACTGTGGCGGTAGAGATAGAGGCGACACTTTTCCAAGAGTCCATCCACGAGGCCCGCATCAAGGGATACCGCGACCTCACTCCGCTGGGCGGTTCCGCCGGAACCGCGTACCACCTGGCGAAATCGAAGGACTGGGTTGACTACATGTCGGCAGTAGCCCGTCGCCTCGACGAGATCGGTATCGAGTGGGAGGCGTGGAGTGACGAGGACGCGGCTGGCCAAGTCGAGCTCAACCTGGCTCCCGGTGAACCCCTCTCGGTCTGCGACGATTGGGCCCGTACCCGGCAGGTGATGCGCGAGGTGGCCTTCGAACTAGGTCACACAGTAACCTTCATGGCCAAGCCGACGGCGGGGTACGGCCAGGCCTCGCACGTCAACCTGTCGTTGCAGCGCGACGGCGTCAACGCCTTTTACGCCGAAGAGGGGCCCTCGCCTACGATGCGGCATGCTATCGGTGGACTCCTCGCGACGATGCGGGGCGCGACGTCGATCATGCTCCCGCAGATCACCTCGTACCGCCGACTGGTGGACCTGAGCGGTCCGCCGACGACGGTGACCTGGGGCATCAACAACAAGACCACCGCTGTTCGTGCCGTATGCGGGCATCCGGCGTACTCGCGGCTGGAATACCGTGTGCCCGGAGCCGATGCGAACCTGTATCTGGCGGTTGCGGCCATTCTCGCTGGCGTGATTGCCGGCCTCGACGCCGCGATCGAGCCGCCCGAGCCGGTCACGGATATGGCGTGGTGCGTACCGGACCTCGAGCGTTTGCCGGATACCGTCACCAAGGCGGCCACTGCTCTTGAAGCGGATCCGATTCTGCGCGAACAACTCGGGGACGAGTTCGTCGACTACTGGGTAGGTACGCGGCGGTGGGAGTGGATGCAGTTCCATACGGCAGGTGGCGATCCATTCGCAGAGCTTTCCGAATGGGAGTCGGCGCGCTACTTCGAACTCCCTTGAGCGCAGGGAAATCCATGCCAGACGCCATCCACCCGATGATCGGCATCACCGGCCGTCGGTTCCGTTTGGGGCTGGTCGACGGAATGGACAATCGCTACGGCCATCTGTTCGCTGATGCCTTCATGACCGACTTCTCGGACCGGATCGCCAAAGCTGGTGGGATTCCGGTGAACCTGCCCTACGACGCCGATCCTGAGGCACTCTGCCACTGGCTGGCGGCCGTAGTCATCACCGGAGGACAGGATGTCCATCCGGCCTGCTGGGGTGGCGACCTGTCCGTGGTCCGCGATGTGGATCCGCGAGATGATCCAACCGTCCACGATCCCGACAGGGATCAGTACGAAATCGCCTTGGTGCGTGCTGCGCTGGCCAGGGGTATCCCGATCCTGGGGGTATGCCGGGGCCTGCAGATCCTGAACGTTGCTTTGGGCGGCACTCTCATCGCCCACCTGCCGTCCAGTTCCGTTCAGCATCTGTCGGGTTCGCGGGCGCCTGCCGACGGTGCTGACGACCACAAGGTGACATTCGAGCCCGGCTCCATCGCAGAGCGGCTGTTCGGAGCAGGCGCTGTGACCAATTCGTGGCACCACCAAGCGGTCGATAGCTGCGGCACCGGCTTGGTAGTCACAGGCCGAGCGGCCGACGGCGTCGTGGAAGCAGTCGAGCTCCCCGGAGCTGCAGTCCTGGGTGTTCAGTGGCATCCCGAATGGATGGAGCGTGACGATCCGGCTTTGAGCTGGATCGTCGCAGAGGGCAGGCGGCGCATCTGACCTGCGCGAGGATTTGTTCGGTCGGCGCCGAAGTTCCCGGGGCCGGCCGAACAACCCCTTTTGCCTAGACCTTCGAAGGCCTGGAAGCGCCAAGACTGGTGGCCATCCACGCGTCGAGTACGCCGAGCGCGAGCTCGATTTGCCGCTCGGCTGCCGCCCTGTCAGCAAACACCAGCCAGTTGAGCGCGAATCCGTCGGACAATGTGGACACGATGTATGTCAGTTCGTCAATGATCGTTTCGTTGATCGACTGTCCTGAAGTTTTCGCGGCGTCCTCGAGGATGGACCGCATGGTGCCGAACGCGTCGTTGTACACCATTTCAGCTTGCTTGCCCTCCTGACGCTGAGCCCAGCTGATCAACTCAACGATTGCCGGACCGAAGTCGGGATTCGCCAGGTACCACTCCAACAGGCCACGCAAAAGCGTTCGCGCGGTGCTCTCCAGGTCGCCGTCGACCTCGTTGCTCGTCAGCACCTCCCGGTACTGCCCTGAGACGTACTCGAAAACCGCCGCAAACAGAACTTCCTTGCCTGCGAAGCAGTAGTGCAGGGTGGCTAGCGGAGCATTCGCCTCCTGCGCGATGCGGCGCGTCGTGGCGCCCTCCACCCCGTGGGCAGCGATCATTCGAACGGCCGCAGCTACAAGTTCGGCGCGACGTTCAGCGGCAGGCATATGGGCCATTTATTCTTCCTGTCGAATTCTAGACGGACGACTGATCAAGTGTCTTCCACGCTATCAGATCGGACTCCGAGGGCGCGTGATACTTCTTGATCATACGTCTTGATCAGATGACCAACTAGCGATATCGTCATGACTGGCATCACATTTCACATGGCGTTTCAGGAGACCATGCTCCTGCTGCGAGACGGGTCTGCGCCGCTTGCACGTCCATTGACGAAACCCGCCCCACCACCGCCTAAGCCACCTTGAAGAGGACGAGATGACCGAAGTTGAATCAGTTAACCGGGAACGCGGAGTTGCCCTCGATCGCATGGCGAGGAACCCATCCATCGACACCCTCCCCGGCCTGCTGGAATACCAGGCCGCCGGTTTCCCCAACCGCGAGTTTCTCCGCTTCCCGGAAGGATCGTGGACCTTCTCGGAAGTGGACGATTGGACCTCGCGCCTGGCCCAGCGCTTTGTCTCAGAGGACAGGATCCGCCCCGGCGACCGGGTCGCGATCATGCTGCCCAATGTTGTGCAATGGCCGATCGCTTGGCTGGCGATACTCAAAGCCGGAGGTGTCGCCGTGCCGGTGAACTCTTCATATCGCCGTGCAGACCTGGAATTCGTGCTTCGTGACTCCGGCGCTCGGGTGATCGTCACTGACCCCGGTCACGCCCCTCTTGTTAAAGAGGTGCTCGATGCTAACGGCGATCTGTGTGATGTCCGGATGGTTGAAGCGGCGTCGCGCAGCGAGCTCGCGAAGTATCCGGCGGACAGTCCGGGGACCGCCATCTCGGCGGACACACTCGCCAACCTCCAGTACACGTCGGGAACCACCGGATTCCCGAAGGCGTGCATGCTCACCCACGACTATTGGGTTCGGCTGGGGTGGATATGCGCGGGTGCGGCGGATCTCGGAAGGGATGACGTGGTACTTACTTCGCAGCCGTTTTCGTACATGGACCCGCAGTGGAACACCTCCTTGTGCCTCACGATCGGCGCGCCGCTGGTGGTGCTGCCCCGATTCTCCGCCTCGAGTTTCATGGCGGATGTCCGCCGACACAGGGCCACGTTCTGCTACGTGCTCGGCTCTATGCCCACGCTTCTGTTCAAGCATATGCCGAGCCCGCAGGACCTGGACAACGACCTCCGCCTAGTGCTGTGCTCGGCAATTCCCGCTGCGCTGCACGAGCAACTCGAAGAGCGCTGGGGAGCGCCATGGCGGGAGATCTTCGGGATGACCGAAAGCGGGACTGACCTGATTAGCCTCCCCGAAAGCACGGGTGACGTTGGCAGTGGGCGGCTGGGACAGCCTGTACCCACGAAGCAGGTCAGGGTGGTCGATCCATCCGGCCGGGAAGTTGCGGTGGGGGAGCCCGGCGAGCTGATCACATCCGGTAAGCCGATGATGCTCGGCTATTGGAACCGACGCGAAGACACCGCGAAGGTCCTTCGCGATGGATGGCTGCACACAGGCGATGTTGCGGTCCGTGAGGCGGACGGCTACCGCCTGGTAGGCCGGATTAAGGACATGGTCCGTCGTGGCGGGGAGAACATCGCAAGCGCTGAGGTCGAACGCGTCCTGGAGCGCGACGCCGCCGTCGTGGCCGCAGCGGTGGTCGGCGTCCCTGACGAGCTGTTTGGCGAGGAGGTCAAGGCCTTTGTGCAGCTGGCACCCGGCGTTGGGGAAAGCCGCGCGACCGCAGAACGAATCATGGAGGGCGCGCGAACCGAGTTGGCACGCTTCAAAGTTCCGCGCTACGTCGAGTTCGTCGCCGACTTCCCGCGTACCCCGTCCGAGCGCGTGTCGAAGCCGGCCCTCAAAGCACGCACCGACGAATATCCGGGCATCATCTACGACCTGCAACGACCGCGTGCTGCGGGCAGCAGTAACTGAGGAGCCAAACATGACCGACAACTACCTGAACGTGCACATCGAGGGGGGCGTCGCGGTACTCACCTTGAACCGGCCAGACAAATTGAATGCGATGGACGCGTCAACGCGCGTGCGGCTCGCCCAGACGATCCGCCGGTTCGGAACGGGCGACGTCGTCCGCGGGATCGTACTTACGGGCACGGGCCGGGCATTCTCCGCCGGCGAAGACCTGCAGACGGTACCTACCACGTATCCGGAGATCCGCGACGCCTTCGCAACTTTCCACGACATCACCCGCGCCATTCTGGAGACCAGGGTTCCCGTCATCGCGGCGGTGAACGGAATCGCCGTCGGCGGAGCCTCAGAGATCACGCTGTGCTGCGACTTGCGCATAGCCACCCCCGCAGCTGAGTATTACCAGCCGGAAAATCACCGGGGAATCATCATCTCAAATGCCTCGAGCTTCCTCCTGGGCCGCCTGGTAGGCAACAACGCCATGCGAATCATTTTGGGTTCTGAACGGATCGACGCCGATGAGGCCCTGAAGATCGGGCTTGTCGATGAGATCGTGCCCGCGGAAAGACTGTTGGGGCGTGCGGCTGAGGTGATCGGGCAGTGGAATCCGGACCCCCGCATCACCGCGTTGCATCTGGATCTGCTGCGGCCACGCACCGAAGACATCGAGGACGCATTCGCCCGCGAGAACAAAGCCGCCCGCGAGGCGTGGGCCTCCGGCGCCTTCACCGAGGGCATCGAGAGCTTTTGGATATCAAAAAACGCGGCGGCATCGCCCACGACGAGCAATTGAGATCGGAGACCATGGTGATCACCACCGAAGCAGCACTTCTCACAGCGGTGAACGAGCCGCTGGCACTTACCAGGATCCGCGTTGATGCCCCGGAGCCCAACGAGGTCCGCGTCGCCGTCTCGCACGTGGGCCTGTGCCACAGTGACCTGCACTATATGACCGGTACTGTGCAAACGGGTTTTCCTGTGGTGGTTGGGCACGAGGTAGCGGGCATCGTCGAGTCAGTCGGCTCGGCTGTAACCTCCATGCGACCGGGCGACCGGGTCGTCGGCGCCCTCACACCCTCCTGCGGACTGTGCCGCAATTGCGAGGCGGGCCACCCGACACAATGTCAACGCGCAGCACGCATCCGACAGCGTCCCCGCCCGGCTTTCCAGCTGCCGGGAGGCCAAACCGTCGAGCGGCTGGGTGATATCGGCGCTTTCTCGCGCCACATCCTGATGCGGGAGAACTCGCTGGTGAAGATGCCGGACGAGGTAGGTCTGCACGTCGGGTGCCTGCTCTCGTGCTGCATAATCACCGGCGTCGGGGCCGTATTCCGCGGTGCCAAAGTACGACCCGGCTCCACCGTGGCCGTCATCGGGTGCGGCGGTGTCGGCTCGGCAATCATCCAGGGGGCGCGGCTTGCCGGCGCCTCGGCGATTGTCGCCGTGGATCTCGACGACGCCCGGCTCGCCGCGGCACGCAAGTACGGTGCCACTCATGTCGTTAACGGCGCCACCGACGTCGCAACTGAGATTCGGAAGGTCCTGGGCGACGGCGTCGACTACTCGTTCGAGGCCGTCGGCTCTGCGCGTACGGCGGCCAGCGCGCTGTCCGTGCTCCGAGGCAGAGGTACCGCATGCTTGGTGGGCATCGCACCGGATGGCACGGAGCTCACCCTTCCGGCGTCGGATTTCTTCTTCGGCGAGAAGCGCCTCATCGGCTCGTACATGGGCTCAGGCCAATCACACGAGGACATTGCCCAATTCGCCCGTCTGTACCTTCAGGGCCGCCTGCTGCTCGACGAGATGGTCACCGACATCATCCCGTTCCACGAGATCAATGAGGGCTTCGAGGCAATGAAATCGGGCGAGGTCACCCGCATCGTCGCCGACCTCACCGTCTGATCACACCAATCCATCTACACACCTACGCATCGAGGGAGGCCGCAGATGACGAACACGCAACTGCCGCTGCCAATCAATTACATCGCGGACGAATGGTCTGAGTGCCTGCTTGTCCCGGACGCCTGGAATCTCGACCCCAACACGGGGCAACCCATCCACCGCGCCGTCACCACCGGCCCGGACGACGTGGAGCGCGCCCTGCGGCATGCCGAGCGGTCGTACCGTGTGGAGCACTGGGATGACGCAGCGAAAGAGGAACGCGCGGCTGTCATCGAGCGTGCTGCCGCGATAATCCAAACCCGAATTGAAGACATCGCCCGAACCGATGCCCTCACCAGCGGGGTCCCGATCGCCATGGCGCGGAGGATTGCGGAGTTCCTCCCATACAGGATGCGCTCGGCTGCCGCAGAACTTCGGGTCCTCCCGCGCCGTAAGGCCCTTGCGGCAGGCGGCCGCGACGTGCGGCTGTACAAAGTCCCGTGGGGCCCGGCGGCGATCCTCACTCCATGGAACGGCCCTAGTTTCATCCCCGCGGCGAAGACGGTGAGCGCCTTGGCTGCCGGTTGCCCGGTCATTCTCAAACCATCGGAACATGCACCAAGCAGCGCTCAAATTATCGTCGAGTGCTTCATCCAGGCCGGGTTGCCCAACGGAGCGCTGCAGCTCGTCCACGGCGCCGGGGACGTGGGCGCGGTCATCACCGGTGATAACCGTGTGAAGATCGTCGCGTTTACCGGCGGCACGAACGCTGGTCGCGCCATTGCCCGTGCGGCCGCGGAGGACTTCAAGGTGCTTCAGCTGGAGCTCGGCGGCAACAACCCTGCACTGGTGCTGGACGACGCCGACATCGACGTGGCCGCCGACGGGATCCTGGAAGGGATGACCAAGCTTAACGGCCAGTGGTGCGAGGGTCCCGGAAAGGTGTTGGCCCACAAGAAGCTCGTAGAACCGCTCGTGGACGCCTTGATCGATCGCATCTCCCGCATCAAGATCGGACACTCGCTCGACGAAAATACGCAACTGGGACCCATCTCGAACGCTCCGCATTTCGCCACGCTGCGGAGCCGGATCGAAGGGCTGCGCTCCCACGGCGCGACTATCCATCAGCCAGCACCACTCCCAGCCTTCGAAGGGTTCTTCCTTTCCCCCACCGTCGCTTCGGGAGTCGACGCGGCCGTCGCGACCGCCGAGCTGTTCGGGCCGCTCGTCAGCGTCCACTCCGTTGAGTCCAATGAGGAAGCACTGCGCGCGGCCAACGCCAATCCGTCGGGCCTCGACGCCTATGTATTCGGTAGTGATCTGGAGCGCGCCATCGACATCGGATCCCGGGTGCTGTCGGGCGAGGTGCGCGTGAACGGTGCCAAGATCGCCGATCTGGGGGAGGATTCGGCCCAGAGCTTTTGGGGCACTTCCGGAATCGGCGGCCACGCCCCCGGCGAGTCTATCCGAGTGTTCTGCGGGGATCGCGTGGTCGGCGTTGATTCGCCGGACCTCCCTATCTAACGGCTAAAACTACCTGACCAACACCCCTTGACTGTGATACAGGCCACTGGTCTACTTGTACTAGATCATTTGATTCAGTCAACTGATCAAGAGATGAAAGCGGCAATGCCAATGAATATCCCCTCCACTTCAGACACCGAGATTTTCGATGTCATCGGCGTCGGGGCCGGCTTCTCCGGCCTCTACCTAGCCCACCGACTTACCACCGGCGGATGGACCTTTGCAGGTTTCGAGGCCGGACCCAGCGTCGGCGGTACCTGGTTCTGGAACACCTATCCCGGTGCCCGATGCGACGTCGAGAGCATTTACTACTCGTACTCGTTCGATAAGGCGCTCCAGCAGGAATGGACCTGGAGCCAGCGATTCGCGCCCCAGGCCGAGATCCTCAGCTACATCAATCACGTCGCCGACCGGTTCGACCTGCGCAAGCACTTTACGTTCAACACCCGCGTGGTTGGCGCGAGGTGGAATGCAACTGACCGGCTATGGAAAGTGCAGCTGGACAACGGCGAAACGCGCTGCAGCCGCTACCTGGTCTCGGGCGCCGGGGGGCTTTCTACGCCCAAAGACTTCGATGTGCCAGGCCTCCAAAATTTTGAGGGGTTACAAGTATCCACCAGCCGGTGGAACATCGAACTGCACGAGCTCGCCGGCAAACGCGTCGCCGTGATCGGAACCGGATCTTCGGGCGTGCAAGCCATCCCACTGATCGCCGAGGTTGCGGAGCATGTGACGGTGTTCCAGCGAACCCCCAACTACGTGATGCCAGCACGCAACACCGAGCTCACTCCAGAGCAGGTGGACTCCATCAAGGGTGACTACCATGCGATTCGAGAGGAGTGCAGGCACTCCCTCGGTGGCATCCCCGATCGTCCCACGCCCGACAAAGCATTCGACGTATCGGCTGAAGAGCGCCAGCGTCGCTACGAGCTGGCCTACGAGCGCAGTGGTTTCAACGGGGTGGGGGCGGAGTTCGCCGACTTACTCACCGACGTCGAAGCGAACAAGACCGCGTCGGAATTTATCCACGACAAAATCCGGGAGATCGTCAAAGACCCGGCAACCGCCGAACTGCTGGTGCCCAAGTACCACCCTCTGGGCGCCAAACGAAGCTGCTTCGGAACTGACTACTACGAGACCTTCAACCGTCCCAACGTGTCTTTGGTGTCGCTGCGCGACGAACCGATCGAGACGACGACTGCCAACGCGATCGTCACCTCGAAGAGGGCGTACGAGGCGGATATCGTGGTGCTCGCCATCGGATTCGACGCATTCACCGGCCCACTGTACGGGCTCAACCTCACCGGCGCGTCCGGCCGGAAGCTGCAGGACGCCTGGCGCGATGGCGTCCGTACCTACCTGGGAATCATGGCTGCGGACCTTCCCAACTTCTTCATGGTGGCGGGCCCGCAGAGCCCGGCACTCGCCAGCAACGTGGTCATGACCATCGAGCAGGCGGTGGACTGGATCGCGGATCTCATGGAGTACGCCCGTGATTCCGGTGCTTCGGTCATAGAAGCCACTGTCGAGGGGCAGAACGACTGGGTGGACATTTCGGAGGAGACCGTCACCGGAACCCTCTACGCCACCACCGATTCCTGGTACCGCGGCTCCAACGTTGCGGGCAAGCCCAACACCTTTTTGGGCTACCTGGGTGGGGTCGGCAAATACCGGCGGATGTGCGCCGAGATCGCCAGGCGCGGCTATCCCGGCGTCGAGATTGACGGCGAGGCAAGGGTGCGTCACCTCGGCCGCATTCACCAGGAGATCTCATGAGCAAGGCAGTCCACCGGCGCTACGTTGCTTTCTCCGACGCGCACTATGCGGGCAATTTGGTCGACGGCGCCTTCGCGCTGAAGCTCTTCGGTGACGTCGGCACGAATCTCTCCATCGAGCAGGACGGCCACGAGGGCCTGTTCGCTGGCTACTCGTCCGTCGAGTTCCTCGCCGCCGTCCGCGGTGGCGATGTGGTCGAGGCGGAGGCCAAGTTGGTGAAGAAGGGCAACCGCAGCAGGACGGTTGACTTCGAACTACGCGTGATCTGCCGCGCGTCCGACGACACCGGCCGATCCCAAGTCCTGACACCGCCCTTGATAGCCGTGCGGGCACGTGGCACCGCCGTAATCCCTTCAGCCCGAAAGTAGAAACAATGAAACTAATTCACGAAACCGGCTGGGCGGAGCCGCCCAGCACTGCCGAGCAGCACCTGACCGGTGACATCGATTGCGAGGTCGTCGTGATCGGCGGCGGCGGGGGCGGCATGTCAGCCGCACTCCGCCTGGCCGAGAAGGGCGTCGACGTCGTGCTCCTCGAGGGACAGACCCTGGGCTGGGGTGCCAGTTCCCGCAACGCTGGCTACATTACGAACTCGATCGCCGCCGATCCCGAGATGCTGGGCCTCATGCTCAAGCCCGAGCGGCTGCGCAATCTCTACCAGTTCGCCGAGAACGCGGTGCACTTCGCCACGGACGCCATCGGCCATCACGGGATCGACTGCGGCTACCAGCAGGAAGGAATCGTGATGGCTGCAGTGTCCAAGGGGCAGCTGCGGCACGCGCGCCGCAACGCGAAGGTGATGGCCGACGCCGGCTCGTCTGCCAAATTTGTCGAGGGTCGCGAGGCGGGCCTTCCGGAAGGCTTCTTGGGCGGAGTGCGCGAGGGCGTCGGTGGCACACTCAACCCTGGCGAGTTCACCCTGGGCCTGCGGGCCGCGACGATCGCCTCCGGTGTGCGCGTCTACGAGCACACCCCCGCCCTCGATCTCACCGACACTTGCGGCGAGGTCAGGGTAAAAACACCGAGCGGAAGGGTTCGGGCCCGCAAAGCGCTGTTGACCACCAATGCCTATAGCGCTGACCTTTCCAGCGCGCCGAGGAACCTCGCGACCCCCGTGTGGACCTCACTGGTCGAGACTGAACCTGTCGCCCCCGAGCGCCTCGATGACATCGGCTGGACCAGCCGGGCCCCGATGGTCACTCTGCACATGATCCTGGAGAGCTACCGCGTCACTCCACGGGGCACCATCGTGTTCGGTACCCGTCGTTTACAGACGGGACGGAACCCGTTGCCTCACCGCACTCCCGCACCAAACGTGGCCGACGACCTCGTCCGCGGATTCCGCGAGCGGTTTCCAGGCCTGAGAGACATCAAACCGCAGAAAGCCTGGGGTGGCTGGATCGGGATGAGCTCGACGTGGCTCCCCGTTGTTGGCGAAGCGTCAGACAACGTCCTGTACTCGCTCGCCTGCAACGGCCACGGGTTCGCCCAGGCACAGTACGTGGGTCATCTGCTGGCGGACCGGATCAGCGGTGCGCCACTGCATGAGGACCTGGCCGCCATCTGGCACGGACGAAAAGGCTTCTCGCCCAGCTTGGTTGGCGGCGCGGTGCTGCACGCGGCTTGGCTTGCGGACCGCGCCTCCGACCGCCTGGCTGCCCTCACAAAATGACCATTCATCCCCGACCGACTGCTCGGCTTCTTTGCCGGCCAGCCGACCGGCCGAAGTCACCTTTCAAGGAGAAATCATGTCTATCACAGAACTATTTTTCGCGGTCGCGGACATCTGGATGGTCGCCGTGGGATTCACCTACGGGATCAAGTTCATCCGGAACTATAAGAATTATCTGCTGGGCATCGAGTGGATCGTCGTCGCCACATCGGGCACAAACTTCCTGATCTATGGCCTCATCAAAGCTGGCCATGACAGCCCGATGTACGCCTTCGCGTACTTCCTCGACGCCTTCTCCCGGTCCACCGGCATCACGCTAATCCTGATCCTCGGACTGCTGAAGGTCACCCACCGGTACAAGCCGTCAGTGGTGGTGGACGTCGGTGCCTTTGCCCTCGCCGCGGTGGCGGGTTTCCTCCTCAGCCAGTTCGCCGAGGAGATCGGCACTCCGGGCAAGATCTTCTACATCGTCGTCAACGTGCTCACTACGATCTTCCTGATTTTCTTCGTCAAACGCCTATGGGATATCAATGAGCGCGGGCATGCCGTGTTGGCCGCCGTTGCCACCGCGTGCGGATTCGCCATTGCCTCGATTTACGACTTCGTTCCCATTCCGGGTGACGACGCGGAGCACACGATCTTCTACATCTTGGCGCTTTCCTCATGGGGCTTGCAGATGTTCGCGTACTACCGCGCCTACCGGGCCTACGACGCGTACAACAAGCGCACTGAGGACCCGGCGATCAGCGGCAGTGCTGCTGTTACGGCTTGATACGCGCATCCCCTTAAGCAAACTTAGTCAGGAGTTGTGATGACATCGCTGGAATTGCAGGAAACGACCACTGGGGTGGTCGTCATCGGCGCCGGGATGGCAGGGCTGATTGCCGCGACCACGTTGTCGCCGGAAACCAACGTGGTAGTGCTCGAGTCCAGTGATCGCGCGGGCGGACGAGTCGAGACAGTCAGGCAAGGTGACTACTGGATCAATGTCGGCACCCAGTTCACTGAGGGCACGGGTACGCTCATCGACGCACTCCACAGGCATGGCATCAAGATGGGCTCACTCGCGGGCAAGAGCATAGCGCTGTACCTCAACGGCACGCTGGTCGACACGTCGAATCCCGTAGCACTCATGTTCGGTACACGGATGACAATGGTGGACCGTCTCGGCATGGCCATCGTGGGTGCACGCATCCTCTCCGTCATGCCGTTCCTTGAGTCGAAGAGCCGTCTTGCACAACGGGTGCGTGCGAAACTCGACACCAGGCTCGGGTCTTATCTACTTAAAGGAGTCCGGTCGGAACTGGTACACGCCCTCGTTCGGTCCTGGTCTGCGCAGTGGATGGGATGCGAGGTTGAGGAGACGGCAGCCACCCAGTTTGTCACGTCGGTGGGGCTTACCCTGGCCGACCCGGAGAAGATCCCAAACTTCTCGCTACCGGTAGGTGGCAACCAGACGTTGACGGATGTTCTGGTGGAGGATCTTGGTGACCGTATCCGGCTGAACTCGGCAGTGCAATCGGTGAGGCAGGACGGAGACGGTGTAGTGGTTGACTACCACGACGATGGCCGTCCGGCACGGCTGCGCGCCAAGCGAGCGATCCTGACGGCGCCCGGCGATGTCGCCGCCCAGATCATCCCGAACCTCCCTCAGCAGCACCGGATCGCCTTCAACGACATCACGTACGGCCGCTACGTGGTGGTCGGATTCTTCACCGACGAAGTCGGACCCCAACGCTGGGACGACTACTTCGCCGTTTCGTCGCCGCAGCTTGCATTCCAAGCGATGTTCAACCACGCAGCGGCGATGCGAAGCGATGGCACTCGAAAGTCGGGAGGAGCGCTGGCCTGCTTCGCCGGAGGCGCCAAGGCCGACGCGCTGTTCGATTTGCCCGACGAAGAGATCGTGTCGCTATTTACGAAGGACCTGTTAGCCATCTTCCCCGAGCTGGAGGGAAAACTGGGCGAGGGGATCGTGCGGCGGCACCGCCGGGTGGTGCCCTTCTGGGCTCCCGGGCGGAGGAACTCTCTTGCCACATTGCGTGATCCGCTCGGAACCATCCATTTCGCAGGCGACTATCAGCTCGACCTGCCGTCCCTTGCTGACGCTGCCACGTCGGGCGAGCGAGCGGCAAGGGCGGTATTGGCGAGCCTGAACGGTCAGCGCTAGAGGAGGCCCACGCCGCCCTTGCTAGTACTCAGGCCCGGGATTCAACGCGGATCCCGGGCCTGCGTGCATTTAAGGACTCATCAACCCACGCATAGACCCGGATTTGGTCGCTTAACCAAGTCAAAGGTCTTGATCACATGACCAAGATCACATAGTCTATGAGATGAATCACAACCAGTCGGTGAACCGAGCAGGATCTTGTACCTGCGCCCCCGATGATTCCCCCCCAAAAAAATGATTACCCCGCGCCGGTTTTCCTGGCGCTGGTCTGACAGCAAGGAATCAGGCATGACAGAAATAAATGACATGACCCGCCTCGGTCGGGAGCTAAATGCTCGTCCCAGCCCCCGCAAGGCACCGCTCATCGGAGTTGGGGCTTTGCTGGTCACGCTGACCAACGCGGTTATCTTCGTCCTGCCGCCGCTACTGCCAATCATCCAGGCGCAGTACGGCCTCGCCACAGTTTCGGAGACGACCTGGCTGTACACCGCCCTCACACTGGCCGGGGGAGCGGGCTTCATTCTGCTGCCACGCGTCGCTGACGTGTACGGCGACCGTAAAGCGTCCGTGATTGCATCGGCTGTCCTCATGCTCGGCGCTCTGGTCTCTGCCCTGGGTGACTCATACGGGGCGCTGCTGGTCGGCTGCGCCCTCATGGGATTCGGAGGAGCAGCCCAACTTCTGCCTCTTGGGTTCCTTCGCCGCAACCTGGCCGAGAACGGCATCACCGTGGGTGTCGCCGTTCTGGTCATCGCTACCGGAATCGGCATCGTCGTCGGCATGATCGGTGGCGGCTTGGTCGTTGAGTTTCTGTCGTTGCGCAGCCTCTTCTGGATCCTTTCGGCTGCATTCGCCGCGTCCACTCTGGTGTCATACGTCGTCATCCCGCGGACCCCGCCTGCCGAGCCTTCAGGCCGCATCGGTGCACTTGGGACGATCTGGATGGTGGCCTGGGTGGCAGCGATCCTGTTGGCACTGACCCAGGGACTGGTGTGGGGCAACGCAGCGCTTATCCCACTGGTCGCCGGTCTCGTTGGTGGCGTCGCATGGGTGCGCGTGGAACGACGGTCGAAATCAGCCGTCTTCGACGTCGCCCTGCTGAAGTCTCCGTTCGTCACCGCCGCGTGCGTTTGCATCGCCCTGTTCGCATCTGTCAACGCAGCGTTTCTGTTGCTGCTAAGCACCTACAGCCAGGTCCTCCCGGAGGCTCTCGCCCCAGCAGATGCCTACGGACTGGGTCTCAATGCCCTGCAGACGGGCCTGCTCATGCTGCCCTTCGCAGGGATGTTTTTGGTGGGCAGCGTCGTTGCTGACCGTCCGGTCTCCCGGGGCAAGGGCGGGACCGCACTGATGGTGGGTGCGGCGATCTGTGCAGCGGGGCTCGCCTGGATGGCTGTGGCCCACGATCAGCAGTGGCACTACCTCGTGGGCGCTGCCTTGATGGGATTCGGCTGCAGTATCGGCTATGCCGCCGGCTTCACCATGGTCCAGCTCGCAGCGCCGGAAGAGAAGGCCGGGATGGCAGCAGGAGTGGCGGGGACAGCGATGGCTGTGGGATTCGCCATTGGTACCGCACTGGTCTCGGGTGTCCTCAGCGCAACGGTCGTTCAGGTTCCAGGGACGGACATTGTGGTTGCCACGGAGGACTTGTACGGCACTGGTTATTGGATCGCCGGCGTCCTCGCTGCCCTGGTGCTGCTCACCGTTTTGGTCTCCCGAGCTCGTACGGCCCGCCGAAACCGGCAATCCAAACCGGTCCAGCCGGTCGTATCACCGAAGTAAAGGATCCGGCACACAGGTTCCGTTGCCAACAACATGGGAAAGCGGTCCCGGGCTAGCACTAGCCCGGGACCGCTTTCTCTTTGCGCTTGGGAAGGACGTAGGTCCGTAGACCTAACCGTGGAAGTTTCTGCCATTTACCCTTGTTGAGGCGCCTGTCCTGTCGAGGTAGGGGGTGATGCCGCCTAGGTGCAAGGGCCAGCCAGCGCCCAGAATCATGCAGAGGTCAATGTCCTCCGGACCGGCCACAACGCCTTCTTCCAGCATCAGGCGGATCTCCTGGGCGAGGGCGTCCTGCACGCGCACCAGCAGTTCGTTGGACGTGATGGACGCGCTTCCGAAGCGAAGCAGTTCGAGGGTGGAGGAGGAGATGGTTCTTGTTCCATCCGCGGCGTCGGTCCAGATGGAAGGGACCTCGTTTCGGATCAGGTGCTGCAGGTTGGCCGAGATGCGGAAGCGCGTGCCGAAGGCGGCGTGCAGGGACTCCGTGACGTGTTGCGCCACCGGAATCCCGACCAGAGCCAGCAGGTCAAAGGGGGACATGGGCAACCCCATGGGCCGCAGTGCGTCATCAGCTACCTCGGCGGGCGTGCCGTCGTCGAACGCGGTGATGACCTCACCCATCAGGCGCAAGAGGATGCGGTTGACCACGAAGGCCGTCGAATCCTGTACCAGAACCGGGGTCTTTCTCAGGCGTTGGGCCAGATCAAACGCTGTGGCCAGAACCTCGTCGCCTGTCTTTGGGGTTCTTACGATCTCTAGCAGCGGCATGGCGGCGACGGGATTGAAGAAGTGGAAGCCTATAACCCGTTCAGGGTGGCGCAGTTCAGCCGCCATGTCGGCCACGGACAGCGAGGAGGTGTTGGTGGCCAGGATGCATGCGGGCGATACAACGGCTTCCACCTCGGCGAGGACTTCTTTCTTGACGGACAGTTGCTCGAAGACCGCCTCGATAACGAAGTCTGCGTCTGCGAAAGCCGCCGTTGATGCTGTGCCGGACACCAAGGCTTTTGTGCGGCTGGCCGCTTCTTCGGTGATGCGCCGCTTGGCCAGTTGTGTATCCACCGCTGCGTGTACGTGTGCCACGCCCTTGTCAGCCCGAACCTGGTCGACGTCCTTCATGACGACTGGTACCTGCAGCCGGTGGGCGAAGAGCAGGGCGAGCTGGCTCGCCATCAGACCGGCCCCCACAATGCCGACTTTCGTCACCGAACGGGGGGATGAACCATCCGGCGCGCCCGCGGGATGTTTGGAACGCCGCTGGACGAGATCGAGGAAGGCGTAGACGGAGTCCTTGAACTCCGGGGTCTGCATGAGTTCCGCCAAGGTTGCTGCCTCAATCTTCGCGGATTCGTGCTGGGTGAGATGCCGGCCTCTCTCCATCAGGTCCAGCACCTTGCCTGGAGCCGGAGCGGCATAGGCCGTCCTGGCATCCACGAAGCTTCGGCCTCGTGCGACAGCGGCGTCCCAGTCGGTGTTGGTGAAGGCGGCGTTACCGGCGCGTCGGCTCTTTACCGTGTTGATTGCGTCGGGATGGTTGGTGATGATCTTGGCCGCCCAGACCAAGGAATCCTCGAGGAAGGCTGCTTGGCTGAAATGGGTGTCGGCGATGCCAAGGTTGAAGGCTTCGGGGCCGTCGAGTGCCTTGTTGTTGTTCAGCGGGTTTTCGATCATGATCTTAACCGCGTTGGTGGGCCCTATAAGGCGTGGCAGTCGGTAAACCCCGCCCCAGCCCGGCACCAGGCCGATGAATGCTTCCGGCAGGGAGATGCCCGACGCTGCTTCGGAGACGGTGCGGTAATCCGTCGCGAGGGCGAGTTCGAGGCCGCCGCCCATGGCGGTTCCATCGATGAAGGCGAAGGTAGGTAGGGGGAAGGATGCCAACGCCGCGTAGACTTCGTGGCCAAGTTCCGCCATCTTGTGTCCCATGGCTGGGTCCTTCAGGTTTCTCAACACTGAAAGGTCAGCCCCTGCCGCGAAGCAGCCGGGCTTGCCGGTAATACCGACGGCTGTAATTTCGCCGGAATCGGCCCGTTCCCGGAGCTTCTCAAGCAGGTTCCCCAGCGCGACCAAGGATCTTGGCCCCAGCGTTGTTGGTTTGCGGTCGATCCCGTTGTCTAAGGTGATCAGGGCGAAGGTCCCTGCTTCAGGGAGGGGGATTTCGCTCAGGTGGGGGTGGGTGGTGGTCTCGTAAGGGATGGCTTGGACCAGGTCCTGGTATTCGGTGTAGCTCATGTTGTTGTTGCCCTTTCTGGAATCACACCAGCGGCGGGGGAGTTGTCTGCATACTGGGCGGCGAGTTCCCGTTTGAGGATCTTGCCGCTGGGGCCAAGAGGCAGTTCGGTTATGAGTTCGATAACCCGGGGGTACTTGTAGGCGGCCAACCGCGCCTTGGCAAAGGTGATCAATTCTTCGGCCGTGATGGTGCTGTCAGGCGTTGGAACGATTGCGGCCGCTATTTCCTGTCCTTGGATCTCATGGGGAACACCGAAGACAGCAGCACTGACGACGTTTGGGTGCTGGCTAAGGATCTCTTCAACTTCGCGTGGGTACACGTTGTAGCCGTTGCGGATGATCATGTCCTTCGTGCGATCCATGATCCGCAGGTAGCCGTCGTCGTCCTTGATGCCGAGGTCTCCGGTGCGGAACCAGCCTTCCACCACCGCTTCTGCGGTAGCGTCGGGTCGGTTCAGGTAACCCTTGAAAAGATTGTGCCCCCGGACTACGAGTTCCCCGAGCTCGCCTCGGGGCAAGATCTCGATGCTCTCGGTGATCTCTGGACGGGCGATCTCAATTTCCACACCCCAGATGGGGGTGCCGATGGTTCCTGGTCTAGGACTTACGCCGACGTGGTTGAAGCTGGCCACAGGGGACGTTTCGGTCAGGCCGTAGCCTTCGTAAATGTCAGCACCGAAGGATTCGCGGAATTTTTCGAGTACCGCGACCGGGAGCGAGGAGCCGCCGGAGATCCCGTACCGCAGCCCGTCAGGGCGGGCTGGATTAGCCTTGGCGGCCTCCAGCAGAGCAACATACATCGTCGGTACGCCGAAGAAGACCGTGATCTTGTGTTTGTGCACCAGTTCCAAGGCAGCGGCCCCGGTGAATCTGGGACACATGACGATGGTGGCGCCGGCGCGCAGGCCGGCGTTGAGCACGCAGGTCTGGCCGAAAGTGTGGAACAGCGGCAGGCCGCCGAACACCCTATCGCCGGGTCTGAGATCGAAGGTGTCGGTCAGCAGTACATTTACCTGTTCCATCAGGGAGAAATGCGTGCCGAGGGCACCTTTGGGTTTCCCTGTGGTCCCGGACGTATAGAGGATGGTCGCGCTGTCTTGTGGCTTGCGCGGGACATAGCCATGAATCGGGGAGGCGGCCGCGGCTTCGGATTCCAGCCGGGCCGGACCATCAGTAGTTTCAGGGGCCATCACGGTCAGCACGTCGACCTCGGCCGCTGCGGCGCCCGGGGCGCCCTCTCCCATCAGCGGCGCAGCACAGATCAGCAGTCTGGCCCCGCTGTCTCGGAGTGCGTACTCAATTTCGCGGGCCTTCAGCAGTGCATGGACAGGGACCACGACTCCTCCGAGGGCCAGGACCGCGTAGTACGCGCGGGCGAAGTCGGCCACGTTGGGGATGAGCAGCGCAACGGGGTCTCCAGGTCCTACGCCGCGGGCGCGCAGGGCCCCCGCGTAAGACCGGGTTTGTTCCCAGAGCTGCCCGTAGCTGGTTTCTTCGTCTCCGACGATGAGGGCGATCGCCTCAGGGCGGCGGGCGGCGGACTCGGCCAGTATGGCCGCGACGGAGATCGTGCCGAAGCCGTCATTGGCTGGCGTGTTTGTCATATTGCTTGTCCTTGGTTGATGAGGGGGAGCGCCGTTGGTTATGCCTTGAGAATCAGGGCGTCGCCTTGTCCGCCGCCGCCGCATAGGCCGACGACGCCTGTGCCGCCGCCGAGACGCTTCAGTGCCAGCGCCTGGTGGAGGACCAGCCGGGCACCGGAGGCGCCGACGGGATGTCCGAGCGCGATGGCCCCGCCCTCGGTGTTGATGCGGTCTGTGCTGATCCCCAGGTCCCTGGCGGATTGGATGATCACGGCCGCGAAGGCTTCATTGATTTCAATAAAGTCCAGGTCCTCTGCGGCAAGTCCTTCACGCTTGAGGGCGTGTTCGATGGCCCGCGAGGGCTGGGAGTGCAGGGAGGCATCGGGGCCGGCCGTCTGTCCGTGGGCCCCGATCTCCGCTATCCACTCCAGGCCGGCAGCTTGGGCGGCGGCCTTGCTGGCAATGATCACCGCTGCGGCCCCATCGGAGAGAGGAGACGAGGAACCGGCCGTAATGGTTGCTTCCTCGCGTGTCGAGAAGGCCGGTTTGAGCTGGGACAGTAGTTCCGCCGTCGTTCCTGGCCGGACGCTCTCATCGGAATCCAGTACCAGAGCTGGGCCTTTCCGTTGCGGGATCTCAAGTGGTGCGATTTCCTCAGAAAGAATGCCGGCCTGGCGGGCTGCTTCGGCACGCTGGTGAGAGCGTGCGGCGACCTCGTCCTGTTCTTGACGGCTGATGCCGCGGGTGGTGTTTCCGCTGTCCGTGGCGGTGCCCATCAGTTCACCGCTGAAAGGATCCTGGAGTCCGTCATGGTTCAGGGAGTCCACCATAGGCGTGTCTCCGATGGTGACGCCCGCCCGGAGGCCCTTAACCAGGTGTGGGGCGTTGGTCATGGATTCCTGACCAGCCGCCACGACAAAATCGGCTTCACCGGCCCGAATCATCCGGGCCGCGTCGATCACGGCGGTCAGACCGGAGAGGCAGAGCTTGTTGACCGTCACGGTGGGCACATCCCAACCGATACCAGCGGCCAGGCTCGCCTGCCTTGCCGGGCCTTGACCTGCACCGGCCTGGATGACCTGCCCTACGATGACTGCTTCGATATGCTGGGCGGCGACGCCGGAGCGTTCCAGCGCGGCGCGGATGGCGTGCGCGCCCAGTTCGCTGGCGGAGAGGGAGGCGAGGCCGCCTCGGAAACGGCCGAACGGGGTGCGGGCGCCGCCGAGGATTACGGGAACATGAGCGTCTGTGGTCATTACGTTACCTTTGAGTGGGGTTTGACAGGGGGGTGGAATGGAATCTGTGCGCCGTGCAGCGTGAGTCGCTCAGGCGAACGCTGAGATCCCGGTGATGGAGCGCCCGATGATCAGGGCCTGCATTGTTTCGGTACCTTCGTAGGTGTGAATTGCCTCGACGTCGGCCATGTGTCGGGCAATACGGTTGGCCAGCAGTATGCCGTTGCCGCCGAGGAGATCCCGGGCGTTGGCGGCAATGGTACGGGCGGTCCGTGTGCAGGTGAACTTGGCCAGCGAGGCCTGGCTGGGAGTTAGCTGGCCGGCTTCGTCCAAGCGCGTCATTTGCATCACCATCAGTTGGATGGTCACCAGTTCGCTCTGCATTCTTGCCAGGCGTTCCTGGATGATCTGGGATGCGGCAAGGGGGCGCCCGAATTGTTTGCGCTGGGCCGCGTATTGCACGGCGGTTTCATAACACGCGGTCGCGTGTCCGACAGCAGACCAACCCACTCCGACTCGCGTTGCCAGCAGTACCTTGGCCGTGTCTTTGAAACTCCGTGCCAAGGGCAGAACGTTCGCGGTTGGGACGAAGACGTTCTCCAATCGGATGTGAGCCTGCCAGATCGCACGCAGTGCCAGCTTGCCCTGAATGGTGCTGGCAGTGTACCCAGGGGAGTCCTGCGGGACCAGGAAGCCGTGTACCTGGCCATCGTCTGCCCGCGCCCACACCACGGTTACTCCGCCGATTGAACCGTTGCCGATCCACTTCTTCTCACCGTTGAGGACGAAGCCGCCCGGGACAGGCGTCGCGGTGGTTTCCAGTCCCACCGAATCTGAACCGTGCGCCGGTTCGGTCAGCGCGAACGCGCCGTACTCCTCGCCGCGGGCCAGTGTCGGCAGCCAGCGCTGCTTCTGTTCGGGGGAGCCGCAATAGGCTATCGAGCGCAGAGCCAACCCTCCCTGCACGCCGACAACGGTGCCGATGGATCCGTCGCCGCGGCTGAGTTCCATGGTTACCAATCCTGCGGCCATCCTGCTCATGGGTTCGAAGCCATCAGCGTCGATGCCGTCCCGCAGCAGATCCAGGTCCCCAAGACGCTTGATCAGATGCAACGGGTAGTCCGCCCGATCCCAGTAATCGCTGATGATCGGCAGGATCTCTTCCTTGGCGAACGTCCTGGCGCGGTCCCGAAAGGCCTGGTCCTCGGCGCTGACGTTACCGAAGATCCGGGCCGGATCTGTCTCAACCTCGCCCGTCAGCACGTAGTCGGGTTCGTGGGTTCTTGCCGAAAGACTTTCCGCTAAGCGGGGATCCGTTGCGGCCGGTATTGACTGCGTCGTCATTGTGGGAATCCTCAGATCAACTTGGGCGTGCCCGCGCCTCCAGAGGTGCGGGTCTATTTCAGGTCCATAATGAGTTGAAACTCAGTGCCATGTCAAGAGACCCCGTTCCATACTCAGGGGATCGCACGGTTTATCGCCTCGAGAATGTCCTGCTTGTTTGCGCCCGATTCAAAGACTGTGACAATGACGGCAGGCTGCCGATCCCCATCTGAGCCGGATCCGTAAAGCTCGCGGCGAAACGTCTCGGCCAATGCTGCAAGTTCGCCCTTGAGCCTGCTTCTCAATTCGACGGCGGGTACGGCATCCGGGGCCCGTAACCACTGGCGTAGGAACGCGTTGTGGACCGCCACCATCGCAGCAGCAACGGCAATCGCGCCGTAGTCCCGCCGCGCATTCTCCGGAAGCGCGGCTTGGAGATGCAGGCGGAAGGCCCGCTCGTAACTGTGGGAAGTGACCAGCTCGCGGTCCCGCAATGCGGGCACCTGCTGGAGCAGCTGATATCTGGCCAGGGCTGTTCTTCGGTGATGCAAATGGTGGTCGAAAACCATGGCCGCGGCATCGGCTACAGCCTGCAGCGGATCGCCGGTGCTGAACGTCAAATGATCGTTGAGCTGCCGGAGAATGCGGTCATGGTCGGCGAAAACCATACCCTCCTTGGATCCGTACTTCCGGAAGAACGTACTACGGCTGATGCCTGCCGCATCCGCCAGTTCCTCCACGGAGGTGGCCTCATAGCCCTGCTGGATCAGTAGATCAAGTACTGCGGCAACAGCCATGGACGGGTCAGTGGGGGAAACGTTCGGCATGCCCGTGAATCTAACACGTCCACAGTTGATTGGCGGTTCGCGACGGTGTGGTTGCCATGGTTGGAAACCTGCTGCCGGCCCTGCCCGGGGCAGCTTAATTGCTTGGGGCTGAAGTGTGCCGGGCGGCGTCCGGCGAGCAGGCGAAGAACTGCGGCTGCTCAACCGCTGCGATTGGAACAACAAGCCACCGGCCGCCATAGAACTCGACGTAAGAGTCGGAGGGGCACCGCGCGTAGGCTTCTTCCCGAGTCATATCTTCCCTCTCAATCGGAGATGAACTGGATCACATGACCAAGTCTAATGCGACTTGATCGTACGATCAAGTCAAATGTCCCGTTTGGTGAGTTTTTTAGGTGAGGCCATTTCGCGTCGAGGCTCTGACGTGGACAAGCCGTTTGTGCTTTAGTAAAGCCATGGCTGCTCCCATTGAGGACTATGCTCTGCTCTCGGATCTCCAAACCGGGCCCCTGATCTCCAGGAACGGGAGCGTTGACTGGCTGTGCTTCCCACGGTTCGACTCCCCGTCGTTGTTTGGTTCCCTCCTCGGCCTCGAGAGCCATGGCCGCTGGCTCCTTTCTCCTCACCAGTCCGGAGCGGTGGTAGTGAAGCGGCAGTACGTCGATTCAACATTTGTGTTGGAGACAGTATGGAAAACGCCGACCGGTTCGGCACAGGTGACGGACTTCATGCCGCTGGGGCATACGGGGTCGTCGATTCTGCGCCGGGTTACGGGGCTGGATGGGCGGGTCGAGATGCGCCAGGAACTGATTATCCGTCCGCGCTACGGCACCGTGGTGCCGTGGTCCAGCCGAATCCAGGACGCCGCGGTTCCTGGTCGAATGGTGTTGTTGGCCATGGCAGGCCCGGACGCCGTTGCGCTGCGGGCACCGTATCTGCCTGAGGCCCATGCGCGTGGGCACTCGGGCGAATTCCATATAGCAAGTGGAGAAGTTGCCGACTTTGAGCTGACGTGGTTTCCTTCACACCGGCCTGTCCCTCCAGCGGTCGACGTCGACGCTGCCCTTGAACAAGCCATCGGTTATTGGACGCGATGGGGCAGCCACTGCCGTTCGGATGGTCCTTACGGAAGTGCAGTGAAGCGTTCCCTGTTGGTTTTGAGGGCGTTGACGAATTATGAGACAGGTGGCATCGTTGCCGCTCCTACGACCTCCCTGCCGGAGGAGTTCGGCGGACCGCGGAATTGGGACTACCGGTACTGCTGGCTGCGGGACGCGGCTTTGACGCTGGAAGCCATGCTGACCCACGGCTACGAAACCGAGGCCCTCCAGTGGCGCAACTGGTTGCTCCGGGCGCTGGCCGGCGAGCCCGAAGACCTGCAGATCATGTATGGCATCGGCGGCGAACGGGACTTGCCGGAGCGGGTCCTGGATCATCTGCCGGGCTACCAGAACTCACGGCCCGTGCGCGTTGGAAATGCTGCGGTCGCCCAGTTCCAGGCAGACGTTGTGGGAGAAGTGATGGTCGCGCTTGAAAGGCTCCGCATGGCCGGAGGCAGGGAAGACCACTTCTCTTGGGCGCTTCAGCAGATCCTGCTGGGCTTTGTGGAAAAGAACATCGAGAATAAGGACTTTGGCCTGTGGGAGATGCGCGGAGAACCTCAGTTCTTTACACACTCCCGGGTCATGATGTGGGCCGCTTTCGATTGCGGCATCCGAGCAGTGCGCAACCACGGCCTGACAGGACCGGCTGACCATTGGGAGCATCTGCGTCAGCGTCTACGCACGGAAATTATGAGCAAGGGATTTGACCCGGATCTCAATTCCTTCACTCAAATTTACGGCGGAGGGCAGACCGACGCCTCCTTACTGGTCATGCCCCAGGTTGGCTTTCTTCCCTATAACGATGAGCGAATGGCCGGGACAGTCGTGCGTCTGGAGGAGGAGCTCCTCACTGACAACGGTCTATTGTTGCGATACCGCACCGAAAGTGGCGTTGACGGACTGGACCCGGGCGAACACCCATTCCTCGCATGCTCCTTTTGGCTTGTTGAACAGTACGCAAGGACAGGCCGAATGTACGAGGCGAAAAACCTGATGGACAAACTCGTGGGGTTCAGTAACGAGCTCGGCCTACTGAGTGAAGAATACGCAGCCAAGGAAATGCATATGGCCGGCAATTTTCCCCAGGCGTTCTCGCATCTGGCGCTAGTCCGTGCCGCCGATGCCATCCATGGTGTGGACCTGCTCAGCTTGGCCGCAAGATAGTTAGGACAAGCTGCCGAGTGACAGTTCGAGCTGTTCGAGAAGTATGTCGGCGTGCTCCTTACCGAATACAAGTGGCGGACGCATTTTCAGGACGTTGTCATGGGGTCCCACACGACTGATGAGCACGCCGCGTTCACGCATGTCCTCGATGAGGATTTTCGTCAGGCCTGGGGCTGGGGTGCGGCTGCCGTCACTTTCTGTGATGTCTATTCCGAAGAACAGGCCGCGCCCCCTTACGGAGCCAACGTTGACGCTGCCTTGAGCGATGGTTTCGAGGCGGGCACGAATGTACTCGCCCAAGTGGCCGGCTTTGGCCATCAGGTCTTCCTGTTCCATGAAGCGCAGCACCGCCAGTCCGGCGGCGGAAGAGGCAGGGCTTCCTGCAAAGGTGTTGAAGAACATGTTGTTCTGGCCGAATTCGTCGAGCAGTTCAGCCGTGGTGACTACGGCGCCGATAGGGTGTCCGTTGCCCATGGGCTTGCCCATCGTTACGAGTTCGGGTTCCATGCCGAACATTTGGTAGCCCCACATGGCGGATCCGGTGCGGCCGAAGCCCGATTGCACCTCGTCGGAGATGATGAGGCCTCCTGCGGCACGGACGCGGGCAGCGACGCCGTCGATGTAGCCGGCGGGCACCTGCAGAAGCCCCTCGGTGGAGAAGAGGGGGTCAAAAAGGAATGCAGAGACGCCGTGCCCCGTGGCTTGAAGTGATGCGATGGCGGCGTCAACGTCAGACAAGGACTGCTTAAGCAATGCGGGCACGTCGGCCTCTGCAACGCTGTGAGTGTCGGGAATCCGAAGGGGCCGGACGTGGGAACCGAGTGGTTCGCGCACCGTCAATCCCGTTGTCAGCTCGGCCAGACTGGTGGTGTTTCCGTGGTAGCTGAAATCTGAAACCAGCACGCCGGTGTTCCCGGTGTGTTGTCGCGCGATCCGCAGGGCGAGCTCGTTGGCTTCCGATCCGCTGTTGGTCAGGAACAGCCGTTCCAGAGCGCCGTCGAAGGTGCCGAGCAGGGCTTCTGCGTATTCCACTACGCGGTTGTTCAGGTAGCGGGTGTGCAGGTTGATGGTGAGCAGCTGTTGGTAGATCGCGTCAGCCACGGCGGGGTTCGCATGGCCCACGTGTGGAACGTTGTTGTAACCATCAAGGTAGATCTTGCCTTGCGCGTCGGTCAGCCAAACGCCAGAGCCGGAGACCAGTTCCAGCGGCTTCTCGTAAAAAAGGGGGGAGTATGGGCCAAGTGTGGCGTATCGGCGGGCCAATATTTCCTTGCCTGGCTGCTGCACCTGGGACTGAGTCTTAGTTTCCGTAGTCATGGCTGTCTTTCTGGCGCCTGCCGACCTAAGCCGGCCGCGTTCTATTCGCGTTGAAGGTGGAGTGGGGATGACTGGTTCTATGCCGGTTTAGTGAGGAGGCCTTCGACGAGCAGTTTTACGGCGGCTATCTGTTGCTCGGCGGTTCCGGGTGTCACGGCGGCCCGGGCGCCCGAGGCTCGAATGGCTCCCGACAGCGCCGTGGCCAAGGCATCACTGTCGGAGCCTTGGTGCAATTGACCTGCAGCGAGTGCCGTGGAAAGGTCGAGTTTGATCAGCGCCTCGAACGACTCGGATGTCCGCCGCACACCGGAAAGGACAGGTGTGACGTCCGGCCCCATAAGGCCGTAGAAGCGTCCTGAAGGAGTACTGGTCATTTCCACGTAGGCCCGTGCCAAAGCTGATATGCGGTCTGCTGTGTCGCTTGCTTCGTCGCGAAGCTCCAGGCCTCGGGCGTGCACGGCGTCTGCGACCCGCAGGTACACCTCCCGGACTACATCATCGCGCCCGCCGGGAAAATGCGCGTACACAGTTCCCCGGGAGAGTCCAGCCCGCTGGCTGACTTCTTCGAGGGCGAGCCCGGAGTAACCACCCTCGCCCAACATCTCTGCCGCCGCGTCGAGAATGTCTGATCGCGTCCGAAGCCGGTTGCGCTCACGCAGCGACAGTTGCTTGTCCGTTTTCAGGTCCATGCGGTGATCCAACCTTCCCAAGGCCATCTGTGTCTTGCTTATTCAATAATGACACATGGCACACAAAAACTAAACACGTTGTACTGTTGCCAAACTGTGTGTGCAGGATTTAGCTTTAGGTATGACCCCGCTCACAACCGGGCTCAGGAAGCAGGAAATCAGCATGACGACACAAGCAGCAATCCGAACAGTCAGGGGAGCGCTGGAGCAGTATGGTTTTGATCCAACAGCCCCCATTGAATTGGTCAAGTACCGGGAGAACTACGTTTTCCGGCTCATATCTGACTCCGGGGACAGCTATGCCATCCGCCTGCATCGGGCCGGGTACAGGACTGACGCGGAGATCAATACCGAGCTTGCCTATCTGCATGCGCTGGCTGAGCACGGGCTAAGCGTGTCCCAGCCGGTTGCCACCCTCAAAGGTGACTTCGTATGCGTAGTCACAGCTGAGGACGGCACCGTCTTCCAACTGGACGTCTTGCGTTGGGTGGAGGGTGGAGTGCCCTTGGGTGACATCACTGAAGCGATGGCGGGGGAAAGCTCACTTGATCCGTCAGTATTCCGCCAGTTGGGCGTCCTGACCGCTGAACTGCACACATGCACTTCCATAATCGGCCGTGTCGAAGCGTTCCGGCGCCAGGCCTGGGATGCCGACGGGCTGGTAGGTGGCTCGGCCCAGTGGGGTGACCCGTTGGCGCTTCAGAGCCTGGGTCCCGAGGGCGAATCACTCCTGGAATCCGGGGTGGAGAAGCTGCGGCAAGACCTGTCGGCCCTCCCAAAGTCTGTCGATGCGTACGGGGTGATCCACGCGGATCTGACTCCCGAAAACGTTCTGGTCGGACACGACGGCCAGATGGTTTTGATCGATTTCGACGACTTCGGTGAGGGTTGGCACCTCTTCGATCTGGCAACGATCATGTTCTTCTTCCAGCCGCACCCCCTTTACGAGAACTACCGCCGAGCTCTGCTTGAGGGCTACGCCTCGGCCCGAGCCTTGCCGGACGGATTCCTGCAATCCTGGGACGCCATGCTGCTCTCGCGGGGCTTGACCTATTTGGGCTGGGCATCCACGCGCAGAGGTGACGAAGCCGCAGAATTCATCGTCGAACGCGTTGTTCCGATGGTCCTTGGACTCGCCCGAAACTACATCTCCAAAAGCTATACGTCCGCAGCCTCCTGACCATCCTTCCCCGGAAATCTCCGGTCAGGCGTCCTGTCTCCCCACGCCCGTGCAGCTTTCCGGCTCACCGGTGGGTACCCAGTTGTACCAAAAAGCACGACCTTCGCTCGTTCATCTCCCAGGAGTAAACCCCGTGAAACCTCAATTTCCTGAGCAAGGCGCTGCCGGCACCGAGCTCTCTTCCAATGCCTTGGGCGTAGGAGGCATCGTTTTTCTGGTTCTGGCAGCGGTAGCTCCGTTGACCGGCATCATCGTTATCGCAACCCTAGGCATTGCCCTGGGCAACGGAGGGGGTATGCCCGGTGCGTTTATCATCGCAACCCTGATTCTGCTGCTCTTCGCTGTCGGCTACGCACAAATGGCCAAGAAGCTCGTCAGTGCCGGAGGGTTTTACGCTTTCGTCGTCAAAGGCCTCGGCCGTCGCATGGGCCTTGTGGCAGGCAACATCGCCCTGCTCGGCTATAACTGCTTTGTGGCTGGAGCTATCGGCACGTCCGGCTTCTTCACCGCCACAGTCATCAAAGAACTGACAGGACTGGACCTGCCGTGGTTCCTCTGGAGCCTCATAACCGTGGTGTTGATCTTCTTGCTGACACGCCGAGGCATCGATTTCAGCGCAAAAGTGTTGGGCGTCTGCCTGGTCCTGGAGGTGTCCATCCTCCTGATCCTGGACTTCAACGTTCTGTTCACGCACGGGTTCTCATTTGAAGCGCTGATGCCCCAGGCAGTGTTCTCGGGATCACTCGGACTGGCCTTGCTCTTCGCAGCCAATTGCTTTGTCGGCTTCGAAGCAACGGGCCTGTTCAGCGAGGAAGCCCGGGACCCTCACCGCACGATCCCGAAAGCGACGTACATCGCCATCTTGTTCATTGGCGCGTTCGCTGCATTCACGACGTGGGCCATCGTCAGCGCCCTGGGTGTCGCCCAGGCACAGGACACTGCCATCGAGCACTTGCCTACAGGTGACCTGGTCTTCATGCTCTCTAATCAATACCTCGGCGACACCCTCACCAAGGTCATGATGGTCCTGCTTCTGGTCTCACTCTTCGCTGCCCTGCTGGCACTCCACAACTCGGCCGCCCGCTACATCTACGCCTACGGCCGCGTCGGAATTCTGCCGAGAGCCCTCAGTCGCACACGAAGCTCCAACGGATCCCCCCAGAACGCCAGCGCCGCGCAGCTACTTTTCGGCACGCTGATTGCGGGAATCTACTACGTGGCTGGTTTGGACCCCATTACCGCCTTGACCGCCTCAATGACGGGGTTCGGCACCTTGGGAATCCTGACCCTTCAAATGCTTGCCGCTGTGGCCGTTGTCGTCCACTTCCGTCGCAACAGGGACCCAAGGCTCTGGAAAACCCTGGTGGCCCCGAGCCTTGGAGCACTCGGGCTTGCCCTGATCGTGCTGCTGGCGATTCTAAACTTCACCGCACTGGCCGGTTCGGACAATCCCGTCATCGGCGCGCTGCCGTGGCTGCTCGTTGTTGCGGTTCTCACCGGACTCGCAACTGCACAATGGCTCAAGTCCCGCAGGCCTGAGATTTACCACGAGCTGCTCAGCGACATGGAGCACTACGACAAAGCGCATCGCGACCTCGCCGATGCCACCAGCACATCTGGACCCGGCTCATGGTAGACCTCGGACTAGCGGGCCGGCGGGTCCTGGTCACCGGCGGAACGTCGGGTATCGGGCTCGCAGTGGCCGATGCCTTCGCCGGAGAAGGGGCCAACGTAGGCATTGTCGGCAGATCGTCCCAACGGCTCTCGACGGCGGTGGAGGACCTACGTGCAAGACATCCCCGCGTAACCGTCGTCGGAGGCGTCTGTGACATGTCCGACGAGTCAGCTGTACAGTCCGCCACCAGTGACCTGGTGTCACAATTAGGCGGCTTGGATCACCTTGTCAGCAGCGCCGGCATCTCAGGATCCCTCGGCAGCCCTGTGGATCAGGTTCCGGCCGAGGAGTTCATGGAGGTCCAACGGACCAATGTGCTGGGCCCGTTCCTGGCCATCAAGACAGCGTTGCCCTATCTTCGCGAGGGGACAGGTGCGACATATACGCTCATCGGCAGTGACTCCGGCTTTGTCGCCGTGCCAGGCATGTTGGCTTACAACGCATCCAAGGGCGCAATCGTCCAGCTGACCCGGGCTTTGTCGACGGAACTCTACAATGACGGCATCCGCGTCAACAGCGTCTGCCCGTCAATCGTGGATACGCCAATGGCCCGCGAAGGCCTGGGCATTGACTCATTTGAGGACGCCGAATACCCCGTCAGTAAGCCTTGGGATGTTGCCTGGCTTGTGCTCAGTCTTGCATCCCCTCTCTCCGGCCCTGTCAACGGTGTCTCCCTCATGGCTGACTACGGCTACCACGCACGGTCGTCTTTTCCTGCCTGAACGACTACCGCAACCACCACGAAAGGATTTCATTTTGAACACCACAACAACGCCCGAGTTTATTTCCGTCGGCGCCCTGGGTGAAGGTTTCGCCGTTAACAACAACATTCTCGAAGTGAACGAGGGCCTGAACGGCCAGGATTTCACGCTCCATTTCCCGGGCGGACGCACTCACGAGTTCCGGATCTTGAACAGCCAGACACTGGTCTGGGACGGCCGGGAGCAGGACGCACGCGTCACCTCCGTCAGGGAAGGCATCTACTTCGTTGATTTCCTCATGGGCAACGATTTCCTCGTGGGCGACTCGGTCAAGAAGTCAATGAGCCTCGTACTGGACAACAACAGCGGGCAAGTGACGCTGGTAGAGGCAGCACTCCCTGACGAGCAAGCCACTTCCATCAGTGCCTACGACAGGGCACGCCAAGGCACCGAACTAACTGGAGTTGAAGCAGCCATTCTTCATGGCTCAGTGGGCGGGACGCAGGGAGGAACCGCGCACGCCCCCACCACCGAACTGATCGGGCTAAGGAACCGCTACCACTACAGCCCCGAAGAGGTATACGAACACGTTTACCTGAACAACAACTTCTACACGTGGCACTGCATCAAGGGCTCAGAAGCCGGTCTGGGTGACACCGACCGCTGTCACTACATCAAAATCGCTGAGGCTCTGTATCTGTTCGTCTGGCGTGAAAAGATCGTCCCCACCCTCGGCGTCATTCTCATCGATATGAACCGACTAAAAACAGACGGCAAGATCTTTGGGTACAACGGCTTCGACTTCTCCAGCTACACGAACTTCCCCGTGGGCGCCATCACGGAAGTAGTCAACGTCACCACTCACTAATTCCATACCAGACAGGGACACCGGACGCTGGTTGCCCGGCAAGCAAGCGTCAAAGGCTCAGATCCTTCCAGTAGCTCCCAGCCTGCCTGTGACCGACAAAAAAGCAGGCAGGCTGAGAGCTGAGGAATCGGGTGAAGCTATAGCGATCGAGCATCTCTGATGTCGATACGCACCCGCGGGTCCAGGCTCAGTGAACCAGGATCGACGGCTACCATTCCACCATCGACCGGGATGACTGCCGCGTTGATATAGGACGCGTAAGGGGAGAGCAGCCAAGCGACGACATTGCCCACTTCCTTTGCCTCAGCGGGCCGTCGATTAGGGATAAATGCCGTGGCAGTCGAATAGGCGTTTTCGCGTTCGAGCCCCAGCTCCGCCCCGTATTCCTCCATCTCCATGTCGGCCATTTCGGTGCGCGTCCAGCCTGGGCAAATGGCGTTTGCCCGCACCCCCAGATGGCCGTAATCAATAGCGACGGACTGCATGAGCATGGTCAGTCCGGCCTTTGATGCGTTGTATCCGGGGATGCCTCCTGTAGCCCTCAGTGCTGCCGCGGAAGCCACTCCTACGACGGATCCCGACGTCTCCATGAGGTATGGCATGGCTGCTTTGGTCAGGAGGAACGGGCCGGTCAGGTTGGTTTGGATCATGGCATCCCAGTCTCTGCCGTCCAGTTCCCCTACCTTGCCCGGCCGGACAATGCCGGCGTTCAGGACCAAGCCATTGATGGATCCGAACCTGGTCACTGTTTCTTCAACGACCTTCTGCGCGCCTTCTTCTGTTGAAGCGTCGGCCACAACGGGGATCGCGCCAGTTTGCGAGGCGGTGTCTTCCAGATTGGCTAGTCGTCGGCCGCAGATGACGACATCCCATCCGTCTGAGCGCAGGGCGGCGGCTGCAGCGGCACCTATGCCTGTGCCTCCGCCGGTCACGATGGCCACGGGCCTACTGAGGTCATTCACTGTGTGCCTGTCTGTCCGATAGCGGTGTGTAGTTTCAGCCACGCGGGAGTCCGGGCCACTGGCAAGGGGATGCCCGCCCTGTTCGGATGTGCATCCCCTTGCCGGAGGGGACTGGTGTCAGCCGTTGATGACCTGGGGGACGCCCAAAGCTTTGAGGCCTTCGACGCCGAATTCGAGTCCGTAGCCCGATTGCTTTGCCCCGCCGAAGGGGATGCGTGGATCCACCGCTCCGTGCCTGTTGATCCAGACGGTCCCGGCTTCGAGCCTAGCCGCGACCTCGCGCGCGGCGGACAGGTTCGAGGACCATACCGAGGCGCCGAGTCCGACGTCGAGCGCGTTGGCTTTCGCCACAGCTTCGTCGAGGGTGGTGTACCGGATGATCGGCAGGGCCGGACCGAATTGTTCCTCGGCCACCAGCGGGTTGTCGTTATCTATGTCAGCTACCAGCGTGGTCGGGTAGAAGAAGCCAGGCTGTTCACGATCAGGGTTGCCGCCGATCAGTACCCGGGCACCAGATACTTTCGCGGCCTCCACGAGTTCGTCGACCACGTTGTACTGCGCCTTGTTTTGCAGGGGTCCCAGGACATTGTTTTCGTCCAGTCCGTTCCCCATGGGCATGGCCATGGCAACGTTGGTGAGCTCCTCGCACACGGCTTCGTAAATGGAGTCGTGAACGTAGAGCCGTTTGAGGGCGGCGCAGGTTTGCCCTGTGTTGATGAAGGCACCCCAGAAGAGGTCTTCGGCAATTGCCTTGGGATCGGCGTCGGGCAGGACAATGCCGGCGTCGTTGCCACCCAGTTCCATGGTGAGCCGTTTGACAGTATCTGCCGATGACTTGATGATTGCCCTGCCGGCTGCAGTGGAGCCGGTGAACATGAGCTTTCCGATAGCCGGGTGCTCGGTGAGACGGGACCCGACGTCACGGCCGCTGCTCAGAACGGATAGCACGCCCTCGGGCAGCTCTTCGTTGATAACGGACACCAAAGCCAGGACGCTTAAGGGAGTGTTTTGGGAGGGCTTCACAACCACGGCGTTGCCCATGCGAAGCGCTGGGGCGATCTGCCAGACCGCGATCATCATGGGCCAGTTCCAGGGGCCGATGGCACCGACCACGCCGATGGGCCGGTAGTGAAGTTCGGCCCGGGTTTCGCCGTCGTCGACCAGGGTTTCAGGTTCCAACGGCAACGCTGCAGTGGCACGAAGCCATGCGACACAAGCGCCTACTTCGAACCGGGCGTTGGGACCGTTCAGGGGCTTGCCCTGCTCGCGCGAGAGGAGTTGAGCGAGCTCTTCGGCGGAACGCTCGACGGCGTCGGCGGCCTTCATAAGGGCAGCGGACCTGGCGTCGTGGCCCAAGGCAGCCCAGGCCGGCTGCGCGGCAACAGCGGCAGCTACGGCAGTCTCGAGGTCATCGATGGTGTGGATCGGGGCTTCTCCCACGGGTTTGCCGGTAGCCGGGTCAAAAATGGTTCGGCTGGCTTGGCCGTGCGCCGGTTCAATTCGGGAAAGCAGGGAGTCGTAGGTTTCCAATTGAATGCTCCTCTTGTTGGTAAAGGTGGTCCGCGGCTGAGCGTGGACGGTTATCTGTCAGCTGAAATCCAGCGCGGGCATCGCTGACCGTGCCGTGTAGCCAAAATCTGCCACCAAGGTTGTTCCGTTGACAGGCGCGCTGACCGGAGAGGCCACGAAGACGGCATGACGTGCAACCTGATCGGGACGGATCAACGGCAGGTTTGAGCCTGTGAAACCTTCCGGCCGTGACAGGTCTGTCCTTGAAGGCAACCAGCGCGGAGTCCGACCCAAGGAGGACCATGGACGGCTCCGGGCTTTTGGACAGCAGTCCGACGGAGTGCTTGGCTATAAGGAAATTTCCACGGACATTGACGGCCATGACATGATCCCAGGCTTCAACTGACACCTGTGTCGCGTTGGTGCCGACCGGCCCTGACACTCCGGCGCATGCGATTACTGAATCCAACCGTCCGAAGATGCGCTCAATGGTCTTGAGGGCCAACTCGACGTCGGCCTCGTTGGACACGTCGGTCTGCACGAATTCCACATGGTGGCCTGCCGCCCGGAGCTGGGCGGCGGCTTCCTCGCCTTCGGTGTTCCGTTCGACGATCAGGACCTTGGCGCCTTCAGCAGTCAGAGCCTCCACGCAGGCACGGCCTATGCCGGATCCTCCTCCGGTGACCATGACTACGCGGTCGGTCAAATGCATATCCATGAAAGTGCTCCATCGCCGAAGTTGTGCCCAGGGTGCTCATGGCTGGTTGGGCATCCCCGGGGTGTGGCTAGTGCTTGTGTGTGTCCTGGGGGTATTCGGTGGTGTTCAGGACGGTCAGTCGTGAGTTGAAGGGAAGGACTACCGGTTCTGCGGCTGGATCGTCCCACCCGAACATGCGGCCGATGGATCGTTCTTCCTGCAGGTCAACCAGCAGCACGGCTTCTACCGTCATGACCTTTTCGGTCCAGAAGAAGATGAACAGGTCTTCGGCCACGTCCCAGGTCATGCAACGATCGGTATCGGCAAGTCCGGCTTCGCCGCCGCGGACACAGTTCCAGGTAAAGGTGCCGGGGTTCAGGTAGATGTGTTCGTAGGTCTCGACGTCGCTGTAGCGGTAGAAGACCCGCTTGCCCACCAGTTCCGAGGATCGCTGGTGGAGGACGTCGGTGCCGTGGATGTTGGTCTGGCTGAATTCGGTGGTGCTGCGGGTCTTGCCGTCGACAACCCGGAAGGTGGACACGCCACTGGTTACGGCGCCGGTGTTCCTGTCCACAACAATGGTGACGTTCTCGGCGTCGGTGCCTTCCCCGCGGACGAAGTCAACGATGAAGATCTCCGGACGGGCCTCGATAGCCTTGTAACTTGCCGTGCCGCTGGTTTCGCTGTCGGGGCCGGAATTGATCCAGATAACCGTGGAGGAATCCTGGAAGGAATACTCCGCCGAACTGCCGCCTTGGGCAGGGATGCGGAGTGTGGTTCCTGACAATGCCGGAGATGCCGGCAGTGTCTGGTCTCCGAATCCGTCAAGCATTGTCGAAACGGGTGGCCATTCGTTGGTTGGGATGTAATCCTGAATTTCGGCGGAGTTCATAGGTGTTTCCTGTCGTATTAGTGATTTCGTTCGTGGGAGTGCAGGAATTTGCCGGGGACTCAGACAATTTCCGCGGCGTAGTCGATGGACGGCTTTCGCAGGCCACGGGCCCAACCGGCCACGAAGAGAAGCGGGATGCCCAGGAGCAGCCACTTTGCGATCCCTCCGGCGCCGCCGAGCAGGACATCGTAGTTGTCCAGGGTGAGATAGCCGACGACGACGAAGGCGAGGAAGGATAACGCGGGTGCGATGACGGTGACCCAGATGTTGTCCCGGGTTCCTTTCCGCGCGAAGTAGACGACGATGGCCGCGGATGTGACCAGCAGTATGGAGATGAATCCAGCGGTGCCCAACGCGACGAACCATGCAAACACCGTGGTGATGGGGTCCGCCCCGGCTAGCAGGAAGATACTGATGATCACCAGAACGACCACCGCGTTGATGAGTCCTGCGAATGAGGGGGCTCCAGTCTTGGAGACTGAGCTGAGTTTGGCTGGCAACGCGCCGGCCCGGCCCAGTGCAAACAAGTAGCGGGAGAACATGTTGGACAGGCCCAAAAGCATGGCGATAAAGCTCGTCACTACCAGGATCTGCATGGCGATACTAAGCCAGGTGCCCGCGCTGGATTCGGCCAGGTCGAAGATCATCCCTGAGGGGTTCTCCGTGGCAACGGTCTGGATGTTGTCGATGCCGATGGCTCCACTGATGGCCCAGGTGGACAGTGCGTAGAAGACACCAATGAAACCGATCACCAGGTAGGCCGCCCTGGGAATGGTGCGGTGGGGGTTTTTGGCTTCCT
Source organism: Paenarthrobacter sp. 2TAF44 (assembly GCF_052114885.1). Taxonomy (NCBI): domain Bacteria; kingdom Bacillati; phylum Actinomycetota; class Actinomycetes; order Micrococcales; family Micrococcaceae; genus Paenarthrobacter; species Paenarthrobacter sp. 2TAF44. The sequence goes on along the minus strand of NZ_JBFRFP010000001.1, from coordinate 468,687 downwards.
CGGCGAAGACCACCGTGGCTTCAAAGCTGGTGAAGCAGGCGAAGGCGAACAGGAGCGAGATGCCCAAACCAGGCCCAAAGATGCTGGAGCCGGTGAACCCCTCGAACGTGAAGACTCCGAATCCTTTTTGCACGATGAGTGAAACTACCAGCGCGGCCACCACCAGGGTTTCGCCGAGGATCAGGACGCCGAGAACCTTCAGGCTCGCGTCGACGCCGCGCATCGTGAGGAAGGTGGTGATGGCAAGGATGGCAACAATCCAGAAATAGACGGGGAGGCCGAGGCCGGTCAGGCTTTCCACGAGCTGCTGCGCAAAGACACCGAACTGCGACCATAGACCAACTTGAAGGCTGAGGTAGGTCAGAATGGCGATTCCGGCGCCTCCTGTTGCCCACTTGTTTCCCAGGCCCTTCGCGATATAGGCAACAAAACCACCCGCGTTGGTGATGTGACGGCTCATCCTGAGGTAGCCAACAGAAAACAAAGCAACCAACAACGCGGCGATTGCGTAGATGACGGGTGTCCCGGGTCCGCTCGCTGAGAACAGGACCGGGCTCGCGCCGACGACTGCAGCCATCGGCGCCGCGGCTGCAATGGCAAAAAAGGCAACGGCGATGACACCCAGCTTGTTGGCCTTCAGGCGGATGGGCGGAGTGGTTGATACGTGCTCATCGAGTCCAAGACTTGCCGAGGTGCGGCTTGATTCTTGATTCATGGATTGGCTCTTTCATAATGCCCGGCGCAACGGGCCATGTGATGGGGAGATGGGGAGGCCTGCTCTGCGCGCCGATGCGCAGTGCGAGAGGGGAAGTCGATCGATGCTGTGTAGGACAGGCAGCCTTTTAGTGATCCTGCCCACAATCGAAACTATACAGATGTTTAGTTTGGAGTGTCAAGGGTCGATTTCGGGCATCCGTGGACCGCTAAGTTCGACGCATCAGAGAGGCGAATCAGTCAGTGTGGCCTGGGGCCGCTTGAACCCCTCAGGGTGCTGAATCTGCGGCTGTCGGTGACAGTCCCTGCCGCAGTAGCACCCCATGGACTTCCTCAAGGGACGCTTGAATGAGCTGGCGCTCAACGCCGGAAAGGTACTGAAGGACCAATCCGTCGAGTGTCGCGAAAAGCATGCGGGCCACAACCCGGGAATTGTAGGATGCGCCCGAAGCGTCGAGGCCTTCAGTGAGCGCTTCGATGTAGCTTTCGTACAACGCCAGCACCCCGGCGCGGAGTTCCGGGCGCCGCCGCGACTCAAGGATCATTTCGTACTGAAAAATCTGAAGCTCGGGATCCTCCAGGAGTAAATCGAGCAGCGAGTCCGTGAAGGACTGTCCCGCGGTGACGGCTTCCCGCAGCCTGGAAGCGCTGATGGAGCGCTCTGATGCCCATTCCAGTGCGGCCGCTATCAAGGCGTCACGAGTCCCGAAGTGATGGGCTACCAGGGAGTTGTTGACTCCTGCGCACTCCGCGACCGACCTAAAGGTCAATCCGCGCAGGCCCTTCTCCGACACCACCACTACGACAGCCCTGAGGAGTGCGTCCTTGCCGGTTCCATATTTTGTTGCGCCGCTTGGAGTGCCCATAGCACTGATCCTATCCACGTGGGTGGTGGCCTTGACAGGAAACTAAGCAATTGCTTAAATCGTGGTGAGTGATGCCAATCACGCATGTGGCCAGAAGGCTACCGATTTCCCAAGCTCACGAGAGCTGCCTACACCCTTTCTGGAGTCAAAATGACCAACGCCGCCTTCACTGTTTCCGATGCCCTTGACCAGGGCAAGAATGAAGCGTTCGAACTTGGATCCGTTCAATGGATCCGCAGATTTGGTGACGGGGAACGACCCGCGCTGGCCTGTGGATTCTGGCATGTAACCCCTGAGGAAGCCCCTGAACCCTTCGATCTGCTCATTGAGGCTGATGAGACCATCACGATTCTCGAAGGGCATCTCACCATCGACGTCGAGGGCGGACAGTCTTACGACCTCACTCCTGGCGGCGCGGCGTCCTTTAACAAGGGGGCCAAGACCCGGTGGTCAGTCCACGAGCCCACTGTCGAGTTCTTCGTCTACTCCTAACCGCCGGAAAGGAACCCACAATGGAGACCACCGACGTCGACGTTGTCGTTATCGGAGCCGGATTCGCCGGACTTACAGCTGCCCGCGAGCTCGCACGCCAAGGCCTTATGGTGCGAATCCTGGAGGCGCGTGACAGGATCGGTGGACGCACCTGGCTGGACCGGCGTTTGGGCCGGGATCTTGAAATCGGTGGAACCTGGGTCCACTGGACCCAGCCCTATATATGGGCCGAGCTGAAACGGTACGGGTTGGTGACGACGCCCAGCCCGCAACCGCAGAAAGCCATGTGGTGGGCGGCGGGAGCTCGCCACGAGGGAGACCCTGAGGAGCTGCTGAATCTCATTGGGTCGGGCAATGAGGAATTCGTACGGGAAGCTCGACAATACTTTCCCGAACCTTTCACTCCACTGGCCACTGACGCGTTCCGCGAAGTGGACGATGTAACAGTCAAGGATCGGATCCGCTCGGAATTTCCCCCGGGAGCCAGCCGGGAAATACTGGAGTCCTTCTGGGCCTTGAATTTCAACGGACCCCTTGATGAGGCCGCGTTTACCCAGGCACTCCGATGGGTCGCTTTGACGAACGGAGACTGGAGTCTCTGTTTTGAAGCGTGCGCCACATACAAAATCGTCGGCGGAACAGGAGCCTTGGCTCAGGCCATCCTCCAAGACTCCTCCGCGGAAATTGACTTCGGATTCACGGTTGCTGAGATAAGCGAAGACGGAGGCATCGTGACTGTCTCCGATCGAAACGGGGAATCCGTTACTGCCGCTGCTGCCATCGTGACAATACCGCTGGCTGTGTTGCAAAAGGTTGCATTCCGTCCTGAGCTCCCGGCTGTAAAGCAGGAAGCGATGGTACGTGGCCAGGTTTCGAAGGGGACAAAAATTTGGGTACGGCTACGGGGGATCCATGAACCGTTTGTGGCCTTGGGCGGAGCTGATTGGCCCCTTAACTTTTTCCAGAGCGAGTACGAAGTGAATGGTGACACTGTCATCGTCGCGTTCGGTCCTGATGCCAGCAATATTGACTCTACTGATGTGTCCGCCGTCGAGCATCAGCTGCGACGGCTTCTTCCCGCCGCCGAAGTTCTCGACGTCGCCACTCATGACTGGGCCGGGGACGAATATTCGGGTGAGACGTGGCCCATGCACAAGACGGGGTTCTTGTCTCGTCACTTGGCCGGGATGCAGAAGCCGCATGGGCGCGTCCTTTTCGCCAGCTCCGACATAGCCAATGGTTGGGGTGGTTTCATCGATGGTGCCATCGAAAGCGGAATGGAGGCGGCCCAGCAAGCCGGGGTCCTGCTGGAGTCTGTAGCCCTGTCTGCTCCCCGGTAGGATCAATCCATGACTTCCCAGCCTCGCAAATTGCCTTATGGCGATGGCCGTGACGCTTTGTTGGCCGCTGTCATCAGCGTCGTAGCCGAGAAAGGCCTCCGTGGGGTGACCTACCGTTCCGTTGGCTCCCGGGCGGGGGTTAACCACGCTTTAGTGACTCATCACTTTGGATCCCTGGATGGTCTGCTCGCGGCCACGATGGAGTGGGCTGTGCATCGCTCCATCGAGGAAACGGGTCTGGAAGGTATTGCGGACTTTGACGAGAGTTTTGCGGACGCCCTGATCAGCTCGGTGGGCGCAGAACCTGAACTTCAGTTGTTTCAATTCGAGATGATCCTCGAATCCCGCCGCAATCCCGAGATCCGGGAAATGGTTAGCCGGCTGTATGAGAATTATGTGCGAACCGTGGAACAGGCTCTTATTAAAAAGGGGATCGATACTCATAATGAGGTCTCCCTCGCGGCTTTCGCCGCACTGGACGGTCTCATGCTGCAATTTCTCACAATTAGCGATGTGACGAGAATAAGGCCTGCGGTTGTGGAAGTCGGTCGCATGCTCGCCAGGCTTCAGAAGCCGGGGTGATTCTTGAGCCAGCGACACGGCGGGCCCGGCTTTTGCCGGGCCCGCCGTGTCTTATGGTGCGTAGGGGTCGGCGATGCCGATGTATTGGGTGGTGGTGTATTCGTTGATGCCTTCGGTGCCGCCTTCGCGGCCGAGGCCTGATTGCTTGACTCCGCCGAAGGGTGCGGCGGCGTTGGAGATGACGCCGGCGTTGAAGCCGACCATGCCGAACTCGATCTGCTCCGCAACCCGGAGAAGGCGGTTGAAGTCGCGGCTGTAGAGGTAGGACGCGAGCCCGTACTCGGAGGCGTTGGCCAGGCGGATGGCGGCCGCTTCGGTGTCGAAGGTGGTGACGGGGGCGACGGGTCCGAAGATTTCCTGGCCAAGGATCGCTGCGTCGTTCGGGACGTTGGCCAGGACGGTGGGCTGGTAGAAGTAGCCGGGTCCGTCCACGGGCGCGCCACCGGTGACAGCGGTAGCTCCGGCGTCGACGGCGGCACTCACCAAGGCGTGGACGTCGTCCCGGGCGCCGGCGTCGATCAGCGGCCCAACCTGCGTGGCTGGTTCGGTGCCGCGGCCGGTGACCAAAGCGCCCATGGCAGCGGCGAACTTTCGGGTGAACTCTTGGGCGACGGATTCGTGGACGAGGAAGCGGTTCGCGGCGGTGCAGGCTTCGCCCATGTTCCGCATCTTCGCAGCCAGGGCACCTTCGATGGCGGCGTCGAGGTCTGCGTCGTCGAACACGATGAAGGGTGCGTTCCCGCCGAGTTCCATGGAGGTCCGCAGGACGTTCTGCGCGGCGTCGGCCATGAGCCTTTTGCCGACGGGGGTGGAGCCGGTGAAGGAGATCTTCCGCAGCCGGGAATCCTTCAGCAGGGGCCCGGAGATGCCGGATGCGCTGGAGGAGGCGACGACGTTCAGGACTCCCGCGGGCAGGCCGGCGTCGAGCATGGTCTGCGCGAAGTACTGCGCGGTCAGGGGTGTGAGTTTGGCGGGTTTGAGGACCATGGTGCAGCCTGCCGCTACGGCGGGGGCGACTTTGCGGGTGGCCATGGCCAGGGGGAAGTTCCAGGGCGTGATGAGCAGGCAGGGTCCGACGGGTTTGTGCTGGACGAGGATCTTGTTTTTGCCTTCGGGGGTGGTGAGGTAGCGGCCGTAGTCGCGGACGGTTTCTTCGGAGAACCACCGCAGGAACTCCGCCCCGTAGGTGACTTCGCCGCGTGCTTCGGCCAGGGGTTTGCCCATTTCCAGGGTCATCAGCAGCGCGAAGTCCTCGGCCCGTTCGGTCACGAGGTCGAAGGCGCGGCGGAGGATCTCGGCCCGGGTCCGGGGCGCGGTCCGTGCCCAGGAGCCCTGGGCGGCGTCGGCGGCATCCAACGCGGCGATCGCGTCGACGCTGGTCGCGGAGGCGAGGGTAGCGAGCACCTCCCCGGTGGCGGGATCGTGCACATCGAACGTGCCGCCGTCGGACGCATCCCGCCACTCACCGCCTATCAGGAGGCCGGTAGGCACCGACGCAAGCAGGGACGTTTCGCGCTTTGGCGAAACTGTTGGGGAGTGGACGGGCGAAGCAGTCATGGGTGGTTTCCTCGGGAATTATTGGGGCCGATGGTTGAGCCTGTGGGAAGAGGTAGCGTCAGGCTCAACCATCGGGGTCGGTGGCTGACAGGAATCTCGTCAGTTGGTTGTGGACTAGACCTGCGCGCCGAGCTTGAAGCCCTCAGCCGCCTCGCCGGAGGCGCCTTCGGGCCGGGTGTAGGAGAATCCATCGGCTCCGACGGTGACGGCCATTTCGGACTTTTCTTCGCGTTCAATGACGGGCTGCGGGTTGCCGTCCAGGTCAAGGACCAGGGATGCTTCGGTGTACCAGGACGGGACGACGGGGTTGCCCCACCAGTCGCGGCGCTGGTTGTCGTGGACGTCCCAGGTGACGGTGGGGTTGTCCGGATCGCCGGTGTAGTAGTCCTGGGTGTAGATCTCCACGCGGTGGCCGTCCGGGTCCAGGATGTAGAGGTAGAACGCGTTGGACACGCCGTGGCGTCCGGGGCCGCGTTCGATGCGGTCCGAGATGCGCAGGGCGCCCATCTTGTCGCAGATCTGGATGATGTTGTGCTTCTCGTGGGTGGAGAAGGCGATGTGGTGCAGGCGCGGTCCGTTGCCGCCGGTCAACGCGGTATCGTGCACGGTTTGTTTGCGGTGCATCCACGCGGCGTAGGTGACGCCGTCGGAGTCCTTGATGTCTTCGGAGACGCGGAAGCCGAGGTCTTCAAGGTACTTGCGGCCGCGCGGGACGTCCGGGGTGACCTGGTTGAAGTGGTCCAGTCGGACCAGTTCGCCGGCGGAGTAGAGGTCGTAGCGCTGGGTGAGGCGTTCGACGTGTTCCACATCGTAGAAGAATTCGTAGGGGAAGCCCAGCGGGTCCTCCACACGGACGGAGTCGCCCACGCCCTTGGTGAAGCCTTCCTTGCGGCGCTCCACCCGGCACCCGAGTTCGCGGTAGTAGGCCTCAGCGGCGTCCACCTCGGCCGGGGACTTCACCCGGTAGGCGAAGGCAGCGGCGGCCGCGACGGGGCCCTTGCGGAGGACCAGGTTGTGGTGGATGAACTCCTCGAAGGAGCGCAGGTAGATGGTGTTCTCGTCTTCCTCGGTGACGTGCAGGCCGAGCAGGTCCACGTAGAACGCCCGGGATTTGGCGAGGTCCGTGACCACGAGTTCAAGGTAGGCGCAGCGGACAATATCCGGCGCGGGGACCGTGGGTGTGGGAACGAAGTTGGTCATGATGTGCTCTCTTCTTTGAAAGTTTGGCGGGGTTAGCTGTCGCTGGTTGCTGCCGCGTCTTTGACGCTTCCGAACTTAGGGGAGTGGGCCTCGTTGAGGGTGATCTGGACCGACTGCTGGGTGGTGTAGAAATCGACCGAGCGGTAGCCGCCCTCGCGCCCCAGACCGGAAGCCTTCACGCCGCCGAACGGGGTGCGAAGATCACGGACGTTGTTAGAGTTCAGCCAGACCATGCCCGATTCGATGGCGTGTGCGAAGTTGTGTGCGCGCTTCAGGTTGGTCGTCCAGACGTAGGCCGCCAGGCCGTACTTGGTGTTATTGGCGAGTTCGAGCGCTTCTTCATCGGTGTCGAAGGGCGTGATGGCCACAACCGGCCCGAAGATTTCTTCCTGGAAGATCCGGGCGTCAGGCGCGACGTCGGCAAACACCGTGGGTGCAACGTAGTTGCCCTCGGGGAAGCCTTCGGCCCGTCCACCGCCGGCGAGGAGGCGGCCTTCGGTCTTGCCGATCTCGATGTAGCTCATAACCTTGTCAAAGTGGGTGGGGTGCACGAGCGAACCCACCTCGGTGGCGGGGTCGCTGGGGAGGCCCACCACGATGTTTTTGGCACGTTCGGCGAAGCGGGCCACGAAATCGTCGTAAATTTCGCGCTGGACGAGCACGCGGGAACCGGCGGTGCAGCGTTCTCCGTTGAGGCTGAAGACGCCGAACACAGTGGCGTCGAGGGCGGCTTCGATGTCGGCGTCGGCGAAGACTATGGCTGGGCTCTTACCGCCGAGCTCGAGTGAGAGGCTCTTGAACTGTGGGGCGGCTGCGGTGGAGATGGTGGCGCCGGTGGAGCTGTCTCCGGTGAAGGAGACGATCGGCACGCCGGGGTGCTTGACCAGATAGTCGCCGGCAACGCTTCCGGAGCCGAAGATCAGGTTGAAGACGCCGTCGGGAAGACCTGCCTCGCGGAAGATCTCAGGCCAAAGCACGGCCGAGAGCGGAGTGTAACTGGCCGGCTTCATGACCACGGTGTTGCCGGTCGCTATGGCCGGAGCGAGCTTCCACGACTCCTGCATGAAGGGGACATTCCACGGCGTGATCAAGCCCGCGACGCCGATCGGCTTGCGGTTCACGTAGTTGATCTGGCGGCCCGGGACCTTGAACGCATTGTCTTCCTGGGACACGATCAGGTCCGCGAAGAATCGGAAGTTCTCGGCAGCACGCCGGGCCTGGCCCTTGGCCTGGGTGATCGGCAGGCCCGAGTCGAAGCTTTCCAGGAGGGCGAGCTCGTCATCGCGGGACTCGACGATGTCGGCGATTTTGTGCAGGACACGGGAACGTTCACGCGGAAGCATCTTGGGCCAAGGGCCTTCCTTGAAGGCACGCTTGGCGGCGGCGACAGCGCGGTCGACGTCTTCCGGCTGGGCAGCGGTGACCGTCGCGTAGTTCTGGTTCGAGACCGGCTCCTGCACGTCGAACGTTTTGCCGGAGACTGAATCCACAAACTCGCCGTCGATGAAGTGCTGGAGATGCGTGGGCAGGTTTTCCGGGATGGAGTGTCTGGCGGTTTCTACTGAGGTCGTCATCGTTGAGGTCCTTACTGCTGAGCGGGAACGGCTTGGATGGCCTCGGATAGGCCAGAACACGAGTTCAGATCAAGTACGAAATCGTATACGAAACTATGCATCGAGAACGTGGCATGCGTCAAGGGCTTGGTGGCAGCCCTTGTGGCGTCAGGGCACAGTCATCTAAGCTGTTGCTCAATTATTCTTTTATAGAATCCTCTGTTCGTTTATAGAACACGCAACCATAATGAAGTGAGGAAAGCCCGTGCAGTTCCACCACCACGGTTACGTATCCGGTGACCCGCGAGTCGAGCCGGCTGCCGGCGTCGGTATCAACCGCCCGGCCGAGCTTCCTGATGAAGTTGATGTTCTGATCGTGGGCACCGGTCCTGCGGGGATGCTGACTGCGGCGCAATTGGCCCAGTTCCCGGATATCACGGCCCGTATTATTGACCGTCGTCCCGGGCGTTTGGCCATCGGCCAGGCCGACGGCATCCAGGCCCGCAGCGTCGAGACTTTCCAGGCTTTCGGGTTTGCCGAACGCATTACCACGGAGGCGTACCGCATCACCGAAATGGCGTTCTGGAAGCCGGACCCCGCTGACCACTCGCGCATCGTCCGGGCTGCCCGGGCAGTGGATGACCCCACAGGTATCAGCGAGTTCCCGCACCTGATCGTGAACCAGGCACGCGTGCTGGACTACTTCGCAGAATTCATGGCCAACTCCCCCACGCGCATGACGCCTGACTACGGCTACGAGTTCCGCAGTCTCGAGGTCACTGGTGTTGGTGACTACCCGGTGGAGGTGACTCTTGGGCACACCTCCGGGCCCAATGAAGGACAGGAGAGGGTGATCCGGGCCAAGTATGTCGTCGGTGCCGATGGGGCGCGCAGCAAGGTCCGCGAGTCCATCGGGTGCCATCTGGCCGGGGATCAGGCAAACCATGCCTGGGGTGTGATGGATGTTCTCGCCGTCACGGACTTCCCGGATATCCGCACCAAGTGTGCCATTCAGTCCGGTGCGGGCGGCAGCATCCTGCTGATCCCCCGCGAGGGCGGACACTTGTTCCGCATGTATGTGGACCTGGGCGAGGTGAAGCCCGAGGATCACGGCGCCGTGCGGAAGACGACCATTGAGCAGATCATCGGCAAGGCCAACGACATCCTGCACCCGTATACGTTGGATGTCCGCAACGTCGCGTGGCACAGCGTTTACGAGGTAGGTCACCGGCTCACGGACAGGTTCGACGACGTCCTGCCGGAGGAACGCGGCACACGGACCCCGCGGGTGTTCATCACTGGCGATGCCTGCCACACCCACAGTGCAAAGGCCGGCCAGGGCATGAACGTTTCCATGCAGGACGGCTTCAACATCGGCTGGAAACTCGGGCACGTCCTGGAGGGCCGCAGCCCCGAGTCCTTGCTGGATACCTACTCTGCTGAGCGGCAGGTGGTGGCGAAGAACCTGATCGATTTCGACAAGCAGTGGTCCACGCTGATGGCCAAGAAGCCCGAAGAGTTCGAAGACCCGGCAGAATTGGAGACTTTCTACACCAGCACCGCGGAGTTCCCTGCCGGTTTCATGACCCAGTACGCCCCGTCGATGCTGGTCGCCGAGCCGCGGCACCAGGAACTCGCCGCGGGCTTCCCGATCGGTAAGCGCTTCAAATCCGCACCGGTCCAACGGGTCTGCGACACGAACCCGATGCACCTGGGCCACCATGCCAAGGCCGACGGGCGCTGGCGGATCTACGTCTTCGCCGATGCCGCACCGGCAGGCGCCGAAGGCCCGGTGGCGGACTTTGCCGAGTGGATCGCGACCTCGCCTGACTCGCCGCTGGCCGCGACGCCGTCGGACGCTGACCGCGACGCCTGGTTCGACGTGAAGGTGATCTACCAGCAGGACCACACCAACGTGGACATCAACGCCGTCCCCGCAGCGTTCAAACCCACCGTCGGACCGTTCAAACTCACCTACCTTGAGAAGGTCTTCGGCACGGACCCCAAAGCAGACATCTTCGAGCTGCGCGGCCTCAGCCGCAACGGCGTAGTGGTGGTCGTCCGCCCGGACCAGTACGTCGCCAACGTCCTGCCCCTGACCGCAACCGCGGAACTGAAAGAGTTTTTTGCACCACTGTTCACGGGGCACCGGACGGCGCAATCAGCTCTGGCTGAGGCCTAAACGATAGAGGCGACGCCTGAAAACGGTCTAACTGCCGGGGGATCCTATGGATTCCCCGGCAAGACTCAGGGTTTAGAGGCGGAGCCCCAAAGCCCCATGTGTCAGGCGGGTCTCGGTGGGGCCCCGCCAAGCATTCTGCGCGGCCTGCCTATACTCAAATCATGACAACTGAGAGCGCCCCGAACACATCCTCTGCGGGGGACTCGTCTCCTCCGGAAAGTGGTCAGCAGGGCGCTCTGGAAGCCATCATCGCGCTGCAAGTAAGGCGCCACAGAGTCGAAGCCGGCATGTCCGCCGCGGAACTTGCCATCCGCACTGGGCTTTCCAAGGCCATGGTTTCCAAGATCGAGTCCGCGAGCACTTCATGTTCGCTGACGACCCTTCAGCGGCTGGCGTTGGGGCTTAACGTTCCTGTCACCGCCCTTTTCCAGGGGGCTGATACCGAGCGCGAGGCCTCTCTCACTCGTGCCGGGGAAGGGAGCGTCACGGTACGGACCGGGACCCGGCACGGGCACGAGTATCGTTTGCTGGGCTCTCTTAAGCGGCGGGAGCATGCCGTCGAACCCACTCTGGTCACCCTTTCGAGTGCCTCTGATGTTTTCCCGCAGTTCCAGCACACGGGTACCGAATTCATCTACATGCTCGAAGGTCGAATGGTTTACAGTCACGGATCCTACGAGTATGAGCTCGCACCAGGAGACTCGTTGTTGTTCGAGGCTGAGGGACCGCATGGCCCACTTCGGCTGATGGAACTACCCATTCGTTTCCTGGCAGTTGCTTCGCATTAATTGCCAGTAGCTGAAAGCGGGAATGTGCCCCACGCCGGTTTGGCGGCGTGGGGCACACATCTTTACTTATGGACCGCAATCTCCGGGCGCGGCCCAGTGGTAGGAAGCCCTTGGGATCAGGCGAGAGCCGGGGTGTCCCAAAGGTTCAGGACGGTGCCGATGTTCTTCTCCTCGGCAGCGCGGTAGAGATCGGTGGCCCAGGCGACATCCTCAATGGGCATGCCGCCCACGGAGTAGAGGATGACTTCTTCATCGTCGCGGCGGGCAGGGAGCTTGCCGGTGGCAATGTCCGCGATCTCCTCGATTTTCGAGGCCGGAATCTTTCCTTCCTCCAGAAGCCCGAACCAGTGTGATCCCGGAATGCCGAGGATTTGGTAGGCAGTGGGTCCATATTCCTCGAGCCACGCCTGGTAGAGGCCTCCGGCGTCGATGACCAGGCGGGCATCGCCCTGCAGGAAGTCGTCGTCGAAACGGGCAGCGGCGGGAAGGAGCAGTAGCGCTCCCGGCTTGATGGCTGATTTCGGGAAGTACGGGAAGGCGTCGCTGCCGGCGGCATCGGTGGATGTGGTCGCCATAACCACATCGGCGTCGGCGATGGCGTCTTCGATGGTTTCAGCTGCGGTGACATTGGTGAGTTGGGGGAAGGTTGCTTTCGCCCAATCCACAAAGGTGCCGGTGCTTCCTTCGCTGCGGCCCTTCACGTACAGGGTGTCGATCGAAGGGCGCAAAGCCAATGTGGTCGAAAGGACCGAGCGGGCGATGACACCGGGGCCAACCACTGCGGCGACTTTGGCGTCGACCTTGGCCAGGTGCTTGACGCCGACGCCGGGAACGGCGCCTGTGCGGTATGCGCTCAGCAGGTTTGCGCTCATGATCGCGAGTGGTGCGCCAGTGTCGCTGTCGTTCAGGACGAACACGTGGATCGAGCGTGGAAGTCCCTTTTTGCGGTTTTCAGTGTTGGAGCCGTACCACTTCACGCCTGAGGTGCCGAAGCGGCCACCCAGGTAGGCGGGCATAGCCATGAAACGGCGATCCGGTCCATCCTTTGGCATGCCTTCGAACTCAGGAGCGGCGGGGAAGGTGATCATGGCGCCGTGGGAGTTGCCGTTCTCGCCGGCCATTCGATAGTCCCCTTGACGCAGTAGAACAAGGGCTTCCTCCATGACGTCCGTGCATCGGACGAGATCGCCGACGCCGGCCTCGATCATGTCGGGCTCGCTGAGGTAACGGAAGTTGATCTGTGTGGACATGACACTCCTTAGTGATTGAACTTCATGAAACAGGAATTACTGACAGTAAACTGGCCAGGGATTTCTGATGAGTCAAGCCCGTGTTTCCGGCTTGTTACTTCTTTCTCGGGGACAATTTTTATAAGTCCGGGTGTTTTGGTGAACGCCTCAGTTCATGAGGCTCGCGAGTGCGTCCGCCAGGGCCTGCGCCCCGAGTTCGGCGTCCTCGTCCACCACGTATTCTTCGGGGGAGTGGGAGACGCCGCTGGGGTTTCGGACGAACACCATGGCGGTGGACACGAGCGGTGAGAGGACGCCTGCGTCGTGGCCTGCTCCGGTGTCGAGGAAGGGTGCATCCGGCAGTGCTTGCTGCAGTTGATTCTGCAGGCCTATGTCGAAGTGAACGGTGGGGCTGAGGGATTCTTCTGTCATTTCAACGGTGCAGCCTTCTTCAGCAGCGATCAGCTGGGACTGGTTGTGAATGGTTTGGACCAGTGCCGCGGTAGTGGCATCGTCCGGGTGCCGGACATCGAGCCAAAAGTCCACCCTGGAGGCGATGACGTTGGTTCCACCCGGGATCGGCTGAAGCCGCCCGACAGTTGCCCGGGCGTGGGATTGGTTCTTCGCGGCGTCTCGGATGGCTACAACCATGCGTGAGGCGGCGACCATGGGGTCGTTGCGGTCTGCCATGAGCGTTGTCCCGGCGTGGTTGCCCTGTCCTTGGATGCTGAGCCGCCAACGGCCGTGTCCCAGGATGGAGGAGGCAATGGCGATGGGCCGGTCGAGATCGATGAGCCCACGGCCTTGTTCCACATGGAGTTCAACGAAGGCCCCGATACCGCCAAGGAGCTGGTCATCCTTGCCGATGTAGCGGGGGTCCAGGCCGTTGGAGCGGGCGATGTCCGCAAAGGTGTTGCCGTCCGGATCCCGCAGGTTCCGGGCTTTGTTGGGGTCGATGGCCCCCGTCATCAGGCGTGAGCCAAGGCAGGCAACCCCGAAGCGGGAACCTTCTTCTTCCGGGAACACGGCGATGGCCAAGGGTCGGGTGGGAATGGCGTTTCGGGCTTTGAGGATGTCGACGGCGACGAGGGCCGAGGCGACGCCGAGGGGTCCATCGAACGGGCCTCCTCCGGGGACGGAGTCGAGGTGGCTGCCGGTGACAAGGCTGTTGCTTCGATCCCCGCCGGGGGTGTCCCACCAAGCCCAGATGGTGCCGTTTCGGTCCGTTTCCACGGACAGGCCGCGTTTGGTGGCTTGATCGATGAACCATGCCCGAAGGTCCAGTTCGGCGGTCGAATAGACGGGACGGGTGTAGCCTCCGCGCAGTGGATCGGTGCCAATGTCGGCGATGTCGGACAGCAACCCGGTGACGGTGGCCGCCGTCGTGCTTGTCTCGGCGGTGACAGGCGTGACGTGTTGCATTTAGTGGGCTCCTGCTGATGCGGCTGCGAGGCGGAACTGTTCCGGGACGGTTCCCGTGCCAGTGGCCAGGTCTGCGGCCAGTTGGCCGATAAGCGGCGCGAATTTCGCGCCGTGGCCCGAACAGGGGGAGAGGAGGGTGATGCCCTCCGCGCTGTCCAGGAGGAAGTCCTCGGTGGGCGTATTGGTGAAGAGGCACGTGGTCTCGGCGTACGGTTCGGGGACCAGCCCCGGGAGGTATTTCTCGACGTAGTCGATGACTCGACGGCGGTTTGCCGGGTCGATCTGTCCGTCCTGGTCCGCTGCGGAAGCCAGGACTTTGCCGCCGTTGTACTCGGCGACCTTTTGTCCGCGGAAGCCCGCATCGCGGCCGCCGGGCAGACCGTAGGCCTGCCAGCCTTCGCGTTTGTGGATGAACGTGGGCCACGGCGAGCTGCTGTCGGCGTAAGGGAAGTGGTATGCCTGCTCCTGCCGCACTTTAAGGGCAGGGATGCTTTCCAGGAATGAAGACGGCAAGGACAGGGAGCCCAGCAGCTGCGGGAGCCAACCGCCGACGGCGACGATCACCTTTGCGGCCATCATTGAACGGCCGTCTTCGGAAGCCAGTGTGTAGTGGCCGGCTGATCCTTTGATGGAGGCCACGGCCCAGTTGGTGTGCAGCGCTGCGCCGTGGGCCACTGCCTGGTCAGCCATGGCGGCCACTGATTCGTGGGCGTCGATCACCCCGGCGCCGAGGTGCCACAGTACTTGGGTGTCGAAGGCAATCTGCGGCCATCGTGCCTGCGCTTCGTCGGGGGACAGGAGTTCATGGTCAATGCCGTGTGCGAACAAAGCCGCGGCAAGGCGTTCGGGTTCCCTGACGGTTCCGTAGTCGACGGCGCCGGTAGGTGTAATGAGCTGTTTGCCGCTCAAGAGCGCGAGCTCGTCCCAACCGGCCTTGGCCTCCTTGACCAGACCCGTGTAGAAATCGCCCGGGTAGGCGTAGCGGAAAATCCGCGCCGATCCATGCGAGCTCCCGGCGTCGTTGGCCGGCGTCGAGCGTTCAAGCAGTGCGACTTCGTGTCCTCGGGCGGCAAGCTGCCAAGCCGTGGCCGCACCTGACAACCCGGCTCCGACGACGACGTATTCGATCGATTCCATGGACGGCTCCCGTACGTGGTTGTTGATGCGTTGTTTTGCTTCAACCAGTTACCCATCTCCCGTTGGGGTGCGTCCAATATCATTTGTGTAGCAATTATTAGCGTCAATTGAAAGAATCATCATGGAACTGCGACAGCTCCGCTACTTCCTCGTGGTCGCGGAGGAGCTCCACTTCGGCCGCGCGGCAGAACGCCTGCACCTTACACAGCCACCGCTAACTGTCGCCATCAGGCGGCTGGAGCGTGAGCTCGAGGTTCAGTTGTTTGACCGGACCACACGACGCGTTGCACTGACCCATGCTGGGGAGGCGTTCAAGCGGCGCGTTCAAGACGCAGTGACCGAACTCGATGAAGCGGCGGGCGACCTTGCCAGTGTCGCGGCGGGCCTCAGTGGCCGGATCAGGGTGGGCTTCGTCAGTTCGGCCAGCTACACCACCATCCCCGAAGCCATCAGGGCTTTCCGCCAACAACGCCCCCGCGTGGAACTGATCCTGAGCCCGCTCACCAGCGGTGAGCAGATCGAACAACTCCTTGACGGTGATTTGGACATAGGGCTGATTCGGGATCCCGGAGAAGTTCCGGGACTGACAATGGAACTCGTGGGCACCGAAGACCTCGTTGCCGTCCTGCCTGAGGCCCACCCACTGGCGTCGCGGGAGGAAATTCGACCCGCAAATTTGGAAGGGGAACCGATGATCCTGTTCCCCTACCGCCTGATGCCCGGATTCGTGACCCGGGTACACCGGTTGTTTGACGGATTGGAGAGTTCCCCGCAGGTGGTTCAGCAGACCATCCACCAGGAAACTGTCCTCGGACTGGTAGCTGCGGGCTTGGGAATCTCCATCCTTCCCGAATCCGTCCGGCGCTTCCAGATGCCCGGCGTCGTGAGCCGACCCATCGCCGGCAATCCGCAGACAGCCCTCTACGCGGCCAGGGGACGCAGCCATTCGCCAGCAGTGGACCATTTCATGTCCGGCCTTCTGAGCAGTACGAGGCTGCGGGGCTGAAACTCTATTTGGCGCGGTGGACGGATGGACGATCCGCTTCTACTGGGTGGCCCGATCCCTCTGCGGCGTCTCACAGAGTCGCCCATCGTCAGGTGCCTTCGCCCAGGTCCTGGACGTCGAAGGTCTCGCGTGCCTGTTCGATGCGGGGCATGTGCGCTGCGGCCCATTCCAGGAGCACGTCGATAGGGTGGCGAAGTGTCTTACCTAATGGTGTGATGCGGTACTCGATCGCCACGGGGCGCGAGCTGAGCAGCTCGCGTTCGATGATGCCGTTGCGTTCGAGGCGACGCAGCGTCGCCGTCAGGGACTTCTGCGACACCGATGGGATCGCGCGCCGCAGTTCGCTGAACCGGCACGGCCGCTCGCAGAGTTCGTTAAGCACGCTCAATGACCACTTGTCCAGAACTTGATCGAGCAATTCCCGGTGCGGGGTGCTGATCTCCAGAGGGTCAGCATGGCTGGTGGTATCCGGCATGAAACCTGGTCTCGTTGAAGTGTCCTGCATGTACCAGGTATCAAAGATATACCAAGTTCATTTCTTTTGTCAGGAGTCTCATGTCTGTTCAGCGTTTCAGCCCGGAAGGCCTGATGCAGCCGACCCCGTACCACCACGTCGCCGTCGGCACCGGCACCCGTCACGTTCACGTCGCCGGCCAGATCTCCCGCCTGGCCGATGCTACGCCCGTCGCTCCGGGCGACCTTGCCGGCCAAGTCGCCCAGGCTCTCCGCAATACCGCGACCGGGCTCGCCGGCGCCGACGCCACCTTTGACGACGTCGTGCGTTTGACGTTCTACGTCACTGCCTGGGCTCCGGAGAAGATCCGCTTTCATGGAAGGTATCGAAAGCGTCGCCGCTGAGATCGGACTGCCGACGCCGATGCCGCCGACCTCGCTGATCGGCGTCGAGTCTCTGTTCGAGCCCGATGTGCTCGTCGAGGTCGAAGCAACTGCACTACTGGATTAGGAACGCCAAATAGCCCGACCGCCGTCGGGTTATGAGGGGCAAGGGTGCGGACCGTTCCCGTCCCTGCGCCCCGTGGCACTTGGCGGTGGAGCGCCAGCAGCAGGAGCGCCTACAAGGCGTCCCGCGGTGAGGTAGCGGGCATGCGGGGGACCCGGATGCAAAAGCAGGCACCTTCGTCGGGGAAGTGTGTGGCTTCTGCGGTGAGGGCGAGTCCCATCCGTTCTGCGAGCCGTGCTGCGATGGAGAGGCCGAGGCCGCTACCGGTGGGGCGTTGTCCGTTGTAGCGGTGATAGAGGACGCCGCGGTCGAAGGCGACGGCGGTGTCTTCGGCCGTGAGGCCCGGGCCGCTGTCTCGCACCTCGATGACGATCACGTTGGAGGTGACAGGGAACTGCTCAGGGGATTGCGCCACGCCCTCGGTTGTGGGGCGCTCTTCGAGCCCGACGCGGAGGATGAGCGGTTTCCCGCGCGGGGTGACGCGCAGTGCGTTGCCTACGAGCCCGTCGATGATCTGGCGTAACCGTTGCGCGTCCGTAACTGCCAGCAGGGGTTCACTCATGGCCGCTTCCGGCAGCTGGAGGGTCAGCTCCACCCCGGCCTCCGTGGCTGCGCCCTGCCATGTCCGCTGTACTTGTCCCAAGAGCGCTGCGACGTCGACGGGTTGGAGGTCCAGGGTGAAATCGTCCGCCTCCAGTCGGGCCAGTGCGAGAAGGTCACGGACAAAACCATCGATACGGTCTGTCTCCGCAGAGAGAGTTCGCCCGATCCGGGCGGTGTCCTCCGGAGGGATCAGCCCGTCCTCCAGGGCTTCGGCGTAGCCGCGCACGGCGGTGAGGGGCGTGCGGATCTCGTGGGAGATGGAAAGCAGGAATTCACGTTGCCTGCCTTCGCTGGCCAGCAAGGCGTGATCCAGGGTGTTGATGGCTTCTCCCACATCGCGCACTTCAGTAACTCCGGCCGGGTCAATGCGAACGGTCCGTTCGCCGGCAGCCATCCGCCGCGCGGCTGCAGCAGTCCTGACGAGGGGGCCGGAGAGGCGCCGGGCGAGCAGTGTTCCGGCAAGCACCGCGATTAACAGGCCAGCCGCAAGGGCCAGCAGCGTGCGTTGGAGGAGCTGGGAGGAGGCGGCGTTCACGTCGTCCAAGGACCTGCTCAGCACGATCCCCCCGCTCCTGGGGAGGGCCCTTGCCTCCACAAGGAGTTGGGCACCGTCATGGACAACTGTCGCGGACACCTTGTGGCCGGAAAGCACTTGTTGAATGTCGGCTGGACTCACGAGCTGTGTGGCTGGCCCCCGAACGGTGCCGGTGGCGGTGATGGTGGACAGTTCGTAGGTGTCCGGTCCAAGAAGGTGCCTCTCGCGAAGGTCCAGCGCCTGGGAGGCAACGGGTGCCGCGGCGAACGCGTCGGCCTGGCGGAACAGCTGCTGTCTGGCCTGCTCAACCGCCGCGGATCGTATCAGTGGGTAAGCGGTGCCTCCAGTGACCAGTACCGCCAGGACAGCCACTGCGGCGGTAACGAGCGTGATTCGTCCTGCCAGCGAGCGCAGCCAACCCGACGCCGGATTCCGGCTTTCGCGGTCAGTGTGACCCTCGAGCCCCCCGTTGGCAGCATCATGGATTTTCACGTGCGGCCGCCATCTACAGAGTATCCAACCCCTCGCAGCGTACGGATGGGGCTGTCATCGCCCAGTTTGGAGCGAAGCTGGGCTATATGTACGTCCACGGTCCGCCCACCCGCGTAACTGGCCTGCCCCCAGACCGATGACAGGAGCTGCTCACGGCTGAACACCCTGCCCGGGCTGGCCATCAAAAAGGCGAGCACGTCGAATTCCCTCGCGGTCAGCTCCACCGCTGAACCATCGATGCTGACAGTGCGGCTGCCCCGGTCCAGGGTGACGGAACCAACACGCAGGACACCGCTGCCGGGGGCGCCCGTGCTTCGGCGCAAGACCGTTTTGAGCCTGGTAACCAACTCCCGAGGTGAAAACGGCTTAGTCATGTAGTCGTCTGCGCCCAGTTCCAATCCCAAAAGCATGTCCACCTCCTCGTCGCGGGCAGTGACAAAAATGATCGGTGTCCAATCCTCCTGGGTGCGCATCCGACGGCATACCTCGATTCCGTCGATGCCAGGCAGCCCGACGTCCAACACGACAGCGACGGGTCGAAGACTTCTCACCCGCTCCAGGGCGCCTTCACCGGTGGGTTCAACGTGTACGCCGAACCCCGCTTGACTCAGATACAGCCGTTCCACGTCGGCGATCGCACGCTCATCTTCCACGATCATCACGAGACCACGGGACGGCGTCGCATCGGGAGTGGATGGTTGTTCCATGCTTCCATTGAACGCTCTGTTCTGGTCGGCGACGCAGGAAGGGCCCCATACTTTACCGTCCCCTTACATTCCCCGAACCTGTCCCGGACGTCGGCAGGCGATAGTGGAACGGTCAGGACCCATCCTGGCCCAACCCACCAGGGTCCCAACGGATCACTCAGGAGAAGTCATGAACAACAAGCAAATGCCAAGCGGTGACGTTATCCGTCGATGGCGGATGCGCGCTGCCGCCTTGGCGGCAGGTGCTGTCCTTCTCGGGGGAGCAGCAATTGGGGCAACAGCTGCCTCGGCAGACGGTCAGAGCCCGCCCCCTTCTCCAAGCGCGTCATCCTCAGCCTCGACGGCGGGACCGGACAGCGCGAGCCACGCTAAACATCCATTTGCCCGAGCCCTTCCAGCCGTGCTGAGGGTCACCATCCGGGCCGAGGCCGGGTTTGGGGACAAAGCCCATGAGGTGGCGTACCTCTTGATCCACCACCCCAAGGCGTTCGGCAAACTGCCCGCAAATCTGCAGACCGACCTGAAGACCTTGGAAGCAGCCCCGGCATCAGAGCGCGACGCAGACGCCTCAAAAATCAAGGACACCGCCCTCAACGGAGGCTACGGCGAGCAGATACAGAAACACGCAAAAGACATCCAGACGAAACTGGCCCAGACACCAGCAAAGTCCCAATAGAGGGCTTAGGTCAGCAAAGTCCCAAGGCTCAAGTACCGCAAGGATGGAGCATGAAATGGCGACTGGTACGGTCAAATGGTTCAGCACGGAAAAGCGTTTCGGGTTCATTGCCCCCGACGACGGTTCAGATGAGGTCTTCGCCCACTACTCGGCGATCGTCAGTGGCGGGTACCACTCCTTGGAAGGGAACCAGCGTGTCCAGTTCGATGTTGTGCAGGGCTCCAAGGGACCCCAAGCGGAAAATATTCGTCCTGTCGGGTGGCCGCGATAGCCAAGCTGCTCCGTCCCTCCCCAGCTTCACTCAGTGCTGCCGGTGGTAGCTTGCGGTCATGGTGAATGCCCTCGCTTGGTTCTCGCAGTCCGGCATTGTGCAGGGCTTGCTTCTTGGTGGGGTGCTTGCGTTCTTGACAGCGATCGTCGTGATGAATGCCGTGGGCGGGGCGATCACGACGACGGTCAACGGCTGGAGTGCCATCCCCAGGTGTGGCCAGCGTGGAAACGGAGTCTTTGTGCGGGCCGCCTGCGCGAAGGCCCTGCCTCTGGTTAATGTGTTTGAAGAGGCCGCGTATTGGACCACGAAGGTTGATGGTGCAGGACAAACCTTGAGCGGCCGGAACGGATATGTGCTGCGTTTTCGTGCAGGGCAACTCCCGCCCCATAACGCTTTCTGGTCGCTCATTCCGACCGATGTCGTCGGATACATGGTGAAGAACCCGACTAACCGGTACAGCATTGGCGACCGTTCACCCCTGGTGCGGAACGCTGACGGTTCCCTCGATATTTATCTCCAACACCAAGCCCCGGGCAGAAACGAGCAAAACTGGCTGCCGATTCCCTCGGGGAAGTTCAAGCTGACGTTCCGTGTGTATCTGCCCGGGCCGGCAATACTCGAGGGCACGTACCATTTGCCGCCTGTCATGAGGGCGCACTAACATGAACCGCCTCATCCTGAAGTACGGACGTCCCCTTACTGTTGCCATACTGCTGATCTTCGGCTGGGTCATCTTCCGGCGGATCGTCAACGGGGACGACATCATCCCCTTGGCGTTAGCCGCAGTCATCATCTGGGGGCTGGGGACGCCGGCTTTCATCTTCTTCTGGCCGCGGCTTACGGTCCATGGCTACAAGAAGGCAATTCTCAAGCATGGTCTTGGGCAAGGCCCGATCCCTGTCAACACGCTGTATGCCGTGCCTGGAACGTCGTCCCCTTCGGCCTCCCATGGGAGCCTCATGGCGACCGGAGCCGATGATCTTCTCTACATTGGCGGCTGGCTTGACTTGGGGAAGGGGCCGCAAGTTCTGCACGTTCCGGACATGGCCGAACGCTACTTCAGCTTGCAGTTCACCGACCCGTCGACGAGCGCCAACTTTGCCTACGTCGGCAAACGGACCACGGGAACCGAAGTCGGTGACTATGTTCTCAGCGGGCCAGGTTGGAAGGGGGTGATGCCCACAGGCATGACACAGATTTCCTCACCAGCCAATTCAGTGCTCGTCATTGGCCGTGTTTTCGTCGAGAACGACGACGACCTGCCGGCCGCTTACTCGCTTGCGAAGCAGATACAGCTGGCCGCGCTGAAGCAGTAGAAGTCACCAAACCCGCAGTTCGCATCGGCCATCAAGACTGGTGCCGGACAACGTTCGTCCTCAGAGGAGCTGACTGCAGGGCGAATGGGTCAAACTAGCTAGATGCCGATTGTTGAGATTCACAGCCGAACAGCTTGGCCGATCAACCGTAAGGGCGAATGTGCGAGAAGGCAGCAGGGGAGATGCCCTGCAGTTCGCGATCGAGAACGCACAGCAGCAGAGGAGCCTTTCACGGGAGCAGATCATGGAGGCCATCGCGCGCCGCGGGCGTCGACCAGAAAATCTGTAGACGCGGCTAAAGAACGTGAAGGGTCACAGCGTTCGGAGAGCCGCCGTTTCCCCCTGACGGGCGTCGGAGGTGCCGGCCGTTATGGCGACCAGAGCGCACATGGCTTTAACCGCATCCTCGTGGAAAGCCAGTTGTCATGGCACAGTGACCGCCACGTCCAGAATGAAATAGCGTGGCCCATGATGGCACCGAGCCGGCCGGTCCTGTCTTGCTGTGAAAACGGTTCGCAAAGGACGTCGCGGAAGTAGGCGTCGCGGGTTTCGAGGTCCTCTCGGTGTCCTTTCGGGAGCGCATCCTTGTCCGCATAGATGCGCGTCAGCATGGCCTCGCCGTCGCGATAGAAGCGGTAAAGGTCGGACAAGCCGAACTTCAGCCGTTCCAGGGGATCGGAATGCCCGGACCAGTCGGCAGGGTCCGGAAGCTGCTGCTGTCCGCGCCAGTGCGAGGAGCACGCGGAGAATAACGCCTCATCGTCAGGAAAATGCCGATAGACCGTCAGGCGCGTGACACCGGCCTTCTCGGCGACTCCGGCGATCGTCGTGCGCGCCGGTCCCACCGAACCGTGGAGGGCCACTGCGGCATGGACAATACGCTGCCGTGTGCTGTCCACAAGTTCGGCCCGCCTGCTCATCTGATAGCGGCGGGATTCGCCGCCGGGCCCAACCTGATCGACGTCGGCCCTGATCGAGGCCGGCGCCCGCAGTGGTTTCAGCGCAGCTTCCTGAAGAACTCCCGGACGTCGTCGACGAGCCGGTCGGGGGCCTCCATGGCGGCGAAGTGGCCGCCGCGGCTGAATTCGGACCAGTGCACGAGAGTGTGTTCGAGCTCGACAGTGCGCCGGATCGACACGTCCATGGGGAACACCGCGACCCCGGTCGGCACTTTGGAACGTTCACTCGCGCCCCAGGCTCCGGCGTGCGCGGTTTCATAGTAGCAGTTGGCCGAGGACCCGGCGGTGCCGGTCAGCCAATAGAGCATCACGTTGGTGAGTAACAGATCCCGGTCCACCGCGTCCTCGGGCAGTTCGGCGGCCGGATCGGTCCACTCCTTGAACTTCTCCACGATCCAGGCCAACTGCCCGACCGGGGAGTCGTGCAGCCCGTGCGCCAGGGTCTGCGGCCGGGTGATTTGGATCATCATGTAGCCGGACTGCTCGGTCTTCAGGTACTGCAGGTGATCCAGCCTCGCCCGCTCGGCCTCGGTCAGCTCTCCCGCCTCGTCCGGGTTGACCTCGGTGAACGCAGAGAGCCCGTTCGCGTGCACGCCGGCGACCTTGTCGGGGTTGAGCCGGCCGAGCCCCGGGGAGATGACCGCGCCGGTGTCCCCGCCCTGCGCGCCATAGCTGTCATAGCCGAGCCGGTTCATCAGCTCAGCGAAGGCCCTGGTCACCCGGTTGGTGTCCCAGCCAGCCTCGCCGGTGGGTCCGGAGAATCCGCTGCCGGGGATCGACGGGATCACCAGGTGGAACGCGTCCGCCGGATCTCCGCCATGTGCCCTGGGGTCGGTCAGCGGGCCGATGACATTCAGAAACTCCACAATCGAGCCGGGCCAGCCGTGGGTCAGGATCAGCGGCAGCGCGTCCGGCTCGGGCGCGAGGACGTGCAGGAAGTGGATGTTCTGTCCGTCGATCTCGGTGGTGAACTGTGGGTACTTGTTCAGTTCCCGCTCGTAGACGCGCCAGTCGTAGCCATCGCGCCAGTACTCGGCCAGATCCTTGAGGTAGCCCACCGGCACCCCGCGGCTCCAGCCGACATTGGGCAGGTCCGCGGCCCACCGGGTTCTGGCGAGCCGGTCCCGCAGGTCGTCCAGGTCAACCTGGGGAATGTCGATGGTGAAGGGCCGGATCTCTGTGTTGTTCTCCATGCCGATAACTCTAGGAACCGGTTAGGTCAGATTCGGTCCTAGGACTATGGCAGACTTCAAATCATGTGGGAAACCTCGGCACGGCTGCTGCGACTACTCTCTCTCCTGCAGACCCGACGCGACTGGTCCGGCACCGAATTGGCCGAGCGGCTGGAGATTACTCCACGTACCGTGCGCCGCGATATCGACCGGCTTCGCGGCCTCGGCTACCCGGTGATGGCCACCGCGGGCACCGCCGGTTACCGGCTGGGCGCAGGCGCGGACCTGCCACCGCTGCTGCTCGACGACGACGAAGCCGTCGCGGTCGCGATGGGCCTGCGCACGGCCGCCGGCGGGTCGATTACAGGCATCGAGGAGACCTCAGTGCGGGCACTGGCCAAGCTCGAACAGGTACTTCCGTCCCGGCTGCGCCACCGGATCAACGCCCTGCAGTCGATGGTCGTGCCGATGGCCAGCTCCGGCCCCACCGTCGACCCGAGCACGCTCACGGCCATCGCCGCCGCCTGCCGTGACTCGCTGCGCCTTCGCTTCGACTACCGCACCCACGACGGAACCAGCAGCATCCGCACGACCGAGCCGCACCGGGTGGTGCACGCGGGCCGGCGCTGGTACCTCATTGGCTGGGACGTCGACCGCCGGGACTGGCGCACTTACCGCGTGGACCGCCTCGATCCGCGCACGCCCACCGGGCCCCGGTTCACTCCGCGCACCCCGCCTCACCCGGATATCAGCGGCTATACCTCGCGGGCGATCTCCACGTCGGCTTACCGCTACCAGGCTCGGTTCACCCTGCATGTCAGCGCCGAGACCGCGGCGGAGCGGATTGCCCCCACCACCGGGGCGCTGGAGCCGATCGACGAGCACAGCTGCACCCTGCGGGCCGGTTCCAACTCGCTGGACGAGTTGGCCATCTACGTGACAACCAAAGGGTTCGACTTCCAGGTGCACGAACCCCGAGAGCTTGTCGAGCACGTCAGGACGCTGGCAGCCAGGCTCGCCAACGCGACCGATTAGGCGGTCCAAGACGTCCGGTAGGCTCTGCGCATGCTCGATGAACTCAGGGCCTACCGGCTCTTGGAGCTCCGCGGGTTTCGGAGCTGACACAAGTCGAGCTTCGAGCTGCTAGGGCATGACCTTGTACAGATCGATCACGGTCTCCTCGGGCTGCGCTGCAAACCCGCCATCGATTCCCTGCTGCATCCGGGGAAGGAGGATGCCATCACGGAATTTCTCCCAGCTCTCCTTCGACTCGTGGACGGCCATGATGGTCCAACCTCCCTCCGAGGCACCCGCAGCGTGGAAGGTCTGCCCCTCGGGCAAGAGCCCTTCCCCCGGGTGGACGGCAGCAATTGATGCCTCGTATTGGTCCTGTGTGCCTCCTGGGAAGAAGTGCACAACTCCATAGCCGTTGGCTTCCATGTCCGCTCCTTGGATGTGGGAATGCATTCAACATGCCAAGCAGTAGACCCCATTACTCGGGAAGTCAAGGACTTCGCGTTAGATGCTTTGTTGCTGCCATGGGGGCGGATTCTCCGATGGCAGCAGCACCTGCCATCCCTCTGGATTGGGAGTCGCATTGTGATTTTCAGTATCAGGCGGAGCGGCTCCTGGCCGTGGATTCGCGAACCACCAGACGGCCGCCCAGGATACGGTTGCGCCGTCTCTCGTTTGGTGTGAGCATCGAAGCGGTCAGCTCCTTGAAAGCCGTCCTTCCCAGCTGATAGCTGGGCTGTTCCACGACAGTGAGTCGAGGACGTACCAGGGTGGCCCAGTCCTGATCATCGAAGCCGACCAAGGACAGGTGACCTGGGCAGTCGATACCCATGTCCTGGAGCGCGGCAAAGGCGCCGGCACTCATCTCGGCATCGGTGCAGTAGAGGGCTGTGATGCTGGGTTTGGACTTGAGAAGATAGCGGACTGCGTCTCCAGCGGAGTGTCGCGAATAGGAACTTGAAGCCACTAACGCCGGATCATAACGAATTCCTGCGCCCCGCAGCGCCATGGCGTAGCCCAGTAGGCGGGCAGTTGCGGGGCGCAGAGATGCAGCGACCTCAGGGTGGATCTGCTCAGGTAGCAGCGCTGTCGCTTCCGTGACAATGCCGATGTTCCGATGCCCCAGGTCAAGCAAGTGTTGGACGGCCAATTCAGACGCTCCAACGTGATCCACTGCCACGTAGGACGCGGATGTGACGTTCGGCGCAGGACGGTCGAGGAGGGTGACAGCAATTCCTTTAGCCTCCAACTCCTCCAGATGGGCTGTGTCCTCATTCGAAACCGGGGCGACAATGACGCCGTCGGCCCTTTTTCCCGCAAGCACCGATACTGCCCGACGCTCCAAGCCCAGTTCCCCTTCGGTGCTGCTAAGGAGCACGTCATATCCCGCTTCACGGGCGGCGGTCGAGATGCCCCTGACGGCGTTGGCAAAAAAAGGATTGCTGATGTCCGGAATGACGACACCCACCGTTGTGGTTTTGCCGGTGATCATGCTTCTGGCCAGGGCGTTGGCCTGGTACCCCAGGGTGTCCGCTGCAGCTTCGACAGCTTGCCGCGCCTTACTGCTGACGGAACCGTATCCAGCCAGCGCCCGTGCCGCGGTTGATTTTGACACCCCTGCCAGCTGCGCCACGTCTATGATCGTTACTGACTCCGAGACGGGCTGGGCCATAGTCGCGTTCCTCCTTGGTCCATTTGGGATCGTTACCAGACTTTATACCCACTGTAGCCAGCCCCTGTCACGCCGCACCGGCCCTAAGCCCAGAGGCGGCGGACACCTTGCGTCCACCGCCTCTCTGACCCTTGTACGTCCTGCTTGGTCTTCTACTGCCTTACCGGTTCCCACGCTCCCGTGCCCAGGGCTTCGTGCGCAGGATCGTTGGAACCGAAGCGGTCCGGTCGGAAGGACTCAAGTACGGGGGAGGGAGTGCCTGTAAGGATCTCCTCTGCCAGCAATTCCCCGAGGATCAAACCGAGAGTAGCGCCGGAGTGACTGAAGACTGTGTACAAGCCCGGAATCCCTGGAATGGATCCAACCACCGGCAACCCGTCACCTGGGATCGGCTTGAGCCCCGCGGCGACGCGGTGGGCTGTCAGGCGTGGGTTGCCTGCGAGTACCTTTGAAGCTTCCTCCAGCAGGCCCTGCACCGACTCCCGCGGCACAGTGAACGAACCATCGTCCTCGACCAATACCGTCTGCTCTGCCCAGTCCGAGTCGAGCACAAGACGGCCATCGGGCGTGGGGCGCACCGCAACACGCGGGGTGTTAAGCACTGTCTTGACTTCTACATCGACCGGATCGGTGAGAAGCACAAATGCGGCCGTGGTCCTGTCCGGAACCGTGACGCCAAGGGCGGCGAGCTGGGCCGGAACGTCACCGCCGGTAGCGAGCACAACTTCGTCAGCAAACAACCGCGTCCCGCTGCCGAGGATCACACCGACCGCGATCCCATCCTGCACGTCGACCCGCACGTCGCCGGCGTCGCTGATCACATCAGCTCCCGTGGCCACGGCCTCTGCAACCAGCACTGGAATGAAGTCCGGCATATTCACCCAGCCCTCACCGGGGTTGAAGATGGCACCTTCTTCGGCCACGGCCTCGGCGTTCACGTCCGGCGCGACTGCTGCTACGTCCGCCTGCTCGACCCAAACCGACTCGTACCCATGATGGCGTTCAAATGCATAGGTATCCCGGAAGGTTTTTCCCGGAGCGGCCCATTTCATGGCGCCGTTGAACTGGATGTAGTGGCGGCTTTCCGGGTGGTGCGCAGTCCAAGTGCGGTAGCGGTCAATGGCCAACAACCGCAGGTAGTGGTATTCGGCCGAGCGGGCACCGGAGGAGTTTAGCCATGCAATCGAACGGCCGGACGCCCCGTTTGCGAGGGACCCGGCGGTCACAAGTGTCACCTGGGCACCGCCGCGGGCGAGATGCAGGGCCGTGGAAGCGCCAAAGATGCCGCCGCCGATGACAATGACGTGCTTCTTGGGAGACGTGGAGGACATGATTCTTTACTTTCTTCGTTCTTCTTGTTGTCTGCTGGCTGCCCGGCTTGGAGTCTCTACGAGAGACCCCTGACGGACGAGTGGATGTTTTCGATGATCCGAAGCACTTCAATGGATTCGCGCGGATCCACAGGAAGCGGGCCGGTACCTCGGATGGATTCGACAAGTTGCGTGTAAAAGCGCGGATACGCTCCCCGCTCCGCGGGGATTGCTGTTTCCATGCTGCCCGTGCCGAGAATGCCCCACGCTTCTTGGTTTTCGACGCCGAAGGAAGGATCCGTGGGCAGAACCCCGGCAGCGAGGTCCGTCTCCTGGCTGTCCAAACCCCATTTGGTGTAGCCGGCGGAGGAACCGAGGACGTGGAAACGAGGTCCCGTCCGGGCGGCCATGCCGTTCATCCAGAGCCTGGAACGAACTCCCGACTCGTGCAGGAGGGACACGAATGCTTCGCTTTCGCCCCCTTCAGGGTTGGG
This sequence comes from Paenarthrobacter sp. 2TAF44, assembly GCF_052114885.1. NCBI lineage: Bacteria > Bacillati > Actinomycetota > Actinomycetes > Micrococcales > Micrococcaceae > Paenarthrobacter > Paenarthrobacter sp. 2TAF44. The sequence goes on along the minus strand of NZ_JBFRFP010000001.1, from coordinate 440,437 downwards.
CCCGTGGTTAGCCGTTTCACCGTAGGTGTCCAGGACCGGGCCAAACAACTGGATGGCCTGATCGATCAGGTGGGCGCCGAGATCATGAAGGAGGCCACCGCCTTCGGCCTGCGTCGCCGCATCGCGCCAGTTGCCGAAGCCCTCTGGCCGCCACCACTCGAAACGGGATTCGAAGCTATGGACCTGACCCAGATCTCCGCCGCGAACGAGCCTTTTAAGAGTGAGGAAGTCAGCATCCCATCGACGATTCTGGAAGACGGACAACTGCACCCCTGCACGGGATGCCAGATCGAGAAGGCGCTCCCCTTCCTGCGAGGTGGGCACGAATGGTTTGTCCACCACCACGTGCAGACCTTGGGCGATCGCTGCGGACGCGAGGTCCATATGTGTGGAAGGCGGTGTGCACACGGCCACCAGGTCGAAGTCATCCGCGGAAGCAAATATTTCGTCCGCGCCGGCAAAAACTCTTGCCGCCGGGTAGAGGCGGGCGGCCTCGCGGGCACGCTCTGCGTTGGCTGTGACAATGGCGTCCAGGGAAAAGTCCGGGTCCGCGGCGATCAGAGGCGCATGGAAGACCTTGCCTGACACTCCGAATCCAACAATGGCGGTCCGAATCGGTGTTGCAGCCATCAGAGCACCGCCGACCGGTCGGTCTGGGCAGGCATGGCTGCCACTGCTGTCGCAGCCGCCTTGCGGACGTTTGATCTGATCACTGCTTTTCCAATCATGGATGCGGCCCACCCGGGCTCCGGGATTCTTGAGGCTGGGTTCGGTCTCATTCGGAATGAGTGGGACCGAACCCGGCAGGTTTGCATACTGCTAACTCACGGCTGGGGCCGCCGACGGATTGATCGCCGTCTTGCTGTGCTGGAGTGCCTTGGGAAGGGCGAAGACAGTCACGAGGATTGAAACGACGCACGCGACGGTCATGTACCAGCCGAAGGACACGTTGGAACCCGTAATGGAGAACAGCCACACAGCGACGAGGCCGGCAGTGGCGCCGATCAAGGACGTTCCGACGTTGAAGTTCAGTGCAGATGCCGTGGACCGTACTTCCGGGGGGAAGCTGAGGACGTAGGCCACGCTGAGCGGGGCAGCAACCAGGTTGTTGATCAACGTGAAACCGATGACGCTGACTGTTGCCAGGAGGATCGACTTCTCGCCGATCGCGAAGAAGGCCGGCACGGTAAGGACAACAAAGAGCCCGTAACCCGTCAGCAGTACCGGACGGGCACCAAACCTGTCGGCGAGGGAGCCGCCCCAAATGCTGGTAATGGGACCCACGGCGTAGGTCAGCATCGAGGCGAGCAATGCCTGGGATGCCGGGAACCCCGCGGTGATCAGTGCTGTTACGAAGTACGCCTGGATTGTGTACGAGCCGATGCGCTGGCCCGCACCAAGACCGATGACCTTCAGCATGTCTGCCCAGTGGTAACGCAGAGCAGTACGCAGAGGGGTTTGCTTGACCTTCTCGGTCGCGGCTTCCTTGAGAACCTTCTGGAACTCAGGTGTTTCACTTACATGGTTACGCATGTAGACACCAATGAACGCGATCGGAATGGAAAGCAGGAACGGGATGCGCCAACCCCAGTCCGCGAACGCGTGGCCGGGCATCGCAACGCTCAAGATGTAGGCGATGCCTGCGGCGAGGAACGATCCCACCGAGGCCGTCGAGTTCAGCACGCCCGCGACGAAGTTGGGCCGACGGCCTTTCTCATGCTCAAAGAGGAAGTTGGCAGCAGTTGTGTATTCCACGCTTGCACCAATGCCCTGCAAAAGACGGGACAGCATCAGCAGTACCGACGCCGCAACACCGATGGCTGCGTAGGTCGGCAGGAAACCGATACCGGCCGTACCGATGCTCATCAGGGCGATGGTCAAGATCAGAACGAATTTTCGACCCTTGATGTCACCGAGCGGGCCGAGGATCAGCCCCCCGATGGGTCGGATGGCATACGAGAGGACGACGCCGATGTACACGGCCAGGAGGGCGGCGGTCGAATCGCCGGAGGGGAAGAACTGGGTTGAGATGATTGCTGCCAGGGTCCCATACAACGTGAAGTCGTAGTACTCGACGACGTTGCCGAGCATGGTCGAGATGAAAACGCGACGCCGGGTGGCTGCAGCCACGGGGGCCGTGGCGCTGGCTGTATTTGCCATGTTATTTCCTAGAGGTGAGGGCGGACTCCGAATGTCCGCTGGTGATTTGACTGAACTGCTCTGGGTAGACCTCCCGGGCAAATGCCTCTGAAATCTTTCCCTCTGCGAGGTCTCGGGCGACCTCATCCACATTCCTGAGTTCCGGTGGGCCGTAGCCTCCGGCTCCGGCTGTTTCGATCGCTACGCGATCGCCGGTCTGCAGGACCGTGTATCCGTGGTTGATGGGCTGTGCCCCCTCGCTGAGGACCGCCCGCGCGCCCTCACCGGCCAGTCCGCCGTCGAGTCCCCACGGACGGGATTTTTGACGGCTTGTATCGAGCCAGAAATGAATGTCGGGGTCTTCAACACGAACTGCACGGCGGATGCCGAGGCCGCCGCGGTGTTCCCCGCCGCCGCCGGAGTCTTGAATCAGTTCGTAGGCATCAATGACAAGTGGGTACTCGGCCTCGAGGCTTTCGACCGGCAGGTTGGAGGTGTTGGTCATGTGGACTTGGACACCGTCCATGCCGTCCTTGGTAGCGCGGGCCCCGCATCCGCCGCCGATGGTCTCCAGATAGACGAACTCTCGCCCAGTGCGGGAGTTCCGTCCGGAGAAGTGAACACCGGTGTTGGCGCCATTGCTTGCTGCGGTGACCCGCTTGGGGACGGCCGTGGCCAACGCGCCGTGGATGAGGTCAACGATCCTCTGGCATGTTTCGCTGCGGCCGTTGACCGCTGCTGGTTCCTGGCAGTTGATGATGGATCCGAGCGGCGCCTCGATTTTCACGGGCCGGTACAGGCCCGCGTTGGGGACGATGTCGGCGTCGATCAGACTCTTGAGCGAGTAGTAGACCGAGGCGTACAGCGCAGTCCAGACGACGTTGACGCTTGCTCGGACCTGCGGGGGATTTCCGTCGAAGTCGAACGAGATGTTCTCGCCGTCGATCACGATACGCACTTGGAGTTCCAGCTCGTCATCCAGTTCCGGGCAGTCGAACTTGTCCCGGAAGGAGTACTCGCCGTCCGGCATGGCCGAAATCGCTGCCCGGGTGCGGCGTTCGGTGTAGTCGAGCAGATCTTCGCCTGCCTGAACCATGACTTCCCGGCCGTAGCGATCGCAGAGGTCCTTGTAGCGCTGGCATGCAAGGCGATTTGCGGCCTGTTGTGCCCGCAGGTCTGCCTGCCGCTCGTGCGGGACCTGGCAATTCAGGAGAATCAGGTTGAGCATCTCCTCCTGCAGCACGCCTTGACGGATAAGACGGACCGGCGGGATGCGCAGGCCTTCCTGGAAAATGTGCGCATGACCGCGGTCGCCGAAGTCGGCGTGGTGGGCGAGGTTTGCCGCCCAGGCGGTCAAGATACCATCGACGAAAACCGGCGTGGCCAGAACGATGTCAGGCAGGTGCGATCCGCCGCCGCTGAATGGATCATTGCCGATGAAGGTGTCACCGTCTTTGATCTCGTCCAACGGATAGCGGCTCAGGATGCCGTCCACGATGCCCATCAGTGAACCGAGGTGCAGGGGCGATCCGCCTTCGTCCTGGGCAATGCCCTGCCCTTTGGCGTCGAAGAGGGAAGCCGTGCAATCCCGGCGTTCCTTAATGTTGGTGGAGTAGGCGGCGCGGACAAGCGTTTCGCCCATTTCCTCGACGACGGTCGCAAGCGCGGAGCCGATGACTTCTGCAAGAACGCTGTCGAGCTGTTGCGTGGTTTTGTTATTCATTGGGGCTCCTTCGGATTTCAATGACGAGGTTGCGCACGTCGTCGACGACGCAGACATCGGAGGGAAGCAAGAGGGTTGTGGTGTCCATCTGTTCGATGACGGCAGGTCCCACGATGCGGTGGCCGACGTCGAGCAAGCGCCGGTCGTAGACCGGGCATGAGACGTAATCGCCTTCTTCGGCAAGGTAGACGTCACGATGGGCGACGACGGCGTCCTGCGCCTTCCGTCCGGTGGCGGCAGCGCGTACGATCTCGGCACGGGGGACGTCTGCGATGGCCTGAAGCCGGAAGGTCACTGCCTGCACGGACTCGTCGTGGGCACTGTAGCCGTACATGCGGTCGTGCGCGCGCTGGAAGCCTTCGGTAATGCCGGCGATCGCTGCGGCATCGATGTCGCCTTCGGGGAGCTCGACAGGAAGTTCATAGTTCTGCCCCGCGTACCGCATTTCCAGCCGACGGACGACGCTCCGGCGTTCTGTTTCAATCCCTTCCTCATCAAACCAGTCCGAGGCATGGTCGGAGAGTTCAGCGAAGATCTTAGCGATGTCTTCCGCATTTTCAGGGGATACATGCGTGATCTGGGTGCGCATGAAATCGCTGCGAATATCCGTCATGAGCAGCCCGAGCGCGGACTGGGCGCCCGGCGTTTCCGGCACCACGACGCGGTCCACACCCAGCTCAATGGCCAGCCGGGAAGCATGCAGCGGGCCGGCGCCACCGAACGGCACAAGGGCGTAATCACGGGGATCGTAACCTCGCTGCACCGAGATGACACGTATGGCCCGTGCCATGTTCGCCGTGACTACCCGGATAATGCCCTGCGCCGCCTCCGGAACGCTCATGCCAAGGGGATCTGCAATAGCCTTGACCGCCCTGTGGGAGGCCTGTGCGTCGATCTTCAGCTGGCCGTCCAGGAGATACTCCGGATTGAGGACTTGGAGAACCACGTTGGCGTCCGTCACGGTGGCATCCTGTCCGTTTCCGTAACAGGCCGGGCCGGGGAAGGCACCGGCGCTCGCCGGGCCGACCTTGAGGTGGTTACCACTATCGATCCAGGCAATTGAACCGCCGCCAGCACCAACAGTGTGGATGTCCAGCATGGGGGACCGGATCGGACGGCCGTCCAGCTCCATGCCGGAAGTGACCTTGGGTTCGCCATTCTGCACAAGGGAGACGTCAGAGGACGTGCCACCCATATCGAACGTGATGATGTCCGGGCTACCTGCCGCGCTGGTAATTGCAGCGGCGCCCACAACACCGGTGCTCGGTCCGGAGAGAACCAGACGGACCGGCATCTTCTCGGCCGTTGCGAAGGGGATAATTCCACCGTTGGACTGGGTCACGTGCGGGATGCACTTCAGTCCGTTCTCGGCAAGGCGCTGACGCAGGCGACCGAGATAGTTTGCCACCACAGGGCCGATATAGGCGTTCGTGACGACGGTGGAAAGGCGTTCGTATTCACGGAACTCGGGGAGAACGTCACTGGACAGGGACACATACGCCTCAGGGAATTCCTCAGCGATGACAGCAGCTATCTGCTGCTCGTGCTCTGGCCGTAGGTAGCTGTAGAGGAGGCAGACCGCAATGGATTCAACCTGCTGTTCCTTCAGTTCCCGCACGGCAGCCCGGACTTCATCGAGGTCCAGAGGCGTTTCGATGCGTCCGTCGTGGCGTACGCGCTCGGTCACTTCCAGACGAAGGTCACGTGGAACGAAAGGCTCCGGCTTGTCGGCCTGCAGATCGTAGAGGTGCGGGCGCCGACCGCGTCCGAGTTCCAGCAGGTCCCGGAAGCCCTTGGTCGTGATAAGCCCTGTGCGCACGCCGCGCCCAGTCAGGAGTGCGTTCGTGCCCACTGTGGTGCCGTGCGCGAGGTAGGTAACCTCCTCGATTGAGCGCCCGCCCATTTGTTCGAGCAGTTCCTGGATGCCGAGCACAATTGCGCGTCCGGGATCGTCGGGTGTCGATGAGACCTTACGGACGTGTACTTGTCCGTTCGCCTCATCGAACGCACAAAGGTCGGTGAAGGTACCACCGGTGTCTACGCCGATTCTGAGAGTCATGATCTTCCTGTCATCTGATTTCGCTTTTGCCCGAAGAGGTCTGGCGGCAACGTCGGCCAAGATCCACTAGTGGGGACGGATGCGGTAGTTGCGACTTTGGGGAACGTTCCCAAATCTGCTGAACAAAATTCTAGGGACGTGATGCAGGCCACGTCAATACCCTTTTTTGATGTCACTTTTGAGCGATTCCGTGCCGGTGAGAAGCAGCCCCGTCTCCTGAGGTCCGCGAGGGGAGACTGCCCGGAACCTGGGAACTCATCCGGAATCCCTTGACCTCGACGGTGCAGGGCGCCTAATCTCAATGAATCTTGGGAACGTTCCCTAAAAGTTCGCTTCACGAGGAGAGAGTGGCGAGAGTGATGAAGAAACACAAGCCGAAGTCGCCAGTAAGACTAAGGACGGGAGAGCACTGCCATCTGCGCGGTTGGTGGCGGTCCGAGAGGGATGACTTAGTTGGCACCGCTCGGGCCAACCTCACCCCCGTGGAAATCGAGTACTACAGTTGATGTATGGCTGCCAGCCGCAGTCCGCTTGATGACCTGCGTGAAACCATCGGTCATCTGGCCAATCAGCTCAAGCTGCCCGGTTCGGAGCGAGTCGACGACCTGGTGGGCGATCTCATCGGGGCAAGGCCCGGGCCGGCCCGGCCGCTGTCAGAGGTGCAGGCCGAACTCGACGCGCTCGTTGGGCTGGAGACCGTGAAGGAACAGGTGCGGGGCCTGGTCGCATTGCTCCAGGTCCAGGCCCGTCGTAAGGCGCATGGCCTTCCAGAGGTGGCAACATCCCAGCATCTGGTTTTCCTCGGAAACCCGGGCACAGGCAAGACGACCGTGGCGCGGCTCCTGGCGGAGATGTATCGCGCAGTCGGTCTGCTGCAGAAAGGGCACCTGGTGGAGGTCGACCGTTCGGGTCTGGTGGGGCAGTACGTGGGTGCGACCGCTATCAAGACGGACAGGGTGATCCGGCGTGCGCTGGACGGCGTCCTGTTCATCGACGAGGCCTACGCGCTGGCACCGGAGGACGGCCGGACTGACTTCGGTCCAGAGGCGATCGAGGTCCTGCTCAAGCGGATGGAGGACCACCGCCACCGCCTCGTGGTGATCGTGGCCGGGTACCCGCGGCTGATGGAATCCTTCTTGCTCTCCAACCCTGGACTGCGCTCCCGGTTCGCTCGCGAGATCACGTTCCCCGACTACTCCGTCGACGAACTCCAGACGATCTTCCACCAGATGCTGGCCCAACACGAGTACACGCTGGAGCCGGGCGCGGACCAGATGCTGCGACGCATCCTTACGGGCCTCCACGCGGGCGAGGACTCCGGCAACGCACGGTTCGCCCGGACGCTGTTCGAGCAGGCGCTCAATCGCCAGGCGCTGCGGCTGTCGCTCGACGAGGAACAAAGCCTCGACGCGCTTGATCGTGAGGCCGTCATGACGCTCACTGCGGAGGACATCGCCGAGGCCGCGCTGGCCTTGGGTGAGGAGCCAGAGCCAGAGCCGGAACCGGCGCCGGAACGGGAACAGTCACGCTGGTGGCGCTGGCTCGTCTGATCGGATCCGGGGGGACTCGGGCTCGAGTCTGTGGCACGCTTCCGGAAAGCCTTCAGTCACGGCAGTCGGGCCAGAGTTGGCGGCACGTTTCCTGAATGCCAGAGCCACAAGATTTGGGTCGAGGGTCCGTCTCGGAGGGAGTCCTGCACCCCGTCGTCGGATGTGCGGCTCCGCTCGACACTTTGACCGGTGAGCTTCCCTTGGGGGCTCCGCCAAAGTTAGGGGTGGCTGTTATGCGCTTCATGGCTCCTCCTGCATCCTGCTGGTTCAACCATGCTGCAGCTGGATCAAGAGTTCCCCTGGTTTTGCGCAGCTTCGGCAAAGTTTATGGACAGGAAAAAGGGGCAAGTCATAGGGGAGGGTCAGGGCGTAGCGTTGTAGCAACGCCATCTTGTTCTTCCGGCCTGCTAGATCCCTGACAAACTGCTGACTGCGCAGATTGCTCCTCCAGCGCTGCGCGCCTCGGCGCCGTTGGCCAGGCCATCCGGCCCCGGGACGATCGAGAATGTCTGGGGCTTGGTCATCGGGGAGGCCAGCCGGTAGCTGAAGGTTTTACCCATCAGGTCGATTCCTTCACGACGCATGTGCTCGCCCATCATCAGAGCCAGAAGAGGCCCGTGGATCACCAGTCCGTCGTAGCCCTCATTCAGGCACCAGTCGAGGTCGTAGTGAATCCTGTGCGCGTTATACGTCAGTGCGGAGAATCGGAACAGCAGGCGTTCATCGGCGGCTTGCTCCAGCACAGCGCCCCCGGGTGGGGGCGGCGGTGTTTGCGGGTTGGGCAGTGAGCCGCTACCAGGGGCCCGGTAAACAATGTCCTGTTCTTCGCGGATCACCAGCTCGTCGGCTTGGAAGATCTCGTGGCGCACGGTGGTGAATGTCAGTGGCCCGGTGCGGCCCGCCTTCTCGACTGATCCGGCCACGGCAATGACTTTTGTGGCCGGGGTTCCGATCTTGAGTTGGCCGAAGGTGGAGACGCGACCCCCGGCAAACATCCTGCGCCGCCCGGGCCCAGGTGGGGCGGGAATACCCACAGTGGGATGACCATCCGGCCCCAGTTCGCTCTGCCGGTTGCGCTCCAGAAGGTAGAGCCAGTGCCAGAGCGGGGGGACTGTTGTGCCCTCGTCGAAGGGGACGTCTATGTCCAGTGCGGCCGCAAGGGATTCAACGGGTTCCGCGGCGATGAGTTCAGTGCGTTCGACCCGCTCGGTCAAGGTAGTTGTTGTCATAGTGAGTCTCACTCCAGATGGGTAGAGGGGTTGCGCTGAGGGCGTTGATCAGTTTGTCGAGGGTGGATGCTGAATCCAGGTTCTCCACCGCCTCGATTAGCTGCGCTGCGGCCTCGTTGCCATAGGGGCGCAGAAGGGCCTGTGCTTTGGCGACGACCTCAGCGTGGGTCATGGGGTTCTTTTCGGAGCCTTTGGCATCGGTGGGGTTTCCGGCGAGGAGCGTGATTTTTTCGCCGGACTTCTGGTCAAAATCGAGGCGGGGCCCGTCTTCCAGTTGGATCGAGGAGTCCAACACCATCGAGATCTTGGCGAAGGTCTCTTGGATCCGGGGTTCCGAAATGCGCGGTGGGTCAAATTGCTCCAACCCTACTGAGCGGTTCTCCAGCGCCACGCTGATGGCGTAGGGCAAGCTGAATTGGGCATCAAACACGGTCTCAATGGGGTCAACATTGAGCATGTTGATCGCAGTTTCGCCCGCGGTCACGGTGATGGAGAGTACATCGGAGGGTTGGAGATCGCGTTCGGCGATCAGCTTCAGCACCGCGTCAACCGCTGAGTGGCTGCCTCGGCAACAGGCATAGGGCTTGAGATAGGACGTGGAGACGTTGAAGATCTCACCAAGACCTGCGGTGACCCGTTCCGGGAAGCCCCGGCCGTCCCCATAGGTGGCAAAAATCCCACCCCATGGAGCCTCGAAGAGCCGATGAGGGCCGGTAATGCCAGCTCGGGCCAAAAACGCTGCGTCGATTCCTGACTCGCCGGCTTTGCCTGGGTGCACCCGCTTGGTCCAGGCGCCATCTTCTATGAAGGCCCAGACCCCTCCAGTGAATGAGCCTGCAACGCCGAGTGCATTCGCGAAGGTGGCCGCGTCAAGATGCAGGATTTTTGCGGACGCCGCAGCCGCAGCAAAGGTGCCAAATGTGCCCGTAGAGTGCCAGCCCCGGTCGGTATGCGCGGCAAATCCGCCGATGCCCTGCAAGAGCCGATAACTGACGTCATAGCCCGCACAGGCGGCGACAATCAAGTCCTGGCCGCTTGCGCCGACCAGTTCTGCGGCAGCGATCGCGGCTGGCAAAGTTGCCGAGCCGGCGTGTCCTGGTCCGCCGCCGTCGTCGAAGTCCCGTGCGTGGGCCGAGGTTCCATTGGCAAGAGCCGCGTGGGCCGGGTTCAGCCGTTCCCGGGTGCCCCAGACGAGGCATGGACCACCGTTTGACATGCCGGAGAGGGCATTGCGGACACGGCGGGATTCCTCCGAGGGGATACCGGCCATAGCCACGGCCAGTGTGTCGAGGATGTGGTCTTTCATAGCGGAAACCACATCCCGTGGGAGGTCGTCGTAGGTGGTTCCGGCCCAGTATTCGGAGAGAACTTCTGTGATGGATGGTTCGGAGGGGGATTCAGTTGACATGAATGACCTCAGCTTCTGGGGCCAAGATCGACGGTTAGTTTCTTAATCGTCCACCGCCCGGCGGTCTGGCCTATGGCTGATTCGGATTCGACGACGCTGGCCTGGGGGTAATGGCGCGCGAGGTGTGAGACGACCTCTTCGATTTCCACCTTGGCCAGTCCTTGACCCAGGCAGTTGTGCGGGCCCGTGCTGAATGTGAGTGGCTGGTTTCGCTCGCGGCCCAGGACGAATTCGCTGGGGTTTTCGAACCGTTCAGGGTCTCGGTTGGCTGACCAGACGGCCACGTGCACATCGGCGCCGGCCGGGATGGTGACCCCGCCAACCTCCATGTCCTCAGTCGCAATCTTGCTGATAACGCCGGTCCGGGGATACAGGCGGAGCGCTTCCACCACTGCGCTAGGTATCCACGTAGGGTCGGCAACAATTTGATCCCAGACTTCCCGGTTGAGCAGCAAATTCCAGACGACGAGGCCGATCTGGTGGCCCGTGTTCACGGAACTTGCTTCAAGCATCGAGGTTGCCTCGTCGAACAGTTCCTGTGCGGTGAGCTTTCCCTCGTCTGCGAGTGTCATCAGGTGGGAGAGCATGTCGTCGCCAAGGCCCAGACCACGCTTGCGCTCCATCAGATCGTTGAGGTACAGGAACAGTTCGTCGTAGGCCGCGAGGATGTCGGGTTTCAGACTGGGATCCCTGGCCAGAAGCGCCAATGTCCGTTCTGACAATTCCTGTACCTTGGGTGCGTCGGATTGCGGAGCTCCCGCTAAATGGCAGTAGACCAAGGAGGGGATTCTGCGATCAACCCCGGCATGGAAATCCACCGGCTTCGTTTCCTCGAGGTCGTTGAAGATGCCTGTCACGATGTCCGTGAGGACGTCGCGGGTGTTCTGCACGGTTGCCGGGCCCATGAAACGGGCAAGCGGAGTGCGCAACCGCAGTTGCTGGGCTCCGTCTTGCATGATGATGCTGCGGGCTCGAAATCCGTGGACGGAGCCGTCGTTGATGCCGAACTCTTCCATCAGCCGCAATGCTGAGTTGGCAAACCGTGGATTGCGCAGCACCTCGGTAGAGAGTTGGTAGGACAGAACGGCGTAACCATCGGATCCGACCGCGATTCCTCCATCGGGAAGTGCGCCGCCCGGGTGGTCGGTTGCCTGTGGAGAGAAGAGGTCGAATGCTGGCACTGTGGTTGTCATGACCGCGAGATCGCTCCCATCGGGCAGCAAAGGATGACTTCTTCAAGCTCCCTTTCGCGATCGTCTTCGACGTCGGAAGCCAGCTGTACCAGCGTGCCATCCTTCTCTATTTGGAACACGTCCGGCATTAAGGCTGCGCAGGTGCCGTTGGCATCGCAGCGCTGCAGGTCCACGTTGACTTTAATCATGGGGTTGCCCTTCCTCGGAATTATCGGGCCGGAGCAGCCCGGGTTTCCGGGCAAGGGGTGCGGCGACCATCTCGGTGTTTCAAGGTCTACCTTGCTGCCGGCCGCGACATTTCACAAATACCTAAATTCGGGGATACCCATCTATTCCGCATATACCTGAGATCGGAACCGCATCGGCTCGAGAGCGAAAGGCTATTCGCTTATACGGGGGTTTGATCGCCGGAAAACAGGGCTGCAAACCTCTCAGCTACCGGAGTTACTACGCCTTCCCGTCGCGTGACGATGGCAATTGGCACGTTGGGCCAGCCCCCAACCACAGGAATTTGTGCGACATCCGGGTGGAGGCGGGCCATCTCCAAGCTGGAGAGGGATACTCCGACTCCGGCACCCACCAACTGTGCGGCAGTCATGACGGTCGGTACTTGGATCACCTCTGTCGGGTTTGCCCCCGAAGATGAGAACTTGTCGGCCCAGATTCGCCAGAGGATGCGCACTCCCGGAATTCGGGCGGGCAGGATCCAGGTGGCATCCGTCAGCGTCGCAACGTCCACTGGCGCGGTTTCCGAAAGGCCCCAGGATCTGGGTGCGATGAGCGTCAACGGCAGTTCATCCACAACCCTGATGTCGAAATGCACTCCGTTGATGGGTTGCAGCGGCTCCTCGGCCACTATGGGCATGATTGCCAGGTCAAGGGTGCCATCGGCCAGCCGGTCCAGCTGCACTTTGGGATTGGCGTCTGTCAGGTCCAGGGTCACGTTTCGGTAGATCGAGAGGAACTCCGAGATTTTGGTACTGCCGATCCGCCATAGGCACATCGGTTCGCACCCGAGGTGGAGTTCGCCCGCAAGCCCCTGCCCCATGGCTTTGAGCGTGTCTGAGATTCTTCGCTCTTCAGCCAGAAGCCGGCGTCCGGCATGGTGCAGATACTCGCCCGCGGCGGTCAGTTCGATGCCCCTGGGCTTCCTGTCGAACAGGGTCACTCCGAGCTCTTTTTCGAGCTTCGCCATAGCCATGCTCAAGGGTGGCTGGGATATCCGCAAGGCTTGGGAAGCCTCGGTGATGGAACCGTTCTCCGCCACCGCGATGAAATATCGAACATTCCTGAGATCCATGCATTCAGTATATGGAAACCTCTACTAATTGGTATTTGATGTATGGCCGGATGTGGACGACCGTTGGTTGAGGGCAGCGACGCTCACGTCATTTCGCAGGTTTACAACGGAGGCATCATGGAATACCAGCAGCAGGTAATTGTGGCCGGAGCCGGTCCTACTGGTCTGCTCAATGCGCTGGGCCTGGCACAGCAGGGACTGGACGTTACCGTCGTCGAACGCTCAAAGGAGCCAAGTGACGCCCCGCGGGCGATTCTCTACCACTGGTCCACACTCGATGGGCTCGAACGTCTCGGTCTTTTCGACGACGCTTCACGGGCCGGGTTCCTGAAACAGGATTACGCCCATCACGTCCGGGACACCGGTGAAACCATTAATTACGGTTTGAAGGCGTTGGAGGGTCGCGTAACCCACCCCTACAACCTGCACCTCGGCCAGGGTGCGCTGGCCACGATCATTCTTCGCCACCTTGAGCAATTTCCCAACGTCCGCATCCTCTGGGGCCACCAGATCAGGGGGCTGACCCAGGATGAGGCAGCAGTGACAATCACGGCGGAGCACGAAGGGAATTCGGTCCAATTGCGGGCTCCTTGGCTCATAGGTGCGGACGGTGCGGGCTCTGCCGTCAGGAATGCCTTGAACCTGCCTTTTGAAGGTTTTACATGGCCCGAGCGCTTTGTTGCCGCCAACATCCGTTTCCCCGACGACCGCAAGGGCTGGGCTCAAACGACGTTCTACGTCGACGATGTTCTCGGAGCAATCATCGTGAAGATCGATAATTCCGGGCCCCACGGGCTGTGGCGCTACACCTACATGGAGGATGCCGTTCTACCCGAAGCAGGCGTGGTGGACCGTCTGCCTCGGTTCCTGGAACAGATATTCGGCCCTGAGGTGGCTGCCGGCACCACCCTGGATGCCATTGCGCCTTATCGTATGCACCAGCGAAGTGCTCCAACCTACCGGCTTGGCCGCGTTCTGCTTGCCGGGGACGCGGCCCATGCAACAAACCCGACAGGCGGCTTCGGGCTGACCATGGGGCTGTTCGACTCCTACCTGCTGAACGAGGCATTGGGCGCCGTGATTGCGGGAAATGCCGATGAGTCGGTTCTTGATGCCTACTCCGAACTACGACGCGCCGCTTTCATTGACAAGGCCAGTCCCCGCGCCACCGCAAATAAGCGGTTGATCTTTCACTCGTCGGACCCTGTTCAGAGGGATAAAGACCTGGAGCTGTTCCGGAGGATGGGCAACGATCCAGAACTGGCCGCAGAAGTCCTCTACTTCACCAAGACACTCGAGACGCCCTCGCTTGTTGCCGCATAGGGCGCCTTCGCGTTCGTCAGCAAGCCGGCATTATCTACTTCAGGAGTTAACCTCATGCTTCCTCTGAGCGGCATCACAGTCGTCTCGCTTGAGCAGGCGGTCGCAGCACCGTTTGCTACACGCCAACTCGCCGATTTGGGGGCCAGGATCATCAAGATCGAGCGTCCAGACGTGGGAGACTTCGCCCGCGGGTACGACGAAACCGTCAAAGGCATGGCGAGCCACTTTGTTTGGCTGAACCGGTCCAAGGAGTCAGTCGCCTTGGACCTGAAGAGCCCGGAGGGTCACCATGCCGTGCACGAGTTGGTTCGCAATGCTGACATCTTCGTGCAGAACCTGGCCCCGGGTGCGGCAGAACGTCTCGGGCTCGGCGCCGATGCCCTGCGTGCTGAGCGTCCGGAGCTGATCCACGTCTCAATTTCCGGCTATGGTGCCGACGGCCCGTATTCGTCAAAGAAGGCTTATGACCTCCTGGTGCAGTGTGAAGCCGGTCTGGTGTCTATTACCGGCTCTGAAGAGACCCCATCCAAAGTGGGGATTTCGATTGCGGATATCGCCTCCGGTATGTACGCGTACTCAGGCATCCTGACTGCGCTGCTTCAGCGCGGGCAGACCGGGGAGGGGGCAACCATCGAATTATCGATGCTCGAGGCGCTCGGTGAATGGATGGGATACGCCATGAACTATGCGGTGTACGGCGGAACCGCACCACAGCGGACAGGTTCATCACATGCTGCCATCGCCCCGTACGGTCCTTTCACGTGTGGTGACTCGCAGCAGGTGTTCCTGGGAATCCAGAACGAACGTGAGTGGGCAACCTTTTGTGAGCGGGTCCTTGGCCGTCCGATGGTCGCATTGGATGAACGCTTCGCGCGAAATTCCCTGCGTGTAAAGCACCGAGCGGACCTCACGTTGGTGATACAGGAGGGGCTGTCCCGGTACACGGCGGACGAGGTTGTGGACTTGCTTGAGAAGGCCGGGATAGCGAACGCGCTGCTGCGTGATATGCAGGGCTTCGCTGACCACCCCCAACTGACGGCACGCAACAGATGGCGGGAATATGACTCGCCGGTCGGGCCCTTACGTGCCCTGATTCCTCCAGCCACGTTCGTCGGGCAGGAGCCTGTGATGGGTCGGGTTCCCAACGTGGGAGAAGACACCGAACGCGTTCTGGCAGAGTTCAAAGTGCTGGAAACAACATGAGCAAGGACTCTTTGGCGTTGCTTCAGAGCGCCCGCTCGTTCCTGTTCGTTCCGGGGGACCGGCCTGAGCGGTTCTCAAAAGCTCAAACTTCCGGGGCTGATGTGGTCATCCTCGATTTGGAAGACGCCGTCAGCGCTCGCAATAAGGATTCGGCCTTGCTGGCCGTCACCTCCTGGTTGTCAGGAACAGGTCAAGCCGTGGTTCGGATCGAGCGGGACCAGGAGCTTGCTTCTTTGAGGGGCATCCCTGGACTTATTGGGGTCATGGTGCCCAAGTCCGAAAACCCGGACCACGTGTCCAGAGTCCATCAAACGCTGGGATGCCCTGTCATAGCGCTCATTGAGTCAGCCTCCGGCGTTGTGGCCGCCCACTCACTGGCGAGTGTTCCGGGCGTGGCCCGACTGGCTTTTGGAGAGCTCGATTTCGCGGCGGATATTGCTGCGCAGCCGAACCAGCGCGCAATGTTGCTGGCGCGTTCATCACTGGTCCTTGCCTCCCGTGCGCAAGGCCTTCCAGGTCCCCTGGACGGCGTAACGCCAAAGTTCGACGACGACTCCGCGCTGACGCAGGACCTGCACGCCGCCCTCGAGTTGGGAATGTCGGGAAAACTCCTTATTCATCCCCGTCAGGTCGCCGTAACGCACCACGTCTTCCGTCCCAGCGACCACGAGGTCGCGTGGGCGGAGCGGATTGTGAAATCCATCAGCGACGGGGGAGCCGTGGTCAAGGTTGACAATGCCATGGTGGACGCCCCGGTGCTGCGGCGCGCGCAAGCTATTCTCGCGCGCCTGGCGTCCGATGCACGCGCGCTGGTCAATCACCGGGAAGCAAACGCCGGCGGCAGCCTGGCGGAGGAGGACAAATGACTCACCCTATGAATCATCGCCCTGTTGCCGTCATCACCGGCGGCGGCGGTGGCCTCGGAAATGACATCGCCGATCGCCTGGCGGACGACGGGTTCGACCTCGCGCTCCTTGACGTCTCGTCGTCGGCACTACAGAGCGCAGCAGCCCGACTCTCGGAGAGATCGTCGAAGCTCAAAGTGCTGACATACGCGGGGAACCTGGCCGAGGAATCAGTGGTCGCCGAGACCTTCACCCGTATCGAGGAGGAGTTTGGACGCATCGATGTCCTCGTCAGCGCGGCTGGAGGCAGTGGCACTGCCAAGGTCCGTGAACTCTCGGAACTGAGCGCCGAGGTGTGGCGTGCAGTGATCGAAAGCAACCTCACCAGCACTTTCCTGTGCGCGCAGCAGGCTGTCCCGGTCATGCTGAAGCGCGGCTACGGACGGATCGTAAATTTCTCGTCGCTGGTTGCCGATGGCCTCGATGGGCCGTCAGGAACTGTAGGCGCCCGGCTGGCCTATGCTGCGTCCAAGGGAGGCATCGTAAGTCTCACCAAGCAGCTCGGCAAAGACCTCGGTGGCACCGGGATTACCGTGAACGCTGTGGCTCCTGGACTCATCCTCCCCACCACTGGGCGGGTCCGGGACACCTTCGAGGTGATGGGGGCGGAAGAGAAGGCCGCCACCTCTGCCGCCATCCCCGTTGGCAGACCAGGAACCGGCCGCGAGATTGCCGCGGCCGTGGCATACCTCGCCTCAGCGGCAGCTGCATTCACCTCAGGCACCGTCCTCCACGTCGACGGAGCAGCATCTTGACCACCAACCCCACTTGCAACGGAGACTTCAGATGAAACACCCCCCGCTGATCATGCTTCCGGCCCTGGGTGCCGACTCCCGGCTATGGCAGCCGGTGATTGACGAACTCGGGGCAGAGTTCGAATGCTCGGTGGTTCGTGGTGAGGGGCAGACGATCCAGGCCATGGCGGACCATGTGCTCTCAGCAGCCCCCAACGAATTTGTCCTGGTTGGAATTTCGATGGGAGGGTATGTCGCCCTTGAGATAGCGCTAAGGAAGACCGGAAGAGTCAAGGCTTTGGCGTTGTTCAACACCTCGGCCATCGCCGCGCCGGAGGATCGTAGGAAGAACTCCCAAGGCCTTATCTCGCTCGTGAATTCCGGAGGATTTCTGGAAGCGATCACGCGCACGGCCCCGGCCGTATCGCGGGGGATCCCCGAGGTTCAGCGGGTTGTGGAGGCGATGACCGAAGAACTGGGCGAGCAGGTTTTCGTCGATCAGCAGCTCGCCGTGATGCATCGGTCCGACCGACGCGCGGAACTGGCCGCCATGGACTGTCCCACCCTGGTGGTGGGCGCTGCCGAAGACATCATTACGCCGCCGGCTTTGAGCGAGGATCTCGCTGGACGACTCCCTGATGCGCGCTTTGTCCTTATCCACGAGAGCGGGCATTTCGTTCCACTGGAGCAACCACAGGCGGCCGCAACCGCGCTGCAGGCTTTTCTTCGGAACCACGCGGAAGGTTCGCCGCAGGTGGTCGGCAGGTGAGCATCACTTCCCTCCTTCCATCCTGAACTGGAGCACCACACCATTGAAAGGAAGTCCTCCATGAGCAAAGACCTAGGTCCGGAATCGCTCACTGAGGCTGTCATCGACAGTTTCAAAGACACTGCTGACCCGCGCCTTAAGGCCATTCTGGAAAGCCTGACCCGCAACCTTCACAACTTCGTTCGTCAGGTGAGTCCCAGCATTTCCGAATGGGAAGCGGCAATCAACTTCCTTACCGCTACAGGCCGGAAGTGCGATGACGTGCGCCAGGAGTTCATCCTGCTTTCGGACGTACTGGGAGTTTCCATGCTGGTGGAGACGATCAACGATCAGGAAACCCCGGATGCTACGGATTCGACCGTCCTCGGGCCTTTCCATATGGTCGAATCACCCGAACGGCATCTGGGCGACAACATTTCTTCCGAAAGCGATGGTGACGTGTGCGTTGTCAGGGGGAGGGTCCTCTCGGTCACCGGACTGCCTATCCCCAATGCCCGGATCGACGTGTGGCAGGCCAACACCACCGGCTTCTATGACGTCCAGCAGCCGGGCATTCAAAGCGTCGGCAACGGCAGGGGACTCTTCCGTACCGACGAAAACGGTGCGTTCCATTTCCGCAGCGTTGTACCGAGCTTCTATCCGATTCCAACCGATGGTCCGGTTGGAGGTCTGTTGAAGGCCAGTGGAAGACACCCCTACCGTCCAGCCCATATCCACTTCATTGTCACCGCGGCGGGTTTCAAGGAGCTGACGACCCACATCTTCATTGGGGGAAGCGAATACATCGACTCGGATGCGGTCTTCGCTGTCAAGGAAAGCCTCATCAAATCCTTCACCCCCAACGAGGACCCTGCGGCGGCCGCGGAGTTTGGGGTGGATTCTCCGTTCATCGAGGGAGTCATCGACATTCTGCTGCACCCGGAGAGCCAATCTCCCAGCTCACGTTTCCAAGTATCCGAGGAGGTAGTCCGGTGAAGGAATTCCGTTATGAAGCCCTGCCGATGCGGGTAACTTTCGGCGCGGGGTCGCTCAAGACTCTCCCCGAGGAGGTCCGTGCGTTGGGCCTGCGGCGTGTACTGGTCCTGTCCACTCCGTTTCAGGAAGATCTGGCCAGGAACGTATCCAGGCAATTGGGTGAGTTGAGCGCCGGGGTGCACGCCGAAGCCGAGATGCACGTCCCGATTGAATCAGCCCACAGGGCACGTGATGCAGCAAGGGCAGCGGATGCCGATGGTTATGTAGCAGTAGGGGGTGGATCCACCACGGGACTTGGGAAGGCAATAGCTTTGGAGTTTGGCGCCCCCATCATCGCCGTGCCCACCACCTACGCCGGATCGGAAATGACGCCGATCTGGGGGCTGACAGCCGACGGCGAAAAGAAGACCGGCCGTGACCCGCGGGTGTTGCCTACAAGCGTCATTTATGACCCGGAACTTACGCTGACCCTTCCGGTGGGCATGTCCGTCACCAGCGGTTTCAATGCGATAGCCCATGCGGTGGAAGCGCTCTATGCCCCTGACGGATCTCCTGTCATCTCGCTCATGGCAGAGGAAGGAGCCCGTGCAATGCTCAACGCCTTGCCGAAAATCGTCAAGGATCCAGCCCATGCGCAGGCCAGGTCAGATGCGCTGTACGGGGCATGGCTTTGTGGTGCCACTCTGGGAGCGACCACGATGTCGCTGCACCACAAGCTCTGCCACATCCTCGGCGGGACCTTCAACTTGCCCCACGCTGAAACCCATACGGTAGTGCTGCCCTATGCGCTGAACTTCAATGCCGGGCATGCTCCCGATGCCATCGCTGCTTTGCAGCGGGCCACTGGGGCACAGAATCCTGCCCGCCACATACGTGAACTCGCTGTGAACCTGGGCGGTCCGCGTTCTCTGCGTGAACTCGGCTTCACCGACGAAGACATCGACACGGCCGTCGAACTGGCAACCCACAATCAATATGCCAACCCGCGTCCATTGACAGCAACAGGCCTCCGGGGCCTCCTCACCGCCGCGCTTAACGGTGACGCCCTGACATCTCCCTAGGCATACATCAAATAGATGCCTAGCGGAATTAATTGGTATTTGTGCAATACCAACTGCGGTCACAGAGTAGAGGAAAGCAGTGATTCACCTCACGCAAACTCACAACAGAAAGACAGGCCATGGTCCAAACCACTACCGACATTGTGATTGTTGGGGGATCGACGGCGGCACTTAGGGCGGCTGAGACCGTCAGCCGCCGGGCACCGGGCTTGAAGGTCACGGTGGTCAGTGCCGAGCAGCATCTGCCCTATGAATTGCCCCCCTTGTCGAAGATCCCCTTGAAGGAATCCGTTGACATTGAAGCGTTGATCTACCCCTCTGCGCGCGCTCTGCAGGAGAGCGGCGTGGAGTTCCGACTCGGAGACACGGCCACGGCCCTTGACCCGCAACGTCAGGTGGTGACCACAGGCAGTGGCGACATCAAATACCGGGCAGCAATCATCACCACAGGATGTCAACCGATCATGCCTCCAATATTCGATGGGGAACGGGACGTGTTCGTCTTGCGGCGCTTTGAAGACTCCGTAGGACTCCGCGAAGCCCTCAACGATCGCCGTCGCTCCGTGGCCATCGTGGGTGCAGGATTCATTGGTGGAGAATTCGCCTCGACCTTGATCGGGGACGGCCGCAAGGTATCCCTGATCGATCTCTCCGAACACCCGCTTATCCGCTTCGGTGAAGAAGTTTCCAGGGTTTACGAGGACCTGCATCGAGGCAAGGGAGTGGAAACATTCTTTGGATTGGGCGCAACGGGCACCATCGAACGGAACGGCCGTCGATTCCTGAAGCTTAGTGATGGCCGTGAAGTTGCCGCTGATGTGATTGTGGTGGGAGTCGGGGTGCGGCCCGCCGTTTCCTGGTTGGCTTATTCGGGTATCGAACTGGAAAACGGCATTCTTGCAGACGAATATCTGCAGAGTACCCGGGGCGTCTTCGCCGCAGGTGACGCCGTCCGGTGGCCCAATAAACGATTCGATGCAGCCATGCGCATTGAGCACTGGACCACCGCAGCCGAACAAGGGCGAGCAGCCGGACTGAACGCGGTGAACTATCTTGAGGGATCACCACTGGTGCCCTGCGCTACTGTTCCCTTCTTCTGGTCCGACCAACATGGTCAAAGGGTGCAGTGGGCCGGACATCAGTCCGGAGGGGAACAAGTGTATTCCAGCCAGAATGACAACGGATCACTTTTCCTCTTCCGTCAGGGAGGTTTCCTCGCCGGGGCCTTGGCCTTCGAACGGCGCCAGGAGTTCGTGCAATTGCGCGCAAAACTACGCCAGCCTCTCGCCTGGGAAGTAGCCATGGGCATGGTCCCGGGGCTCGAGCCCATGAGCAGCGCGGTCCTGGTGCCATGACTGTTAATCGGCGCCGCTATGTCTCATGCCCGTGCGGCATCCTCCTGGATGGGGTGGACGATGAGGAGCTGGTCATCGCGGTGCGTGCCCACTTGAACGAATCTCATCCAGGACTGGACTACACACGGGACCAGATCCTTCTCATGGCTTATTGACATCAAACAAAGGAGTTTCAATGTCTGTTAAAACACCTGGCCGAATGAAATCGGTACTCTTTTCAAGTTTCATGGGAACAGCCATCGAATTTTACGACTTTCTGCTCTATGGACTGGCTGCCAGCCTGGTTTTCGCTCCGCTCTACTTCGCCAATCTCTCACCCGCTTTGGGCATCGTGGCATCATTCGCGACCCTGGCAGTGGGGTACCTGGCGAGACCACTGGGTGGTCTGATCTTCGGCCACTTCGGTGATCGGATCGGACGAAAACAGATGCTCGTCCTGACCATGCTCCTGATGGGCGGTGCAAGCTTCTGCATCGGTCTCCTCCCAACCCAGGCAGCAATCGGCCAGCTGGCGCCCCTGCTGTTGATTGTGCTCCGCGTGATTCAGGGCATCGCTGTCGGAGGCGAATGGGGTGGGGCTGCCCTTATGGCCATGGAACACTCGACGCCGGAGCGGCGGGGCTTCTCCGCCAGCTTCGCCAACATGGGTGGCCCTGCCGGCGCAGCCTTGGCAACGGTGGTCTTCAGCCTCTGCAGCATGATGCCTGAGGAACTGTTCATGACCTGGGGATGGCGGTTGCCGTTCCTGTTCAGTGCAGTCCTCGTTGGCGTCGGACTCTTCGTGCGCCTCAAGGTCGCTGAATCGCCAGTCTTCCTGGCAGCGCAGCGCAAGGAAGCTGCGTCGCAACACCGCCGGGTGCATCCGCTCCTGGAGGTAGTCCGGAAGTATCCGGGCGCCGTCGTGATCGCTTGCCTGGGTACGATCATGGCCTTTGCCATGCAGTCACTTCTCGCCACCTTTGCCATGCCGTATGCCGTTGCCGCCGGGCACAACCGCTCGGAAGTCCTCTGGATCAGCCTCGCAACGCAGCTAATCCATGTGTTCACGATCCCTATGTTCGCAGCCTTGTCAGACAGGGTAGGGCGACGCAAAGTGATGATGACCGGCGTAATCGGCATGATTTTGCTCATCCATCCCATCTGGTTGATGATCGCTGCAGACAACGTTGTGCTGATGTTCGTGGCTTTCCTGATTGGAAATCCACTGCTCCAGGCCATGGTGTACGGACCCACAGCGGCCTACATCTCCGAGATGTTCGGCGCCGAATCCCGCTATACAGGTGCATCCTTGGCGTATCAGGTGTCCGCGACATTGGGTGGCGGACTCGTTCCCCTTGCGGCAACCGCGTTGTTGGCAGCCCGTGGTGGAAACGACCCCGTCTACGTGTCGGGCCTGGTCATTGCCATCGGCATTTTCAGCCTGTTGGCCTTGTTGCTACCCGGCCGCCGTCAGAACAATGATCATGCTCAGGCGGCCACCGAGGCGTCGATTTCCGTGCAGTAATCGGGACAAACGAGAGGATCAAAATGATCTACGAACATGCCGATCTCCGGATCAATCCTGACACCGAGGAGAAATTTGTCAGGGACTTCAGTGCCGTCAGGAAATTACTGGTCGAGGCGGAAGGGTGTCATTCAGTTGAGTTGCTGGTCAGCGTGGACAGCCCCAATACATATCTTTTGCGGGTAGGTTGGGAGAATATTGAAGACCACACCGTAAGATTTCCAGGCACCTCGGAAGCAAACGAGCTACGCCGGGTCCTGATGGAACACTGCGTCACTCCGCCACAGGTTCTCCATTTCAGTGGACAGGACGTTTTGATCTCACTGTGAGGCAGGTGTCTTCAGCTCAAATCCAAGCGTGTATGCATCGTTTTGCAGCTCTTTTCTGGCATATTCTCAACGTATGGCCCATCAATGAATATTGTATTTGTGCTCAAGGCGGATGAAGCACAGGCTGGACTTAGTCCCGCATTGTTGCGAGGCAATCACCACACTCAATGAGGAGTACAAATGGGTACCATCGGCATTTATCTTGGAACAATACTGAGCTTGCATTCCGTGTCACCCTCCAACCCGGGCCCCTCGTCCTGGAACGTGGGCCACCACGGGCCCTCGGGGCGCATAGTGGCCCATCCATGGGCAGGCTGGTTCATCGAGGACAGTGCCGACGCAGAACCAGAAACCGACATCGTCGCGTAACGCGGAAGGATCCGGTCCGCTATTGCGCCGTGGTGCGACCTGCCAGCCAGGATGCGACTTGGGTTCGTGAAGTGAAACCAAGCTTGGACAATATTCGCTCGATGTGGCCACTGACCGTCCTGGGGGACAGAACCAGTTCGGCAGCGATTTCCTTGTTGCTGCGCCCTTGGGCAACAAGGGCCGCCACTTGCGTTTCCCGCTCGGTCAGCTGTGGCCCGCCGGGGCTGTATAGACCAACAAACTCCGCCTTGTTGGTACGACGCACTGCAGCACTGTGCCCGCTGTCAACGGAGTCCGCCCGGGGCGAAACATAGGAGCTTTTGGCCAGGTTCAATGCGATCTCAACAGCCTGGTCCTTGGACAGAGCCGGCCCGCCGTCGAGTATTGACCGGAACCGCGCCTCCCCGAGCTCCCGTCGAATCTGGCCCACAGTCTGCTTGAAATCTGTTTCCAGCGGACCGAAGGCAGAAACGGTGGTGCCGATCCCTTTCCAAACCGATTGAGCTGCGTGAAGAAGTGCTGCTGCCGATTCAAACTGCCTGTTCGAAGCGGCTGTCCACGACATTTGCTCGATGGTCAGGGCAATGCAAAGCCCATCGTGAAAATCGCGTTGAATTTCCAGCGCCGAGATCTGGCATCGGCGGGCATCCTCGAGCTGACCAAGGTGCCAGTGGCAAAGGCCCATGACCGCGTGCCCATACGCACGGCTCCACCGCTCACCGTGCCTGCCGCTTTCAGTCAGTACCCGCTGGCAGGTCGCGAGGGCTTCCTCTATCCGCCCGGCATACATCTGTGCCCAGGCCAAAAGGAAAGTCGCCGTAAGTTCTGAAGCGCAGTCCTCCTGCAGCCGGTGGACGGCTGCTGCGCGGTTAAAGAGCCCTATAGCCTCTTCGAGCCGACCTCCGAGGACTTCGCTTAAAGCCTGCCAATGGTCGGCATGAGCTGCCAGCACCGGATCATCCAGGTCATGAGCGATTTCACGGCATTCGGCCAAGTACCCCTGTGCGGGTTCCGGATCGCCCTGAAGCAGGGCTACCCAAGCAGCTACCCAGAGGACATTTCCACGTTCTCGCGTTCTGCCCGTAGCCAGGCCAAGCATCCGCTCAAGCCACCGACGGCCATCTGAAAGGTTGCCCCCAGCGATCCAGTGGTACCTGAGAAGGGCCGCCAGATTCATCCCTGCCAGCTCCTCACCCGGAGTGGTTGCCGACCATTCCAACGCCGAGAGAATATTCGTATGATCCCGCCGCGCGGCAGCGAGGCGCGCTGATTGTTCCGGACCGCACCAGAGCGCAACAGTTTCGGACGCCTTTCCGAGATAGTGGTCGCGTTGGCGACGGCGGAGCTCGGAAGATTCGCCGTTGCGGTCAAGCAACGCCGCACCGTATTCCCTGAAGGTCATCAGTTGCCAGTACCGCCTTGGCTGGTCGCCCGCAGACATGACGTCAATGACGTTTTCTGCGACCACCAGAGACTTTGCAACGAGGTGATCCAGAAGGTCCAGGACATCCACTTTGTTGATCTCGCCGAATCCGCAGACCTCCTCCGCGGCCTCGACGTCGAAGCCGGCCGGGAAGACCGCAAGCCTGGCCCACAAAATCTGTTCCTCCCGGGTACAGAGTTCATAGCTCCAGTCCACCAGCGCCCTCAGCGTCTGCTGCCGGGGAATTGCTGCCCTGTTTCCGCCCTTAAGGATGTCAAAGCGCCGGTCCAGCCGTTCCACGAGTTGAACAACCGATAATGAGCGCAGTCGGGCAGCTGCAAGTTCAATGGCAAGAGGTATGCCATCCAACATCTGGCACAGTTGGGCAACGGCCTGACGGTTGCCATCGGTGATCTCAAATCCAGCGTTTATGCTTTTCGCTCGATCAACCAACAACCGAACAGACTCAAAAGCCTCAATCGTTCCGGCTTCGATGTCGGACGACGAAGGGGCACTGAGCGGCGGAACTTGGTAGACCTGCTCACCGAAGATCCCCAGGGGTTCCCTGCTGGTCGCAATGACACGCAGCTCTGGTGCAATTTCCAGGAGCCTTGCCACCAAGGCCGGTATTGCATCCAGAAGATGTTCGCAGTTGTCCAGGACCAGGAGCAGCTGCCGTTCCTGGACGTAGTCCGCAATCCTCTCTGCGGGTGATCGGTTCGACTGGTCGGGCAGTCGGAGGGAAGCGGCAATCTGGGAAACAACCAAGGAGGCGTCTTCCAAGGCTGCAAGTTCAACTATCCAAACGCCATCGCGAAACGCCTTCCGGGTTCGTGTGGAAAGCTCCGCAGCGAGGCGTGTCTTACCAACGCCTCCGGGTCCGGCGAGCGTGAGGAGGCGGGAGCGTGACATCAGCTCCCTTGCTGCGCCGAGCTCATTGCGTCGTCCAATAAAGCTCGTTAGGTTATGGCCCCCCAAGGAGCCAATGGTCACTGCTTCGGTACTCATGACCCTCCTGTGATGCAGATAACAATACAGGTAGCGGATGGGGTCATTTGACCCGTCCGCTGCCAGTCGTAGCGGCGCACACTGAATGCAGTCAGAACGACTCTTTGGAGCAATCGGAAGGCAAGCGCGATGAGGCGCAGAGCAGCAAATCCAAGCACCTGCCGGAACGGCGGCAATGGATCAAGTCCAAGCACTGATCCAGCCACTGTACTTTCCGGTTTCTCCAAAGACGGCAGTCGTGCTGACGCCGTTTCCAATCCGTGGGCGGCGGACAATTTCTGGCCGGACTGTGTTGACAGACACGCCCGCGAATTCCTACCTGTGTTCCCCACAGGATACAGCAGTAAGAAACGCTATCTCGATATCTGAGGGTTATTTCCTCAATCCTTAGGACAAAATGCGCGGCGGGAATTCGCCCGTGTTATTCCACGGTTTACCACAATTACCCAGCAATGAAAGAGGCGCCATGACAGCGACGTCAATCACCGAATTGTCAGATATCAACGTTCCGGATGCTGAATTGGTGGCCCGCGCTGCCAATTTGGTGCCGTTGGTCCGGGAGTTCGCAGCGCAGGGTTCCGAAGCCCGCCGCGTTGCCCCGGAAGTGGTATCGGCACTGGAAGGCGCCGGACTTTTCCGGATGTTGGTTCCGAAGCGATACGGGGGCATGGGTGCTTCATTGCGCACAGCCGTGGAAGTGACGAAGGAAATATCCCGCGGTGATGGTTCCACGGGGTGGGTCACCACGCTCATGATGGTGGGAACAGGTTTCGCCTCGACTTTTTCGGAGCAAGCCCAGGAAGAGGTCTTTGGAAGCAATCCCTTGGCGAAGGTGGCTGGCACGTTCAGCCCGGGAAGCAAGAGTGAACGCGTTGACGGTGGCTATCTGATCAGTGGCCGGTGGCCATATTCCTCCGGTTCCTTTGCTGCGGACTGGGCGACGCTTGGTGTGTTGCTTGATGGCGATGACCCGATGGCGCTGGCCCTCATCCCCGCCGAAGCGTGGACCATCGAGCCGACCTGGTTTGTCGCGGGTATGAAGGGCACAGGCAGTGACACG
The DNA here is from genome assembly GCF_052114885.1 of Paenarthrobacter sp. 2TAF44. NCBI lineage: Bacteria > Bacillati > Actinomycetota > Actinomycetes > Micrococcales > Micrococcaceae > Paenarthrobacter > Paenarthrobacter sp. 2TAF44. Next base: position 413,818 of record NZ_JBFRFP010000001.1, on the reverse strand, counting down.
ATCGTGGTGGAAGACCACTTCGTGCCGGAGCACCGGGTGCAGCGACTCAGCAACATGCTCACCTCGAATTTCCTGTCCCCGTACAAGGACGAGCGCATGGCAAATGTGGCCTTCAACGCCGTGGCAGCCGCTATCCTCATTGCCCCGCAGATCGGCCTGGCGCGGCACGCACTGGAAATCACCTTGGCCAAGCTGCCCGGCAAACCGGTGGCCTACACCATGTACAGCAACGCCAAAGATTCCCCCACCCATCAGTTGGCTGTTGCGAAGGCAGCTTCAAATCTGCATATCTCTGAGCTCCTGCTTAACAGGATGTGCCTGGACATTGACACAGCGGCCGACGCCGGTGAGAAATTGGACCTTCCCACAAGGGCCCGCATCCGCAACGACACTGGAGTTATCGCCGAATTGATCGGGCAGGCCATCGATGCGCTGATGACCGCCAACGGTGCAGGGTCCTTTGCCGAAGCCAACGTCCTTAACCAGATCTGGCGCGATTCCGAAATTGCCGCACGGCATGCCTTTGTGACACCTGAAATCGGTAAAGAAGCCTACGGCCGGGTCCTGATGGGCCTGGAACCCACCATCAACCTCTAAGGCAAGGTCAACATGTCCATTCCCACGATCCCCGAAGCGCCCGCTGAAGACCCCGCACGAACCTACCGGCACGTTCTCGGGCACGTCCCCACGAGCGTCGCGGTAGTAACAGCCGGCTTAAGGTCCGGGCCTGTCGGCATGACTGTGGGCTCCTTCACATCGGTGTCACTGGAACCACCCCTGGTGGCGTTTTTTGTAGACAAGTCGTCCAAAACATGGCTTCGGCTCTATGAGGCAAGCCACTTTGGCGTCAATATCCTCGGCCAGGACCAGACCGAGCTCTGCAAGGCGTTTGCCCGCCGTTCGGAAGACCGCTTCAACGAAGTGGACTGGACGCCCTCCGAGCGTGGGGTGCCACTGCTGAACGATGCCATAGTCACGCTTGAATGCACCCGTTACAAAATCGATCTCATTGGAGACCACTACCAAGTCGTCGGGCGGGTCGAGTCCCTGGAACTGCGAGCCACCAACCCACCCTTGATCTTCCTTCAAGGCAGCTTCCTCAACCTCTCGGATTAGTGGCGAAGAACGCCGCCGGAAGGACCACCCAGCCAATTTTGGGCAGCCCTTCGTCCCACCAACTTTTAGCAAGGAGAACGCATGTCTCTCATCGTTGAGAAGCCAAACGATCTGGACCGCAAGCATTTCTTTATCGACGGCCTTTGGGCCAAGCCCACAGGAGGTCGGACCCGAAACCAGGTGGAGGCAGCAACCGGAGAGGTCATCGGCATAGCCGCTATGGGTTCGGAAGCAGACATAGACGCCGCGGTCAGGGCAGCCCGGCGAGCCCTGGACGATGGGCCTTGGGGTAAAACGTCTCCCCAGGAACGCGCTGAGGTGATGCGACGATTTGCCCGTGAGCTCGACCTCCGATCCACCTACACATCCGAGCTGGTCTCCCGCGAGAATGGGATGCCAATCGGGTTGTCGCAGATGTTGAACGGCGGGGCGCCATCCGTCCTCCTGAATATCTATGCGGACGTCATCGAGAACCTCGCCTTGGAAGAGGTGCGCGCCAGCCAGGCTGGCTCCACCATTGTCCGCCGAGAGCCCGTGGGCGTGGTCGGTGCGATCGCGCCATGGAACTTTCCACAGGCGTTGGCCATGTTCAAGATTGCGCCAGCCCTTGCGGCCGGCTGCACGGTGGTGCTCAAGCCCTCGCCGGAAACAGCACTGGATTCTTATGTCTTTGCCGATGCTGCAAAGGCCGCCGGTCTGCCTGATGGCGTATTAAACATCGTCCTGGGTGATCGGGAGGCAGGCGCAGCGCTCGTCTCGCACCCTCTGGTGGACAAAATCGCATTTACGGGTTCAACCGCAGCGGGCAGAATTATCGGCGCCGAGTGCGGGCGTTTGATCCGCCGTTGCACGCTTGAACTTGGCGGCAAATCCGCAGCTGTCTTCCTCGAAGACGGCGACGTCAACACCCTGCTGGCTGGCCTGGACAATGCCTCCTTCCTGAACAACAGCCAAACCTGCACCACCCAATCACGAATTCTCATCGCTCGATCCCGGTACAACGAAGTCGTTGACGCGATCGGGAGCTTCGCCGACTCGTACAGGTTGGGGAACCCGCTCGATCCAACAGTGACCATGGGGCCAATGGCCACGCATGAGCACCTGGAACGGGTGATGGAGTACATCGATATGGCAAAAGCCTCCAACGCCCGGTTGGTGACAGGAGGCAGCCGCCCTGATGGCCTTGATAGCGGGTGGTTCGTTCAGCCCACAGTCTTCGCCGACGTCGATAATAATGATCGCCTCGCACGTGAGGAAGTCTTTGGTCCCGTCATGGCACTGATTCCTTTTGATGATGACGACGACGCCGTTCGGATGGCAAACGACAGCAACTACGGTCTTGGAGGATCGGTGTGGAGCGCCGACGAAGACAGGGCCTTGTCCGTTGCGCGGCGGGTAAGGACCGGAACCATTGGACTCAATTACTACACCTTGGACCTGGGGGCGCCGTTCGGCGGATTCAAGGATTCCGGTGTCGGCAGGGAACTCGGGCCTGAGGGTATCAACGCATATCTGGAATACAAGTCAATCTATGCCTCTACCAGGTATCTCAGCGTCTGACCCCAATAGCCCAGTAACAACGCCATGCAACCTTCAACGGGTTGCAATGGAAGGAGATCGAACGGCATGAGTAATTCAGCTGAGATTGTCGCCGCCTATTTCGACGGCGTGAAAGCGGGCGATGCGGATGCAGTGGCCGACCTGTTTGCCCCTGATGCGCAGTTGATCAATGCTGCGGGGATCCTCAAAGGGGCTGATGCCATCAGACGGATGTACCAAAACGGACTGGCGCCCGGAGCGATGACGCCAAGCCCGCATCCGCCGGTGGTGCACGGAGAGCACGTAGCCGTCGAGATAGACCTGTATGCCAACGGAGCCAGCCTCAAACTCGGAGACTTCTTCACCATTCGCGATGGGAAGATCCACAGTCTGACCATCTATAGCCTCACCCCATCCGACGCGCGCCTCTTCGACGACGTCGGAATAGACCCTGCGCGGTAGGCCCGGATCCATCTACCAACCGCAGCCAGTCCGAATTCGTGAAAATACCAGGAGAACACATGAAAATAGCTGTCTTTGGCCCTCATCGTCGCGTGGGTGTCATCAAGGATGATAAGATCGTCGACGCCAATGGAGCCTACGCAAAGTTCCTGTCCGAAACGTCAGAGCTGACGCGCCCCCAGGCACAAGCCGACGCTGACGTCCCTTCGGAACTCGGGGCGTTTATCGCAGAGGGGGACGGGGCCCTGGAAGGTGCCCTAGCCGCCGTCGAGTACTTATGGGCCAATGCCCAGGATGATCGTGGGCTCGCGGGGGAGCCGCTCTTCTTTAGCCTCGGTGAGACTGAACTTCATGCCCCGGTGGCCCAAGGTTCCCGGATCTTTTGCGCTTTGGCCAACTTCTTCGATCACATGGAAGCCGCCAGCAAGAACAGTGCAGGGAATGACACAGCTGAAGTCCTTGACCGGCTGGTCCAGGGTGGACCCAAATACTTCCTGAAGGACCACCGGGCAGTAGGAGCTGACGCCCAGCCGGTGCGTTACCCCGCAAGGACCCGTCGCTTGGATTACGAGGCCGAGGTGGCGATTATCGTCGGGAAACAAGGTCGCGATATCGGCCGCGACGATGCTCTTCCCTATATCTGGGGATACACATTGCACAACGACTGGTCGATCCGCGACAACGTGTCCTTCGGGCCGGACTTCATTCACTCCAAGAACTTCGATACGTCGGCAACCATTGGGCCCTGGATCGTTGTCAATGAGGGCATTGACCCACAGGACATTCCCATTGAGTGCCGTGTCAACGGGGAGGTCCGGCAAAGCGGCAACACCAAATCAATGGTGCATGATTTCTCCGCCTTCATCCAACACCTCTCAGCTGACACCACCCTGTATCCGGGCGATCTCATCAGCAGCGGAACGCCAAAGGGAACCGCCGTCGATTCCAGCCGGCAACAAACTGACGGATCTCATCCGGACACGCTGTTCGTGAAGCCCGGCGACGTCGTCGAGGTGTCCTCGAGTCTCATCGGCACGATCCGGAACGAAGTTATCAGCCCCGCCACGTGAGATTTCAGATCAGCGTGAAGTCTTCAGCCATTGCTCCCCTTGGCACACACAAAGAAAGATAACCATGAGCGAACAGCAGCACAACGTGGGCGGTGTTCTCTACGACCGCCCCTTCAAAATCCGCCGGCTCAACCATTTTGGCATCAGCGTAGAAGATACAGGCGCGTCGCTGGCCTTCTACCGGGATCTCCTCGGATTCCAGGTGGCCGATGCCCTTGACCTGGAGAAGTACGACCCAGGGGTATGGCTTGATGGCCTCGCCGACAGACATATCTATTTTCTTCGCCACAACAGCGATCACCACACCTTCGTCCTGATGCCAAAGGCCTGGGTGGACCACATGGATTCCCCGGCCAGGGGTGACCTGACCATCAACCAGATCACGTGGCAAGTTGGAAGCCTTCGCGAGGTGGTCCAGGCACGGCTATGGCTTGAGTCCTTGGGTAACAGGATCGAACGCTATGGCCGGGACCCCGGATCCAATTGGCACACTTACTTCCCCGATCCCACAGGGCACACGAACGAACTGGAATATGGCATCGAACAGGTCGGTTGGGATGGCCGGAGCAAACCCGAAGTCTTGTGGCCATGGGCGAACGAGCACCCTTCGCTTCCCACGACGTCGGAGGGCAGCGAGCTGGCTGCCGCCGAGGCGGATGGTGTGGATCTCACCAGCGGTTACCGGTGGGTGGACGAGTTGCCGAAGACGTTCGATGTAGGCGGTGTGCTCCTTTCCCGCCCGTTCAAACCCGTTCGCATCGGACCTGTCAGCATCTTCGTTGAGGACGTCGCCGGTGCAGAGGAGTTCTACACGCAGCGGCTTGGCCTGGTGAAGAGCGAGGAAACGGTGGTCCATGGTCACCGCGCCGTCTTCCTGAGGGCAAACACGGAACACCACAGCCTGGGACTCTTCCCGATGGAACTCCGGAAAAACCTGGGAGTCAGCGAACACACCACGTTGCTCTCCTTCGGCATCCAACTCGGCTCGTATGAACAGTTGAGAGCAGCGCGAAGCCACCTCGAAGAGCGAGGTGTCAAGCTCCTGGACCTGCCACAGGAGATCCACCCCGGTGTCGACTACACGCTTCACGCAGTCGATCCCGACGGCCACGTCATGGAGTTGTACTACTACATGGAACAGGTGGGATGGGACGGGACCGTGCGGACACCAGCACAACGACGCGTTATCGATCCCGAGGTTTGGCCCGAGGCGCTGTCTCCCATGTCCGATACGTACGGCGGCGAAACCTTCTGGGGTCCCCTCGGCTGACGCCGGATCACTTGCACCACCGTTCCCGCCAAAGAGGCCGGGAGAAAGAAACTACAAAAAGGAGGCCTGAAGTGGGCCGTATCATCATCAGTGGGGCGTCGGGGGATCTTGGGCGCAGAGTCACAGAACTGCTTCTGGCGGCTAACCCGGACATAGAACTAACGCTGGTATCACGTACGCCGGAAAAGCTGTACAAACACAAGAATCCGGGCATCCGCGTGATGCGTGGCGATTACCAGGAACCTGAATCCCTCAACGAGGCCTACATCGGCGGCGAAGTTCTGTTCCTCATCAGCGGACTCAATCTGGGCCGTCGGGTTTCCGAGACGAGGAACGCGATTGCCGCGGCACAGCATGCCGGTGTCCGGCACATTGTGTACACGTCCGTGGGCGGCATTCACCCTAACAACCCGGCTCTTTCAGCCAGGGACCACTATCAGAGCGAATTGGATCTCCGGAATTCGGGCTTGGCCTACACCTTCCTCCGCAACGCGCTGTACGCGGAGATCATCAGTAACATTCTTGTTGCTCCTGCGGTAGCCAGCGGAGTGATGGCACAGGCAACGGGTCATGGACGGCTGGCGCCGGCCGCCAAAGCCGATGTCGCCCGCAGCGCAGCCGCTGTATTGCTTGCTGCAGAAAGGCATGCCGGTGCTGTCTATGAGATCACCGGACCTGAACTGCTGACTTTTGAAGACATTGCGCGCATTGGTTCGAAGGTACACGGCGCGCCAATTGATTATCAGCCGATTTCCGATGATGAGCGGCTCGCCTTCTTCGATTCAATCGGTATCCCAAGGACTTACGATCCCTCCATGCCGCCGAGTGCCGACGGCCACATGTGGGCAAGTGATGAGTTGGTTACTGCTGAAGTCGCCATTGCCGAGGGGTATCAGACCGTTCTCTCAGGACACGTTCAGCTGATCACCGGGCGCAGTCCCGAACCGCTGCAATCGGTGATGGAAGCCGTCAAATCCGTGCCGTACGACCAAATCCCGGCACAGGTGTCCTAACTCTTTACTTCAGGCATGCGTTCCACAGGACGGCTTCGCTCATAGGGATATGGGCGAGGCCGTCTGCGCGGTATGACCCGGGGAAGGATCCAGGATATTGCCGTTGCCCAGCCCAGGGACGTGGCGAGTGAACCATTGCGGAGATGATCAGGGCCTGGCTGGTTGGCCCTCGGCTGGCTCCTATGTTGCAACTGGTTGCAGCCCTCGTCCTACATCTACTCAACGGCACCAAGCACGGCGCGAACAAATGCTTCGGGACGCTCGTGATGCATGAGGTGTGAGGTCAGCGGTACTTTCTCAACACGCACTGACGGGATTTGGCGGGATGCATCCTGTGCGATGCGGTTGTACCACCTGCCGCTCTCGCCACCAACGAGCCATGTGATAGGCAACCCTGATTTGGCGAGCGCCTTGTAGTCCACATATTCTCCGAGCGGGCCGAATCTGCTTGCACCCAGTTCTGCCAGGATTGTTTCTGTGTTAGCCAACAGGGAAGCGCGCGATTCGGCAGGTGCACGGTCGAAACCGTTGCCGCCGTCGACGGTTTTGGAAGCGAACTGAAGAAACAGTGTCACAGCTTCTTCCCCGCGTCCGCGGCTTTGGAGCCATCGAACTCGGGCAGCGATTCTGAATAGCTCCATGGAGCCATTCCTGATGCCGTGGACAGGCGCTTCCATAACAACCACATGGGAAATCAAGTCGGGCCGCCGACCGGCCAGGTCCAAGCAGACTGTGCCTCCGGAACTCCAACCCACCAGGCAGGCAGGGCCGGCGGCCCGTTGTTCGATGAGAGCCTCAAGGTCGTGACTGTGGACCCGATAATCGACCACGGCGGGATGCACGGAACTTCCGTATCCGCGCCGGTCGTAGTCAAGGACCCTGTGGTCTTTAGCGAGGGATGGCAACACCCCATCCCAGGTGCTGCCATCGGCGCCCGTGCCATGGACAAGAATCATGGTGGGACCGTTGCCTGATTCGCGAACGGCTATATCGGCTCCGTCCAGTTTCAGCGTTGATCGTTTCACTGATTGTTCCTTGCTGTGTGACAAACGTTGGGATGTGGGGATGCCCGTGGCCGGCAGGGCGTAGCCATGGGCGACTGACCACGGGCTGGTCAGTCGCCCACGGGCCAATCAGTTTGCAGTTGCCGCAAGGATGGTTTCATCGCTCGCGGAATTATGGGTGGCGGCCGACAGGATCAAATCGGCCGCTTTCTCACCAATCATGATGGCTGGGGCGTTAGTGTTGCCGCTGGGAACGGACGGAATGATGGAGGCGTCCGCCACCCTCAGGCCTGCAATCCCGTGCACTCGGAGCTCTGGGTCTACTACAGAGAGGTCATCGATGCCCATCTTGCATGTTCCAACCTGGTGATGATAGGTCCCGGCCACTTGGCGCACAAACTCCCGGAGGGTGTCCCTGTTGGCGACGCCCGATGGGCTGAACTCGGACTTCCGGAATGGGGCGAAGGCGTCCTGCTGGCCGATTTCCCGACAGATTTCGACCGCATCAACGAGCGCCTCAACGTCATACTCGTCTGCCAGAATGTTGGGGTCCACCACCGGCGCCACTGTGGGGTCGGCTGACGCGAGCCGGAGTGATCCGCGGGAGCGGGGGCGGACGATGCCTGGTGCAATGGTGTAGCCGTGCGCCGGGGCAGCTCCACCGTCTGTGGGGTATGGCAGATGAAGGAACAAGGGCTGAAGATCCGGCGCTTCCTCGTCGGTTTGCTTGCTGTGAGCGTACAACTGGCTCTCGAGCAGGTTGTGCTTTCCCGCCGCTAGTGGCTGGCTGGCTTCATAGATGTTGCCTGCCAAGAGGTGGTCATGCAGGTTTTCGCCGACGCCGGGAAGGTCCGCGACGGAAGCTATGCCAAGTCGCTGTAGCTCATTCTTGGGTCCAATTCCGGAGAGGAGCAAAATCTGAGGAGACCCGATGGCCCCTGCGGAGAGCACTACTTCGGAGTTGGCGGCTGCACGGTGCTCGCCATCGGCTGACTGGTACTCGACGGCGATCGCCCGCCCGCTCGCCACCACAATCCGCGTGACAAGTGCACCAGTGGTGACGGTCAGTCCGGGATGGTCCAGCAGGGGCGCCATGAAGCTCTGCCAAGCGCTGGCCCGTTTCCCGGCACGGGTGGTGGTGTGATTAAAGCCGACGCCGGTCATGCGGCTTCCGTTGAAATCCTCCGTTTCCGCGTGGCCAAGCGCCTTTGCGGCATCCACAAAGGCTTGAGCGGTTGGATGACGGTTGATGATGCGTTCGACGTGGAGCGGACCGCCCTCACCGTGGAACTCGTTGGCTCCGTCCGCATGGTCCTCTGAGCGCTTAAAGAGCGGGAGTACTTCATCCCAGGACCAACCCGCGGCCCCGTTCGCTGCCCAGACATCGTAGTCGTTGCGGTGGCCGCGGATGTAGATCATACCGTTGAGGGAGCTGCTGCCGCCCAGAACCTTGCCCCTTGGCCAGTAAAGAACCCGGTTGTTGGCGTGCTTTTGTGGCGTGGTCATCACGGCCCAGTCATTGGCGCCTGTGAGCAGCGCTGGCCACCCTTGGGGGCTATGGATGTTTGGATCCGTATCCGCGGAACCGGCTTCCAGGACGTGGACGCTGTAGCCGGCGTCGAGCAAACGCCGGGCAATTACACTACCCGACGAGCCTGCCCCGATGATGATGTAGTCACTGGCAATGGTGTTATTAGCCATGAGTTCCTCCTTGAACGTAGGCGTGATGATGGATGGCGATGTATTCAGAACTTTGCCGTCCTTGCCTCGGGAAGGCTTTGGCCTCAGGCGCACGGGGCTTTGCACGATGCGCAGGATCGTGATGCGGATCACGCTAAATCGCGCTCGTGTGCCAGACTGAACGGGGTGTTGTAGAGGAGGATGTCCGTGACCGAAGTTGCGCTCCCAGAGCCGCTGCAAGTCTTTAACGCTTCCCTATTGGACAGCGGGGAACGTTTCGAGGCTTGGAAGGAAGCGGTTAACGCTGCCTTTGTGCCCTTGACTGTCACAACCACTGAACCGGGTTGCTTCAGCGGCTCCCTGGTCGGCCAAAGTGTGGGTGCAATGCATGTCAGCGAAGTTTCCGGAAGCGCGAGTCAGGTCCAGCGGACTTCACGTCAAATTGCCGCAAATGATCCTGGCCTGATAAAGCTGGGCCTGCAAGTGCGCGGCTACTCGGTGGTTGCCCAGGACGGCCGCGAGGCTGCCCTGACGCCCGGCGACTTCGCGATTTACGACACCAGTAGACCCTACGACCTGTACTTTGACGATGCTTTCCGGATGCTCGTGGTCATGTTTCCACCGGACTCGATGCAGCTAAGCCGCCGTCACATCGCTTCCCTGACGGCCTCCCGTGTCTCCGGGCGGCACGGCTTTGGCTTACTGATGTCCACACTTCTGGGCGCGTTGGGGCAGCAGCTGCACGACGGTAAGATGCCGGGAACCGCAAGCGTCTCCGATGCACTGCTTAGCCTTGTCTCAGCAGTATTTGCCGAAAGGATTGATCCGGGTTCGCCGCAGAACTCAGCGCGATTAGTTCTGCTGGCCCGTATCCAGGCATACATCTCCTCTCATTTGGGAGATGCGGAATTAACGGTCGTTCAAGTGGCAGCTGCACACCACATCTCCGTTCGCTACTTGCAAAAGCTCTGCGAAGAGCACGGCGAAACGGTGAGCTCCTGGATCCGGCGCAAACGCCTTGAAAAATGCCGTTTGGACCTTGAGAACCCGCAATTGAGCGGCAGGCCGGTATCCGCCGTAGGAATGCAGTGGGGCTTTACGGACGCCTCCAGCTTCTCCCGCGCCTTCAAATCGGCCTTCGGGCAAGCGCCGGCTGAATACCGCTACTCTTTCACTCCCCTTCGAAGGTTCAAGGAGCAGAAGGACGATAGCTGACTAATCCGCGCATGGTCACAAACGTCCGCCATCAATAAGGCGCGACTGTTGATCGACGGCAGCCGAACTCGCAGACAGTTTCCAGTGGATGCGCTTCTTGAGCACACGGCCTCCTTGACGGAGGTCTATGCCGGCAACGAGGGCCGCCTTGTCGCCCAACTCATCGGTGAATGCCAACAGGACGAGATGGCGATGGCGGAATTCCAGAAGCATTTCTGGCTGTTCCCGCAGGCCTTGTGTAATACGATACGGTTCGTATAAGTTGGGTGGACTGAGATGCAAGGGCGGGCCCTTGGGCTTAGCAACCCTGTGTTCTCAATCCCGTCCTTCTCGCGCCAAGGGACCAGCGGCGTGCCGGGCGGTCCCCAATGAAAGGAAAGCATGATCGTGAAGACTGCCTTGGAGCCACGTGATGCTGTGGTGGTCGCCTACCGCCGAACACCGATTGGCCGGGCCCGTAAGGGTTCATTGGCCGCTGAGCGTCCCGAGGATCTGGCCCTCGCAGCCATTCGGGGAGCACTCGCTGCCGTTCCACAGCTGGGCTCTGACGAGTTCGCGGATGCCTACGTGGGGTGCGCTGTCCCGCAGGCCGCACAGGGCGACAACATCGGACGTCGAATCATGGTGCTTGCAGGAATGGACACCGTCCCGGCGGTCACAGTAAACCGCTTCTGCGCCTCCTCGTTGCAGGCTACGGCAATGGCAGCACAGGCCGTGCGCGCGGGCGACGGCGATGCCTTCCTGGTTGCGGGTGTCGAATCGACCAGCGCAGTTCCTCCAGTGACTGATAACCCCCACCCGGCCTTTGCCGAGGCAGCGCGACGGGCCGATGCCAGCTTCGAAGCTGGTCAGCCGTGGGTCGACCCCCGGGATCGTGGCGAGCTGCCGGATGTGTATCTTTCGATGGGCAAGACTGCGGAGTTCGTAGCCCGTCTGACCGGAACCTCGCGCCGTGACCAGGACGAATGGGCTCTTGAGTCTCAACGCCGGGCGGAGCGGGCTGTCCAGTCCGGGTATTTTGCGCGAGAGATTGTCTCAGTGACCACGGCTTCCGGCATGGTGGTCAGCGCCGATGACGGCCCGCGACCGGGAACCACCATGGAAGCCCTGTCAGGTCTGAAGCCTGTGTTCCACGAGTCCGGAACTGTCACGGCGGGCAACGCCAGCCCACTGAACGACGGCGCGTCGGCCTTGGTGGTAATGAGCGCCCGCCGAGCCGGCGAACTTGGATTGCGGCCGTTGGCCCGGATTCTGGGCAGCGCCGCCAGCGGCCTTTCACCAGAGATCATGGGACTGGGACCGGTTGCTGCGTCCAGTCGTCTGCTTGATCGTTTGGGGCTCTCGATCGGTGACATTGACGTCGTCGAACTGAATGAAGCCTTCGCCGCCCAAGTGGTCCCAGTGGTCCGCAAGCTCGGGGCGGATCCGGAGCGCGTCAACCCCTTTGGCGGCGCAATCGCCCTGGGCCACCCCTTCGGTGCAACGGGTGCGAGGTTGGTTGGAACACTCATCAATGGTCTGCAAACCACTGACGGATCCCTCGGCCTGGCCACCCTGTGCGTGGGCGGCGGCCAGGGCATGGCCATGGTGCTGGAGAGGCTCTCATGAAACCGATAGCACTTATTGCGGACCCGGCCCGCTCAATGCTTGCCGCAGACCGCTCCTTGGAAGGCCTGGGTATTCAGGTGCTGAGTGCAAGTGCAGGGCGGGCCACTGCAGTCCTGACCGTTACGCCACAGATGGCCAACGGGCATGGGATTGCCCACGGCGGCTTGGTCTTCGCTTTGGCAGACACGGCATTCGCCATGGCCGCAAACACGTTCGGCGCCGGAATCGCGACCGCCGAGGCTTCGATCTCCTATGTTTCCCCGGCCCGCATCTCCGAGGAGCTTGTTGCCTGCGCTGAAGTGACATTTCACGAGGGCCGCCGGATGATCGTCGATGTCATGGTGCGGGCGGGGGAGCGGACTGTTGCCATCTACCGCGGAACAGGCAGGGCGCTTCGCGCGACCGACTGATTCTCGTGCACGACGCCGGGGCCACGCAGTGGTCCATCCATGCATGAGGAGCCCCTTGAATCACCGGGCAATAAACAAGCCGGCGATCCAAGGGGCTTTCCGTGCCAGCTCACGGCCGGCCACTATTTATGCGGTGACGCGTCCGCGGAGGAACTCGGAGTCAGGTGAGTCCGTGACTGGAAGCCCCGAAGCTTGCAGGCTGGCGCGTAGCTGCTTCATGAAGCGGTCGGGGAGCCTGACTGCCGGAGGACGCAGCGCGCCCCCATTAAATCCGGAGAGCCATTCCTGGTATTTCCACTGGGTGCGGTTGATGGAGCTCGTTCCCGGAGTGGAAGTGGACGACACCGCAATATTCGCGGCCCGGGCGGGCTGCACCTCCCAATACCGTTCCATGGCCTCCTCCCACTTGCCGGTGCGCGCGAGCTCAAAGGCCTTGGGGTAGTAGTCGCCCATCCAGTTCGTGTTCGCAGTGCCGGAGAACTGAACGTCCAGGACCGACATCAGGGGGATGAGTTCGGCCTCAATGGGGCAGGAGATCACTACTTCATCGCGGAAGTGGTGGTACATCTCCATGACACCTGGAATGCCCGGGTATCCCTGTTCGGCCTTGATGGCAACAATGCTGGGCATGGCATCAAGGACGCGGCGCACGAAATCAACGCTCATGCCCGCGGGGTGAATCCTCTCGAACCCCCAAGCCGGCAGCGGGAACAACATGGTTGCAAGGTCGGTTTCGTCGGTAAACCGCTTGGTGTAGTCGAAAACCTCGTCGTATGAAGTGGGCCAGAACGAGGAAGGATAGGCCAGCAGGGCACGGTCAGCGCCCGCCTTCGTCGCCAGGTTTGCGGCGTGGATGTTTTCTTCCAATGTCCCGAAAATGGCGTGGAAAAAGAGGCCGAAGTCTTCCCCGGCAGCCTCGCGGGCCACCTCCGTGATCCGGGCATTCTCCTCCGGAGTTATGTTCGCTTCGGCTATCAGCAGGGAACCCTTGTAGCCGCGTTCCTTGAGCAGGAGGATGTCGTGTCGGATTGCATTTTCGTTGATGCCGGAGAAGTCCGGGGTGAAGGACGGGTGCGTGACGGCGACAGTGCCGACAAAGTTCTCCCGGGCCCAGGAACGTGCCTCGGATTTGGTGTAGTCCACCATGATGTACTCCTTGTTTTTCCGTTTTTTCTGATCTGGGGCCTATTTGCGGCTGGTGACGATGCCAACCGGAAGGATCGTGCCAACGCCCTCGGCGCGGGCGCGATCCACGAGCATTTCGGCCACCACGATGTCCTGCAATCCGGAACCCGTTGACTTATATATCCTGATCCCGCGCTCCACATCGATCGCAGTTTCCCCGCTGAGGACCGCATTGAGCGTGACGACGAGCGAATCGACGTCGACGCCGTTCGCCCGGGCCGCGATCATGTCCCCGCTGCCGTGCACTACCTCGTCACGGGTGTCCACCACTACTGTTGTGGCCCTTGCGATCAGCTCCGCAGGCAGTTCCCGTTGGGCTGGTGTGGTGGAACCGATGGAAACTACCGCCGAGTCGGGGCCGACCCATTCGGCCTGCAGGGTAGGGGACTCGTCCCGGGAGCGGGCGGCGCACAAAATTAGATCAGCCCCTTCCGCAGCCTCGCGGGCGGAGCCGACAGCGCGTGCGGGGGCGCCAAAGACGCCGTCGAACTCGGCAGCAAAGGCCTCGCGATTGGCGGCCGTAGGGCTGAACACACGGATGTCCGCGAATTCAAGGACATGCGAAAACGCGGTCAGATGGGAACGTGCTTCAAAGCCGGAGCCGATCACCCCGACGCTCAATGGCCGTGGCGGGACGATGCTGGAGGCGCCCACTGCTGTGGTTGCAGCGGTGCGCAGGCCGGTCACACGGTTTCCGTCCACCAGCGCCACAAGATCCGCGGTGTCCTTATCGAAGAGGGAAATCAAGTAGCTGACGCGGAGTCCATCCGCGAAGGACCCTGCAATGGATTTCGCGCCGAACAGCTGCCCGCTTGGTGGCACCGAGGGCATGACCCTCAGCCATTCCCGTGGCGTCTGAGCGAATATGCGTCCAGGCGTGCCGGCGTCGTCGGCGGGATTCTTATAGGCCGCGCGGATCGCCTGGATAGCCGCGGACCAGTCCGAAATGCTGGCCACATCGGCGTCGGTGAGAAAGAGTGGAAGGTTCGTCGGTAGCTCGCCGTCGGTGCTCACGGGCACTCCTTTGTGTCGTGCAGCCGAAGTGGCTGCTGCGTGGGTGGATGAATCCGGAGAAGGATCGAAGATTGTGTCCGATACGCATCGTATCCTATAGTCGTGACGAAGAACACGTCTCGAGGAAGAGGACCCACGTATGGCAATCGCAACCGTCAACCCCACCACCGGTTTGACCGAATTGATCATTGAGCCGCACAGCGCGGAGGAAGTCCAGGAGCGAATTGCAGAATCGGCCAAAGCTGCCCAAGCGCTGCGGTGGACAACCTTTGCCCAGCGTGCGCTGTGGATGCTCGCTGCGGCGGAAATTCTCGAGGAGCAGGCGGAGGGCCTGGGGGAGCTGATCACCGTTGAGATGGGTAAGCCAATTGCGCAATCCATTGCCGAAGTGCACAAGTGCGTTAAGGCCATGCGCTTTTATGCCGCGCGGGCCGAGGAATTCCTTACTGACGCTCCCTTGGACAACCCGTCATCGGTGGGCGCCAGCAGGGCGTGGACCCGCTACGAACCGTTGGGGACCGTCCTGGCGGTCATGCCTTGGAACTATCCGTTGTGGCAGGTCATTCGTTTTGCGGCCCCGGCGCTCATGGCAGGGAACTCGGGCCTGCTCAAACACGCATCAAACGTGCCGCAGGCCGCGCTCTTTCTGGACACGCTCTTTGAGCGGGCGGGTTTCCCGATTGGCTCTTTCCGCACCCTGCTGATTGGCGGCTCTGCGGTGGCCTCCGTGCTGGCCGATGAGCGGGTCAAGGCCGTCACGCTGACCGGCTCCGAGCCGGCAGGACGTTCGGTGGCTGCCATCGCCGCCGATCACGTAAAAAAATCCGTGCTGGAGCTTGGCGGCTCAGATCCTTTCATTGTCATGCCTTCGGCCGATGTTGCGGAGGCAGCAGCGACCGCCGTCCGTGCGCGTATCAGCAACAATGGCCAGTCATGCATTGCCGGCAAGCGCTTCATCGTGCACACCGAGGTCTACGACGCTTTCGCCGCCGAATTCGTGAAGCTGATGTCGGAGCTTTCCGTGGGGGACCCACTGGACCCCGCAACCCAGGTGGGACCGTTGGCCACCCTGTCCGGACGCGACGAGCTGGCTGAACTCGTCGAGGACGCACGCGCTTTGGGCGCCCAGGTGCTGACTGGCGGGACAGTCCCGGAAGGTCCGGGCTTCTTCTACGCCCCGACGGTGCTCGCCGGCCTAACTGAAGAGATGCGGATCATCCAGGAAGAGGCCTTCGGTCCAGTCGCGTCGCTGTACCGTGCCCATGATCGCGAGGATGCCTTGCGGATTGCGAACCAGACTACCTTTGGGCTTTCGAGTTCAGTGTGGACCGGCGATGTTCAGGAGGAGGAATGGTTCCTGGCGAATCTCGACGCGGGGGCGGTCTTTATCAACGGCATGACGGTTTCGTATCAAGAGCTTCCTTTCGGCGGAATCAAGCGCTCCGGCTTTGGTCGTGAACTGGCTGCGGACGGCATCAGGGAGTTCTGCAACCTTAAGACAGTCTGGAAGGCCTAAGCCGGCGGGCGCCGTTTTAAGCGCTTCCATGCACCCTTGTGCCCCCGCGTGATGCATGTTACTTTTTATTCGAAACGATACGTACTGAACTTGAAGGAGCGAGATGACTAACGTCAACGTCGACGTCGTAGTGATCGGGGGAGGGCCTGTTGGAGTCACTGCCTTGGCCTTGTTGGGGCGCGCGGGTCTGACCGCCGTCGGCGTGGAGCGGGATGCCCAGGTTTGGCCAACCGCCCGCGCAGTGCATTTTGATGGTGAAACCTTCCGTACCCTCCAATCGCTGGGGGTAGCAGAGCGCTTTGCCGAAGCAACTTTGCCGATGTCCTCCTTCCACATTGAGAATGAGGAACGGGAAGTCCTTGTGTCCGTGCCCACTGGCCAATTCGGCACTCAGGGCTGGCATGATGACCTCACTTTTCACCAACCGGACATCGAAGTTCTGCTACGGGGCGTGGTGGAAGAACTTCCCGGTGTTGAGTTCCGACAAGGCGCCAACGTGATCTCAGTGCGCAACCAGGGAGCCGGCGTCGCAGTGGCGGTGCGGGACGCTGACGGCACGGAATCACTCATCCATGCCCGCTGGGCCATTGCTGCGGATGGGGCCCGTTCGTCAATCCGCCAGGCGTTGGGGATTGAGTGTGAAAAGCTGGGTGAAGATGCGCAGTGGCTGGTCGCAGACGGCATTTTGGAAGAAGGCCCTGGGTTGTCTTCCGACATGATCTTCCTGGGCCATCACACCCGGCCCTCCCTGTGGATCCGCCTGCCCGGCAAGCGTGTTCGCATGGAGTTCATGTTGATGCCGGGGGATGACCCCGAAGAAATTGCAACCCCCGCGGGCGTTGAAAGAATCAGCCACGGCGTCCTGCCGGCAGGGAAGTTTGTGGCAGACCGCCTCGCCACCTATACCTTCCGCGGCCGCATCGCGCAGCAGTGGCGGGCCGGCAACATCTTCCTGGCAGGAGATGCAGCCCACCAGGCACCCCCGCTTTTTGGGCAGGGACTTTGCGCAGGAATGCGGGATGTGGCCAACCTCGTCTGGAAGCTTGACGCTGTCAAGCGGGGCACGGCCAATGAAAGCCTGCTCGACACCTATGAGAGTGAACGCATGCCGCATGCACGGTTCTGGGTGGAGCAGGCAACAAGAGCGGCGGGTTTCATGCAAACAACCGACGCCGAGATCGCCAAGCAGCGTGACGCCTTCATTCGCGCAAACCCTGCTGCCTCCGCCCCGGTAGCCCCCGCACTGGGGCCGGGCCTGCACGAAGGTGGCGTCGATGAACGTGCCGGCAGGCTGGCCATTCAACCGATCCTCAGCGACGGAGTGCGTCTGGATGACATGGTGGGAAGCCGGTTCCTGGTGGCAACAACACACGAAATCTATTCGGCAATCCCATCCCAACTCCGCGAACAACTCGAGGATTCCGCCGACGTCGTGGTCCTGTTTGATCCGGCAAAAGTTGGCCAGATCCTTCAGGCCGCCGGCGCCCAAGCTGTTGTCATCCGCCCCGACCGCTACATCCTGGGCTTAGGCGATACCCCTGACGCGCTGGAGCGCCTCATCGGCAGAATCCCGGGCCTTGCCCGGGAAGTGCCGGCATCCCTCTAAAGCAAAATTCGACAGACCACACACGGACAGGAACACAGGAGCGCATCATGGCATTCAGCCCGATCACACACCTCAGGCACTTCGACATCGCAGTGCCTGATTACCAAAAGCAGGTTGAGTTTTACAAGAACCACTGGGGACTCACCGAAATGGAGAACGACGGCGACGTGACGTACTTCGCCGCCGAAGGCTCACCGGAACAGTATTCGGTGCGTGTTCGTAAGGCCGATGAAAAGCGCCTCGACATGGTCGCTTTCGGTGCAGCGGACAAGGCCTCAGTGGACCAACTCGCCTCGGATCTCATTGCCAAGGGCGTAAAGCTGATCGGCGAACCCGATGACGTCAAGACCCTTGGAGGTGGGTACGGCTTCCGGTTCTTCGACCTGGAGGGACGCACTATCGAGGTCTCATCAGACGTAGACGTACGCAAGCACCGCAAGATCGAGGAACGCGAGGCGATTCCGGTGCGGCTCTCCCACGTGGTGCTCAACTCTCCTGAACCCGAGAAAATGCGCGCCTGGTATGAGCAGATGCTTGGCTTCCGCCTCTCCGACACCCTGAAGCACCCGCACATGGGGGATCTCTTCTACTTCATGCGCTGCAATGCCCAACACCATTCCATTGCGATCTCCCGCGGCCCGCATGCTTCACTGCAGCACGCATCCTTCGAGCTTCGTGGCATCGACGAGTACATGCGCGGCAGCGGCAGACTGCTGCGTTCGGGATTCAGGAAGATCTGGGGCCCCGGCCGTCACAAAGCCGGAGACAACACCTTCACCTACTTCCACGATCCCAACGGGAACACCATGGAGTACACCACCGAACTGGACTCGGTGGACGAGGATACATGGCATCCAAGCATCTTCGACACCCGCGATCCTGAGACGTCCGATCAGTGGGGAACCGGGGGCGACATGGACGAATTTATCGCCCGCGAGATGTTCAACGACCAGGACAAGGGCCTTTATGTCCCCCCGCCGGTATAGCGGCACCAAATGATGGACATTGGAGGATTCATGGAAGAAGAGCAAGTGAACGGCTTCACGCTGGGCACCTTCGAAAAGGCCGGGGAGAGCTTCCCCGGTGCGGTCTTTGGAGACCGCGTAGTTGACCTGCGCATCGTGCTGCCGGGAATTTCACGCATCGGCGATCTCTTCGCCGATTGGGACGCACACCTGGATGTGCTCGGGTCCATCGACGCGGCCGCGGCGCGCACCCTCCCGCTCGAAGGACTGAACGTGCAGGCGCCGGTCCAGCCGGTGGGCAGCATCATCGCCGCCGGGGCAAACTACCGCGAGCACGTCGTGCAAATGAGCGTCGCCCACAAGCTCGGCAAGGAAGGCGCGGACCCAGCGCAATTAGCAGCTGACGCTGCGGCCGAAATCGACGAGCGGGGCCGCTCGGGGGATCCGTATGTCTGGACGGGTATCCCCTCGGCGGTGTGCGGAGCCTACGACGACGTCCAACTTCCTGATGTGGGTGGCAACGTCGACTGGGAACTGGAGCTCGGAGTGGTCATCGGACGAAAGGCCCACAGGGTCTCAGCCGAGGACGCTCTTGACTACGTGGCCGGATACACCATCGTCAATGACATCACCGCACGCACCTTGGTCCCGCGCAACGACATCGCGATGATGGGTACTGATTGGTTTCGCGCGAAAAACCAGCCCACGTTCTTCCCTACGGGCCCCTACCTTGTGCCGAAGCGGTTCGTCCCGGATCCGGCAAAGCTGCGGATCCGCCTGAGCCTGAACGGCAATCCAATGCAGGATGCCCTGGCCGATGACCTGGTCTTCGACATCCCGAGCCTGATCGCCTACGCCTCCTCGGTAGCCGTCCTGCTGCCCGGCGATGTCCTCATCACTGGTTCCCCGGCAGGCAACGGTTCTCATTGGGGCCGTTTCTTGAGGGACGGCGACGTCATGGAGGCGGAAATCAGCGGACTGGGCACTCAACGGTCGACTGTTCGCGGGCCCAGCGGACAGTTGCCCCCCTGGTATGTGGATCGGCCGCTCGCCGTCGCTGCTGCTGGCGGAGCCGCCCAGTGACCCTGCGCCAGAGGACCTTGCGCCAGAGCCATTTTGTTCCGCCAGTGTCCTATCTGCTGGCGGAAGATCTTGGATTCCTGCGAGGATCAGATGTGGTGCTCACCCGCACCACCTCAAGCGCCGAACAGCTTCGAGCCCTGCTCGCAGGGGAACAGGACATGGTTGTCACGGCGATCGACAACCTGTTCGAGTGGACCCTGGCAGGGGCCGACCTTCGCCTGGTGGCCCAAGTGGAGGCGACCACGCCGCTGGGTATCCATGCCCGCAGTGGCCTCGCGACGATAACGGATCTGGCTGGTTGCCGGTTCGCCGTTGACGCTCCCAACAACGGTTTCGCGCTCATCGCCAAGCGTCTGCTGCGGGACGCCGGCGTCGAGGTCGACTACAGGGTAGTGGGTGGTGTGCGCGAACGCCTGGATGCACTGCTCGACGGCGAAGTGGACGCGACGCTGCTCGGGGCGCCGTTGGACAAACTTGCGGAGAAGTCCGGATTTGCCCGAATAGTGGACATCAATGCATGGCTGCCGGAGCTGCCGGGCCAAGGACTGGTGGTCCGTGCCGACGTCGTCGGATCCGTGGAACTGGAACGCTACCTCAGGGCCTTGGCACGCGGCGTGGAGGCCGGAGTTCAGCTGTCAGATGCGCAGGGCATCGAATTACTTGAACGCTGCGGTTTCCAGGCTGGGGCGACGAGCGCATGGGACTCACGGGCGCGGACGCTCACCGTGGACCAGCGCGGGCTGGAGCTGTTGACCGGGATCCGACAAAGTCTGGGCATGCTTGGGCAGGGCACTTCCCTGAAGGAACTCTGCGACACTGAACCGCTGCTGAAGGCCTTGGAGCCCGCATCCCGGGAGTCGTGACCCGATAATCCTCACCGTACTGGCTACTACTGCACGCATCATCGTCGTGTGACCCTACAAACCTCCGAGGGACTTGCTATTGCAATCCCCATATCTCGATACGATACTGTACGTATCGTATGAATAAACGAAGGAAAAATCATGAAACTGGGACGGATAGCAGTGCCCACGCCCGACGGCGAAGAGATTCGCCTGGTTGCGGCCCAGCCGGAACAAGGCCGGGTCATTGATCTCGCACGCGCCTACGCACTAACGCTTCAACGCAAAGCCGCCGAACCTGACCGGGCGCGGGCGCTGGCCCGCGCAGTTCTGCCCGGCAGCCTGGCTGCCGGAATCGGTGGAGGCTCCATATTCCTGGATGCGGCCCACGACTCACTGGCCGCCGCCGACGATGCCTCATACGGCATTGACGAGGTGTCATGGCGAGCGGCAGTCGACGCCCCGGTGATACGCGACGGCCTGACTTTCGAGCAGCATATCCAAAACTTCCACCGTATTGTGGCCAAGGCCCAGCCGGCACGCTCAATTTACGAGCGGCCGGGCTATTTCAAGGGCACCACGGCCATGTCCTACGGACACAACCAGGAGCTTCCCTACCCCGATTTCACGAATGCCCTGGACTGGGAGCTCGAGGTTGGATACGTCGTGGGCAAGTCCGGCAGTGATCTGACCCCTGATACGGCGCTGGACCATCTCTTCGGCATCACCGTCTTCAACGACTTCAGCGCACGCGATGTTCAGGGTGCGGAAATGGCCATCGGCATGGGCCCGCAAAAGTGCAAGGACTTCGGCTACGGCATCGGCCCATGGGTCACCACGATGGACGAAGTCGATTCAATCGAGGGACTGCGCGGGCAGGTCCGTGTCAACGGCGAAGTCCTCTCCGACACCAAGGTGGAGGACTTCGTCTACACGCCGGCCGAGTTGCTGGCTTACGTCTCCATCTCGGACCGCCTTCAGCCTGGGGACCTCATCGGCTCCGGCACCATGGGCTTCGGCGCCGGCGTGGAGATCGGTAAATTCCTGCAGCCCGGCGACGTCATTGAGCTTGAACTCGAAGGCGTCGGGACGCTTCGCACCCCGATTTCCACCGAACGCCAAAAGGCGCCCTGGTGGCCAGAGCCCCGCACTTACCCCCACGACGAATGGGTGGCGTGATGACACGGCCCCCGGTTCGCCGTGTCGTCACCGGACACGACGACAATGGTCGCGCCATTATCCTGTCGGATGGAGCGGCCCCCAACCACTGGTCCTCGGACATGATTCCGGGATTTGGTGCCACGGTCCCCTGGATGACGGAGGCAGAGGCGATCGATCATGTGAGCGACGAGGATCCGGCTGGCGCGGACGTCGAGATCCCCAGCTTCCCTGCCCCGGGCCAGACGATACTGCGCATCGCCGATTTTCCGCCGGACTCTGTGTACCCGGACGAGGCTGGCTCGGTCATCTTCAACGAGATCGACGGACACGAGGAGGCTGAAGCCGGGGCCGAGCACAGCGGTTCCAGGCATTTCTGGTTCCACCGCACTGACTCGCTGGACTATGCGGTCGTTCTTGAAGGTGAAATCACGCTGCTGGTTGACGAAGGTGAGGCAACCATGCGCGCCGGTGATGTGGCCGTGCAACGTGCCACGAGCCACGCCTGGTCCAACCGCACGGAGCAGACCGCCAGGGTCCTGTTCGTACTGATCGGAACCGAACCGCTGACCGCGGCACAGATTGCCGAGCAGCGCAGGAAGGCCTCCCGGCACTTGGAGAGGGCATGATTACCAACGCGCAGGCCGCAGATGGCGAATTGATCTGGCAACCTGATCTGGAACGGGCGCCCGAGACCGGCGTTGGCCGATTCGCCGAGTTCCTGGCCGGCCACAGCGTCGGGATTGGGGCGGGCTACGACGAACTGTGGCAGTGGTCAGTGGATGAGCCCGGGAAGTTCTGGGAGCTTTTCGCCGAGTTTGCCGGCGTCGATTTAGGTGGAACTCCGGGGCCGGTGTGCAGCGGCGACCCCATGCCACACACGCGCTGGTTCCCCGGCCGCACGCTCAACTTTGCAAAGCATCTGCTGCAGGGCCACGAGGGAGTCGCCCTCATCGGCATCGATGAGGATGGGAAGCGCGAGGAGGTCACATGGGCTGCGCTGAGGAGGGACGTTGCCTCCTTGGCTGCCCATCTTCGTAGTTGCGGCGTAGGCCAGGGCGACAGGGTTGTCGGAATACTTCCCAACGTTGCCGAGGCCGTCGTCGGGCTGCTTGCCAGTGCGTCCGTCGGCGCTATCTGGTCGGTCTGTGCCCCGGAGTTCGGCCCGGGTGCAATCGTTACACGCTTTGCCCAGCTCGAACCAAAGGTCATCCTTGCCGCGCCGGGCTACCGACTCGGCGGGAAGGACCGGGACCGTCGTGGTGAGCTGGTGGAAATCATCGCAAAGCTGCCTACGCTCGAGCACATCATCTGGGTGGGGCGGCATACTTCCATTCCAAGTGTCCCCACCCAGGTCCCGGCCACGGATTGGGAGCAGGCCATCGCCGATCCAGCGGAGCTTGTCTTCACCGACCTCGAGTTCAGCCACCCCCTGTGGGTACTGTTTTCTTCGGGGACCACAGGGATTCCCAAGGGGATCGTTCACGGTCACGGCGGAGCGCTGCTTGAGGAGCTGAAAATGCTCCTTATACATTCCGACCTGCGCCCGGGGGACCGATACCTCAACGTTGCTTCCACCAGCTGGGTGTTGTGGAACTCGCTCGTCTCTGCGCTCGGAGTCGGTGCCACGGCGGTGCTCGTTGATGGAAACCCCACTTTCCCGTCCTTGGACCGGGTATGGCAGATCGCTGCAGCAGAGCAGATTGCTGTCCTGGGCGTGGGTGCTGGTTTCATCCACGCCTGCGCAAAGGCGTCCCTGGCACCGATGCTCGACCATGACCTGGCTGCCTTGAAATCCGTTCAGGTCACAGGTTCACCGCTCTCCGCTGACGGCTATCGCTGGGTTTACGGCAATGTGGGCGATGTCTGGTTGAACTCGATGAGTGGCGGTACTGACATCGCCTCCATTTTCGTAGGGGGATGTCCCACACTGCCCGTCCATGTCGGCTATATCCAAGCACCTGCCCTTGGGGTACGTGTGGAGTCCTGGGATGAAGTCGGCAATCCCACGCGTGGTAAGGGCGAACTGGTGGTTACCCAAGCAATGCCATCGATGCCGCTGAGCTTCTGGGGTGATGACGGCAGCCGCTATCACGATAGCTACTTCGCCACATATCCAGGGGTGTGGCGGCATGGGGACTTTATCGAGTTCACCCTGCAGGGCATCCTCATCCACGGCCGCTCCGACTCAACCCTCAACCGCAATGGGCTGCGGCTCGGTTCGGCAGATATCTATGCCGTAGTTGAATCATTGCAGGAGGTCGCCGAGGCCTTGGTTGTCGGTGCGGAACTGGGCGTTGATTATTACATGCCACTCTTCGTCCACTTGGCCGACGGCGCCGACCCGAGCATCGCTCGGGAAGCCATCACCAGATCGATTCGGGAAAACCTGTCCGTTCGGTACCTTCCCGACGACATTGTCTTCATGCCGGGAATTCCGCATACCCGCACTGGAAAGAAGCTGGAGGTCCCCGTAAAGCGGCTCTTGCAGGGTGCACCACTGGAATCGGTCGCAGATCTCGGGTCGGTGGACAACGCTGTCCTGCTGGAAGGATATGCAAGGTTTGCCCTTAGCCGGCAGACCGTATCACCCTAGGTGGCGCCGCCCTACGGGCAATGGAAATGGGGGAAGGACGAGCCGGACCGGCGCAAGCGAGGTCCGGCTCGTCGTCGTGCTTGGGCCCTTACGTCAAAGCGGTCCAGAAGCTGATTCGCCCCCCAGCGACGTCCAGCGCCGCTTTACTCGGGCTGAGATGCATCCAGGATTTCGACGGCGTATTGCACCAGCGCCTTGGCCCGGTTCGTGAGGGCCGCTTCCTTGGGCCACACCGCGACGACGGAGGTCTGGCCGGCGCGGGGGCGGAGGTGCCTGGTGACGAGACCTTTGCCTTCGCTCGAGACGGGGATCTGGTTGGGCCTGGACATCAGCAGACTATAGCCGAGTCCCCGCCCGACCATTGCCCGGACCAGATCGATTTGCGGTACTACGGCCCCGAGCTGTGGTTTGAGGCCGCGTTGGGCGAACATCAACTGCGTATATTCGGTGCTGGGTGCCGTGTTGAGCATGATGAGCGGCTTGCTAGCCAAAGCTTCCAGTTCAATGTCCTCTTCCTGGGCAAGGGGGTCGTCGGCGCCCAGGACTGCCATGACTTCGGTTTGGTAGATGACTTTGCGTTCCACGTCCGCGGGAAGGCCGATGTCATAGACGATCGCAGTGTCCAGGCTTCCGTTTTCCAGAGCGGGCAGCAGGTCGGCATGGTCTCCCACCGTGATGCTGATTTCCACTTTTGGGTGGCGTTTTGCCATGCCCTCGAGGACGGCGGGGAGCACGTTGCTTGCCAGGCCTGTGTAGCAGCCCAGTGACACCGGGCCTTTGAGCTCGCCACGAAGCTCTCCCAACCCCTCGGCCAGTGCACTGGCTTCCCGAAGCAATTCCCGGGCCCGCGTTGCGAAGTGGCGTCCGGTGGGTGTCAGGTGCATTCCCTTGGCTTTCCTGCGAATGCACAGCTGTTCCCCCAGTGCCGCCTCCAGCTCACTGATGGCATGGGACAGCGCCGATTCGGAGATGTGCAGCTGTTGTGCTGCTGACCCCAAGGTGCTGTGTTCGGGGAGCGCGGCGAACAGTTCGAGCTGTCGAAAGGTGAACTTCGGCACTTGAGTCTCTATTCCTAAGAAATCGAATTACTTCTGCTGATATCCGCAGTTTACTGGAGAATGTTTTGCCATGACACTGATTACACGAGGACGTACCAGTAGCACCGGGTACACAATGACGTGCCAGTAGGAGCAAGCCATGACGACACAAGCGGGCGAGTGCCCGTTCCACGGGAACTCAGTGATTACCCATACGACAACAGACCCGGTTCGCAGTATCGGCGGAGAGGAGCCTGCAACTGTTTCACCGGATGCCGCTGACTACCCGGTGGCTGATTGGGTTGACGTAGCGGCCCTTGCAACTAATCCATACCCGACTTATGCCCGGCTCCGGGCGCAGTCTCCGGTGGCCTGGGTTCCGCAGCTTAACAAGTTCCTGGTGACGAGTTACGCCGGTTGCCACACGGTTGAACAGGATCAGGAGCTGTTCAGTGCTAACGTTTCGGGTGCAACGATGACCCGGGCGATCGGCGCCCAGCCAATGTTGCGCAAAGACGACCCGGAGCACGCCGCAGATCGGGCGCCTGTAAATCCTGTTCTTCGTCCCAAGTCCATCAAGGAAGTCTGGGGACCGGTTTTTGAGCGTAACGCCGAGACCTACCTTCAGAAAGTCGCCGAGCTGGGGCCGGACGAAGCGGATCTGAACCGGGATTACGCAGCCCCCGTGGCATCGCAGAATCTCATTGACCTCCTGGGATTGAAGGACGTTTCCGTGGAGCAGGTGCGGCGCTGGTCTCATGACTTCATCGCCGGGATGGGAAATGTTTTGAATGATCAGTCGATCTGGGACCGGTGTGATGCCGCTACCGCGGAGGCTGATCGCTTGCTGGAGGAGCTCATCCCCTATTACCGGCAGAATCCGGACGCCTCGATGGTGTCCGCTTTTGCCAACAGTGGACTCCCCACCGCCAATGTTGCAGCCAACGTCAAATTGACCATTTCCGGTGGTATGAACGAGCCGCAGCATATGGTCACCAACATGGTGTGGGCGCTGAGCAATCATGTTGACCAACGCGAGCAGGTCCTTGCTGATCCAGCTTGGTGGGCATCAGTGTTTGATGAGGCGGTCAGATGGCAGTCACCGATCGGAATGTACCCCCGGGAAACGACACGGGAAACTGTCCTTGAAGGCGTCCGTATACCTGCCGGCGCCGGTATCGGCGTCGTCGTGGCATCTGCCAACCGCGACGAGGGCCACTTCGGCGCTTCAGCTGCAGAATTCGATATCAATCGGACCAAACGCCCCCACCTCGCCTTCGGCAGCGGCGTCCACCTCTGCGCCGGTCACTGGGCGGCGAAGACCTCCATTGGCCAGATCGCCGTGCCGATGGCCTACGAGCGCTTTCCGGGCCTGCGCGTGGACCAGCGACGGAGTGAAAGCTGGGATGGCTGGGTCTTCCGCGGACTGACCAGCCTGCCCGTCACCTGGAACTAACGCAACCACTTATTACCAAAGGAGCAACGATGCCCACCGTCACCTATACCCAGCCCAACGGCACCCAACAAACCCTTCAGGTCGATCCAGGCACCACATTGATGCGCGCCGCCGTCAACAATGGCATAGACGGGATCATCGGCGAATGTGGAGGCCAGGCCATGTGCGCCACCTGCCACGTTTACGTCCGCCCGGAGTACGCGCAGGCGCTGCCGGACATCAGCGACGACGAAGACGAAATGCTGGACTGCGCCACCGCGGAGCGAATGGACAGCTCCCGGCTGGCGTGCCAGATCACCATCGATGCAGAACTGTCCGAGATTGTCGTCGACATCCCTGTCGGCCAACTCTAGAACGGGTGCAGTGACATGAACGTTGTTATCATTGGCGGCGGCCAGGCCGGCCTGCAGGCGGCCGACGCGCTGCGTTTGGAAGGATACGACGGCAAGATCGACGTCATAGCCGAGGAATCCGGTCTGCCCTACCAGCGCCCCCCTCTGTCAAAGGACTACCTCTCCCCGGGCAAGGAGGCGGCTCCCTTGCCGCTGCGAGGCCCGTCCTTCTTTCTCGATAAGCGCATCTCGCTTCATGCAGGGGTTCGCGCACTGGCCGTGGACCGGACCGAACGGACGGTGAAAACCACTGAAGGCGTGCTCGACTACGACCACCTCGTTTTCGCAACCGGCGCCAGAAACAGGATGCTGAACTGCCCAGGCGCCCTCCTGCCCGGCATCCATGGTCTAAAAACACTCTCGGATGCAGAGGCATTGCACATGGCGCTGCCCAGTGCCCGCAACATCGTGATCATCGGTGCCGGATTTATCGGACTCGAATTCGCGGCGGCAGCCTTGGCACACGGCTGCAACGTCACCGTGCTGGAATTCGCTCCACGTCCAATGGGACGGGCACTGACTCCCGTCATGAGCGAATGGTTCGCGGCAGCCCTTCGCTCCCGGGGCATAGACTTGCGCCTCGATGAGGGTATCGACCGCTTCGAGCCTGGCGCTGATGGCCGGGTAGGAGCCGCAATCTCCACCTCAGGGTCCTCCTACCCGGCAGATCTGGTCCTGGTCGGCATTGGCGTGCAGCCCAACGACACCTTGGCCCGCGACAGCGGAATCGAAACCAGCAACGGAATCGTCGTCGATGAAACGCTTCGCACAGCAGACCCCGCCGTTCTGGCAATCGGCGACTGCGCCAATTTCCCCAGCGCACATGCCGTGGGCAGTCTCCGCCTGGAGTCCGTCCAAAACGCCACCGACCAAGCACGTCATGCGGCACGTACAATCCTGGGAGCTGAAAGCCCCTACACGGCACTGCCGTGGTTCTGGTCCACTCAAGGCCCGTACAAGCTGCAGATGGCAGGCATCCCACAACCGGATGACGACCTCCTGATCCTGGGGGACCAGAGCGAAGCCAAATTCTCCGTCCTCTGCTTCAGGGAGGGCATCCTCGCGGCTGTGGAATCGGTCAACAACGCCGCAGACCATATGGCGGCCCGTAAACTACTCTCCGCAGGCATCGCCATCACCCGTACCCTAGTGGAAAGCGAGGGCTTCACCCTCAAGGCTGCCACCAGGGAGGTATCGCTTGTCAGCCAAGTCCCCTAATGGATGGACCCCCACCGGGATGGACCTTAATCTGTTGATGCCCCTTAGCGTGCTGCTGGAGGAGCGCAACGTCAGCGCGGCGGCTCTTCGGTTAAATGTGAGTCAGCCCACCGCTTCCACATTTCTTGCCAAGCTTCGTCGGTACTTCGATGACCCTCTGCTCGTGCGGGAAGGCAACATCTACAGATTGTCCCCTCTGGCAATGCGCTTGAAGGAAGAGCTTCCGGGCGCCCTGCGGTCTCTCGAACAGATCATGAGGGCGCAATCGGAGTTCAATCCTTCAACCAGCGATCACGAATTCACTATCTTGGCAACGGATTATGCCAGTTGGCGCGTAGGCACCCAGCTGCTTCCGCGGCTTGAGTCGCTCGCTCCCGGAATCAAGATCAGGTTCGACCATGTCCTTCCGGCTCACGTTGACGGTGCGCCCGAATCCCTCAAAGATGTGGATGGCATGCTGCTGCCACACGGCTACCTGGCCCGACAACCGCACGTGGACGTCCTCCTTGACGAATGGACATGCTTGGTGGCCAGCGACAACCCACACCTGGGGGAGCGTCCTTCACGGGAAGAGCTCCTGGCGATGCCCTGGATCATGACCATCAGTGGCAGAGGTGCCTTTACACCCGCCGCACGGCAACTGCAGATAGCCGGAATCGACCCGCTCGTGAGCACTATTACCCCAAATTTCTTCGTCATCCCTTCCCTGATTGAAGGATCCAACAAGGCCGCCTTAATGCCCAAGGCTTTAGCCTGGAGGGCAGTCCAGGCCTCAAGCCGCCTCCGCCTTGTAGACCCTCCTATCCCTCTGTCTGCACTTTCAGAGGCCTTCTGGTGGCATCGGGACCGAGAGCACGAACCCGCGCACCGCTGGTTCCGCCAGCAATTGGAACTGGTCTGTGCACCCCTGCTTCGAGCGCCCGCGCAAGAGTATTAACGCCGTTCAAAGTAGAGATTGCACTATCTGGTTTTCCAATAGCGCCTATTGGAAAGTCGGGCTTCCCAATAGTTATGAGCCAGTTCACACTGAAATAGCCGGCAGATAACAAGCAATGGAAATTTGCTACGGCTTTACAGAAAGGATCGACGATGATCCACCTCCTCTCACATCTTTCCCACATCGAGATTTACGCGAGCGATCTCGAGGAATCCGTCCGCTATTACGAAGAGCAGGTTGGTCTTCGGGTCGTGGACCGTGCACACGGCAAGGTGTACCTCCGTTGTTGGGGTGACTACTACGCGTACAGCGTGGTCTTGACTCCCGGAGATGAGCCTGGAATGGTCTCGATGGCCTGGCGCACGTCAAGCGACGAGGCACTTCAGGAAGCTGCCCGCCGGCTTGACGCCACCGAGTATGCCGGAAAATGGAAGGATGCAGGAGAAGGCCTCGGGCGCTCCTATGTCTTTACCGGACCGTACGGCCACACAATGCAGCTTTTCTGGGAAGTCGACCTGTACAAAGGCGAAGGCGAATTCGCTTCGACATACCCCGATCGGCCTTCGAAAAGAAGCAACCAAGGCATCGCGCCCCGCCAACTGGACCACGTCACGATCGCCGCTTCCGATGTTGAGGGATTTGCCAAGTGGTACAACGAGACGCTGGGCTTCCGCATCATGGCCTTCGCAGGCTTGGAGCACCCGGACATCACTTTCTTTGGGGTCCTGACCACCAACGAGAAGTCACACGATCTGGGAATTCTGCTCGATGCTTCCGACCGTCCCGGTCGCATTCATCACTACGCCTTCTGGGTGGATAACCAGGCTGAGCTGGCCCGCGCGGCAGACCTCCTCATCGAGAACGGCACACCCATGGAGTTCGGTCCAGGCATTCACGGTATCGGTGAGCAGGATTACCTGTACTTCCGGGAGGCCAGCGGCCTACGTATTGAGGTCAATACCGGCGGATACCGTAACTACGTGCCTGACTGGAAGCCAAACCGCTGGACCCCTGCCCTCGGGGCGAACGATCTCTACCGGAACAGGGAACTGCCGCAGTCGATGCTGGAGGCCTTCCCGCCCGCAGCCGCACCGACCGCTACCGAGCAGGGTCTCGTTCCCGGCACCGAAGCCGAACTTATCGAACAAGCGGCGCTGCGAACAGAGAGGTTCATTGGATCATGACCGCATTCCCGGAATCAAAGCAGAGTTTGTCCTCTTTCACTGACCACGTCGGCCTTACCTGGCGCCATTGGGCCTACTTCACACTCATTACGCTCGTCCTCCTGGCAGACGGGATGGAAGTTACGATTATCAGCCACACCTTCCCTTCGCTTGTGAAGGAATGGGGTGTCTCTGTGGGCGGCGGTATCACCCTCATCGTGACTGCTGGCTTCATCACTATGGGAATGGGCGCGATCATCGCCGGACGTCTTGCTGATGTGCTGGGAAGAAAGACGGTGTTGACCAGCGCCGCCGGCCTCTTCTCCATCGCAACGACGCTAGGGGCAACATCCCCGGATTTCACCGCTTTCACCATGTGGCGGCTCGTGGCTTGCTTCGGCATCGGCGCCGTAATGCCAACCGGCGTCACTCTCCTTGCTGATCTGGTTCCAGCCAAGCGGCGCGCGGCAATGGTTGCCGCAGCATATGCGGGCGTCGGACTGGGAACGACGGTTGGTGCAGCACTTGCCGGCCTGCTGATACCCAGTGGCGGTTGGAGGGCGCTTCTCGTTGCAGGCGGCCTTGCCCCGGTCCTCATCATCATTACACTTGCATTCCTCGTGCCCGAACCGCCTGCTTTCCGTGCCGCCCGTGGGGCGACTGAGAGAGCGAAACAGGGACTGGCGCGCCTTGCTCCGAAGGTTGATCTCGCAGATGTCGATCTGACGCCACCGGCAAAGGGAGACACTAGGGAAGCCCTTAAAGTCGTTGTCTCCAAACGCTTTGCCGTCACGACCATACTCCTCTGGGTCTTCGGGTTCTTCTCCCTCGGTACGCAGTTGCTGATCGCCCAGTATCTTCCGACGCTCCTCCAGCAGCCCGTCCCCGGCCTCAACACGGTGCAGAGCAGCACTATCGTGGGTGCATATGGATTCTCCAGCGTTCTTGGCGGACTGGTCCTTGGGGCCATTTTGACCAAGGCATCCCGATACTTGACCATTGGCCTCGTCCTTGGAATGTCCGTCGCAATGACCCTGGTCATCGCTCTTGTACCGAGTCCCGGGTTTTCCACGTTGTTGCCACTCTTCACGATCGCCGGCTTCATCCTGCCAACGGGTTTTGGCCCTACACGTAACATCCTCGCCACTGCTGCTTACCCGACGGCGGTCCGCGGCACTGGCGTCGGAATGACAGAACTCGGAGCACGCCTTGGTTCGGCCGCCGGAGGAGCGGCCGGCGGCACCCTGATAGGTGCCGGACTGAGTCTCTCGGCCATTTTCCTCGCGCTCCTTGTACCTCTCGCAGTCCTGCTTGGCGCTCTTGTCGGCTTGAGAGCCGAAGCGAAACGTACGGGAGAAACCGGGGCGGAGGCCTCCGAAGAAGTAGCCGGGCCGGTCCTTGCCGCACCTACCGTTGCCAACTGACGCCGTCGTCGTTCCTCTGCCTTGGATTATTTGATGGCGCCTGCCCCGATTCCTTTGACGATGTGCCGCTGCGCCAGCAGATAGAAGACTATGACGGGAACAATCGATATCGCAGTTGCCGCCAGGAGGATCTGTTGTTGCGGTGTTTCTGCCGAATCGAAGCTGGTCAGGCCTCGCTGTATGGGCATGAGTGAATTGTCGTCGAAGAGAACGAGGGCCATGAGGTACTCGTTCCATGCGGCCAGTCCCTGGATGACAGCTACCGCGGCCAAGCCCGGCTTGGCCAAGGGGAGGATAACGCTGGCGAAGATCCTGAGGGAGGAAGCGCCATCAAGAGCCGCCGCTTCCTCGAGATCCTTGGGCTGGCTGGCGAAGAAGCTGCGCATGATCAACGTGGCCATGGGAACACCTGAGGTGATGAGGATCAGGACGTAACCTACCCGGCTGTTCGTGAGCCCGAGGTCGGTCAGCAACCGGTATTGGGCGAGGAACATAGCCGGGGCCGGGATAATCATGACGGCGAGAATCACGACTGTGAAGATGGCCTTGCCCCGGAACTCCATCCGGGCAAGCGCGTAGCCGGCCATGCTCGATGCCACGAGAATCCCCGCGACCGCGGTCAGCGTGTACGTAATGCTGTTGAGCAGGTACATTCCGAGGTCGCCCTGCACCCATGCCGTGACGTAATTTTCCCAATGCGCTTCAAGGGGCACGAGGGTTTTTCCCGCAAGTAGCTCCTCCAACGATTGGAGGGAGCCGGAAACCATCCACAGGAGGGGGAAGAGCGCTATGAGCGCGGCAACGATCAGCAGGCCGTACAGACCGATTTTGTCAGGCCGGATTCGACTCCTTCGGACGCGCACGCGATGATCCTGCTTTGCAGTTGCGTCAGATATGCGGGTTCGATGTTCGGCGACTTCAGTGTTCTTCAATGACATCAGAGGCTTCTTTCGACTGATTGATGTGTCCTCATGCCCGAGACCGCCTGGTTGAGACGGCGAGCTGAATCAGAGAGAGCAGCACGAGGGCACCGCCGAAGACAACCGACATGGCGGCAGCGCTGCCGTACTCGTGGTTGGTAAAAGCTTCAGCATAAATTTGAAGGGTCGGAACCATGGTGTGATAGCCCGGTCCTCCGTTCGTCAGCACCTGGACGGTGCCAAAGACCTGCAGTGCCGCCAGGAGGGTGAGCAAGCTGACGATCGTAGTGACAGGCGCAAGCTGCGGCCAGGTGATGTACCGGAATTTCGACCACGCCCTTGCCCCGTCCAATTCCGCAGCTTCGTAAAGTTCGGAGGGAATGTCCTGCAGTCCTGCGAGGAAAAGCAGGAATCCGAAGCCCCAGTGGAACCAGATGAACACCGCAATGACCGATGGCAACGCAAGGGCAGGATCGCCGAGCCAGTTCTGCTGGAAGGCGCCGAGTCCCACGATTTCGAGCAAACGATTGAGGACTCCGGATTGCGGTGAGAAGAGCGACGTAAAGATCAAACCGACGACGACAACCGAGAGGACTCCGGGAAGATAGAAGACTGTCCGGAAGAAGGTTTTTCCTCGTACCACTTTGTTCACTGCCACTGCCATGGCGATTGCGAGACCGTTACCGATGAAGAAACCGACCAGAGCGAAGACTGCGACGTTTTGCATCGATGCCCAGAACGCTTCGTTCTTGAACACTGACTCGTAATTCTTCCAGCCGATAAAGGGCGTGTCCGGGCTGACACCGTCCCAGCTCTGGAAACTGAGCAGGATGGCTTGGGCGAACGGAGTGATGGTGAACGTAGCGATCAGAACGATTGCGGGGGAGAGGAACAATAGCCCGAGCAGCGTCTTGCGCGCGCTGCCTCTGCGTCGCGGCGCCCCGAAGGAGCGCCGCGAGGCAGATGTTGCGAGTTGGGGGGACATCAGCTCTTATCCTGGGCAGCCTGCAAGTCATCCAGGACCTGGTCGATCGTAAGCTCGCCGAGGACAAGGCCCTGTGCATCCCGAATGATAGCGGTGTTCACGTTGGTCTTGATGGTGTTCGGCAGAACCTGCATGTCCTTAACACCTGCCCCGAATCCGGAAAGCTGGGGCGAAAGTGTCCCGCTTGCCAGCAGCTCAGGGTTCGATGGCATGATGTGACCCACTTCAGCGAAGACCTTCTGCTGTGCAGGGGCAGTAAGCCACTTGACGAACTCAAGCGCTTCCTTTGGGTGCTTGCCCTTCGGGTTGATGACTGCGCCCTTTCCCGGAAGGCCCGGTGAACGGGGTGCAAGTTTGCCGTTGGCGGCCGGCGGAACGGTCAAAGAGATGAAGCTGTTGTAGTCGGGGGCCGTCTTGAATCCGACCGAGACGCCAGGGGAAGCGTCGAAAATGGCGCCGACTTCATGCTTGCTGAAGAAAGATGCCTCCACGGTGGGGTTGTCATTTTGGCCGCCCGTAAGGGAGCCGTTGGCAATGACGCCGGCCTTTTTTAAATCAACGAGCAGTTGGAAGGCATTGCGCCACCCGTCGGACTTCCAGCTGGCCTTACCGTCAAACGTCGCGGAGATCTCCTCATCCGTCAGCCAGTTTGAGGCGAAACCCTGGATCAGCTGGGGCGTCAGCGATGCGGCGACAGAGAAGGTACCCTGGCCGTTCTTGCTGGCCGCGGCGAGCTTTGAGATGAGTTCACTGGATGTCTTTGGCAGGGCCTTGGGGTCGATGCCCGTCGCTGCCGTGTCCAGGAGGAGTCCGTACGTCTGGGTTTCCCAATGCGCCGTGTAGATTCCCGAGGGAACACCCAGGTTGTTTCCATCTGCGAATGTGGACATCTTGATCACGGCGGGGCTGAAGTTCTTACCCCAGTCTCCCTGCAACTCGGATTCAAGGTTCATCGCCCAGCCGGCCTTGTAGAAGGGCGCCATGTCCGTTGCATTGAATGAGGAGTAGATGTCAGGCATCGATTTCGATTGTGCCTTTGCTTGCAGCTTGGGCAGATAATCTGTCGGGCCGGGCGAATCAACCGTGATTTTGATTCCCTTCTCCTTGGAGTACTGCTCCGCGAGTTGATTCAGGGCCGCTTCCTGTCCACGGGATTGGTTAAGGAAGGTCAACTCAACCGCACCAGAGCTGTCACCGGAAGCGCTCGTGGAGCCGCCGCCGGCGGAACAGCCCTGGAGGAAGAGTGAAGCGGCTACCGCAATGGCGCCGACGGTAACAGCCCGACGCCGGACGGCTGCCGGACTTGCTGGGGTACTGCTGTTTTTACGCATGGATTCTCACCTTTGAAAAGGACGTAAGGATTTGGGGAGTTTTGGATTCTGTTGTTTAAGGAACGAGTCAGGATGGCCTTGGCGGAGCGGAGGTGCCGGGCCTCCTGAATGGCGGACCGGGCGGACAGCTAATTTCATAGGCACGTTGGTTGCTCCCCCAGGGCGGAAGGAGGTTCGACGTACGCCCTGGATGTGATTTCCTGGTGCTCGATGACCGCCACACCTTGCGACTCGAGGACCATTCCAGCTGTTGGGCCTTCGCTCAGCAGATCTCTGCCTCTGGCCGTGAGGGTTACAGGAACGCAGCCATGGTTGATCACGAAGCTCACTTCGCCGCGCCGGACGGTCTCAACCCATCCTTCTCCGTCGGGTATCTCCGTAGCCGTATCGAATGCGATGCCTGCTTCGCCGAGCAAAGTGTGGACCAATTCGGTCATCGCGCGGCGTTCCAGGCGGGTGGCCAAATACCACGCTGCGCCGTTCCCCGTGGATCGACGCGTGAGGGCAGGCATTCCCTTAAGGTGGCCTTCTCCGAAGCGCACCTTGACCTCAGCGTCCCGGATGCGTACCGCTTCGCTCCATCCAAGACCCGTAGCGCGGCCGCCGGCAAATACGTCGCCGAGCACTTCTACTGTTGGAGGGATGGTCGCCTCCGGCCGGACCGGGATGGAGCCGGGCCGCTGCCATGCAGCCGCAAGGGGTACGAACTCTTCGATCCACACCCCCAGGGTCTGCTGCAGCTTGCCAAGATAGCCGTTCAGCCGGAGATGCAAGGACTCATCTAGGATCGCCGATTGGGCTGTGACGAAAACGGTCGATCCGGAGTTGGCGGCCTTGTCCAGGGCGTCAAGTTGGGCGTCCGTTGCTACGAGGAGGTTAGGGACGATGATGAGGGGATATGCGGCGAGGTCCTCATCGCCGCGAACGAAATCGACCACAACGCCGGCCCTTGTCATGGCTGCGTGCCAAGGAGCCACGAGGGCGAGATAGCTGGATTCTACTGGTTGCCCGCGCTGCTCCAAGGCCCACCAACTGTTCCAATCGAAAACGATCGCCGCCTGGGCGGGGACGTGTTTGCCCATGAGCTGGGGGAGTCTGCCCAGCTCGTGCCCGAGCTGGGCTACTTCGCGCCAGATCCGCGTGTCGGTCCCGGAATGGGGCAGCATCGCTGAGTGGAATTTCTCTGCGCCAGCTGCGGATTGGCGCCACTGGAAGAAGAGAATTCCGTCGGCTCCACGGGCCATGGCCTGGTAGGACAATGCCCGCGTCTGCCCTGGCGCCTTGGGAGCGTTCTCTGGCCGGGTGATAACAGCGCCGGTGGACTGTTCCATCAGGATCCACGGCTTGCCCCTGCCCAAGGACCGCATAAGGTCGCGCGCCATGGCTGCGCCGAGGGGCGCGTCAGGGTCTGCAGGATCGGGGTACAGATCATCCGAAATGACATCGACGTGTTGCGCCCATTGCCAGTAGTCGGCACCGCGGAAGACACCCATGAAGTTGGTGGTCACAGGTACGTCCGGCGTTACTTCGCGCAGGATGGCTTTCTCGGCAAGGAAGCAGCCGAGCAGTTCGTCAGAGCTGAAACGGTCAAAGTCGAGCAGTTGGGTGGGGTTTGCAAAGGCTGCTGTCGTCCGCGGAGGCAAGACCTCGGCGAAGGACCCGTAGCGCTGGGACCAGAAGGCTGTACCCCAAGCATGGTTGAGTCCGTCGACGTCGACGTATTTCTTTTCAAGCCAGCGTCGGAAGGCTGCCGCCGATTCGTCGCAATAGCAGCGGGCCACATGGCATCCGTACTCGTTGTTGATATGCCATAGGGCCAGCGCGGGATGCTGACCATATCGCTCGGCAAGCTTTCGTGCGAGCCGTCCCGCGGCTGAACGGTAAGCCGGCGAGCTCGGGCAGTATGTCTGGCGCGAGCCCGGGGCCAAGCGGACACCGTCGGCTGTCACCGGAAGTGACTCCGGATAGGCCAAGGAAAACCATGGCGGAGGCGAAGCCGTCGCCGTTGCAAGATCGACGCGGATGTTCCCGGCGTGGAGGTTGTCCAAGGCCCGGTCGAGCCATGCGAAATCGTACTGGTTCTCTTTCGGCTCCAGCATGGCCCAAGAGAAAACGCCAACAGTTGCGAGATTGACTCCTGCAGCCTTCATCAGGCGAACGTCTTCAGGCCACATCGATTCGGGCCACTGTTCGGGGTTGTAGTCACCGCCGTACCACGGGGTGGTGGAGAACGCGGAGCGCATAGCTGCCTCTCTCATTGGTGATGGAAGGAAAAAGCGTGGTTCTAGCGGCTTGGATGGGGGGAAACGGCGTATCCGCTGAAGCGGGGCAGAGTGTTGAAACCCTCGACGGCGAGTCGCCAACCTGGTGGGAGTGCTGCTCCACGTTCAACGGCAAGGGCCAGATGGGCTATCGCAGCCAGGAGGCCACCGTTGGCAGGAAGGTAAAGAGTGAGGAAGCCTGGGATCTGGGGATTGTGCCCATTGACGAGGAACTGGTTCTTCGGCGACGGCAGAAGCAGTGCCTGAATCGCCTTCTCCATGTCTCCCAGCCGTGCTGCCGACATCGACATGACGGGATAGTCCCAGCCCCAGGTGGATTGAAGGTCCCAATTCAGCCACACGGAGTCAAGGGTTGCGCGCATGGCCCCGGGATCAATAATGTCCGTGTCGGGCAACCAGCCAAGGGCCATCAGCATGGAGGGATGGTCTTTGCGCAGCAGGTATGGCGGAGTCGCCAAGGCAGCGTACGTTCCGTCGGGCATCAACCGGGGTTGATGCATGCGCCGACCGACAAGGTCCCAGTCCTCACGAATCGGCAGGTTCAGCCGTTGCCGCCATTCATTCGCAACGTTCAGCGCCCACGACCAGTAGGCGAGCTCGAAGGTTGGATCTGTGTTGGTGCCCCGGTCAACGAGGTAGCTTTCCTGGGCAGGGATCAGCGGCGGTGGCAGGATAAAGGTTCCGTCATGCTCTTCAACGAAGTCGGCCATGAAGTCGGCTGTCGCTTCAACAAGCCTGTAATGCTCCTCGAGGAATCCTTGTTCGCGGCCCTCGCTGTACAGAAGTTCGAGCAGGTGGATCAGATGGGGCTGCTGCCATATGAGGAACACGCCGATGTGACTGGGCGATTCCCGCGCTGACGGGTCTGTTTGCTTCGGCCAACGGGCACCCTTGTATCCTTGGCGGCTGGCCGTTTCCTGGGCAGCCGGGAGGGCTGTGTGGTACCAGCCGAGGCTACGTTCAAGGAGTGCCCCGCGCCCCCACAACGGGAAGTGGGCGCCATGCCACCAATGCATTTCGAGGTGGAACTTCCCGCACCAGGTGTTGTAACTCAACCCTGTTTCTGCAGGAGGCGTCCCTCCAGCGCTATTCACCGCCAGGAGGTACTGGGACAGCACAACCCGGCGTTCAAGCTCCGTGGCGCCTGCGTCTGTGCTTCCGTCGAAGCTTACGGCGGCACCGCTCAGCCAGTAGTCCTCCCATGCAGAAGCGGCGGCGGTACTGACTGCCTCAAAAGTGCGTGGAGAGTCAGTCGGTTGAGGCCCCGGAACGGGGTGTAGGGTAACGACGACTTCGAGCTCGTCTTCACTGGTAACTGCCATCACGCGGGTCCCGCCGTCGAGCAGGCATAACGTACCCGTTGTCTCCACTCGGACTTCGTAGGTTGTGGATTCCACAACTCTGCGGGCCAGCCATGTCCCGGGTGATGTCTCTTCCCAACGCACGCTCTCGGCCAACGGGAGTTCGAACGGGGCCAAGTCATCGCGCTGGGGGTCGAAGATCCAGGACACTGCCAGTCCGCTGCGCAGCAGTTCTGATCTGATTCTCGTTGCGAAACTCTGGGCGGTGGGATGCGCCGTGGTGGCTACTTCGACAGGTACGCCTTGGAGCTGATAACCGGCATGTACTGTGCCGGACCACAAGTCGAGTTCAGTTTGTGCGCCCTCAAGTTCGTTCGGATGGACTATCCGGGGACCTGCCTCGGTTGCATCCAGCGCGAGGCGGCCCAGATGCAGCCTTCTGGGGTTGAAGGCGAACCAGGCACTTGCCGTGAGTTCGTCGGGAATCGGATCGGCGGCGCGTTGCAGCCCCATTCGATCCAAGTAGGGTACCGGGCCCCTGGGGGTTTGGTGCATGGTGGTGGCATCTTCCAGAGAAAATTCCTGTCCGCTTCGGGTGCTGTACCAGCCCCAGCTCGATTGACTGCGAAGGGGGATTTGGAAGTCGTCCACGCTAAAGGGCCGTACCTGCTGTTCCGGCAGGCCCCTGCTGCCGTCGTCGGCAATCCGCCGTGGATCGGGCCGGAGTTCGTGAAACGCCGGAAAAGTCTGCAGGCCGGAAATGTCCACTGTCATGGCAACGTCGCCGTTGCCCACGCTGAGCGTGTTGGTAGCGTGCGGCTGTGTGAGGACGGGATTATGACGGCACACGGTGCTGCGCCGGTTGATTTTCATGCGCGTACCCCACGCAGGCCGTCACATGATGTCTGGCCAGGGCGCATCACTTTATGCGGTTGGCAGTGCTTGGGCATCTTTGCCTCCTCGACGCTTGGACCCGAATTCTGAGTCAACTATAATTTCTGATTAGAGGATAGCGTTAAGGTTTGAAACGAATCAACAGTTTTCTTGAAAGGACTTGATATGGCGGAAAAGCGGGGAGAGTACGCAAAGTCGAACAAGCGCCGGGAAGCGCTCAGTGCGGCGGCGCTCAATCTTGTGCAGGTCAAGGGGCATCGGAATGTCACGGTCTCCGAGGTCGCCCAAATGGCCGGGGCCAGCGAGCCGACGGTCTTCTACCATTTCCCCACCAAGGAAAGTCTGTGGATCTCTGCCTTGAAGCAGTTTGACGATGAGAACATCCGCAGCGTTGGTCATGAGGCCGGAGCTATCGCTGATATGGGCCGTCGTGCGGAAATAGGTGTTCGCCGCCCCCACATCCCGCTTCTTTATGCGGAAATGGCGGGCGCCGCCGTCGACCGGGAAAACCCCGCGAACCCCTATTTTCAAGAGCGAATGGCCCGATCCCTGCAGGTCATCGAGACCGACATCCAACGTCTGCAGGACATCGGAAAGGTGCCGGCTGATGTAGATGCCCACGTTGCCGCCCGAGTTCTCCTCGCGTGCTGGGAAGGTTTGCAATTCCAGTGGCAGCACGGACCTGAGTTCGACATTCGAGCCCATTTGGAATGGAACATCCGGGCAGTCCTGGGTCCTGACGCACTGACCCCGCAGTGATGGCTTGCAGCAGCGGCGGGGTCAGTGGGTCAATTTACATCATGGGTAGAACCGGCTCAGTGCACCAGGGCATCCACCAAGCGGTCCACGGCTGTGACAGTGATCGTGGCCGTTTGGTTCGCGCCTTTCACGGTGACGGTGATTTCACCTGCTCCGGTGGGGCGCACGATTGCCAGTGCCCTTCCCTCGTAGGTGGTGCCGACGTCGGAGCGGAAGGAATCCTGTGACTGTGGGTTCCCATTACCGACCCCCTGCAACACGCCGTCGCCTTCCACTGCAACAGAGAAGGGCTCTGCTCCCTGCCTGAAGACACGGCCCGCATCGTCTTCCAGGGATACGTCGACGAACGCGAGATCGCCGTCGGAGGCGTCGATGGTAGTCCGATCGCTTCGGACCCGGAGGGTGGGCAAGCCCTCCGGAGTCGAGAGGCTCCATCTTCCCTCCGATCCGTCGGCATTTCTGGCGATAGCCGTTACCTCGCCAGCGGCGAATTCGGTGTCGAAGATCGCCTTGAACCCGTTCCCGGGGCCCGCCGGGCGGACTCCTGCACTCTTGCCATTGATCTGCAGTTCCACCTCAGGCGCTGCGCTGTAAACCTCGATGCGCATCGGTGTTCCCTCGGCAACATCCCAGTCCCATGTTGCAACTGCGTCGCTGAAAGACCATTGAGTGGGGCGTGCCTCCCGCGTGAAATTTTCGGGGGGATGCACTGCGATGTAGGGCTCGGCCCTGAGGCCGAACACAGCTTCACGGAAGTAGGAAACAGGCCGGCGATGTCCGGTAATGTCGATGTCCCCACACCACGCGGTCCGCCAAGGGAACGGTGCGCCGAAGGATTGGGGACCTTCGTCAGCGTAGTTGACGCGTCCTATACCGGCCTCGCCCAGGTAGTCCCATCCGGTCCAGGTGAAGTCGCCGATGAGATGGGGATGCTGCTCAATGGACATCCAGTTCTCACTGATCTTTGCGGGGAAAGTCTCGGTCCCCACGATGAGGCGGTTCGGGAACAGTTCACGGTCCAGCTCGTACCTGCTCTCTCCGTAGTTGAGTCCGGCAACGTCAACTACGGCAAAAGACTCCTCAGTGCTGTTGGTGACCAGGTCCGACGTCGCGATGTCCTTCATCAAATCGCCCATCTGATTCATGGCTGAGTTGACGCCACCCTCCATGTTCCTGCCCGCCTCGGCGAGGCGGTGGATAACAGAGACCATCGGATTCATGCCGTTCGTTGTGAAGCGGGTGGGATCCAACTGACGGATCTTCTCAGTGATGCGCCTGCCCCACACGGCGCCCAGGGAGTTTCCCGTCTCGGGAATCTCATTCCCGATCGAATACATGATGACGCTGGGGTGATTGGCGTCTTTGAGCACCATCGCTTCGACGTCGCGCTCCCACCAGTCAGCGAAGCGCAATGAGTAGTCAAAGGATGATTTGGACTCGGTCCAAACGTCGAAAGCCTCATCGATGACAAGTAGCCCTAGACGGTCGCAAGCGTCGAGCATCGCGGGGCTGAGGGGGTTATGGCTACTGCGGATGGCGTTGAATCCGGCCTTCTTGAGCAGTTCGACGCGGCGTTCTTCTGCCCTGCGGATGGTGGCGGCGCCGAGGGGTCCATTGTCATGGTGAATGCACGCGCCCCGCAGTTTAACGGTCCGTCCGTTCAGGCGCAGGCCGTGCGCGGTATCCAGCTGCAGCGTGCGGAAGCCAAACGCGGTGGTGGAAAGCTCAAGCTCGTCGGCGCCGTCGAAGACGCGGGTCACCGCTGTATAAAGGTTCGGATCATTGACGTCCCACAGCTGTGGGTTCTTGATGGTCAGACGCTGGCGCAGCACCGCGGGCTCAGCCGGAAGGACAGTTACGGGGGCCTCAGTTTGCGCGACCAACGCCTGTTCCTGGTCAAGGATGTCAACGCGAACCCGCACTGTTCGCGGTCGGGCCCCGGAGTTGCGCAGCGTCGTCGCTAGGGCTGCGACGCCCAGGTCGGCATCAACGTCAGGGGTTGTGATCTGGACGCCCGCGTAGTCGAGATGGACCTCGCCGGCGACAGTGAGCCAGACATCACGGTAAATGCCCACACCGCTGTACCAGCGGGAGTCCTCGTGTGCGCGTGCCTCTACCCGGATGACATTCCGTTCCCCGTGTCGCAGGTGGGGGGTCATGTCCACGCGGAAACCGGAGTAGCCGTAAGGGCGTTGGGCCACGAAGTCGTCATTTACGAAAACCATCGCGTCGCGGTAGACGCCCTCAAAGTCGACCGCGACGTGGCGGTCGCTCCACTCGGACGGCACATCGAACTCCTTTGAGTACGCGAACGCACCCCCGGGGACGTAGCCCGTGTTCGACCCGTTATCGCTCGGAATCCGTGCTGATCCCACAAGCGCGTCGTGGGGTAGGCAGATTGATTCCGGTGGTGCCTGGCCGGGGCGCAACTCCGAGAAGAAGCCGATTTTCGGGCGAACGGACCACCCACTGTTGAAGGAAACGCGTGTGGGCTGCCTGTATTCGGTGAGGTCCTTCGTCATCATCTCTTCCTGTCGGTCTTGTGTGTTCCGTGGACGGGCTTCCCACCATTGCGCATGCAACGGTCGCTGCAGAGACCGGAGCAGGTCAAAGGCAGGGCAGCGCAAAATGACCTTTGCTGGGGGGACGCGGAAGTACTGACTCTCCGCTCGGGCATGGGCAGAGCCTGAGATCTGGCGACTCGCCCACGGTCTCACTGCTTCAGGTGCACCTTGGTGATTGGGCAGCAGCTACGCGAGCTGGGAAGCTTGAATTGAATAGTAACCGCCATGGTAACTATTGGCAAGGCTCGACAGGCCTAAGCTGACGTCCCGTCGTCTTCGTAGTCGCTGACGCCGGCCAGGTCGCGTCCGGCGATGTATCCGAAGGTGAGGGCGGGGCCGAGATTGATCCCTCCTGCGGGGTAGTGGCCGCCCATGACTGAGGCTTGGTCGTTGCCGGCGACGTAGAGTCCGTTGATGGCTCGCCCTGCATTGTCCAAGGCACGCCCGTGCGGATCGGTGGCGAGGCCGGCGAAGGTGCCGAAGGAGCCAGGGAGAACCTTGACGGCGTAGAACGGACCCTTTTCCAGGGCTCGGAGGGATGGGTTGGGGGTGTTCTTGGAGTCTCCGCCGTATCGGTTGAATTCGGTGGTTCCCCGGTTGAATTCGGGGTCGATGCCTTTGCGGGCGTTTTCGTTGAAGTCCGCCACGGTTTGTGCCAAGGCTTCAGGGTCGATGCCGCAGGCACTGGCCAGTTCTTCGATGGTGTCGCCTTTTTTCAGGTAGCCGGAGCGGAGGTAGGGGAACAGGGGGACGGGCAGTGGTTTGGCCATTCCCAGGGGGAACTTGCGGACGTAGGCGGCGTCGGCGATTTGCCAGGCTTCGACGGGTTCGCCGTCGGGCGTTGCTTTGAGCATTCCTTCGACGTAGTCGTAGTAGCCGTTGGCTTCGTTGACGAACCGTTTTCCATTGCGGAGCACGCCGATGCTGCCTGGTTTGGCGCGGTCCATGATGTGGGGGAATGTTCCTGTGCGGCCGTTGCGGTAGGGAACCAGGGAGACCGGGCACCAGGCGGCAGGCGATTCGACGTTGGTGTTGAAGCTTGCCCCTACGGCCTGGGCCATCGTTATGCCGTCTCCGGTGGCTTCCTTGGGTGCCAGGGTCCAGTGTTCCTTGCCCGTGGGGGTTTTAGGGAATAGTTCTGCGCGGCGGGCCACGTCGTTCGGGAAGCCGCCCGTCGCGAGCACGACGCCGCGCGAAGCGTTGATGGTGTACCTTCCGTCGGGTGAATGTACGACGGCGCCGCTCACCTTGCCTTCCTTATCGGTGAGTAAGTGT
This sequence comes from Paenarthrobacter sp. 2TAF44, assembly GCF_052114885.1. Lineage (NCBI taxonomy): Bacteria > Bacillati > Actinomycetota > Actinomycetes > Micrococcales > Micrococcaceae > Paenarthrobacter > Paenarthrobacter sp. 2TAF44. The sequence continues at coordinate 369,528 of NZ_JBFRFP010000001.1, read as the reverse complement.
TGGGCTGGTGTGGAGACGCGGATGTCAGCACCAAGATCGTCAGCTGACTTCAACAGCCTGGCGGTGAGGGCGGTGCCGTTGACGAGTTGCATGTTGCGACGATGGATGAGCAGATCCAGAACATGCCGTCCCACCCGCCATGTTGCGTGGAGCAGGCCCTGGATGTTGCCCTGGGATGCCGAAAGGAATTTAGTGAGGTCAGGTCCGGCCATGATGCCCATGCCCAGGAACGAGGTTTCGTAGAGCTGGTGGCGCGCCTTTGAACGTAGCTCGGGCTTGATATTGCGTGCATTGAGGGGTTTGGGGCCGACAGAGCGGTTTCCGGTGCCCGCGCCAGGAGTCTGGCCATAGATGTCTTTGATCTTGGCCCCGGGGACGAATTGGAGGCTGGTCTTGTTATGGAAGAACCCAACCATGTGGGGGACTGCTTCAAGGAAGGCCTCGATCCTTTCCGCGTTGTAGTTCTTGCCGAGGCGGTGGCGCAGGTAGGTGCGGAAGAGTTCGGGGTCCTCCTTGATTCCTGCGGCCGTGGCCAACGGGTTTCCAGGGGTCCAGGCCCAGCCGCCGGACCAGGACGTGGCACCGCCACAGACGTGCGCCTTTTCCACGACGATGACTTTCAGCCCGTGGTAGGCCGCTGTGACCGCAGCTGAGAGGCCGCCTGCGCCCGATCCGATGACGAGGACGTCGCAGTCGAACGTGGTGCCGGAGGTTGCGCTTGATTCGATGGTTTTGGTGGTCTTCACTCGGTTCTGGCCTTCAATGTTGTTTGTTGGTCTCGTATACGGGCTGGAGGCAGGTGCGCGGCGGCACGCACCTGCCTCCTGTCTGTTGCGGGGGGATGGGTACTGCTTTGGGTTTAGCGGTGTTCCTTGTTGGCCCACTTATAGGACCAAAGGCTTGATACCAGTGCTATGAGGCATAGGCCTGCAAGGAGTGCTGCTGCCGGGACCCAGCTGCCGCTGCTTGCCATCAGGGCGGTGGCGACCAGGGGAATGAAACCGCCGACGGCACCAGCCAGTGCGTAGGCAAATCCTGCGCCGCTGTATCGGATCCGGACGTCGAACATGTCGGTGAACCACGTTTGCTGGACGCAGGTGGAGATATTGTGTCCGAGGTTGATCAACGCGACGAAGCCAAGGATCATCGGGACCAGCTCACCGCTTTCTAGGGCCGCGAAGAACGGGGCTGCTGCAAGTGCTGCGGCCAGTGGGCCGATGATGTAGAACCATTTCCGGCCGAACTTGTCCGCGAGTCGGCCCCAGAGGGCAAGGAAGGGAATGGCCAGGACCATGGCGACCATGGAAGCGGTCAGGACGGTTGAGGACGGCGTGTCTGTGAAGTTCTTGACGTAGGCGAGTGAGAACGTGAAGCCCATGTAGAAGGTGCTTTGGTCCACCATTCTCATGCCGATCACTGCCAGGATCTTTTTGGGGCTTGTCCGCAGGGCTTCGGCCAAGGGTGCCTGGGCGGCTTTGTGTTCTTCCTTGGCTGCGGCAAACTCCGCTGATTCCGGCACGCCTGCCCTGATCCAGAGGCCGACGAGGGCGAAGAGGATGCTGATCACGAATGGCAGCCGCCAGCCCCAGGCGAGGAACTGTTCGGGGGTGGTCATGGCGGTGACCAGCGAGAACGCTGCGGTGCCGAGCAGCAAGCCGACGAATGATCCGATCTGGACGCCGGTCGCCAGGAAGTTCCGCTTACCTGCGGGTGCGTTTTCCACCGCCATCAGGGCGGCTCCGCCCCATTCCCCGCCGACAGCCATTCCTTGGATGGCCCGCAGGGTCACCAGCAGGATGGGCGCGGCGACACCGATGGCAGCGTAACCGGGGAGCAACCCGATGGCCGTGCTGGCCAGGCCCATCATGATGACGGTGATGAAGAGCATGGTGCGGCGGCCGTACTTGTCACCGAAGTGGCCGAAGATGGCCCCGCCCAGTGGGCGGAACAGGAACCCGACGGCGAAGGAACCCATGGATGCCAGCAGGCCGGCAACTTGGTTGTCGGACGGGAAGTACAGGGGACCGAAGACAACGGCAGCGGCTGTGCCATAGAGAAAGAAGTCGTACCAGTCAACGACTGCGCCGACTGTGCTGGCCAGTGCTGCACGGCGGCCTGCCCTGGCGCTGATCGTTACCGGGGGATGGGTGGGAGTGCTCATGGCGGCAGTGCTCCCTGTGTTGGGGGTTTGGGGAGTCGTCATTGCGGTTCACCGCAACCTTTCTGTAGCTCGGCACCTTTGCCGGCGAGTGGGATAAGTGCTTTAATGACTACGCAGTCATTTAGTGATTTTGATCATACGCGCATCGTTGGATCGCGGTCAAACACCCATTGAGCAGGACGGAAGTTATGAACAGAACCATTGGTCTGGCCCACTTGTCAGCGTTGCATCTGAGTCCGCCCGAACTGGTCCAGGCTGCGGCTAACGCCGGCTTCACCTCTGTCGGCATCCGCGTTTACCCGGCGACCAAGGGCGAATCGACCTACCGCATGGCGGTTGGCTCCACCATGTTTGTACACACGCTTGATCGTCTCGGAGGGACGGGAGTGGCGGTGCGTGATGTGGAGGTATTCACGCTCAACGGGAATCGTGGACGCGCCGAATGGGAGCCCGTGCTTGAAGCGGGAGCTGCCCTGGGTGCGAGTGTTCTGAACGTGATCGGAAGTGATCCGGATGGGGGCCGGCTAAGGGACAGCCTTGCGGCGCTGGTCGAAGATGCCCGCGCGTTCGGGATCAGGCCCTCCGTTGAGCCGATCTCCTACCAGCCCCTGGCAACCGTGCCTGCGGCGGGATTGCTTGTCCAGCAGACGGGATGCGGAATCATGCTCGATGTTCTTCACTTCGTGCGTGCCGGCGGCAGGATTGCGGAACTGGAGCATCTGCCTGCAGGGGCTGTGACTGTCATCCAGCTGTGTGACGGCCCAGCCGACACCCCGGACTTGCCGGTCCCGCGTGCCATGCCCTTGGGACAGGACGTCAACGGATCCCCCCGGCAGATCGAATCCCGGTCAAAGAGGCTAGCGCCAGGGGAGGGTGTCTTCCCCCTTGGGGAGATCCTGGACCTTTTCCCGGACACGCCGATCAGCGTCGAAGTCCCTGACGTCCTGGCCGTCGAGGCGCATGGCACATTTGCCCACCTCCAACACCTCTATGAGGCAGCCGCAACGCTGACCCGAACCTCCCTGAAAACCGAAACGAAGTGAACACCATGAGCGAACTTACCCAAGAAAAAACAACCCGAACCGCCGCCCCGGAGACCTATTGGCCCGGTCGGTTTCAGGACCAGGTGATCCTGGTGACCGGCGCCGCCGGCGGCCTCGGCTCGGACACCGCGGACCGGCTGGCACGCGAAGGTGCCACAGTTGTATGCACGGACGTCAATGCCGGCGGCCGGGGTGATGGCAGCAGTCCGTCGAACTGCATGGCCCTGAATGTCACCCAAAGGCAGGACTGGGACCATACTGTGCAGGCCGTTCTGCAGCGGTACGGCAGGATCGACGGGGCGCTCTTTGCCCATGGCATCCAGGGACCGGAGGTTCCCGTGACGGAGATGCCGGCAGAAGGATGGGCCAGAACCCTGAGCGTGAATCTGGACGGCTGCCTCCACGGTCTGGCCAGTATCCTGCCGGTCCTCACCAAGCAGGCCTACGGCAGGATTGCCATCCTGTCATCCATTTCCGCGCGTGAAGGGAATCCGCACCAGGCCGCCTACTCGGCTTCCAAGGCGGGCCTGGTCGCACTGGTGAAAACGGCAGCGAAAGAGGTGGCACCTTACGGTGTTACGGTCAATTCCATCGCCCCGTCCATGATGAAAACCCGGCTCCTTCAGGACCTGAGCCCGGAACGAAACGCCCAACTCCTTGCCAAGGTTCCGATGGGAAGAGTCGGGCTGCCGGAAGAATTCTCGGCTTTGGCCTCATGGCTGCTATCCACCGAGGCCAGCTACATGACAGGCCAGACACTGGACCTCAGCGGCGGCCGCAACACCGCCTAAGCGGGCGGTCCCGTCGTCCCCCGCACCTGCATATGGACCGGAAACACCGTCTTCATCGTTTCGCTGGGAGGCTCACCTTCGATCCTCCCAGCAAGACGGTCCACTGCCAGATACGACATCTCCGGGATCGGCTGATGCACAGTGGTGAGGTTGATGAAAGCCCACCGCGCCGGCCCGGAGTCATCGAACCCCACCACGGAAAGCTGCTGGGGAACACTGATCCCCAGTTGCGCAGCGGCGTCCAACACGGCAAACGCCAAAGCATCCGTCACGCAATAAATTGCCGTCGGCCGGTCCTGGGTATCCAACAACTCCAGCGCGGCCCGGACCCCTTCTTCATGGGTTAGCCTCAGATGCCGAATCCAGTCCTCACGAACCTGAAGTCCACGCCGTTCCATGGCCGCCCGGAACCCGTCCTCACGGTCCCGGCCATTGGACCGGTCCCGCAGAGTGGTCAGGACACCGATGCTCTTGTGCCCCAGGCCTTCAAGATGGGCAACAACAATCTCGCCGGCGCGTCGGTCATCGGCAAGGACTGCCTCGACCTCAACAGTCGTATCGTCACGACTGAGCAACACCACGGGTGTCCCGCGCTCCAACACCCTGCGGACGGCGGCTGAAGATTCTCTCGCCGAAACAAAAATCATCCCGTCCACCGTTGCACTGTCCAGGACATCAACTGCCTCAGGGTCAGGTGAAATGTCCGGGTCCCGGATGAGGACCATCCGATACCCGCGCTCAAGAAGCCGATTCTGCAACGACTCCACAATGACCGGATAAATAGGGCTGGTCAGGTCAGCAACAACCACACCGACGGCGTGTGTCCGCCGCGTCACCATCATCCGGGCAGCGGCATCAGGCACATACCCTAGCTCCCGTGCCACCGAAAGAATCCGCGCTTTCGTGGCTGGGGCAACGGACGGATGGCCCCGAAGGGCACGGGACACTGTCGACTGCGACAATCCCAAATGACGGGCCACGTCAACGCTGGTTACCATTGCACCATCGTATTTCACCAGATCAGCTCGGGTCCCGATGCTATTGAACGTGCGTCTGGCTCTTCTGAGCGGACGGGCTGTCGTGCTGGTGCCGTGGGTCTGCGGTGTCCTGACTGAATTTCTTGCGGGTTTCGGGTGCGATGAGTGCGGACACCACCGTAATGATGCCAATGATGCTGAAGTACAGGATCACCCATCCTGGTTCACCATTCCCGGCGTTCAGAAGGGCGACGGCGACCAGCGGCGCGACGCCACCGGCGAGCACCGAACCGAACTGATAGCCCATGGAGGCTCCGCTGTAGCGCAATTTAGTAGAGAACAGTTCTGCAAAGAAAGCTGCCTGTGGCCCATACATGGAGTTGTGGAAAACAGCGAGGCCAATGATGATGGCGAGGGTTGCCAACAACGCACTGCCTGTGTCGGTCATGACGAAGTACAACGGGAAGAACAGGAGTCCTCCGATGGCCCCGAAAAGGTAGACGGGCTTGCGGCCGATTTTGTCGGAAAGGATGGCCCAGAGTGGGACGGCGATAATGCCAATCGCGGAGGCGATAAGTACCGACATCGTTCCCTGGTTGGCGCGGTCGGTCCCGAAGGTCTTCATGATGTAGACCACGGAGAAGGTGGTGTAGAGGTAATAGGCGGAGTTTTCTGCCAAACGCATTCCGACGACGAGCCAAATGCCCTTGGCCTCCTTCTGCAGTGCCTCACCCAAGGGTTTCTGCGAGGTCTGCTTGGCCGCGACGAGTTCTTTGAAGTCGTCGGAGTCCTCGAGCTTGGAGCGGACGATCATGCCCGTAACGATCAGGAGGACACTGAGCAGGAACGGTATGCGCCACGCCCAGGCGTCGAAAATGTCGGCGGGCACCGAGGCTTTTACGGCAAGGACGCTGGAATTGGCGAGCAGCATTCCGGCGGGAACGCCCATCTGGGTGAAGCTCCCGAACAATCCACTGCGGCCCGGAGGCGCGTGCTCGATGGAAATAACTGCCGCTCCCGCCCATTCTGCTCCTGCCCCGAAACCTTGCAGCAGGCGCAACATCGTGAGCAGGACGGGAGCCCAGAAACCGATCTGGGCGTAGGTCGGCAAGAGTCCCATGGCCAGGGTCGCGACCCCCATGATCAGGAGGGAGAGAACGAGCATGGGCTTCCGGCCGATCTTATCTCCGAAGTGACCGGCGAACATCCCCCCGAAGGGGCGGGCCACGAAACCCACCGCGTAGGTGACAAAGGCAAGAAGGAGACCGGTTGCTGGGTCTTGTTCGGGAAAATACAGTCTGCTGAAGACGCCGGTCGCGGCAAGGATGCCAAAAATGTAGTAGTCATACCATTCGATGGTTGTGCCGACGAAGCTGGCGAGTGGCACACGCCAGGGGGTCTTTGTGCTGATGGATGTGCTGGGAAGTGTCATGGGATTTTCTTTCAGCTTGGTACAAGGGAGTTGGCGGGGGAGATGGTCAGGCGAAGGGATTGGAGAGTCCGATGTAGACGGTCTCGAGGAATTCCTCGATTCCTTCGGCTCCGCCTTCACGGCCGAGGCCTGACTGCTTGACGCCGCCGAACGGTGCTGCGGGGTTGGAGATGATGCCCGAGTTCACACCGAGCATGCCGGTCTCGAGTTGTTCGGATAGGCGAAGGACCCGGTTGATGTCGCGGGTGAACACGTAGGAGATCAACCCGTAGGGGGTCGCGTTGGCGCGGTTGATTGCCTCTTGTTCGTCGTGGAAAGGAACAATCGGGGCCACCGGTCCGAAGATCTCCTCTGACAGTGCACGCGCCTCGGCCGGCACATCGGTGAGGACGGTGGGTTCGTAAAAGTAGCCGGGTCCGGGCAGCATCCTTCCACCGGTGAACACGCGTGCCCCCTTACTGACAGCGTCATCGACAAGGTCTGCGACTTTTTGGCGGCTGTGCTCGTCAATGAGCGGTCCGATCTGAACTCCGGCCTCCGTCCCGCGACCGAGTGTCATTTCGGACATCCGGGAGGCCAGACGCTTGGCGAACACATCGGCAAGGCTGTGGTGAACGTAGAACCGGTTGGCCGACGTGCAGGCCTGTCCGCCGTTCCGGAGCTTGGCTGCGATGGCACCTTCAATTGCCGCGTCGAGGTCTGCGTCGGCGAACACCAGGAACGGTGCGTTTCCACCAAGTTCCATGGACGTTCGAAGCACGGTCCCCGCTGCCGCTTGCAGGAGGCGGACCCCGACTTCCGTGGAACCGGTAAACGAGAGTTTCCGCAACCGGGGATCTGCGATGAGGGGACCCGTCACAGCTCCCGCCGAGGATGTGGGCACCACGTTGAGCACACCTGCTGGCAATCCTGCCTCGTGCATGACCTGCGCGAAAAGGAGCGTCGTCAGCGGTGTCAGGGCCGGTGGCTTGATCACCATCGTGCAGCCGGCCGCGATTGCAGGAGCGACTTTCCGTGTCGCCATCGCCAAGGGAAAGTTCCACGGAGTGATGAACAAGCAGGGGCCGACCGGTCGTTTCGTCACCAGAAGGCGCGAATTCCCGTCCGGCGATGGGGAATACCGGCCCGAGATGTGGGCTGCTTCTTCACTGAACCAGCGGAGGAACTCCGCGCCATAGGCGACCTCGCCGCGAGCTTCAGTAAGGGACTTGCCCATCTCCATTGTCATCAAGAGGGCGAAGTCCTCGGCGCGGGCGGTGACGGCTTCGAAGCCGGCTCGGAGGATTTCGGCGCGGGTGCGCGCGGGGGTACCGGCCCAAGCAGTTTGCGCTGCCGCCGCCGCGTCGAGTGCTGCCAACCCGTCCACAGGGGATCCATTGGCGACGGTGGTGAGGACTTTCCCGGTGGCAGGGTCTTCAACATCGAAACGCTGCCCTGTCGGGGCGTCATGCCACTTTCCAGCAATGAAGACTCCGGTTGGTAAGGAGTCCAGCAGGGAGACTTCCGAAGCCGCGTTCACCGAGGATCTGCTTCCGCTACCGCAAACGTGATGATTTGTCGCACCGCGAGGCCGTCCGCGAGGTCGTCCATGGCTTGGTTTACTTCCTGGAGGGTGATGGTGGATGAAATCAGTGCTTCGATGGGTAGCCGCCCCTCACGCCACAGCTGCGCGAAGGCGGGGATGTCACGGGCAGGGACGGCGGATCCGAGGTAACTGCCAATGATCGTGCGGGCCTCGGCGGTGAGCCCGAGCGGCTTGATCGCCGCTTCCGCAGTTGGTGCAGGAAGGCCAACGGTGACGGTCCGGCCACCTACGCCGGTCAGTGCCACGGCAGTTTCAAAGGCTCTGGCGTTACCGGCAGCTTCAATCACGATCGGCGCCTTGAGCCCTGCTTCGAACGCCTGACTGGGCGTGTAGACCGCGCTTGCGCCCAGAGCAGTCGCTCGTTCGAGCTTGTCGACGACGGCGTCCACTCCGATGACGTCCCCTTTTCCGAGGGAAACCGCTGTGAGCAGCGCCGCCATTCCGACTCCGCCTAGACCCACCACTATGGTCGTCTCTCCCTCTTCGGGCTTGGCGGCGTTGATGACTGCCCCGCCCCCTGTGAGCACGGCGCATCCAAGGACCGCGGCGATCTCCGGCGGGATGTCGTCGTCAACAGGCACTAGTGAGCGCCGATCGATGACGGCGTGGGTTGCGAACGCGGACACACCCAGATGGTGGTAAACATCCTGCCCGCCGCGATGCAGACGTGTTCCGCCCGAAAGCAAGGTTCCCGCATTGTTCGCTCCCGAGCCGGGCGTGCAGGGTAGTCGCCCGTTCGTGCGGCAATTGGCGCACTCCCCACATCGGGGAAGGAAGGCCATCACCACCCGCTGGCCCGTGACCAGGTCCTCGACTCCATGCCCCCAACTGACGACACGGCCGGCAGCTTCATGGCCGAGCAGCATCGGTAGTGGCCGAACCCGGTTGCCGTCCACGACGGACAGGTCAGAGTGGCAGATTCCTGCGGCTTCGATTTTGATCAGGACCTCACTTGGGCCGGGCGGATCGAGCTCGAGTTCGCTAACGGTGATAGGACGGGAGGTTCCGAAAGGCCGTGGGCGGCCGATCTCTTCCAGGACTGCTCCGGTTATTTTCATGGTGTGGCTTTCATGTTGATGTCTCCCCGGGTCGGTGCGGGGTGATGGGAATGTGGGGTTGCTCCTTCGGCGATGGCCGAAGTTACCGCTGTGGCGATGTCGTCACCGGCGCGGAGTGGGCGGCCTGAAAAGATGCCTTCGTGCGCGAGGATGGGGCGTCGGTCACCGGCCAGTTCCGGGTAGCGTTCTTCGAGTGCTTCACGGCGCTCGGCAACTCGGTGCCAGTGCGCGATCGTTTCGCGGTCGCCCTGCCGGACGGCGTTCCAGCTACGCGGCATCTGCTCCCGGGAGGGCCCTGCGGACGCGCGTCCCCCGATGTTCAGCCGGGAAGGGCGCCTGCTGGTTTCAGCACCACACCTTGGACAGGGCGGGTTGGCCGATGCCATTGTCGCGAGGCCGGCCTCGAAGTGGTGCCCGTTCTGGCAAGCGAAATCGTAGAGGATCACGTGTTCTCTCCCAGCGGCCGGCTCAGTTGTAAAACCCATCGGGTGCATAGCGCAATGTCTTGGCCTGTTCCCCGTCGTGGCCGAAGATAACCTCCGCCCCCGTACGGTCGGCGATAGCCCGGAGTTTTTCGACAGACTCAAGCCAGCGAACGTTGTCCCAAACGATCGCCGCGCCGACGGCGGGAGGCCCCCAACTGTCCGCGAGGTACACCGCGTCCGAAGTGAAAATCTTCGTCCCCTCGTTTTTGAGATCCAGCTGCAATGACATGGTTCCCCAGGTGTGGCCGGGGGTCTCTATTACCTTGACGCCGGGCACGATCTCCACGTCGCCGCTGACCCCTTCCAGATCGAGCGACTCGTAGTCCGAGACGATGTGCGCCCCCTTCGAATAGCCTTCTATGGCACGTGCGCCAGCGATCTCGGCGCTGTTGGCGATGATCCGGGTTTTGCCGTTGTCGAACATCGAGGCGTTTGCGGCATGGTCGAAATGCAAGTGTGAGAGCACCAGGATGTCGATATCATCCGGTGTCAATTCCAGCTGAGCGAGAGAAGAGTCCAGATAGCCCGGTCCGTCCACTGGCTCACGTACCGGAAAGAAGTCCTGAAACCCTGTGGGCGCCCATCGCTGCTCCCAGTCACGCGGAACGCCCGTGTCCCACAGAATCCGACCCTCGGGATGCTCGATGAGCACAGCATGGGTGGGGCAATCGCCCCAGACGACAGGGTCCTCTTTATGGTGCCGGTCGCGGATAGTCCGCCCACCTTTGAGCAGAAGCCAAGTCAGGTCGGTCTCCATGACCCCGGTGGACAGAATATGGACGCGCATATCAGTCACTACAACCTCCTTGTTGTTCGCGGCAACTTTTACCGTTCCCCCACTCTGCAGGTTCATGGGAAGCAAAACCATGGTGCTAAGGGATATACAAATGGTGAATACATAGCCGGAATCGACATATGTCACTTAGAATCACGGTATGACCGAGTCCAGAATCCAGGAATTCAGGGCACCGGGGGACCCGGAAATCCTCATGGCCGCCACCGAAAGCTCGACTGACCTGGCGAGCGTGCGCGATCGTACGCTCATCCTCAAGGGGATCCTGCGCCGCACCCGCACCCTTTTAGGTGCCGACATGGCATACCTCAGTCTGAATGACCTCCCTGCCGGGGAGACGTACATCCATGTCACGGACAACGTGCGTACCGAGGAATATCGGAACATCCGCATGCCGTTGGGTACCGGGGTACTCGGAGCAGTCGCCACGGGCGGCTCAACCGCGTCCACTCTTGATTACCTGGCTGACCCAAACATGAACCACATCCCTGCGATCGACCAGATCGTCGCCCTCGAAGGGGTAAAGGCGATCGCCGGGGCGCCGCTTAGGGTAGGTGGTCGGATAGTCGGTGCCCTGCTCGTCGCGCATCGCGCGCCGGCCAGCCTTCCGGCTGCCGGGCAACGGGCCCTTGAGCACATGGCAGCCCAAGCGGCCCTCGCACTCGAACAGACCCGCCGAGGAAGTGAGATTACTCAGCTTCGGGCGTTGATAGGCAGTACGACTACCAGCAACGCCGGCCGGACCCGGGAACTGGAATCAATGCTTGCGCTGGATGAGCGGCTGATGGGAAGTATGGTCGCCTCCGTCAACGCGGAGGGCGTCATTGCGGTGCTTGAAGAAGCATCGGGGCGGCCCTTGGGACTGTTTGACCCGGCAGGGCGTCACCGCTTCGGATCCGTGACGCTGAGTAAGCCCGCGCTTGAGACGTGGGGGGTGCAATCGGCAATCAGCAGTTCGCTGCATGGCGCGAGTGCTGCGACCGTTCGACACAAAGGTGATGCCTACACGGTTGTCGCCATCGCGGCCGGCAATGAGCACCTGGCAACGTTGGTCATGAACGGCTCCGCCAGCAAAGAGACCTCACTCCTTGAGCGGGGTTCGGTGTTTGTGAGCGCAGCGCTACTGTTCGAACGCACCCTCGTGGATGCCAACAACCGCGCCCAATCAACGCTCATGGAAGATCTGCTTACCAGCCGAACTGAGGACCAGGCTCAGGCTGTGAGAACCAGGTTCGCCGCCTACGGCATTGAACTCCGCAATAAAATCGCCGTCCTGGTCATCCTGGTTGATCCTGCGGTCCGGCACGCTGCGCTTGCGATAGTGCAACAGAGACTTCGAAAAGCTCCGATGCTCATTTCGTCCCACATGGGCCACATCTGCGTGGTGACGACGTCGAGCGCGGCAGCCTTGGCCGAAGAACTGGACCAGATCCTGCACGAGGATGGGCTCTCTGCAGTAATTGGCCACGCAACAGCTACCGGCGAAACCATCAGCAGTGTCCGGGAGGCCCATGATGAGGCCTCCCAAGTCGTTACGGCCGCCAAAGAACTCGGCTGGCGACGCGGGTTTGCCGACCTCAACGATTTGGGTATTGCCGGAATCATGCTCAGCCATGACCGTGCTGCAACCGCAGCGCGGATCATCGAACGAACGCTCGGCCCTGTTCAGGAGTACGACCGGGCGCACAGAACTGAACTGCTTGGCACGCTCTGGGCGTACCTCGAGACTGGGAGTCGTCTCCAAAGCACGGCTGCGCAGCTGCACATCCACCAGAACACCGTCAAGCAACGGCTCGAGCGGATCGACTCCCTGCTCGGCCCGGAGTGGCGTACGCCCTCACGCCGCGTCGATGTGCACTTCGCGCTGCGGCTCTGGAAACTGACTCCGCAACGACTACACGAACCGCACCGATAGTATTCCGTGATGGCAGCCCCACGGACTTAGGAAGAACCAGTCACAAGAATTGCCCTGGCATACAGAGCTGCTCCGATCAATCCAGCGTCTTGGCCAAGGGTTGCAGGGAGAATGCGGGGGCGGCGATGAAAGGTCAGCAGTTCGTAGACCGCTTTTCGTAAGGGGACAAGCAAGGCTTCTCCCGCTTGGGAGAGTCCACCACCGATGACGAAGACCTCCGTGCCCAGGATGCTGACGCACTGGCTGATACTGAAGGCCAGTGCGTCTACTGCTTGTTCCCAGACTTGCCGGGCGATTGGGTCGCCCTCGGCGGCGAGCGAGAGTACAGCTTTTGCGCCGTCTACCGTGTTGCCGCTGATTGCCGTGTAGCGGTGGGTGATGGCTCCTGCTGAGCCGAGGGCTTCAAGTATCGTCGTACCGCCGGAAGGGGCCGGGACCAGTGCGTGGCCTATTTCCCCGGCGTAGCCTCCGGCGGTCACGGGTTTGTCGCCGGAGAACACGGCGGCGGCAATTCCCGTGCCGATGATGAGGACGGCGGCGTCGTGGTGGTCGTGTGTCTGGCGCATTTGTAGTTCGGCTGCCCCTGCGGCGGCCACGTCATGGCCGAAAGCCACGGGCATGCCCAGCCTGGACTGGGCTTGGGTGGTGAAGGGGAAGTCGCGCCATCCTAGATTGGCGGAGTAGATGCCCGTCCCTGTGGCGGCGTCTACTATGCCCGGTACCGTTAGCCCTGCTGCGTGGACCTCCACCTGAGGGTGTTCTGCTTGTAGCTCGCGGGCGAGCTCTCCGATCCGGTCCAATATTGTCTCTGCCGGTTGCGTTGGATGCAGTGGCGTGGCCACGCTGCGGGAGCCCTGCACATTGCCGTTGGTATCGATCAGCGCGGCTTTGATGAATGAACCTCCGACGTCGAAGGCCAGGACTGAGGCGCGTGCGGCACCAAGCGACACGGGGGATGGCATGGGTGTCCTACTCTTTGTCTTCTAATTGGTGGAACAATTTCGGGTGGCGGGTTTAGACGGCGCCATAGGACAGTCCTGAGATGAGCCGGCGCTGGAAGATGATGGCGAGGACCAGGATTGGGATTGTTCCCACCGTTGCCGCGGCAGCCATCTGGCCGAAATCAGTTCCCGCGATCGAGATGAAGAAGTTGACGGTCGTGGGGAAGGTGCGGGCGTCGATGGACGTCAGGAACTGGGCGAAAGCGAACTCGTTCCATGTTTGGATGACCAGGAGGAGGCCGGCCGACACCATTCCGGGGCCCAGGATGGGGGTGTGGATAATCCATAGGATCTTCCACCTAGAAGCACCGTCCAGTTGGGCGGCTTCGTCGATGTCCATGGGAATGTCGCGCATGAACCCCCGGAGCATCCAGACGGCAAGGGGGACGTTCATGGTCATGCAGGAAATGATGAGCAGGATCTGGGTGTCCAGGAGACCGATGAACTGGGCTATCAGGAAGAACGGGATCACGACCGCGATGGCCGGGATCATGCGGAAGGACAGCACGTTCAAAGCGACGGAGCGTTCCTTCCGGAGGCCGAAACGAGTCAGGCCATAGGCGGCCATGAGCGCGAGAACGAGGGACGGTATGACTGACCCGATTGTCACGATGACGCTGTTGGTGATGTATCCGCCAAAGTGCTTCCCCTGGAAGAGCTCCGCGTAGTTGTTCAGCGTGGGTTGGAAGATGAATGCTGCAGGGTTCAAAACGTCGCGCTTGAGTTTGAAGGATGAGATGAGTGTGAAGGCGACGGGGAAGAGAGTGATGATGCCCCATATGCCAACGACGGCGTAGATAAGGGCTGTTGTTGTTCTCGCCTTTCGGCGGTTGGCGCTCATGACGGCAGGTTTCGCGGGACCCGCGATTTTTTCCGTCAGGTTCGGTCCTTCTACGACGGTCATCCCTGAAGCCCTTCTGCTTTTTTGAGGTGGCGTGTGACGAATTGCGAAATGATGATGACGAGAATGAGCAGGAGGACTGCGACGGCCGAGGCGCGGCCGATCCAACCTGAGGTGTAGAGGCCGTAGTGGAAAACCATCAGGCCCAAAGTTTCGGTGGCCTGACCTGGTCCGCCTTGGGTCAGGGCGTAGGCGGTATCGAATATTTTGACTGAATCGATGAGGCGCAGGGCGATCACCAGCCCGAAGATTGGTTGGATCATGGGAAACGTGATGTTCCGGAACAACTGCCAGGCGTTTGCTCCGTCGAGCTGGGCTGCTTCTTTGGGGCGAGGGTCCAGAGATCGCAATCCTGCGAACATGATGAGCGCTACGAAGGGTGTCCACTGCCAGGTTTCGACGATGAGAACGGAAATGAAGGCCAGCGGTGGCGAGCCGAGCCAGGCCTGGTCAAGGCCGATGGGCCGCAGGAAAGCGTTCAGGGCGCCGGTGAGGTCGTTGAAGATCAGCCGCCAGATGAGGCCGGCCATGACGGGTGCCATGACGAGCGGGATCAGCAGGAGCGTGGTGATGATGCCGCGGCCGATGAGAATGCGGTCAAGCAGGAGTGCCAGGATGGTTCCCAGCACCACAGTGGTCAGGGTTGAGCTGAGCAAAAAACCGATAGTGACTCCGACTGCCGGCCAGAAATTGGTGTCCGTTCCGGACAACAGACGGGTGTAGTTCTCCAGTCCGATGAACTTTGCTGCGCTCAGTGGCGTTCCCCTGTCGTAGTTGAAGAGGCTGATTCCATAGAGGAACAGACCTGGCAGGACTCCCACCAGTGTGACGATGATGACTGCCGGCGCGACAAAAAGCCGCCCGGTGCGGTCATTGCGTATTTCTGCGGGGCTTCGCTGCTTTTGCCGTTTGACCCTGGTCGGCGCTGCCGATACTGCGCTCACGAGTTGGCTCCTTGCTGTTCATGGTGGTGGTTGGAGGGGACCCCAACCACCACCATTGGTTCTTCACTGGATTAGAGTGCCCTTATTTCGGTGCTTGCCTTTTCAAGGGCTTCCTTGGCCGTCAAGTTCCCAACAAATGCTTCCGAGCAGTAGTTGCCGATGATTGTCAGTTTCTCGTCGAGCTTTTCTACCTTGGGCAACCAACTGATGCCTTGGTCGCTGAGGTTCTTGGCCTTATCCAGCGACTCAAGCATCGCCGGGTACAAGACCTTCTCTGCATCTGTCTGCGGGTCCTGCAGCGTGCTGGCCCGGGTCGGTACACCACCGTTGTGGATGTAGTCTGCGGCCTTGGCTTTGGAAGTCATGTATGTAATGAAGGCCCAGGCAGCGTCAGCGTTCTTGGACTTCGAAGCCAGGCTGAGCCCCCACCCGGCAAGGGCGCCGAACTGTCCCTTGGGCCCGGAGGGCGGCGGAACGAAGGCGACCTTGTCAGCGACAACTGAGGAGTCGGGGTTCAGGATCGTCGGGGCGATCGCCGTAGCGTCAAACCACATGGCCGAATGGCCCGAGGCAAAGGCTGAGAGGGCTTCTTCGTTCGTGTAACTTCCCACGTCCTTCGGCATCGTCTTGAGCAGGTCGAGGTAGTACTGGAGAGCCTCCACATTCTCAGGTGAGGCAATTTGATCTGCCCCGGTCTTCGGATCCCAGAAGCCCGTGCTGAACTGGTACATCAAGGTCAGCAAGCCAGACGCGAAATGGATGCCCTTCTGTGCACGCATGGACGTCCCGTACAGCCCGTCTTCCTTGCCATTGAAGAACTGCGCGAGTTCCAGGTATTCCTTCATGGTGGTTGGTGGTTTCTTGCCGTACTTATCAAAGAGGTCCTTGCGGTACCCGATGAAGCGGGTTTCGCCGGCGATCTGGACCCCATAGGACTTGCCGTCAACTTCCTGCAAGCCTTCACTGTAGGCCGGAAGGATGTCTTTGTAGTCGAAGAAATCCGGGGCGCTGTTCAACCGCTGACTGACGTCTGCGACTATGCCGCGTTCAGCGAAACTGGACATCCAGAACCCGTCCACCATGACGGCGTCGTAGGCGGCGTTGCCGCTCTGGTAATCCAGTTCGATCTTCTGCTTGAGGCTGTTCTGGTCAACGATGTCCCACCGGACGTCAATGCCCGTCAATGCTGTGAAATCGGCAGTCATTGCCTGCATTGCAGCGGTACTTGGGTGTGTTTGGGCTGCGATGGTGATGGACGTACCTTTGTACTTTTCCTTCACGCTCGTCGCCCATTCCTGCACGCCGGGGTCCTGGCTGGCGCCCGACGTCGTGCCGCCTCCGGTGGTGCTGCAGCCGGCGAGCAGCAGAGCCGTGACGCCGACTGCGAGCAGCCGTTGCCTGTTGCGCTTCATGGTTGTTCCTTAGGTCTTGTTGGGAGTGGGTGGTGAAGAGATGCCTTGCGTGGACGATCTGCAGTGCACCGGATTCCGGTGAACCCTCGATCGCGACAAGGACCTCGTTGACCGGCAGGTGGCGGCGGCTCGAAGGTCCCTGGGAGTATGCGGGGGACTGGCGCTGTTCTCCTTTGCTGGGGGAGATGCATCAGCTGACAGGGGCGGGAGCCAGGAGGCTTTCGCGGGTTGTAAGGGAAACGCTCGCGCCGTTCTCCAGCGAACGATGGACCGCTTCGATGGCGTGGGTGACGATGAGTCCCTGTGTTGCTGTGGGCACGGTGGTGACCGTGCCGCGGACGAAGTCGATGAATTCGTTAACCATGTCAATGGGTACGCCCCCAATGCGGCCGGCACGCTCGGTGACGCCCCATTGAGGCCATGAAACCCGGTCCTGGGAGTAATGGGTGATGCCCTGGTTGGAGACATCGATGTGGAAGGCATCCGTGCTGGTCTGCACTTCGTAGCGGAAATCGTACACGGCAGGTGCGGTTTGGGGCAGGATCCACGATGAGTGCAGGACGGCCGTGGAACCGTCGTCCATGACGAACGTTGCGCTGATGCAGTCCCATGTGTCCACGTCAAGGGCCGGCAGCACACGTTTCACTCCGACGGCATGGACCGAAACCGGTCGCGCACCGCTGAGCCACATGGCCAGGTCCAGGGAGTGAGGCATGAGGAACCATGCCGGGGAACTCTTGGCAGCCCAGGAGAGCATCTTCGTTGGAACGAAGATGGTGTCGTTCAGGCTGATGATCTGGTTCAGGACACTGCCACTGTCCTGGGACTTCAAAAGCTCCCGCACGGCGGAGAACCGTGGGTTCCAGCGGTTTTCGAAACCGACCATGATCCTGGCCCCGCCTTCCGCTGCGGCCTCGATGATGGCCTCTGCATCAGCTGTGGAAGTGGCCAGCGGTTTTTCGATCATCAAATCCAAGCCGGCGGCGGCGCAGGCGATGGCTGCTTCTTTATGGGCGAAGTCCGGGGTGGCGATTACCGCAGCCGTGAGCTCAGGATGGGCGATGAGCATCTCTTCCACGGAGGGGTAGCCGGGGACGCCGTGTTTGGAGGCAACGGTATCCCGTGCGTGTGGGCTTGGATCACAGACCGCAATCAGTTGACCCAGGGGGTTCTCCTGGATTGCCCGAGCAAAGAGCCCGCCACGGATTCCTCCACCCACTATCCCGACATTCGCCGTTTTCAAACTGGTCATTAGCGTCAGATCCTTCAATAGGGAGCGGAGCCCGTCATTGGTACCCGAGAACGAGTGACTTCAGTCACTAGGGTTTGTATGAGTGCCCAGCATACATACTTCATGTAAGGTGTGTCCATACATATCTTTTGGAGTTCAGCTGGCTTGAAGGAGAATCTCGTCGTGGACGTTCAAGACAAGCCCCCGTTTACCGCCTCGCCGCCCAAGAGCGGCCCGGCGGAGTCGAGGCGGCTGATTACTGCCTCCCGTATCGGTGAAGCTAATCGTGCACGGGTGCTGCAGGTTCTTCACACGGACGGCCCTGCCAGCCGGGCACAGTTGGCACGCGCGCTGAACGTAAACCGCGCAACCATTGCTTCGATTCTGCAGCCCCTGATTGATGACGGTGCTTTAGTTGAGGGCGAGCCCGTGTCTGCAGCGGTGACCGGTGGAAAGCCAGCCCGCCCGTTATGGTTCAGCCATCACGGGCCACTCCTGGGCGGAGTGCGTATTTCACCGGACGGAGTGACGGTTGCGCTCATGGGAATAGACGGCAAAATCCGTGTTCAGGCTTCGCGTGCCTACGCACGGGACGCTTCCGGCGAAGCCATTATGGAGGCCATTGAAGAGTCCGCCGATGAGTGTTTTGTCGGGCGGAAAATTATCGGCATCGGTGTGGGTGCTGCGGGTATGGTCAATGCCACCACAGGCACCATCATCTCCATGCACCTCACCCCGGGACTGAACGGGCTGCAGGTCGGTGCACGGCTTCAGGGGCGGTACGGAGTTCCCGTCCTGGTGGATCACCACCCGAGAGTCCAGGCCCTGGGGGACCGCTGGTTTGGCCTTGGCCGGCATCTGCAGGACTTCGCCTCCGTCTATACGGGGGAGGCATTGGGCTTCGGGATCGTCTACCAGGGAGCAATAGTCCGTGGCAGGGACGGCGCGGGTGGTGAATCCGGCCATACCACCGTGCAGCTCGACGGCGCTCCATGTCGGTGCGGGCGCCAAGGGTGCTGGGAAACCGTGGCTACCCTCGGTTGGCTCCGGGAACGGGCAGCCGAGCTCCAACTACCGCAGGCGGAATCCATGGATTCCGCTGCGCTGGTGGCATTGTCGGATGAGGGAAATGCCGCCGCAGCGGACTTGATGGATCTCTATGCACGCAACCTTGCCGTTGGAATGGCCAACAACGAAGAAGTACTCGGCTCGGGGACCTACATCATGCATGGTGATGTGTGCGGAGGTGGAGAGCCAATGCGCGAAGCCATTCAAGCCTGGATGATCAAGCTTCCGCTCGACCGTGGGCAGCCCGCCACCGTGCTCTTTGCCGACACTCAGGATCCTATGACCCTGCTCGGAGGCGGTGGACTCATCCTTGCCTCAACGTTCTCGATAACCGTTTAGCCATCCGGCGCTCCCCGGAACTTCGCATGGGTTAAACGATGAACAACCAAGGTCCAAAGTTTGTGAGCCGGGGTGCGCTCAGGCGAAGTCAGGGAGGTTCAACGTATGGGCAGTACGGTCGCGTTTGGCGGCAAGGTAGCGGTGGTTGGTAGAGGACAGGTGGACTCCCGTAGGCACCTGCTCCGTCACCTGGATCCCGAGGGCTCCCAATTGAGCTGTCTTGTCAGGATTGTTGGTCAGCAGTCGGATGCTGTCGGCGCCAAGGGCGGACAGCATCTGGGCCGCCGCTGTGTAGTCGCGCTCGTCTTCACCATGGCCAAGAGCCAGGTTGGCTTCGTAGGTGTCCAGGCCGGCGTCTTGGAGGGCGTAGGCATCCAGCTTTGAGTACAGGCCTATTCCGCGGCCCTCCTGGCGAAGGTAAAGCAGGAATCCGCCTGCTGCGGCGATCTGTTCCACGCCTTCTCGCAGTTGGGGTCCGCAGTCACAGCGCTCAGATCCGAACACGTCTCCCGTCAGGCATTCGCTATGTAGCCGGACGAGTGGTGCCGGGTCCGTATGGCGCAGCAGAGCCTGCTCCCACTCGCCCAGGGCAAGCAGCAGATGCTCCTTCCCATCGGCCAGTCCGTTGAAGGTCAGCACTTCGGCTGTTGCTCTAAAGCCGTCCGGGAACTGCAGGGGCACAGTGACCTGGCTTCGGACCGCCGCTCGAGAAAGGGCGGCGGCCATTCCGTGCGCTTTGATGGTCGCGGATACAACAGTCATCTCAGATCCTCAGGCATTCAGTAGGCGGGCATCAGATTTTTACTTCACGTATGAAGCAAACGTTAGGACTATTTAGTTCACAATGCAAGTGAATGACGTTAAAATAAAGTTCATGCGTGAAGTTTTCTAGGCTATGCTTGGGCTCATGGAAGATTCTTCGGGACCTCGGTGGCTAAATGACGAGGAGCGACAGGCCTGGCTCGCATTCGTTGGCGTGTTGATGCGGCTGCCCCCTGCCCTGGATGCTCAACTGCAGCGCGACGCGGGGCTCAGCCACTTTGAGTACACGGTTCTCGCTGGGCTCTCTGAGGCCCCTGACAGGACCCGTCGTATGAGCGACTTGGCTGGCTTTGCGGAGGCTGGGCTCCCGCGCCTATCCCAGGTGGTTGCCCGTCTTGAAAAGCGCGGTTGGGTGCTCCGCTCACCCGACCCCACCGATGGCCGCACTACTCTGGCAACCCTGACCGAAGAAGGGTGGGAAAAAATCGCCAGCTCAGCCCCCGGTCATGTAGAGGCTGTCCGAAGCCTCGTCTTCGATCCTCTCACTAAGACGCAGTCACGCCAGCTGAGCGAAATCTGCCAACGCATCATGCGCACCATCGACCCTGACGATCGATGCCTCCGTGACATCGACTGATTCGCGATCGCGTCCGTGATCCTTAACCCTCATCCACTCACCGCGGCAACCGCCAACGCAGCCGGAGGGTTACTAATGAGGCAACGTATCCGCCGTCGCGGAGGTTAGCCACGAGTCAACGCGTGCTCTGGTCTGAGAGGGAAAGCAGGCGTAGCGTCGTTCGAAGAATTGGCACTGACGGCAGCAACACGACCCGCTGGATCAGGGCGGGCGATTCAGATTTGTGAGGGCCTGAGATGGCTGGGTGGAATGCGGACACGGCGGCGGGGCCGCTGGGAGCCGGGACAATTACCCTGCTCGAGGGGTCCTCGTTCTGCATCTCTTTGCAGAGCGGGGACATACAGCCGGAACATCCACACGGTCTTTTTGTCCGGGACACACGCATTTTGTCCTGTTGGCAGCTCACGATTAACGGCTACCCCCTTGAGCCGCTGGCGGCGGAGATGAAGGAGCCGTACCGAGCGCTATTTGCAACGCGGGTTCCCCGCTCGGACGGATATGCGGACAGCCCGCTGATTGTGGAGCGGCTCCGGGAAGTTGGAGTGGGCATACAAGAACAAGTGCGCATCGGGAATTACTCACTGGACCGCGTCGATTGTGTTGTCTCACTGAGAGTTGAGGCGGATTTCGCAGATCTGTTCGAGGTGAAGGAGGCACGGATCCAGCGGCGCTGGGATCAGACGCGCCAATCTGACGGGGACGCACTAACCATCCAGGCTGTTTGGCAAGATGTCCGGAAGGGCGTTGTTGTCCAAGCTCCTGGAGCGGACATTGGTCAAGAGGCGCTCACATACCGGGTCTCGGTCCCGCCGCACGGCGAGTGGAGCACTACCTTGACAGTGACTCCGATGGCCGAGGGGACCAACCCTGAAGCCATGTTTGTCCATCCTGATGAGGACGGCCTATCCCCTCGTGACCTGCGTCGGCAGGAATGGGTGGCAAAGACTCCCGTAGTGCAGATGGGAAACCTCTCCATTGAGCGAATTGGCCGCCGGAGCTACGACGACTTGGGTTCCCTTCGCATAGAGGATCCGAACCATCCTGACCGTGTCGTGGTGGCTGCAGGTGCGCCCTGGTTTATGACGCTGTTCGGCCGCGATTCACTTTGGGCATCCGAGATGTCGATGCCGGTGGATCCGTCGTTGGCATTGGGCACGCTCCAAACGCTGGCAGAACGGCAAGGAACAGTGGTGGATCCTTTGAGCGAGGAGGAGCCAGGCAAGATCCTGCACGAGGTCCGGCTTGACGTTTCCAGCGGTTTGTCCCTGGGTGGAAAGTCCGTGTATTACGGGAGCGTGGACGCAACGCCCCTGTTTTTGGTGGTCTTGGGATCCGTCGGTCGCTGGGGTTTCGCCAAAGAAACCATCGCCGATCTCCTTCCGCATGCAGATCGGGCGCTGGCTTGGATCAGGGATTACGGTGACAAGGACGGTGACGGATTCGTTGAGTACGAGCGACTCAATCCCAACGGGCTCGTCAACCAAGGCTGGAAGGACTCCTGGGATGGCATCAATTTCGCTGACGGAGCCTTGGCCGTACCCCCTATCGCTCTCTGCGAGGTGCAGGCCTACGTCTACGTTGCGTATCTCTCGCGGGCATGGATGGCCTACCAAGCGGGAGACGGTCCCTTGGGAAACGAGTTGGCCATTCGTGCCAGCCAGTTGAAGGAACAGTTCAATGAGCAGTTCTGGATGCCGGATCGGGGCTACTATGCGGTGGCCTTGGACCGCGACAAGCGTCAAGTCGATGCCTGCGCTTCCAACATGGGCCACTGCCTTTGGGCCGGACTCGTGGACGAGGACAAGGCCCCACTGATTGCTGAAAGGCTGATGTCCCCGGAAATGTTCAGCGGCTGGGGAGTGCGGACTTTGGCTAGCGACATGGGCGCTTACAATCCGGCAAGCTATCACAACGGTTCGGTGTGGCCGCATGACAATGCGATCATTGCGGCCGGCCTGCTGCGCTACGGATTCGTTGAGGAAGCGCAGCGTATCGCCACTGCCCTGCTCGATGCGGCCGAGCTTTCTGATGGCCGATTGCCCGAGCTGTTCTGCGGCTTCAGCCGGGAACGCTACGCTC
Source organism: Paenarthrobacter sp. 2TAF44 (assembly GCF_052114885.1). Lineage (NCBI taxonomy): Bacteria > Bacillati > Actinomycetota > Actinomycetes > Micrococcales > Micrococcaceae > Paenarthrobacter > Paenarthrobacter sp. 2TAF44. Next base: position 346,914 of record NZ_JBFRFP010000001.1, on the reverse strand, counting down.
GGCCCGTGCCCTATCCGACGGCGTGTTCCCCACAGGCTTGGGCAGCGACCACACCGATCTTCCTGGTGACCAGCCTGCTGGGATTTGATGCCGATGCGTCCCAGGGCGGTTTCTGGATGGATCCCGTGCTCCCGAAGTCCTATGGTGACCTGCATGTCAGGAACGCGCCCATGGCCGCTGGCCGGATCAGTCTCGACATCGAGGATTCAATACCCTCAGTCCACGAAATGCCTGAAGGTATGGTATTCCACCGCGGTCGGAGGCCGTGGCTGGCAGAACTCGTCCAGCAAGCTGGCCGGGAGAAATGGCCTAACATCCGCAACGCTCCCGCGGAATAAGCCGCTGATGGCAAACACTTCCCTCTGGCCCGTCAAGCGAAGGCTCATCGGGTACTTCGAACAGCGCAAACGCGACCTTCATGAAAGCTCGTCACAGTGAGCCGGACTATCGTGAACGTTTCGTATTGGATGAATCCGTATTAGAGTCATCGTATGGCGATTAGAAGCGAGCAGAGTCAAAGAGCGATCCTCGATGCGACCATGGCGTTGCTTGATGACAGAAAGCCTGGCGCCCTGACCGTCCAAAAGCTATCGATTGAGCGTGTTGCCCGGGAAGCGGGCGTAAGCAAGACAACGATTTACCGGTGGTGGCCCAGCAAGGCTGCGGTTGTGATTGACACCTTCCTCGACAATCACATCGCGCGTACTCCAATACGGGAGGATGTTCCGGCGATCGAGGCGCTCAAAGAGCACCTTGGCTCGCTGGCCGAGATTTATGGCGGCCGGGAGGGCCACCTCGTCGCCCAGCTAATTGCGGAGTGCCAGTACGATCCGGCGGCCATGGCCGAATTCAAGGACCGATTCTGGAATCACCGCTTGGAAGCCGCGCTTGCCCTCATTGAGCGGGCGGTCCAGGAGAGGGCGATCAGGAGTGACATACCTCCCATGGTTGTGACTGAACTTCTCTACTCGCCAATCTATTTTCGGTTGTTGCTTCACACTGGACCACTAGACCGAAAGATGACGGACCAGACCCTAAGGGCAGTGCTGGAAGGCGTACGCGCATAGCTGGATAAGGAACAAACACAGGAAGGGATTGACTCTGACAGCGTCAATCCCTTCCTCTTTGCCTGCCCGGGAGCCCGCGCCCGAAGGCGTAAATCACGCCAGCCCTCGCCAGCTGCATCTGCGAATAGCCCTGCCGGCTTTGACAGACAGGCCGACGCTTGAGGCATTGTCAATACGATACGGATCGTATATATTCGGGCTGGGGCGTCGCGCTGCATCAGCCCGGCGGGGTTTACGTCACCCATTTCCGTGAACAAAGGAGTTCCACGTGACTTATCCGAATCAACTTGGCAGACCATCGAATCAAGACCCTGGGCCGTACCCGCAGGGCACGCAGGTTCGTGTGGGCGCCACCCTTACCGCAGCCTTTGCCGCACCGTTCGTCTCGTCGATTGCGAACGTCATACCCGGATCACTGAACGGTGTTCTGCAGCAGCACTTTCACGCCCACGCTTCGCAGCTCACGTGGATCACCGCGGCATTCCTGATTCCGGTTGTCGTCTTCGAGCTAACCTTCGGCGCCATCGGTGACATCTTTGGGCGAAAGAGGCTTATGTATCTGGGGTCACTGCTCCTTCTGGCCGGAAGCGTAGCCTCGGTGTTGGCTCCGACGGTTGAAGTGATGTGGCTTGGCGCTGCACTGAACGGCCTGGGCGCGGGCGCGTTGTATCCGACGTCGTTGGCGATGGTGGCCGCCGTCGTGCACACGCCAGTCCAGCGGACCCGTGCCATCGCGACCTGGGCAGGATTTCTCTCCCTCGGCGGTGCCATCTGTCCCATCATTGCCGGGGCATTCGCAATCGCCGGCTGGTGGCAGGGCGGCTATGTGCTGATCGCGGGCGGCGCAGTGATCACGCTTGCTCTGGTTCTTCGGGCAACGGATTCGTCGGCGCCTATGGGCCGAAAGCTGGATCTTCCCGGCCAGGTGACGTTTGCACTGGGCCTGACTGTGGCCTTGTGGGCCACAGTGCAGGGATCCGAGGTCGGCTGGAGCCAACCGGAAATCATTGTCGGCTACCTCGTCGCGGCTGTCCTGCTAACCGCTTTCATCATCATCGAATTGCGAACACCTTCGCCATTGCTGCATTTGGGCATGTTCAGGATTCGTTCATTCTCGATTGTTGGCATCGTAACTGTGATCGGTACCTTTGGATTTCTCATATATTGTTTCTCCACCAGCGTTTGGCTTGGCGTGCTGCAGCACCAGAATGCGGTCTACATCGGGGTCATTTGGCTCGTGATGCAGGGCCCGTCCTTCGTCTTCGCCCCGGTCGTTGGCAGGCTCCTGCACTCCGTCAGTCCACGCTGGCTTCTCAGTCTCGGGTTCGCGTTGATCGCCGTTGGTAGCTTTATCGCGGTCGCATTTGACCCGCACGACTTTGACTGGACGAAGTTCTTCCTTCCTGGGGCGTTCATCGGTATTGGCTGGGCCCTGACCATCGCGTCCATTTCGGAGGTATCTGTGAACACCGTGCCGAAGTCCCTTGCCGGGATGGGCAGCGCCACGACGAACCTTGTTCGCGATCTAGGTTTCGCGCTCGGCCCCGTTATTGGCAGTGCGATCGCTTTCGGGACGGCCAATAGCCAGCTAATTCCAGCTTTGGGCGCGCTGAACCTCCCGGCGGAGCAGGCAGGCCCGGTTCTGGGTATCGCCCAGGCCGGTGGAGCAATTGCCGTCAATAGTGTTCCCACCCTCCCGGCTGGTGCGCACGAGGTTGCCCTGACGGTATTGGGCAATGGATTCCAATTGGCCTTCCTGATCGGTGCGATCGCTGCCGCTGTTGCAGCAGTGGTCACACTCATCGGCCTCGCTGGCATGGACAACCGACCGGCGGTCGAAGAGGTTACAGCCCAGGACCTGCAGCCTCTGGCCGATCCCGTCTGACGTTACTTCCCAAGGCGTCTCATCGGTCGCCCACTGCGGGTTTGCGTTTACTGTCGCTGCCACCGCGAGCACGTACCCGGATGAGGCAGGTGGTGAATCTGACTGTCATAAAGGGTGCGGGAGCCTGAAGCCAGGCTGCTGTTTGGCTCGAGATTTGCCCGGGATATCGACTTCCCCGATGATGACGACCGCGACGACCAGCCGACGACGGCGGCGAACTCCCGCCGTCGTCGGCTGCAAGGTCCTCTGGAACCTTCTTGAGATGTGGACGGAAAGGGGGCTACCTTGCGGGAAAGACTGTTCACGAACCAGAGAGTGAAGTCCTTTACGCCGAATGCAAGTCAGCCGGTACGAGTGTGTTCCAGGATGTTGACCATTTGCCTGAAACCTTCGGCATGCGTCTGGCTGAGTTCGAGCGCGACCGGCTGTGGGCAGGAGGAGAACTTCGCGATTACTGTGTCGCTGATCGGGTCAATCCAGATGAATTGGCCGTGGATCCCGGCAGCGTAGACCGTGCCTCGCGGATCTCCGGGGACCCACCATTGGTTTCGGTATGAGCCGTTGGGGTGGACTTGCTGGTAGGCCGTTCCCCGGGCCAGTTGCGGGTCTCCGCCGCGCATAGTGTTCTTGATCCACCATGATGGGACGATTGTTTGCCCGTTGGCTTTTCCCTCGTCCAGCATTAGCTGTCCGATTTTGGCCATGTCCCGTGCGGTGCAGGCGATTCCGCCGTTCGCAAATGCGAACCCACCGGAATCGGTGGTGATGAGTGCATCATCGCTGGTCCCAAGCCGGGACCATAGTTCGTCCGAGAGGACTTCGGCGTATCGCTTTCCGGTGACGTTTTCAATGATCCATGCCAGCACGTCTGTACTAGCCGAGCAGTACTGGAATGATCGCCCGTGTTCGCCGTCAGGTTGGAGGCGCGTGAGGAATTCGTAAGTGTCCCTTGAATCTGTCTCGAGCTTTGGACGCCAGCCGGCGATCCTGTCCTGCTGCTGGACTTCTGCGTCTGCATCCAGGTAGTTCTCGCTGTAGCGGACTGCGGCGGTCATGTCGAGCACTTGGCGGATCGTCGCGTTACCGTAAGCGCTTCCCGCTAGCGCAGGGACGTAGTGGCGGACACTCTGTTGGGTGTCTATGAGTCCTTTGCCCACCAGAATGCCTATGGTGAGCGCGCAGATGGATTTGGAAACAGACATCAGGACGTGCCGGTCGTGCGGTTGGAAGGCGCCAAAGTAGCGCTCCATGACCATGTTTCCGTGCTGGAGTACCACGATGGCGTCTGTGTGCGTGGATTCCAGGAACTGGTCAACACTGCTCCACTTCTCTGCTTGTTCCGTGGTGTCTGCAGCCATTCCCATGAAGGGCTGGGATGAGCTGCCCCGACGGATCGTTGCGGTAGTAACGAGTTCACTGATGTGAGCGAAGCCCCAGCGGTTGAATGGGCTTTCCTGCCAGTTGTCCAAGGTGACGGGCTCGTTGAAGTCTTGGCCGGTGTAGCGGTCGATCTTACCGGGACTTGTAAGGAGGAAACCGTTAGCTGTTGTCTCTACCATGTTCTAGTCGCTGCCTTGCGTGTTAAAGGTGTGGGAGTCTGCGATGCCTGGCTGGCCGTGCCCTGGGGCAGCCTCAAGGAGTTTGCGGGTGTAGTCGTGGCTTGGGTTGGCGAAGATCTGTTCGGCTGGTCCACTTTCGACGATCTTGCCCGCCCTCATGACCGCTACCTCATCGCTGAGGTAGCGGACGACGTCAAGATCGTGAGAGATCAGCAGATACGTCAGCCCTTTTTGTTGCTGCAGGTCCTGGAGCAGGTTCAAAATTTGGGCCTGGACGGAAACATCAAGCGCGCTGGTGGGTTCATCCAAGATCAGGAGACGGGGCGAGGTGGCCAAGGCGCGTGCTATGCCAACGCGTTGGCATTGTCCTCCGGATAGCTGGTGTGGGAGCCTGTGGGCGTGTTCCGCTCCCAGTCCGACCTCGTCAAGCAGAGTGTTTATTCTTGCTTGAAGGGGCTGCCCTTTCAGGGAAGTGTGGGTCCGTAGTGGCTCTGCCACTGAAGCCCCGATGGTCATGCGTGGATTCAAAGCCGCCACGGGATTCTGCAGTACTATTCCCATTCGCGAACGGACAGTGCGCAGTGCCTTGGGTGCGAGCATGCCGAGGTCTTGTCCTTCAAAGATGGCACGCCCGGATGTTGTGCGCATTAACTGCATGGCGCAGCGGGCCAGGGTACTCTTGCCGGAGCCGGATTCTCCGACCAGGCCGTAGACGGTACCTTCCTGGATGTTGAGGGAGACGTCGTCGACTGCGGTGAAGACTCTTCTGTGGTGCGGGAACGTTTTGACGATGTTTTCGAGGGTGAGAACGCTGGTCATAGTTCGGCTTCCTGGAGGCAGGCTACTGCCTGGTGTGGTCCTGTCTCGGTGAGGAGCGGGTCGGTGAGGGAGCAGTCGGTGACTGCATGCAAGCAACGGTTTCTGAAGGCGCACCCTGTGAGGGAGAGGAGGTTTCCCGGCACTGTTCCAGGGATGGCGTTCAGTCGCTGGCCGTGGGTTCGCCCTGCTGGGAGGGCGCCCAGAAGGCCGCGGGTATATGGGTGGCGTGGGTTGTTCATGACCGCTTCCACAGTTCCGGTTTCGATCACCCTGCCTGCGTAGAGGACCGCCACCCGGTCACATACATCGCGAATGATGCCAAGGTTATGGCTGATGAGCAGCACACCGAACCCAAACTTGTGTCGGAGTTCGTCAATGAGGACCAAAATTTGCCGGGCGACAGTGACGTCCAGAGCCGTGGTCGGCTCATCCAGGATCAATAGCCGGGGCTGGCGTAGCAAAGCCATGGCAATCATGGCCCGCTGCAGCATCCCGCCGGACAATTGATGCGGATAACTGCGGTAGACACGTTCGGGGTCGGGAAGGCCGACCAAGGTCAGGTGTCGTATGATTTCAGCTTTGCCTTCGGACCTTGAGATCTGTTGGTGTCGGGTCAGGACATCGCTGAGTTGGCGGCCAAGGGTGAAGACGGGGTTGAAGGCAGTTCCGGGGTTTTGGAATACGATGGCCACTGAACCGCCTGGTTCTGATGCGGCCCCTAAGGGATCATTGCTGATGGTCACTTGCCCGGTACGCCGTGCACCCCGTGGAAGGATCCCCAAGGCTGCGAGTCCAGTCAGTGACTTGCCGCAGCCGGTTTCCCCTACCAGGCCGAGAATTTCTCCGGCGGAAACATCAAGGTCGATCCCGCGGACGGGGCGGTTGGTAACCTTCCCCCGGTCAGTGAATTCGACGTTTAGATCGCGGATGCTAAGTACGTGCGTCATCGCTTTACCTGCCTGGGGTCAAGGAGGTCGCGCAGCGAATCTCCGAGGAGGTTGAATCCCAGGACGGCCACAAAAATGGCCAGCCCCGGAAAGGTGGCTATCCACCAGGAACTGAAGATAAGACCTCGTCCTTCGGCGACCATCAGGCCCCAGTCGGGCAAGGGCGGCTGAGTTCCAAGACCGATGAATGCCAGGGATCCGGCGGCCAGGATCACAGTACCGATGTCAACGGTTGCTTGGACGAGGATGGGCGTCATGCAGTTGCGAAGTATATGGCGGCTGATGATGAGCAGTTGCGGAATGCCCATGGCGCGGGCTGCTTCGACGTAGGAGCGTTCCCGAAGGGATTTTGCTTCCGCTCGCACAAGGCGCGCATACCAGGGCCACCAGCTGATGGCCAAGGCGATACCGGCGTTGGTCAGGCTTGGCCCAAGAATCGCAACGGTCACCATGGCCAGGAGCAGAGGCGGGAAGGCCTGGAAGATCTCGGTCACACGCATCAAGGCTTCGTCGAGCCAACCACCGCAATACCCGGCGACAGCGCCGAGGGGAATGCCGATGAGGGCAGCGGCCGCGACAACGACGGAAGATATGGTGAGCGCCGGGTTCGCGCCCATGATGATGCGGCTGAGAACGTCACGACCGAGTTGATCGGTGCCTAGCCAGTTTAAGGCGTTGGGGGCGAGGTTTCGGGCGGAGGCATTGGTCGCACCCATTCCCTGATCAGGGAAAGGTGCCAGCCATTGCCCAAAAACAGCCAAGATTACGAGAAGGACAATGATCATGGCGCCGACGGCGGCCAAACGGTCACGGCCCAGCGTCTGTTTGAGTAGCTTGATCGGTGTGAGGGTTCGCTGTTCTCCGGTCGTCCCGGAAAGGCTAGGGGCGGCGATTTGGGTGGTGGGGCTCATGACATGCTCACTCTGGGATCGATTCGGGATTGCAGGATGTCCACCAGAAGGTTGGCCAGCAGGTAGGCTGTGGCGCCCATGAGTGTAATTGCCATGATGGCCGGGTAGTCCACTGCAAGCATGGAGGATGTAGCGAACTGCCCGATCCCTGGCCAGTTGAAGACAGCTTCGACGAAGAAGGTTCCGGTCAGGGCGTAGGCTGCAGCCATTCCGGCGATAGACAGGACGGGTGGCAGAGCATTTTTCAGGGCGAGGCGCCACCGGATGGCGGACTCCCTCAGACCGTAGGCCCGGGCGGTGAAGATGTAATCCTGGTTCATGACATCGAGCATGGCGGCCCTGGTCATTCGTGCAACGAGTCCGAGAGGGTATGCGGCCAGGGTGAGGGCCGGCAGGATCATGTGCTGCAACCCGTCGGTGAAGGCCACGCCGTTGCCGGTGATCATGCTGTCCAACAGGGGAAGACCGGTCACATGAGTGATGGGGTTGGAGTATTTGATGGAGTTGCTGAATTCCCCAGTGGCTGGAAGTATTCCCATCCCTCCAACGAACAACAGTTGAAGGAGCAGCCCGAGCCAGAAGGCGGGCACGGAAATCCCTCCGATAGAGAGGAAACGGATTGCTCCGTCGAGGAATCCGCCAGGGCGGCGGGAGGCCAGCACGCCCAGGATGACGCCTGCCATAACAGCCAGAACTATGGCAAAACCGATGAGTTCCAATGTGGCCGGGAGGCGGGTGAGCAGCTCGTCCAATACGGGGCGTTTTGTGGCAAGAGAATTACCCCAGTCGCCGGTGACCAGGTTCCTCAAGTATTCGAAGTACTGAATGAAGATGGGACGATCAAAACCCAGCTCTTGGCGGACCCGGTCAAGCTCGGCCGGCGGGGCCTTGGGACCGGCATAGATGACGGCAGGGTCGCTGGGAACTATACGGGATAGTACGAAGACGATCGCTGTGAGCACGGCGAGAACCAGCACCGATGTAATGAGCCGTCTGAGGACGAAGCGCAACATGGTTCTCCTTATCTTGGATGATGGAATGAAGGTCAGAGCAGGGGAGATACGGCCCGGTTCAACGAGCCCGGGCCGCATCTCAGAAGGGATGGCTAGGCAGCGGGTTTGATGGATGCGAAGAACACGGTGAAGGGATAATTTTCGTTGAACTCGGAAATGTTCAGTCCAGCCGGAACGACGGAGACGGCGCGGGCATCGTAGAGGAACGCAGCAGGTGCCTCCTTATAAAGGAGCTGCATGGCATCCTCATAGAGGTCCTGGGCTGCAGACCTGTCCGTTCCTGTCAGTGTTGCCGCCTTATCCACCAATGCGTCGTACTCGGGGGATTTCCAGTAGCTCAAGTTGAAGGATGGCTTTTCGCTGGAATGGAACAGTGTGGTGAGGTTGTCACTGCCCGCGTCGCTGTAGGTCGGCCAGTAATACAGCACAAAAATGTCCTGAGCTGTTGCGGGATCGGCCTTGGCGGCATCCCACTGCTGATTGAACAACTGGGCCTTGACGTCCACTTCCACACCGATCTTGGCGAACGCATCCTTGATCAGTGGCACAAAGCGGGCTTCCGCAGGGTTTTCGGAGGCATAGCTAAGAGTGAGCTTCAGGCCGTCGGCATGACCAGCTGAGGCCAACAGTTGCCTGGCCTTTTCCAAGTCTTGGGAGTACTGGGGGACATCCTCGCTGTAGGGGAATATGCCCTTGGGAGCAGGGCCGTGCGACTGCGTACCGTAGCCCTGCCCACCGATGTCGATGATCTCTTGATACGGAATTGCGTAGCTGAGCGCGCGGCGGACCTCCGGGTCATTCAGTGGTGCCCGGCTGGTGTTAAACATGGCCAGGAAGTTGAAGGGGGAGTTGAAGTCCTTCACCGTGAACTTCGGGTCATTCGCCAGCGTCTTGGCGTTTTCCACCGGGATGCTGGTTGCATAATCGACCTCTCCTGCGGTCAACATTTGCTGGGCGGTTACCGCATCCGGCGTAATGGAGATGTCCACCACATCGAAGTGCGGGGCCTCTTCTTTGTTCCAGTGGTCCTTGAACTTCTTGAGCACGACCTCAGAGCCGGGTTTGTAGGAGTCGATGGTGTATGGTCCGGAGCCCGCGTCAATTCCGGCGTCAAAGTACTTCTCGTCCTTGGCCGATGCAGCCAAGGCCTTGGGGGAAACGATCCAGGCGCCATAGGTGGAGGAAGCTACGAGGTCCATCGGAGCAGCGTATTTAAGATTGATAGCGACAGTTGAGTCGTCAGGAGTTTCAATACTCTCCACCGGCGCCCAGATGAAGGATGCTGCTGCCCGCTCCCTGGCGGCATCAATGCTGGCCTTGACAGCTGCAGCATTGACGGGCTCGCCGTCGTGGAAAGTTGCGCCCGAACGGATCTTAAAGGTCCATGCCTTTCCGTCCTCGCTGGCGCTCCAGGACTCGGCGATGGCCGGCTTGAATTCTTTGGCGGAGCCTTCAGGGTTCTTCCATAGCAAGGGCTCATAGACGTTTCCCATGTACAGCGCCTCGGTTGAAAAGGAACGCACCGGATCCCATGTGGTTATGGCAGCAGACGCAGCAACCGTGAACACATCCGGCTTCGACGATGCGTCCGGAGAGGCCGTACAGCCTGCTGAGCTTAAGGCAAGAACCACTGTGGCTGCCGTAGCGAAGACGGTCCGAGCCGGGGTTGGAGATGAGAGTGCCAAGAGAGACTCCTTGAAGAAGGGGGGAAGTGTGACGAGTCTAACTAGGTGCTGCTATGCCTGGGAAATGCCTATGATGGGTAGGACTAATACCTTGGAGGCATATATGGATTTGAGGCACTTAACGTATTTCCTGAGCATCGTTGATGAAGGTTCGATCAATGCTGCGTCACGCTCTTTGATGGTGGCCCAACCATCTTTATCCCGGCAGCTTCGCTTGTTGGAGAAGGACCTCGGGCTCACCCTCTTCGACAGATCAGGAGCAAAATTGTCGCTGACCGCGGCGGGCGCAGCGTTTCTGCCCATCGCCAAGGACCTGGTCACCCGCGCCGCTCAGGCCAAATCATCCGCACGTGCAATGGCCGGGGGTTCGGTCCAACGGCTGACGATAGCTGCAGCCTCTGCGACCATCGCGGACATTATCGCACCTTTCATTGTTTCGCAGGGGCCGGATGGAGTCCTTACCAATGTTGTCGAGGCAACCCCTGAGTTTGTCTACGATGCGTTGCTCGAAGGTAACGCTGACTTTGCGCTGGGAACAAAGCCACCACCATCCGAGCTTGAATCGGTTGTAGTTGGCAGGGCGTTCCTATGGGCGCAGTGCAACGCCGAACACCCACTCGCCGGGCGGGAGAAAATCAGCCTCCAGGACCTCGTGCAATGGCCCCTCATAACCATGACAACTGATTTTGGTGTCCGCACGATGTTCGATGATGCTGTTAGCGCCGAAGGTCTCACGTACAAGGCCGCATTTGAAGTACGCTCGGCCCGGGTCGGCCAAGCGTTGGCGGCCGCTGGCAAGGGGATCTGCGTGCTCTCGGATGATCCGGGATTTGGTGTGCACGCCATGCCCATCACTCATCGCGGAAAGGACCTGGTGTTCACGCTCTTCGGCGTGTGGAATCCGCTGCATTTCGCTGCACCTGCGATAGGGGAGTGCCTGCAGAACCTTTCGCGTTTCACATCGGAGCTGTATCCGGCCGCGCGAACTTAGGAGGAAATCAATCCCTTGTCTTGGTTTTCACCATGTTCGACGCGTAGCTGATCAGGAATTTGTACTCGTCTTCCGGTGTCAGGTCGCCGAGAAGGACGTCCATTACAAGGCCGTCCTCGAGGGCCACGAAGCTCCGAGCCAGGAATCCGGCCGTCGCCGACAGCGTGAATGCATCCTCCCGCGCGCCTCGTTCCAGAATCCCCTTGTAGAGATTCGTTTGCCGCTCCACGAACGCCATCTGCTGCCGGGCGGCCGCCTCGTTGCGAAGATAAACCGGGATGAGTTCCACCAGAATCCGAGAAGCGGCTTCGTTTTCCCCAGGCCACGGTACGCCGGAATGGATGCAGGCCCTGAGCTGCGCTTCAGGGCCACTCTCAGCCTGGATGCGGGCCTCCCTGCGGTCACAGTACTCCATAACGCCTTGATGAAAGACTTCGCTGAAGAGCTCGTCAACGTCGCGGTAGTAGTACAGCACCGCAGCTGGGGTGACACCGGCTTCGTTTGCAATGTCGGAAAGGCGGGCCGCTGAGGACCCTCTGTCCAGGAGGACTCGTCCAGCCGCTGCTACGAGTTGATCCCTGCGTTCTGTTTGGTTCCGTGGTCTTGCCATGATCTCAATGCTTTCACACCGCGCTCGAGGTGAGCCTTGACACACTCAAGTTCCTTAATTAATCTTTAATTAATCTTTATTTAAGAAATTCGCTTACGCAAGGAAACTCCCTGTCATGACCCGACTTCTCCCTCTCGCTCTTGTGCAATCACCTGCAGAGACGTTGACTGATTTTGCTGCTGGTCTCGAGCGGAAGGTCAAAGCACATGCGGTTGCCGACCTTTTCGTTTACCCCGAGCTGCACTTGAACACGGCAGACTCTCCGGGTCCTGAGGGCCGGCAGGCCTACATGGAAGCCTCGGCCGAACCTCTCCATGGCCCGCGCGGGCGCACTCTTTCCGAGCTTGCCGGAGACCTTGGAATCTGGCTTTTGCCGGGCAGCGTGCTCGAACGTGGCACGGACGGACGAATCTACAACACCGCCGTCGTGTATTCCCCGCAAGGAAAAGCTGTAGCCGCCTACCGGAAAATCTTTCCCTGGAAACCCTACGAGACCGTTTCTTCCGGTCAGGACTTCGTAGTCTTCGATATGACTGGTTACGGCCGGGTCGGTCTATCCATTTGCTACGACGCCTGGTTCCCCGAGCACAGCAGGCATTTGGCGTGGATGGGCGCGGAGCTCGTCCTTAACGTTGTCCAAACCCCGACCAATGACCGCGTGCAGGAAGTTGTTATCGGCCAAGCCAACGCAATCGTCAACCAAAACTTCGTTGCCAGTGTTAACGCAGCCGGCATGCACGGGGTCGGACGCAGCTTTCTGGTTGACCCTGAAGGCCGCGTTCGGATCTCTGCGATCGGGCCTGAAGACGCCACCTTGGTGGATGTGATCGACCTGGACCAAGTAGGGAATGTACGTCAGTATGGCACTGCGGGCGTCACCCGCCCCTGGGACCAGTTCGCTGAAAATGATGACAGCATTCCGTTGCCGCTCTACGCGGGTCAGCTGGATCCCCGCCTCTGGCGGCAAACCAACTCCCCGTCGAACCTGACCAACCTCAGCACTGACCCAGCCTAAGGAACTCCCCATGTCCGCTGAGAACATTAAACTCACCCCCAAACTATCCCTGCTGTCGGTAGTCGTGTTCGGCTTGGCCTATATGGCGCCGGGCATCGTCATGACGATCTTTGGTGTGATCTCCTCCACCAGCGACGGAACTGCCCCAACAGCATTCGCCCTCGCCACTGCCGCCATGCTGCTGACGGCCCTCAGCTACGCAAAAATGGCGAAGATTTTTCCGAACTCAGGTTCGGCCTACGTGTATGCGCGCCGGCTTCTCGATTCCCGCGTCGGCTTCCTCGTCGGGTGGGCAATCCTCCTGGACTACCTCTTCCTTCCCACCGTGGCCTGGCTCTTCCAATCGTTCTACCTCGCAGCACAGTTTCCCGACATCCCCGTTTGGGCCTGGCTCGCCTTGAATGCAGGACTGACAACGATCATCAACGTCACGGGCATCGTGCTCACTGACCGTGTCAACAAGACGCTGACCCTCCTGGTGGTTACCCTCATCGGGATCTTCATCGCCTACTGCCTGGCCTACCTCGGGGGAAACCCGCCATCCTCGTTCACGGACCCCTTCTGGAATGGTGCGACGACGGTAGGCGGCGTCGCTGCGGCTGCGGCTATCGCTGCCTACGCCTTCCTGGGATTCGACGCCGTCAGCACACTCAGCGAAGAAACCAAAGACGCCGAGCGCAATATTCCGCGGGCTATCCTCCTGACAGTCCTCGTTGGAGGAGTAATTTTTGCCGTCGTCTCCTACATCATGCAGCTCGTTCATCCCGGTGGGGACTTTGAAGAAGCAGCCACCGCGGCATACGCGATGCAGGTTCTCGTCGGCGGGCAGTTTTACGCCAACATCACCAATATGCTCTTCATCGTCGGCGGGTTCGCCTCGGGGCTCGCCATCCAGGCAAGCACCAGCCGGCTCCTCTACGTCATGGGCCGCGACGGAGTCCTGCCCCGCCGACTCTTCGGGCGACTCCATCCCCGAACCAGGACGCCTATCTTCAATCTGGTCCTCGTCGGTGCGGTGGCCATGCTGGCACTGAACATCTCCTTGGAAGTCGCAACCTCCTTCATCAACTTTGGTGCCTTCCTGGCATTCACCACCGTCAACCTCTGCGTCGTCGCCTACTTCATCCGAAGCCGTCGGCAAGGAAAAGACCTTTCGATCATTGGCTTCATCGTCCTACCAATACTCGGGGCTGCCGTCGACATCTACCTTCTAACCCAGCTCAGTCCCATCGCCATCACCATCGGCGTCTGCTGGATCGGCCTGGGCGTGCTCTACCTCGCCTTCCTCACCAAAGGATTCCGCAAAGAACCACCAGAAATGCGGCTACAAGACCGTGAGGGCCAGCCCGGCGAACCCACTAGCGTTCTGCCGCCAAAGGCGGACGACACGCGGGCAGCCAGGCAGAAAGCAGCCCCGGTCCAGCCCACTGAAATCTAAACTCCCCGACAACTATAAGGACGGGCCGGGCACGGGTGCCCAGGCCTGTCCTTGCGTGGCATGCGAAATGACGACCAATCCAAGTCGACACAAAGAGCAAAGCAGGAGTCCAATGATCATTACGATCGAGGCCGGCCGCGACTTCCACATCACAGGCCAATCGACAACAGAAATCTCAGACAGTATCAACACGGCTGTGGAGATTGCCCGCGACCACTCGATGACAGAAGGATGGCAGGGCATTATTGTCACCCGCCACGGGCCTGACATGTACACGGTGAACCTGAGCTCTGATGTTCCCTATGGAGTAACGGTGGAACGGGATCTCACCAGCGGCAACCAGCCTAAGGACTGGGGACGTCAGGCAGCTATCTAGAAACACGCCGACGACGGCAGCAAAGTCCCGCCGTCGTCGGCTGTAATATACCCCGAGCTTTCCCGAGGCCCGGACGGAAGGCGCCGCTATCTGGCCGCAGTTGCCGGGGCCTCCTGGAAAGCCGGTACAACGTGCTCGATGAAGAGTTCGAGCGAGCGCTTCTTCTCCTCATGCGAGAGGCTGTTGTCGGACCAGATGCTGAACTCCGTAACGCCCAGTGCCTCGTAGTGGCGGAGCCGTTCGATCACTTCTTCAGGGGTCCCGATCATTGCCGTTTGGTGGAGGGACTCCGGCGTGAACTCCGGACGGTCGGCGAACTTTTCTTCAGGGCTGGGCTCGAGGAAGCCGTTGATCGGAGTGTTCTTGTTCCCAAACCAGGCGTCGAATGTCCTGTAGAACTTGTTGATGGCCTCTGCCGGGCGGCGCCAACCCTCGGGTTCGTCGGCTGAGTGGACATGCGTGTGGCGGAGCACCATGAGATCCGGCCGGGCGACACCCGGGTTGTTTTCGACGGCGGTATCAAACTTGCGCGCGAGGTCGTCGACTTCCTCGTCGCCTTTCATCAGCGGGGTCACCATGACGTTGCAGCCGTTTGCGACCGCGAACTCGTGCGAGGAGATGTCGCGGGCTGCGATCCACATGGGCGGAGTCGGTTTCTGTATGGGCTTGGGGACGCTGGTGGATGTGGGGAACTGCCAGATCTCGCCGTCGTGTGCGTAGTCACCTTCCCAGAGCGCGCGCACGGCGGGAACGATTTCGCGAAGGTGCTTGCCGCCGTCCACCGCGGACATGCCTCCCATGAGGCGGTCGAACTCGAACTGGTAAGCGCCGCGGGCGAGCCCTACCTCCATTCTGCCGTTGCTGATGACATCCAGAAGTGCGGTCTCTCCAGCCACGCGGAGCGGGTTCCAGAAGGGCGCAATAATGGTCCCGGCGCCCAGCCGGATGCGTGAGGTTCGCGCCGCCAGGTAGGCGAGTTGGGGCATGGGGCTGGGGGAGATGGTGTACTCCATGGAGTGGTGCTCACCGATCCAGACGGTGCTGAATCCTCCAGCTTCCGCGAGGAGGGCCAGCTCCGTCAGGTTCTCGAAGCATTCGCGGTGGGAGACGGACTCGTCCCAACGCTCCATATGGACGAAGAGGGAAAACCGCATTAGTGACTCCTTCGTTCTGCGGCGGCGTGTGCCGGCGAATCGATGTTTGGGGCAGCTTCCTGGGCTGCTGCATTGCGTTCGGCAATGGTCTGATTGCCGCGGGACCAGTGTTCGTGCTGGATTTCGCGGATGATGACCGTGGTATTTTCGGGCAACGCGCCCACAGAGATCTCGGCGGCGCGGTGGAGCTCGTCAATGAGCGATCGGAGCTGCTCGGGGGTCCTGCCCCGGGCGATTGAGACTTCGATAAGAGGCAAGATTGTCAGCTCCTCATGATGAAGGGGTCGGCGATGGGGGATTCGTCGGTGTTGATCCAGACGCTCTTGACCCTGGTGTATTCACGGATGCTTTCCATGCCGTGTTCCACGCCCACGCCGCTGGTCTTGAAACCTTCGCGTGGTGATTGGGGAGACATGGTGCGGTAGGTGTTGACCCAGATCGTTCCTGCCTCCAGACGGCTGGCCATCCGGTGTGCCCTGGCCAGGTTGGTGGTCCAGACGCCGGCGGCGAGTCCGTACGTGGTGTCGTTGGCAAGGCGAAGTACTTCGTCCTCGGTTTCAAAGGGCATGATCGCTGCGACGGGACCAAAAATTTCCTCCCGAACCACACGCATGGAGTTGTTCACGTCGGTAAGGACGGTTGGCTCGAAGAAGTAGCCGCCGAGGCCGGTGTTGGGTCGGCCCCCGCCGGTCAGGACAGTAGCCCCTTCAGAGACACCGAGATCCACGTAACTGGCCACCTTGTCACGTTGGTCCTGGAATGCCAACGGTCCCAGTTCAGTGGCGTCAAGCAGGGGATCGCCAATGACAATGCTGCGGGCGCGGTTGGCAACGCGCTCAAGCAGTTCGTCGTAGATGGATTTGTGGGCGAACACACGACTTCCTGCAATGCAGGTCTGCCCGGCGGCGGCGAATATGCCAGCTACTACTCCCATGGACGCATTGGCAATGTCAGCGTCGCCGAAAACAATGTTCGGGGATTTGCCGCCCAGCTCCAGCGTTGAACCGATGAAACGGGACGCGGTTGAGGAAGCAATGCGGGCGCCTGTGGCGGTGCTGCCTGTGAATGAGATCTTTGCCAGGCGGCGGTCCTCCACCAGCGCGGCCCCCGCCTCTGCGCCGAACCCTGTGACGACGTTGATGACACCGGGCGGAAAACCGGCTTCATCGGCCAGCGCGGCGAGGCGCAGGACGGTGGCCGAGGTGTATTCGGAGGGCTTGATGACAATGGTGTTGCCGGTCGCCAGTGCGGGGGCCAGCTTGCTCGTGGTCAATGTCAGGGGCGAGTTCCACGGTGTAATGGCACCCACGACGCCGAGGGGTTCCCGCAGCGTGTAGTTCAGCATGGCGCGGCTTGAGCCAGGTATGGTGTCGCCCTGGATCTTGTCGGCGAGGCCTGCGTAATAGTAGTAGTACTCGGGCATCGCGGCGAGCTGGGCCCGCATTTCGCGCAGGAGCTTACCGTTGTCAAGGGATTCCATGCGGGCGAGTTCGTCACCGTGCTCGCCGATCAAATCGCCGAGCCGGCGGAGGAGGTGTCCGCGCTTGGTCTGGCTCAGGTCCCGCCAGGCCGGGTTCTCGAAAGCCGCAGATGCTGCTGAAACGGCCTTGGAGACATCGGCTTCGTTGCCGCGTGCTGCGCGGTACAGGACGTCGAGGGTTGCAGGGTTGCTGCTGTCGAAGTAGTCCCCATTGGATGGCGCAACCCACTCGCCGTTAATGAAGTGTTCGTAGCGGCGTTCAGTGGACATTCGAATGCTCCTTGATGAAGGCTGTCAGCTCGTTGGCGAGCTCTTGGGGACGCTCAACGGGCATCATGTGGCGTGCCCCGCTGATGATGGAATACGTGCTGCCGGGGATGGCCGCGGCCAGCCTCGCACTCATCTCGGGCGTTGATCCCGGGTCCAGCTCGCCTGTCACAGCATGGGACGGAACGGTAATCCGGGGAAGCTCGGGGGCAATTTCTGCATCCGCAGTTGCGAATACCCGATAGCAGGCCAGGAAGGATTGGGGATCGTTGCGAAGCAGGACCTTTCTGGTTGCCTCGACCAATTCGGACGTCACGGAGGACCCTTCTGGATACCAGCGAAGGATGGATGCTTCCACGGTGGCGGGAAAGTCGGCAGCCGCTGAGGCCAACCGCGTCATCACTGCGGCGTGCTCCTGCGGTGTCCGGTTACACACTGATCCGACTGAAACCAAAGAGGCCACAAGATCGGGCCGGTAACGGGCCAGGTGCTGCGCGACGAGGGCACCCAGCGAGAATCCCACGAGGTGGGTCCCGGGTTCGAGGTATCCCGCGACGTCCGCGGCGAGTTCGGCGAGCGTTATTCCTTCCGGCGCGGCCTGGGCCCGGTTTCCGTGGCCGAGGAGTTCAATTACTTGAATGTCGAACTCAGGTTCGAGGAATTCACGGAGCGGCCCCCACATCGACCCGTCAAGGCCGACTCCGTGAATGAGTGCGATGCGGGCGCGGCTCACTGGGCAGTCTCCTTAGTTGGCTTCGGTGCTGAACGCGGCGAGGCGCTGCTGGGGCCGACCTTGGGCTGCGGCGGCCAGGGCAATCACGATTTCATCGGCATGCGGGGCGTCGTTAATCCGGACCTCGATGCTTTGGTGGTGGGACCGGATGGTCGCATCAGTGATGTGCTTAAGGGGAATATCGAAGACCACACCAGCGGGGCCTCGCTTTTCCACGGCCGGCAAGAGGGTGGTGGCGTTGGCAGCGTCACGGAAGTGGTTTCCGAACGCGAGGGTGTGAATGAGGCCGGAACCGTGCTCGATTTCACCGTTCAGTCCCACGATCGCAGCTTTGCCATATGCTTCGGCAGGGGAGCCGAGCGCTTCAAGCACGCGTGGAGCGAGGAGGGCTCCGATGTCCGATGCATTGCCATCGATACCGGCAGAAAGGTCCTCGACGAATCCCTGGCCGGCCCACGGGTTCTTGATGATGGCTGCGACAACTGCGACCCTTGCGGTCGGGCTGACTTCCCGGCCTCCTTCAGTCAGGACGTCTTCGGTCAGGGTGACAATTTTGCGAATGCTCATGAAACAAGTTCTCCTAGGGTGTCTGCTTTGACGATGGGATCGGTGCGGCGGTCCCCAATGCGGGAATGCGGCCTGGGCCCCGTTGAGGCCCCGAGGACGACGACGATCTCGCCTGGGCGCGGGGCGTCACCGATGCGTGTGGTGATGCTCTGGTAATGGGTGCGGGTGGCGGCGGCGTTCTTATGCCAGAGGGGTACGACGAGCGAGGTCCCTGCCTCGGCACGGTCGTCTGCGAAGCAAATGATGGATTCACCATCGAAGCTTTCACGGACCAGGTTGCCAAAGAACGGTGTGTGGATAAGGGCGGCGCCGTGCTCAATTTCGCCGTCGATGCCGACCAGCGCGGCCTTGCCGAACGCCTCGATGGCGTCCACGCCGCCGAGGTTGGCAGCAAGGAGGTCGGTTAATTTTCGTGCAAGCACCGGAGCGAGCTGTACTACTTCCTTGCCGAGGTCATCGCTCGCGTCGCCGCCCAGCCATGGGTTGGTGACCACGGCAGCAGCTGTTGCGCGAACTGCTGGAATGGCAGGAGAGGCACCGTTTTCGAGCAGGATTTCCTCGCTGTAGTAGACAATCTTGCGGATGCCGAGTCGTTGGTCGTTCATTGTCGGCTCTTTCCAGTAATGGTGAAGCGCATGGCTTCCTTTCGTTGTGGTTGCTTCAGCTCCGGCGGCCCGGAACCGGTTCGGTGAGGGCCTCCCTGGATGAGGCGTGAACATGGTTCCTCATGGCGGATTCGGCCCCGAAGGGGTCCTTGTGCTCGATCATGTCCAACACAGCCCGATGTTCACGCGTGGAGGCTTCGAGCCTCCCCGGGTGTTCAACCGTGCGCAGAACAAGGCGTTGGTACGCGAGCTGGTTCATGAGCCGCTCGTAGTGCTCAATAAGCTTTCGGTTGTCCGAGCCGCGCACGATCGTCCAGTGAAACTCATGGACCAGCCGGGCATAGGTGTCGGTGTCATGGGTCAGGGAAGTCATTTCGGACTCTTCCAGGTTCCGCCGCAGTATTGAGAGCTCCTTGACCTCTCCGCGTCCGGCGAGCAGGGATGCAGCGAGTCCCTCCAGGGACTCCTTGAGCTGGAAGAGCTCGATGATCTCCCTGCGCGTGGGCTCACGCACGAAAGTGCCCACCTTGGGCCGGATCTCAACCAGACCTTCATGCTGCAGCTGCTTTAGTGCTTCGCGGATAGGGGTCCGGCTCACGTCGAACTCCTGGGCCAGGAATGCTTCGGGAAGAACTGCGCCCGGAGGAAAATCCCCTCCCAGTACCAGTCTGCGGATCCGATCAAGGAGGGCGTCGCGGTCAGCCAGCGCATTCTCTACTTCCAGGTTCTCTTGCATACATCACAGAGTATGTTGCATACATCAGCGGAGTCAACAAAACGCCGCCAACTTTTAATAAACCCTGCCATTACAGGGAATTTGCCAATTTTGCGTTGGCCTATTGACGTTGGCATGTGACCTGTCTTACGGTCATTGGTATGCAACAGACGCTCGAACCGCTTATCACGTCAGCTTGGCTCGCCGCTTGGGACAAGGGAGACCTTGATGCTTTGGACAGCCTCGTATCTCCCGGTTATACCCGCACCAGTAAGGCGACAGGCGCAACTGTCGACCTCGCCGGCCTCAAGTCGGAGATCGCCGCCGTTCGGGAGGCCTTCCCGGACCTGCGCACTACTGTCGATGACGTCGTCGAAGGGGACGGCACAGTCGCCGTTTTCTGGACCTCCACCGGCACCCACACCCATGAATACCTCGGCGTACCGGCCACTGGTCTGACTGTGCAGACCCGTGGCTCAAACATCCTGATCCTTCAGGATGGCAAAATACTCAAAGAAACCGTGACGTGGGACGGCAGCGAACTGCTCGCCGGCCTTGGAATCCGGCCGCTGCGCGGGATTGCAGCCCCGATGGTTCCCGATGGCGACGAGTTTGCCGAATTGGACCCATCGCTGATGAAGGCTTTCAACCGCCAGTTCATTACCGGAGTTACGGTCGTGACCACAAAGGAAGGGGAGACCCCAAAGGGCCTGGCAGCCAACTCCTACTGCTCGGTCTCCCTGGAACCACCGCTGGTGCTTGTCTGTGTCCAAAAGACGTCCAGCACCTACCCGGCCCTTTTTTCTTCAAGCCATTTGGGCATCAACATTCTCGGCACGGAGCAGTTGGGCACTGTGAAGACTTTCGCTTCGAAGGCTCCTGACAAGTTCGCTGAGCTCGACTGGCACGAAGGGCCCAAGGGAAGTCCTCTGTTGGACGGCTCGGCCGCTTCCCTTGAAGCTGAAATCCAGGAACGTTTCCAAGCCAAGACCCACACGGTCTTCATCTGCAGGGTCCGCCACGCGGAAATCAGCGAAACTGCGCCGATGGTCTACAAGGCCGGGCACTTTTTCGACGGCGCTCAACTCGCCGAACTTTAGACGGCCGGCGCGGCCAACAATCCCCGACAGGAAACCAACCGCGCCGACCGAACTGCTCGTAAGCAGCGCACCAGGGTGCGCATCCAACATTAGGACAAAAATGAGCCCGGATACCATTCGCGCTGCAGAAAGCAGCATTGCCGAAGATCGCGGTTATCGCGACAGCCTCACCAAAATCGAGCCTTACGGCATCGAGCACATCCCCGACGTCGAACGCCACGGCAAACCCCGTTCCCAGTTCTTCCTTTGGTTCGCCGCCGGAATGAACTTTCCCATCGTCGTCCTGGGGTTCAGTGCCACATATTTCGGCCTGCCGTTCTGGGCCGCGGCCCTGGCGATCATCCTTGCCGGCGTGACCTCCTCGGCGGGAATGGGCTACCTGTCCGCAATGGGTGTTCGGCTGGGCGTCCCACAGCAGATGCAGGGGCGCGGTCCTCTTGGTTTCATCGGCAACCTCTTCCCAGTGGCCTACGTGAATGTCTTCGCTGGAATCGGCTGGGCCGCCGTTACAGTCATCCTTGGCGGCCAGGCCATCGCCCTGCTCACCGATATCCCGTTTTGGCTCTCGTCACTGATCCTCATGGGCATCCAGCTTGGAGTGGCCGTCATTGGCTACAACCTGATCCACTTCCTGCAGCGCATCCTGTCCTTTGTCCTGGTGATCGGGTTTGTCTTCATCACCATCGTGGCAGCGGCCAACGGACGCGTTGAGACCGACTTCAACCCCGCAGCCCTGGGTTTTAACGGCGTCGGAGGGTGGATCGTCTTCTTCGGCTGGTTCTTCTCGTTCATCGTCGCGTGGATGCCCTTTGCGTCCGACTACTCCCGTTACCTTCCCAATACAGCCGGGAACAGGCGCGGCGCCGGCTGGGCTACCATGCTGGGCAATTTCGTCACCCTTGTCTGGATGGGGATCCTCGGAACCCTCCTTGGAACGACCACCACGGCGTCCGATAGCATCGGTGCGCTGAAGGAACTTATGGGCCCTTGGGCCGCCGTCGGCCTCGGCGTCGTCGCTTTGTCCTCGTTCACGCAGAACTTCCTCAATGTCTACGGCGGTGCCATTTCCATCCAGACCATGGGCGTCCCCGTGAAGCGACACACGGCGGTAGTCTTCATCTGCGTCGCATCGTATCTTGTGGCGCAGTGGGGCCAGACCGGATTCAACGAAGGCTTTACTGCATTCCTTAACCTGACTGCCTACTGCATCGCCCCGTACGTCGCCGTCCTGGTCTGCGATTACCTGTTCGGAGGCCGACGCACCGATCGTGGGCTCCGCGAACTTTTCGATAAGAGTCGGAAGTTCGAATGGGGCTTCGTGGCTTGGGCAGCCGGCGTCGCGCTTTCCTCACCGTTCTGGATGTCCTCGATCTATACCGGACCGATAGCCGCTGCTTTCCCGCAAATGGGTGACCTCTCCTATTACATTGGTGCGGCCATTGCTGCTGGCACCTACCTCGCCACGCATCGCCGCAGGCGTCTTTCAGGGCTGGAAATGCTCGACCGCAGCCCCGGCGCGCAAACCCTCTAACCATCAAGGTGGCAAAGGTCGGGGAGTGGTCCACCCAGGATCCTCCCCGGCCTTTGCACAACAACCTTCAAACCCCGGGCAACCGAACGCATCAGGAGCACCGATGAGTACCGCAACGCTGCAAGGGACGAGCGCGGAAGTAGACTTCACCGCAGTCTTCCCGCCTCGGGCCGTTGTAGCTGTGGTGGTTCAATGGCGCGGACGAATTGCCCTCTTCAAGCGCAGCCAGTCCGTCGGTCATGAACGCGGACTCTGGCACTGCATCACCGGATACCTCGAACCAGCCGTTTCGCCGCTCCAGCAGGCACTGGCTGAACTCGAGGAAGAAGCAGGTCTCGCCCTCGGGGATCTCGCCAGCTTCCGGACCGGTGAACAGCTTCAAATTTCTGACCACGAAGGCAATCCGTGGCTGGTCCATACCTATACAGCCGTCAGCAAGAGGCGACGGTTAACGATCAATGACGAGCATGACACTTATCGCTGGGCTGCTCCCGGGAAAATCCGGCGGTTCTCAAATCGGGTCCCGTGGCTGGACATCGTTCTGGGGAGCCTGATGCCGGGTGCCGAAACGAATGCAGGACGATGAACGCAGCGTCGGGTCCTGGAACACAACATGAGCTACGCAATAGTAAGGAACCCTCTGTGGCCGAAAACTCTACTTTGATGATTGACCGGGAAACGAGCCTCCTCGCGTCCGTGCCCACTGGCTTGTTGATCGGTGGGCAGTGGCGGGATTCTTCCGACGGCGGCACGTTCGATGTGCACGATCCCGCCACCGGGGAGGTGCTCGCCACGCTCGCCTCCGCGACCAGCGAAGACGCGGTCGCAGCGTTGGATGCCGCCGACGCCGCCCAGTCCTCTTGGGCACGGACCGCACCCCGGGTGCGGGCTGAGATCCTCCACCGGGCCTTCGATTTGGTGAGCGAACGGGCTGAGGACTTTGCTTTGCTGATGACCCTGGAAATGGGCAAGCCCCTGGCCGAAGCACGCGGCGAGGTCAGCTATGGTGCTGAGTTCCTGCGTTGGTTCTCCGAAGAAACGGTCCGTGACTACGGCCGGTACCTCACCACGCCCGAGGGCAAGAACAAGATCCTGGTCCAGCACAAACCCGTCGGACCCTGTTTGCTGATCACCCCGTGGAACTTCCCGCTGGCGATGGCCACCCGCAAAGTCGCTCCCGCTGTCGCGGCCGGCTGCACGATGGTCCTCAAACCCGCCAAGCTCACACCGTTGACGGCCCAGTACTTCGCCAAGACCATGCTCGACGCCGGCCTGCCCGCCGGAGTCCTGAACGTCGTCGCCTCCTCCAGCGCGTCCGGGATCTCCGGGCCGCTCCTGCAGGACTCCCGGCTGCGGAAGATCTCCTTCACCGGCTCCACCCCGGTCGGGAAGCGGCTCATGGCCGACGCCGCACAGAACGTCCTGCGGACCTCCATGGAACTCGGCGGGAACGCCCCGTTCATCGTGTTCGAAGACGCCGACCTCGACAAAGCCGTTGAAGGCGCGATGGCCGCGAAAATGCGGAACATGGGCGAAGCCTGCACCGCAGCCAACCGCTTCCTCGTCCATTCCTCGGTCGCTGAGGAGTTCACCGCCAAGTTCGCCGCCGCCATGGGCGCGCTGACCACCGGCCGCGGCACCGAACCCACCACCCAGGTTGGGCCGCTGATCGACGCCGGCGCCCGGGACGACGTCCACGCCCTGGTCAGCGCCGCCGTCGACGCCGGAGCCGTTGCAGTTACGGGCGGTGCGCCCGTGGACGGACCCGGCTACTTCTACCAGCCCACCGTCCTGTCCAACGTCCCGAACGACGCAGCGATCCTGGGCCAGGAAATCTTCGGCCCCGTCGCCCCCGTCACCACCTTTACTAGCGAAGAGGACGCCATCCGCCTGGCCAACGCCTCCGAGTACGGGCTCGCATCCTACCTCTACAGTCGCGACTTCAACCGCCTCCTACGGGTTGCGGAGCAGATCGAGTTCGGCATGGTCGGCTTCAACGCCGGCGTCATCTCCAACGCCGCAGCACCCTTTGGCGGGGTCAAACAATCAGGCCTCGGCCGTGAAGGCGGCTCCGAAGGCATCGCCGAGTACACCACCACCCAATACATCGGCATCGCCGACCCCTACTCGGACTAAGAAGGCAGAGAAACCGTGAATAGCCCCATGCGAGGAGCTTCAACCAGCGCAGCAAAAGGCCAGCTGGTCATTATCGACATGCAGCGCGCCTTCCGTGAAGTGGGGGACTGGCACATCCCGCGGTACGACGAAGCGGCCCAGACCATCGCACGGCTGGCAGGGGCAGGATTTCAACCAATAACCACCCGATTCGTCCCAGACACGACAGAACCGGGTTCGTGGTTGTCCTATTACGACCGGTGGTCAAGCATGCGCCGGGAACCCGAGGATCACCTTTGGGATCTCGCGCTTCCGGGCGTCGACGCCCCAAGCTCCATTGATCTTCCAACATTCACCAAGTGGGGCGATGCGATGGCCGATCGAATCCCTGTGGGCGGAGAGCTCATCCTGACAGGTGTGGCAACCGACTGCTGCGTCCTCGCCACGGCCCTTGGTGCCGCGGACGCAGGCCGGTTTGTCACTGTGGTCCAAGACGCGTGCGCGGGACAGAACGACGACGCGCACGATCAGGCGCTCAACCTCATGCAGCTGCTGTCGCCGATGATCAACGTGGTCAAAAGCGAAACCCTGCTCCAGCCGTAGCGTCAGGACTTTTTAGTCTGGATCGTTTATTGGCCAAGGAATGCGTTATCGGGGTAGCCGGAGCTATATAGAGTTCATACGATTGTCGTCATCCAATCAATATACGGCGCTGAAAAATCGCTGCTATTACAGGAGAAGTTATGACAACATTCGTTCTCGTTCACGGCTCATGGCACGACGGAGCTTCTTGGGATTCCGTCATTGAGCATCTGGAATCCCTTGGTCACAGGGCCTACGGTCCCACTCTCGCCGGCCACGGCATCGGCGTCAATAAGGAAGTGAACCACGACGATTGTGTGCAGTCTGTAGTTCAGTTCATTACGGACAATGATCTGACGGACGTGGTTCTTCTGGGGCACAGTTTCGGCGGTACAGTAATTGCGCGAGTCGCGGAAGAGATTCCCGAGCGGCTGCGTCGGCTCATTTTTTGGAACGCATTCGTTCCGCAGCCGGGGAATTCGCTGCTTGACGAAGTGCCCCCACACTACCGTGAACTTTTCAGCTCGCTGGCTGCCAGCTCTGACGACAACACAGTAGCGCTGCCGTTTTCAATCTGGCGTGAAGCATTCATTCAGGACGCGGACTTGAAACTCGCGGAATCTACTTTCGAATTGTTGTCTCCAGAACCCTTCCAGCCCTTCGCTGACCAGTTGGACCTCACCGCTTTCTACCAGTCGCCAATTCCCAAGAGCTACCTCAACGGGACCGAAGACACTGCGTTGCCTCCTGGAGAATGGGGCTGGCATCCGCGGATGTCCAGCCGACTTGGGCTTCACCGACTGGTCCAAATGCCGGGGAGTCACGAAGTCGTCTTTACCAACCCCGAATTGCTGGCCGCCAAAATTGTGGATGCCGGGCAGGACTGATTCCACAACGTGGTTCCAACAACATGAAAGCGGTAACCGTGAGTAATTCACCTGTAGTTACAATGTCGTACGGCGATGTGGTGGGCGTTTTCGAAGAAGACCTGAGTGTCTTCCGGGGAATTCCGTACGCCGCACCCCCAGTCGGCGATCTGCGGTGGCAATCTGCACGCCCCCACGAGGGGTGGGCGGGGATAAGGAGCGCTGAAAATTATGGACCGTCGGCGCTCCAGCCATTTGTCCCCGGCGGATCGCCTATTTTGGGGGAGCACGGGTCCCCACCGTTCGATGAAGATTGCCTCAGTCTAAATATTTGGACGCCCTCTGCCGATGACAAGCGGAGGTCGGTCCTGGTCTGGATTCACGGTGGCGGACTGCTCATCGGTTCTGGGAGTATTCCCTACTATGCTGGCGATACTTTTGCGAAAAACGGCGACTTGGTGGTCGTTACGATCAACTACCGGCTCGGTGCGTTGGGGTTTCTGTCCGGGATGGGCGACCGCGAGAACCTATGGCTCGATGACCAAGCCGTCGCCCTGCGCTGGATTGTAGATAACATCGCAGCATTCGGTGGCGACCCCAACGCCATCACTCTCATCGGTCAATCAGGTGGTGCCCTCTCAATAGGAGGACTTGTGCAGCACCCGACTTCCCGTGGCCTTTTTCATCGGGCGATACTGCAAAGCAGCCCTCTGGGCATCGAGTTTCAAACACCTTCGGAGGCATTCGAGCGCACCCGGAAACTCGCCACCCTGCTCGGCCACGACGACGTCGAAGCGCTAAGGAATGAGCCAGGGGAGCGTCTGGTTGAGGGCTCCCTGGGAGTACTGATTGACAACGCGGCGTTTGGAAATTGGCCGCTGGCATTCCTGCCGGTTATCGACGAGGACAGTTTTCCGGTTCATCCACTGCAGGCGCTGGCGGAATCTGACGTTGAGCTGCTGGTCGGCTGGACCGAAGATGAGGCTAGTTTCGCGTTCGCGTTGGACCCCCAGTATGCAGATACAAGCCGGTCCCAGGTGTTGGATTGGTTGGGCAGTGAGGGCGAGGAAGCCCTGACCATCTATGAGGCCTACCTCAGCTCGGGACGACACACCCCACAAGAGGTGCTTTCCGGTGTTGTCAGTGACAACCTCTTCAGGCGGAGCGCGCTGGACTTGGTGGAAAAACGGGCTGTAGACGCTCCGGTGTACGCGTATGAGTTCCGACTCGATTCGCCGGCATTTGACGGCAGGCTGGGCGCGACTCATTGCTTGGACCTGCCATTTACGTTCAACAATGTCGATAGATGGTCGGGGGCAGGATTTATTCAGGGCATCGAGGAAGTTGTCTTTGAGAGGATCGGGACGTCAATGCATAAGGCTTTCATTTCCTTTGCTGTTACGGGAGACCCAAAGCATGAGGGTTTTGCCTGGCCGAAATATACCTCTGAACAGGGCGAACTGCTTCTGATTGACCAAAACATCCGGGTCGGCACCGAGGTTGGAAGACCCTGGCAGAGCCTTGATGGGTCACGTCCCGCGTAGGGTCCCTCCTTCGTCAGGATCTGACCGGCGGGTGCTGGAATGGTGAGGGCGCTCCCCTTGTCATTCCAGCACTCGCCAATTGTCATAGGCGAGACGTCAGCGCCGCAGCGTAGCGGATGGCGGGAATCCGTAGCGTTCCCGATACTGCGCGGCGAACCTGCCCAAGTTTGAGAATCCCCAACGGTCTGCCACTTCTGCAACTGTCCTGCCCCGGCCCGACAAGAGGTCGTCGTGGGCCCTGCGAAGCCGCACGTCTCTAATGAATCCGATGGGAGTTGTCCCCAGCTGGTTCCGGAAAGCCTCCTGAAGCGCCCTGACACCCAACCCAGAACTTTTTGCGAGGTCGGCTACTTGATATTGATACTCCGGCCGGGCCTCAACTATCGCCATGACCCGACGGACAGCGGCTGAGTCAGCTTGCAAGCCAACTTCCTCCCCGGCGTCGATCGCCAGCGGGTGGGTGTCTGCGAGGGCGGCGACGGCGGTACGGATCAGCTGGTCTTGCAATAAGGGATAGCCGGCGCCGGAAGTGTTCGCATTGGACTCCCGAACCAGCAGTGACGATACTGCATTCCAAGTGGCAGCGGCCCGCAAAGACTTGGGCCCTTGCAAACCAAACCGCACCCGGGACGTTGTCTTGTCACCGCGCAAATCATGCAGGGCCTGTTCCACGTACGCACGGTCAAACCGGAAGGTGAGGAGCTGGGAGTTCACCCCAAATACGAGCCTGAAGTTTCGATACGAGTCCAAGACAATCGTCTGCCCTGACGTCAGAATACGTTCAGCGCCGCCCGAGCTTACGGCCAATCGGCCTTTGAGCACCATGCTGATCAAGATCCATGAGGCGAGCGGTTCAGCATCGACAGATGCCTCAGATCCGTAACTCAGCCTGTGTATGGAAAGAGGGCCTAAGGTGACTTCTTCCTGGACAGCATGGAAGTCTCTGGGCTGGGAAACAGCCAGGATGTGGGGGCAGTATGCGTTACTGAGTGCCTCGCGAGCCTCAGAGGGGTCGTGTGTGTCCAGGACGAGGGGTCTACCACCCGTATCAAGCCCGTGGGTGTGCATCAAGTGCTCCAAAATTTTCGACGTGGGGCGTTAAGCCCGATAAGGGCTTGCCGGAGTAGCGCCGGAGGTATATCGAGTTTATTTGATTATCGTCATGTATTCAATATATTTTCTTTGCCACCCCCGGCCATTTCAGGACGGCTTGGCGGGCGCAGGTCACAGCCCGTAACAGGAAACGAAGTTGGAAGAAAGTCTTGACGCCTCCACATGCTCGTGTAACGATAAACGCATCCTAAAGCACACTTTCTCGTGATGCATCCCGGATCTCCCGTTTATCGTTACATGCCGAGGCTTTCCCTTGGCGTGGACGCGTAGCAAGGAAGGTGCGCAGTTTATGAAAATCCAACCCATTAATCGCAGGGGATTCCTCGGTCTTACCGCCGCAGGTGTGGCAGCCGCAGCTCTTAGTGGCTGCAAGGTCAACACCTCGAGCTCTGCAGGTGGCAGTTCTTCCGGCAAAGGTGCCCTGACCATCATGGGCAACGATGGTGAGATCACCAAGGATGTGATCTCCGCCTGGCAGCAGCTCAACGCCGATGCTCCCATCACCTTTATCAAGTACGACGAAACCCGCCTCAACGCCATGCTCGCTGCCGGCACGCCCCCGGACCTGGTCCGCGGTGCCGGAGCCCAAGTCACTCCTTATCTGGCTTCCCGAAAGATTGCGAAACCGCTGGATGACTACCTTTCCGGCAGCTCCCTCATCCACTCGGACGACCTCGAAGCAATCAACGATGTGTGGAAGTGGGATGGCACCCGGCAGGGCAGCGGCAGCACCTACGGACTGACCAAGGACTGGAGCCTGGACATGATGTTCTGGTACAACCAGTCTGTTTTCGAGGAAGTAGGTGCCAGGGTTCCTGATAGCGCTAATCCGCTTACTTACGACGAATTGCTGGACGTTGCCAAGAGCATGACCGCAACCTCCGGCGGCAAGTCTTCCCGCTATGGTTTGTTCGCAACAGCTCCTGATGTCGCGTTCCTTCAGGGCATGCTCGCCACAACCGGCGTCTCGCTGTTCAGTGAAGATTTGAAGAAGGTGGACTTCAGTTCACCCGAGGCTCAGAAGGCCGTGGGCTGGCTGGCAGATGTAGCGAAAGCCAAAGCTGGCTACACACTCCTGGATCCCAACCCCGACGGCTGGGACTGGCCCCCGTTCAGTTCAGGCCGGCAGGCCATGCAGAGTGCCGGATACTGGCTGACTGGCGTCGTGTCCGGCGACACGAAGGCGCCCGACTTTGCCCGTATGGCACCTGCGCCCTTGTTGGGCAAGGAGCGGGTAAGCCCCACCACCAGCGCCACAGGCCATTGGATTCCCGCCAAGGCCAAAAATCCAGACGGAGGCTTCGCCTTCCTCGAATGGTTCACTGCCGGGCAGCCCGCAAAGGACCGTGCAGCAACCGGTGGTGGTCTGCCCGTCATGAAGAACCTTCGTTCCAGCCTTCCTGCCAAGGAGGCGTACCAGAAGTCAGCTCTGGAAACCCAGACGGCCGAGGACAAGTACGCCAAGGTGTTGAGCTTTTCCCCATACGCAACCGTCACGGCGCTGACAGCTGCAGTTTCGGAGCAGTTCCCCAAGCTGGTCCAGGGATCCCTGACGGCCGGGCAGTTCGCCGATCAAGTCAACACCAAATGCAACGCACTCCTCGCCGAGGGTGTTTCGCGTATCGGCGGTTGACATGGCTTCGACGCTAAGCGTTGCCCGTCCCGTACGGCGGGGCAGCCCATTGACCAAGCGGCGTAGCCGGGCTTTTTACCTCTTCATCTCGCCCTGGCTCATCGGCACCGTCCTGCTCACGATCTTTCCGCTCGCCTACGCCCTGGGTGTCAGCTTGACCGACTGGGACGGCGTGAGCCCGGGTTTTCGCTGGGTGGGTGCGCAGAACTATCTCGACGTCCTGGGCGACCCTGAAACGTGGGCGAGCATGTCGCGGTCTGCAGTCCTGGCTGTTGTCGTAGTGCCTCTTACGGTGGCGGGCAGTCTCGGTCTGGCCATCCTGCTGAACCAGAAGGTGCGACTGAGGTCTTTCTGGCGGACCATGATCTACCTCCCCGCCGTCTTCCCCCCAGTGGCGTCGGCATTGAGTTGGAAGCTGGTGTTTGACCGGGATTCCGGCGCCATCAACGCTGTCCGTGCCTGGTTCGGGCAGGACGCCGTGAACTGGA
The DNA here is from genome assembly GCF_052114885.1 of Paenarthrobacter sp. 2TAF44. NCBI lineage: Bacteria > Bacillati > Actinomycetota > Actinomycetes > Micrococcales > Micrococcaceae > Paenarthrobacter > Paenarthrobacter sp. 2TAF44. The sequence continues at coordinate 316,105 of NZ_JBFRFP010000001.1, read as the reverse complement.
TGACGGGGCAGCAAGTGTTCGTGGTCCTGCTGGCCGTGATGCTTTGGGGCATTGGTGCCGGCATGATCATCAACCTCGCTGCGCTGCAGGATGTTTCCCCGGAGCTCCTGGAGGCCGCAACGTTGGATGGAGCCGGACCTTGGCGCCGGTTCACGGCAGTGACACTTCCCACCATCTCGCCAGTGCTCCTCTTCCAGACCGTGACTTCGACCATCGGCGTTCTGCAAACTTTCGTTCCCGCCCTTTTGCTTTCCCCGACCACTGGCGCAGCTGCTGTCACGGCGGTTCCCGAAGCCAACAGGATTTTCATGATCGACGTCTATGCACAGTACTTTGCCTACTCCCGCTACGGTTATGCCTCAGCGATGTTGTGGCTGTTCTTCCTGGCCATCCTGGTGGTAACGGTCTTGTTCTTCCGTGCGAGCCGAAAGACTGTCTTCTATTCCGTGGATCCTTCCAGCGATGGAGGGAAGTAGATGACCCTCAAGGAACTGCAGTCATCCAAACGGGCGCATCCCTACCCGGTGCAGTCACCTGGTCATGAGCGGGGCACGCGAAGCCGATCGGGCATTCGGCGACGGTCGACCATTCTGGTCACGGCCGTCCTCGTGTTCATCACTGCCCTTGTTGCCTTTCCCATGTACTGGGTGCTGGCCACGGCGTTCAAATCGCCTGAGCAGTTGTACTCAGGGATCGCCGTTCTGTGGCCGCTCCCATCGCACATCGAGAACTTCGTAGAGGCACTAACGAGGATCCCCTTCCTTCCGTACATGCTGAACTCCCTGTTCCTGGCCACGGTCAACGGAGTCCTTACTACGCTGTCTTCGGCATTGGTCGGTTACGGTTTTGCCAGGCTCCGCGGGCCGGGAAAGGGAATTCTTTTCGGAGTACTCATCGCCATGATGATGATGCCCGGCATCGTGACACTCATTCCCACCTATCTGTTGTTTTCGCAGGTGGGACTTGTGGGGAATTACTGGCCTTGGGTGATCTGGGGATTGGTGGGATCTCCCTATCTGATCTTCCTCTACCGCCAGTTCTTTGCCGGCCTTCCCAAGGAACTGGAGGAGGCGGCCATCCTTGACGGGTGCGGACAATTCCGCATATTCACCAGGATCTTTCTCCCTATCTCCAAACCGATCGTCGTCACCGCCTTCGTCATGTCATTCCTGGCGGTCTGGGGCGATTTCATAGCTCCCAACCTTCTCTTGGATCAGAGCAACACCACCTTGGCAGTTGCGTTGTCATCCGGGTACGTCAATGAAAGGGGTTTCCCACTAAACAACCTCATAGCCGCAGGATCCATCCTTTACGTGATACCTGTAGTTCTGGTCTTCTTCTTCGTCCAGCAGCGCTACACGCAAAGTTTTAGTTCTGCCGGCATCAAATAAGTTTTGTGGAAATGGGGTCTGCAATGGTCACGATGTCTGACGTAGCGCGGCTGGCAGGAGTGTCAACAATGACGGTATCCAACGTCGTGAACGGCCGGCGGTCTGTAAATCTGGACATCCGCAAGCGTGTCCTGGAGGCTGTGGAGGAGAGCGGTTACGTCATGAACCGTTCTGCAAGGACCTTGCGCACCGGGACCACCGGGGTGATCGGGTTGGCGGTTCCTGCCCTCAGCCACGCCTATTTCGGTGAACTCAGTGGCAGGGTTATTGCCCAGGCCGCCGAGCTCGGATACCGCGTGGCCGTTGAGCAGACCGGTCTGCACATCGAAGACGAACTCGACGCCGTCGCAATGTCGCGCAATCTGGAATACGACGGCCTGATTCTCTCTGCACTGGTACTGGGGCCGGAGGAAGCCAGCCTTCTGAACCAGTCCATACCCCTGGTCCTCCTCGGCGAAAAGATATACGGCGATGCCGTTGATCACGTGGTGATGCCAAACGCAGAAGGAGCCAAGGCGGCCACTGCACATCTGGTGGAGCAAGGGTGCCAACGCATCGCCTGGGCGAGTAACTACTCTCCCGAAACCGAGCTCCACAATGTTGTACTGGATCGTCTTAAGGGCTACCGACAGAGCTTGGCGGACGCAGGACTCAGCGACGACCCTTCCCTGCACGTGCCCATGGATCAACCCAGCATGGAGCATGCCGCTGATGGCATCAAGAAGCTGGTCCACGACGGTATTGAATTCGACGGCGTGGTAGCCGTTACCGATGCGGTCGCCTTCGGGGTGATTCGAGGTCTTAAGGACGCCGGCTTGCGGGTTCCGGAGGACGTGAAGGTCATCGGTTTCGATGACGTCCAGCAGGCAGCATTTTCCGTTCCGTCCCTTTCCACCATCGCACCGGACCATGACTGGATGGTCCGGTCCTCACTCTCCCTTCTCACCGAACGGATTAAAGACCGTTCCCCCCGCCCCGGGCGCGAGCTCGTGGCCCCTTTCCGGCTCATCGTCCGGGAATCAACCAGCTGAATCACACATAGACTTTGGAGAAATCTTGACCATGGCATCTTCGCCCCGGCTCGTCGTCAATCTGGACATTGCGGGTCCCACCATCAGCCGTCACGTCTACGGCCATTTCGCCGAACATTTGGGCCGTTGCATCTACGGTGGTTTTTGGGTGGGGGAGGACAGCGAAATACCCAACACCCGTGGCATCCGGAATGATGTGGTGGAAGCCCTGCGCGAGTTGCGCATCCCAAATCTTCGCTGGCCCGGCGGTTGCTTCGCCGATGAATACCACTGGCGTCACGGCGTCGGCCCTCGTGAGCAGCGCCCCGTGATGGTCAATTCCCATTGGGGCGATGTCGTAGAAGACAATTCGTTTGGCACCCATGAGTTCATGGACCTCTGCGAAATGCTCGGCGCGGACGCCTACGTCAACGGCAATGTGGGTTCCGGCACGGTCCAGGAAATGAGCGAATGGATCGAATACCTCACCCGCGCCGATGATTCACCTATGGCTCGCCTGAGGCGACAGAACGGACGCGACCAGCCCTGGAAAGTCCCCTTCTTCGGCATCGGCAACGAACCTTGGGGGTGCGGTGGCAACTTCCGGGCTGAGGCCTACGCAGACTTGGCCCGGCAGTACAGCACCTTTGTCCGCTCCCACAACGGCAACGATGTTTACCGGATAGCAGCCGGCGCCAACGACGACGACGTGGCATGGACCAAAGCCCTGATGGAAGCGCTTCATGACAAGGGCGGGCCAGGCCGCAAGAGCTCCCCATATCAAGGTGTCTCGCTCCACTACTACACGATGTCCGGTCACTGGGACAGCAAAGGCTCCGCCACGGAATTCAATGAGGAAGAGTACTGGAAGACGGTCAAGGCCGCCCATCACATTGAGACCCTGCTGACTGCGCACTCCACCATGATGGACGTCTACGATCCGCACAAGGCGGTGGGGTTGGTCCTGGACGAGTGGGGCACATGGTGGGACGTAGAGCCCGGCACCAACCCCGGCTTCCTCTATCAACAGAACACCATCCGCGACGCCCTGGTGGCAGCAATCCACTTTGACTCCTTTCACCATCATGCAGACCGGCTGGTCATGGCGAACATCGCCCAAACGGTAAATGTCCTGCAAGCCATGCTGCTCACGGATCCAGAGAGCGGAGCGCTCGTAAAGACGCCAACGTTCCACGTCTTCGCCATGAACGCAGGGCATCAGGATGCCACCGCGTTGCATACCCACCTTGACTCTGACGGCTCGCACACTCTGGAGGGGGAGCAGGTCCCCACGTTCACTGCCTCCGCCAGCACCAAGGATGGCCAGGTTCTGATCTCCATGGCCAACCTGGAACTGGAGGACGAAAGCGAGGTGGTGCTGGACCTTCGCGGCGGCTCCCTGGAGCAGGTGGAAGCACTGGTGCTTTCCGGCGACAAAGTTTCAGCGTTCAACGCGCCCGCACACCCCGACGCCGTCACGCCGCGCTTCCTCGAAGTTGAAGAACGCGAGGGCCAGTTGGTACTGCGTCTTCCAGCCCACTCTTTCGCGACCGTTCGGGGAACACTGTCTGGTCAGGTCCCTGTAGTCACTGCTGCAGCGGCCGCGACGTCCAGCCCCACCACGGGCAGCAAGCCCTGCTTGAACTGTTGAGATGACCATGACTTTTGACTACCGCCCCCTCAGCCAAATTCGGCTTCGCGAGGGCGTCTTTGCTGAAGCCCAGCGTGTGAACCGTGAAGCACTGCTGCGTCTGGATCCTGATCGTCTTCTGGCGCCCTTCCGTCGCGAAGCGGGCCTTCCCGCTGCGGCGGAGCTCTACGGCGGCTGGGAATCGACGGGACTCAACGGCCACACGGCAGGGCACGTCCTGTCAGCTCTTGCCCACGCGGTAGCCGGGGACGGTGACTCACGTCTGGAGAAGATGCTTGGAAGCTTGCTGTCCGGACTCCGGGAAGTTCAGCAGGCCTCCGGTACAGGATACTTGGGCGGCGTACCTCAAGGGCGGCAGCTCTGGGACGAGCTCATTCAGGGAGACATTAGAGCCTCCCCCTTTGAGCTCAACGGGCGCTGGGTTCCCCTGTATAACCTGCACAAGACGCTGGCGGGCTTGGTGGATGTCGCATGGAATGTTCCCTCCGCGGAGGCGGACCAGATCCTGGATGACTTGGCGAGTTGGTGGCTGGAGACCACGGACCGACTGGACCAGGAAGCACTCGAGCTCATGATGCAAACCGAGTTCGGCGGACTTACTGAAGCGTTCGCCCGCCTGGCACTTCTCCGGCAGGATGGTCGCTACCTTCAGCTGTCCATCAGGTTCATTCGGGAAGAGCTGATAACCCGGGTGCTGGCTCTGCCGGGCGAAACAACGCAGGACTCACTTGCGGGCCTTCACGCCAACACCCAGATTCCCGTCGTGGTGGGCTACGCCGCAATTGCCAGGGCTGCCCGCGAACTGGGTTTGGAAGATGCAGCGACAGCGCGGATAGGGCAGGCCGCCCGAGACTTTTTCGACGACGTCGTTGCGTGGCGCAGCAGCGCCATGGGCGGCAACAGTGTTCGGGAGCACTTCCACCGCAGGGACGACTTCTCCCCAATGTTCCTCGGCCGGGAGGGCCCCGAGAGCTGCAACAGCTACAACATGGTCAAGCTGGCAGCCGAGCTCCATCTCCTGAACGGGGAGGACCGGTACCTGGACTACATCGAGGTCACGCAATGCAGCCATGTGCTATCCACGCAGCACCCTGGGCACGGTGGCCTGGTCTACTTCACTTCCCACCGTCCCGGCCACTACCGGATGTATTCGCCGGAACAGGACGGCTTTTGGTGCTGTATGGGCTCCGGCTACGAGGCTCACGCAAAGCATGCTGCGCACGTGTACGTCGCCAGTGGCGACGAACTCCGTATCAGCTGGCTTTTGGCCACGGAACTCAACTGGACGGAGCAGGGCGTCCGGGTCACCATTGATTCGGCCTTACCCTCAGGGAACACCGCATCCGTCCGTGTGAGAGTGGAGGAACCGCGGGAATTCACCCTGGCCATCCGCGTACCGCAATGGGCGCGAGGTGCCAAAGCCACACTGAGCGACGGCGGCAGGATCGACGGCGGCAGGATCGAGGAGGACAGGGGTTGGTGGCGACTGCGCCGCGTGTGGGACGGGACGGAGGAGATCCTGCTAAGTCTGGAGCGTGAACTGCAGGTGGTCCGGGCCGCGGATGATTCTCCATGGGCCTGGATCAGATACGGACCCACTGTCATGGCCGAGGAGATCCCGGACGATGGACTGCCCTACCGGGCAACGGGGGCCAGGGCCGCCCACATCGCTTCAGGGCCGCTCAGGCCGCTGGCGGAGACGCCTGTTCTGCTTGCCAGTGGGCTGGAAACCCACTCCGAAGGGGGCGAAGAGCTCTCGGTTCTCGCCTCGGATGGGCAGAGGCTGACGCTTAAGCCTCTGCACAGGATCCACGATGCCCGGTACCGGCTCTCTTGGCCCATGGCTCAGGACGAAATGCAGATCAGCGAAATCCAGGGGAAGTTGGCGGAACAAGACAGGGCATCTACCGCCTTGGAAGCACGGGTAGTGGACGGGATCACCTTCGGGGAGCAGCAGCCTGAACTCGATCATGAGGTTAGCGCCCAGCATGCTGAGCGTGGAATGACACCCGACGGGGCACACTGGCTGCGCCCCAAGGAGCCGCTCTCACTGGTGCTGCGTGACTGGACGATGATCGGCACGAGCCTTCGCATTGAAAGCGTGCCGGGGGAGGATCAGGAATCGTTCCTTCTCTCCGGGGCAGACAACGGGACGGCAGCAACAGTCAGGCAAGGGCCGGACGGTACCAGTGAGATTCAGTTCAACAGCAACGGCAGCTCGGAGGCCCGGCTGCTCATTGCTCCTCGGCCGGGCCACACGATGCCAAGGCTAAGGCGCCTGCTGCTCTTGACCGATGCCGCGGATTCGTTGGCCTGAAAAGTTGGGGTCCTCACTGCATCATCTGCAGTGAGGAACCCCAAGGGCTTTTCTTACTGGACCGACCACGCACCGTCCGATGGCAGGACGGCGCCGGAGATGTTGGTTCCGTCCTCGCTGAGGAGGAACGTGATGGAGGCAGCCAGCTGCGAGGCCACAGCAACAGGTGGGATTATCTGCATGAACGGAGCCAACCGGTTCGCCCCGAGCTCCGAGCCAAAGGTGGCCTCGATGCCTGTTGCAACCGGGCCCGGGGCGACTGCGTTGACGCGGATTCCCTGGGGCGCGTACATAAAGGCAGTACTGCGGGTCATTCCGAGAACTGCGTGTTTGGACGCGGTGTACGCGAGCCCTGCAGAGTTGCCGCGGAGCGCGGCTTCGGAGGCAACGTTCACGATGGAACCGCGTCCGGCAGCCAGCATGGCCGGTAGTACGGCGCGGGTCAGGCGGAACATTCCGTCCACGTTGACCGCGAACACCCGGTTCCAGACGTCATCGGCCACCTCGTGCAAGGGGGTCATGTCGTCCATGATTCCGGCGACGTTTGCCAAGGCATATATCCGGTCTCCAGCGGCTTCAACAATCCTCAGAATGTCTTCGTCCTTGGTGATGTCGGCCTGCACTGTCACCACGTCAGCCTGCGGGTGATCCATCGCCAGTGAGTCGAGCCGGGCGGCTGCGATGTCTACGGCAATCACCCTTCCCCCTTCCCGGGCAATCCTGGAAGCAGTGGCGCGGCCGATCCCGGAGCCGGCGCCCGTGACGATGACGGTCTTGCCCAGGAATCTGCCGTCGGTGATGCGTTCCTGCCACAGGGCGTCGTCGATGTCCTCGGCGTCCTCCTCGGGTTCCATTCCACCATTTGCTTCCCTCACCAGATGATCAAGCAGGGACTGCGGGAACTGTCCGCCACCGAGTTCAACGAGCTGTTGCAGGGCAAGGTGATCGATGGGTTTCAGGGCTGATTCGTCCTGTCCGGCCTCGTTAAGCATTCCCCGAAGGAGGGGACCGCCAGCGGGATGGGCGAGCCATTCCCGAATAGGACGCGAGCCGGTTAGTGCTTTGATGTTGTTGGTCATTTTGCTCCTTCGAGGGCCGGTGCTGGATTGAGCTCGGTTGTTATGTTTTCGGGAATTTCTGTTTCGTCCATGGCGGGCTTGGCACCGTTGAGACCAGTCCATCGGGCACGCAGGGTGTGAGCTGCCGCTTTTGGTTTTCTGTCCCGGCTAAAAACGCCCTTACGGTTGCCGTCCACGCGGTGGATCCCGTTCGACGTTTGGAAGTCGGCGAAGTTCCAGACGTGTTCACCTACGAAGCCATCAATCCTGTCAAAGACGCGGTGGTTCATGGCGAGGAACGATTGCTGGTACTCCTCGCTCCAAGGCATGTCCCAGATGGAGTGTTGTCCGGGCATGGTGTCTGCCCCGTATTCGCTCATCATGATGGGTTTGCCGAAGGCCTCCAGCCAGCCGCGGAGGTCACGTTCAAGGTAGTCTTCTGCGGTCTTAAGATCCCCTGTGAAGATGTACCAGCCGTAGTAGCGATTAATGCTGAGGACGTCGAAGAGGTCTGCGATTTTGTCGTTCTGGAAGGTAGCAAACATGACTGCGGCGTACGTCAGCGGACGCGTTTGATCGAGCTCACGGGCCAGTTGAACGAGCGGCTCGAAGAACTCCCGGGCCCCATCCTCGTTCGAGGCCGGTTCGTTGGCGATACTCCACATGACAACGCTTGGGTGGTTCTTATCGCGTGAGATGACCTCGCGAAGGTGTTGTGCGTGGGCCGCCTGGGTTTCGTGGTTGAAGGTGTCCGGCGAAAACGTGGGCTTGGGGCCCACCCCTGTCAGCCCTCCCTGGACCCCCAGGTTCAGTCCGACGGCGGCAGTTTCATCGACGACGACGATGCCGTGGCGGTCAGCGAATTCCAGAACCTCCTCCGCGTAGGGGTAGTGCGAGGTCCTGAACGAGTTGGCGCCCACCCAATCCAGCAACTGGAAGTCGTGCACAAGGTAGGCGTTGTCGTGACCTTTGCCCCGAACGGCTGTGTCCTCGTGCTTACCGAAGCCAGTAAAGTAGAAGGGCTCTCCGTTGATAAGGAACTGGGTCCCGCGGACTTCGACGGTCCTCACACCGAACGGCTCTGTATAGCTGTCAATCACGTCTTCGCCGTCGAGGAGCTCTACCACCAGGTTGTAGAGGTAGGCTGCACCGGGTCGCCACAGCAAGACGTCGTCAATAGTGAGTGTTCCTTGGCTGCCTTCTGCGGATGAAACTTCCTGGCCTGTAGCATCTAGGACCCGGACACGGACCGACGTTTGGTGATTGGTTTCGACAGAATAATCGACGACGCCGGTTCGGCCAATAACGCCGGTAACAACGGTGATGTCGCTGATGTGGCGTTCTGGCTTGCTGTAGAGCCACACTGACCTCGCCAGGCCAGCGTAGTTGTAGAAGTCATGCAGGTAGGTCTGTTGGCGTCGGCCGTCCTGGCTGACGCTGATGCTGCCAGGTGGGATGGTGGCACTGGTCAGTTCATTGTTCACCCCAACGGTGAGCCTGAATTCACCTCCGGGTGAGACGTGGTCGGTGATGTCTGCTTCAAAGGGCGTGTAGCCACCGACGTGCCGGGCTACCAGGACGTCGTCAACATAGACCTTGCCCTCGTGCGTGGCTGCGTCCAAACGGAGCAAAACCCTTTCCCCGGTCCAGCCCCGCGGTACGCGCACCGTCCGCTGGTACCACACCCAGCCCACGTGGTCCCGGATCTTCTGGTCAGCAAAGAGGTCGTTATAACTCGAGGGGACAGGGGCTTCGAGTCTGCCCCCCAGGACGCCTCTCCAAGGCTGGGGAACGTCTGCATCTTCAAGGGCGAAGCGCCAAAGACCGTCCAGGTTGATAAGTTCTCGGGTAATTGTAGGGCGGGGCTTAAGCAATGTATTTTCTCCTGCTTGGCTGTCAATGAGATAACTGGCTGGCGATGGTGTCCAGGGTGCGGAACACGGCAATTGTGTCTTTCGCCGGATGTATTGGGTGGTGGATTTCCCCGGCCCGGATTGCTTCGCTGGCGGCTCTGAGCATGGGGACGTAGCCGTTGCCCTCGCGGGCGTGATCGATGGGTTCAGGAGCGAACATTTTTTCCCAGGAACCGGCGTGAATCTGGAGAGTGGTGGATGTCCAGAACATGCCTGGGATGGTGATCCAGCCCTTGGCGCCGTTGATAGCGGCGGAGGGATCGACGAATTCGGTCATTGAACTCGCGCATTGCGCAAACTCGCCCCCTGCGAAGTCAAGGGTGAAATGTTCGGCGAAGTCCAGCCCATCGGCTCTAAGGCGGCCATGGGCCGTTATGGATGTTGGCTCACCGAAGATTGAGTGGGCCAATGTCACCGGGTAGATCCCTTGATCAAGGAGCGTTCCTCCGCTGCGCGCGATGTCCCATCTGCTGCCACCATCGGCGATCAGGGGAAAGCCAAATCCAGCTCGGACGCTGGACGGCTTTCCGATGATTCCGGTGCGTAGCAGCTCGAAAAGGTGTTGGAATGCGGGATTGAACTTCATCCACATAGCCTCCATGAGGAAGAGTCCTTGGCTTTCGGCCAGCGCAAAGAGGTCTTGCACCTCATCCGCGTTCAATGCCATGGGCTTCTCGACAACCACATGTTTGCCGGCAAGCAGCGCCTGGCGCGCCATGGCGGCATGCGTAGCAAATGGCGTCGCCAGATACACAACGTCAACGCCAGGGTCCCTGACAAGGGAATCGAAATCGTCGGTCCACCGGTCCAGGCCGAACTCCTCTGCGAAGCTGGCTGCATTCGCCGGGTTCCTGCTGAAGATCATTTCCACGTGGTCTCCGGGCAAGAGCTGCAAATCCGGCACTATGCTCCGGGAGATAGTGCCGGCCCCGGCGATAGCCCACCGCAATGGAGTTTGGGGACGCTGTGTCTCATCCACGGTTCCAGCCGTCATCCCGACACCCCTGCTTGGATATGCTGATCCCGGTGCAGCTCCGCAAGGCGATGGCGATCTGCCCGGCGTTTTTCTTGCTCCACAGGGTCTGCGATGGGAGCTGCGAGTAACAGCCTCTGGGTGTAGGGATGCTCTGGAGTGGAAGTTACCCGGTCGGCGGGGCCAGTTTCAACGATGTCCCCTCTGTAGACGACGCTGACGCGGTGGCTGATGTGCCGAACCACGGCCAAATCGTGCGAGACGAACAAGTAGGCAACACCTGTGCGCCGCTGGATGTCGATGAAAAGGTCCATGACGCGGGCCTGTGTGGAAAGGTCCAACGCGGAGACCGGCTCGTCGCAGACAATGAGTTTCGGTTCCGGCGCAAGTGCCCGGGCTATGGCGACCCGTTGACGTTGTCCGCCACTGAACTCCCGGGGCAAACGTTCGGCTGCGTCACCGGGCAGGCCGACTTGATCCAACAGCATGCGTACACGGGCCCGGGCTTCAGTGGCACTTGTTCCCTGGACGATGAGGGGCTCGCTCAGGGTGTCACCAATGGTCAGGGACGGGTTGAGGGAGGTATACGGGTCCTGGAAGACTACCTGGATGTCTTTGGACAGGGTACGGCGTTCCTTCGGAGTGGCATGGGTAATGTCAGAACCCCGGAAGGTGATGCGCCCACCACTGGGCTTTACAAGACCCAGCACTGCCCGCCCAATGGTGGTCTTTCCGGATCCGGATTCGCCCACGACGCCGAGTGTCTCACCCTCCGCGATTGTTAGGGAAACCCCGTGCAGGACTTCCACCTCCCGGGGCCGGAATCCGCGGCCTTTGAAGGCCACGCGGAGGTCTTTTACGTTCAATAGCGGTGTTGTCATCAGTTCTTTCCCCCGGTGGCCGTCACGACAGGCCTAGGCTGGTCGGTTCGAACGGTGTGCTCGTCGAGGATGGAGCCCAGAAGCAGTTGAGTGTATGAATGTTGCGGCTCCCGGAAGAGCTCCAGCGCGGTCCCTGATTCGACAACCCGGCCGTCCTGCATCACGGCGATCCGATCGCAGATATCTGCCACGACTCCAAAGTTGTGCGTTACGAGCAACACAGCCATGTTGAGCTCGGCCTGGAGGTCCCGTATCAGGTCCAGGATTTCGGCCTGGACTGTGACGTCAAGTGCCGTCGTGGGTTCATCGGCGATGAGGAGCTTGGGGCGGCTTGCCACGGCGCCTGCGATGAGGACGCGTTGTGCCATTCCGCCGGAGATCTGGTGCGGGTAGGAATTGAACGTTCGCTGGGGATCTTGGATACCCACACGTGCCAGCAGCGCTATCACCTTCGCCCTTGCCTCCCGGCGTGACATCCGGGCTGAGGCGCGGATGCCTTCGACGAGTTGGGCGCCAACTGTGTAGGAGGGGTCCAAATTCGACATGGGTTCCTGCGGGATGTACGCGATCTCGCGTCCTCGCAGGGTGCGTAGCCCTTGCTCCGAAAGACCGATCAGATGGCGGCCATCCAACTGAATAGCGCCTTGTGTGATCACGGCCTCGGGCGGAAGCACACCGAGGATGGCAAACGCGGTCTGCGTCTTTCCGGAGCCGGATTCACCCACCACGCCCAGGGTTTCACCTGCACGCAGGCTGAGGCTGACTCCCTTCACCACTTCCCTCAGCTGGCCTGATGGAGTGGGGTAAGCGATGGCCAGGTCGTCAACCGAGAGCAGGTCCGCCGCTGAACCTTGGATGCTGTCCGTGGTGGGGGTAATTACTCTGGGGGTATTTGTTCTGGGCGCCGAAGCCTTGGATGGTTTCAGCTTTGCTCCCTCAAAGGCGTCCCGGAGGGAATTTCCGAGCAATACAAGGGAAGCAGTAAGCGTGCCGAGCATGACGCTGGGCCAGATGAATTGGGTGGGATCGACATAAAGGTTTGTGAAGCCGTCGGCGATCATTGCACCAAAGCTGGGAACGAGGTTGGACCCAACGCCGAGAAAGGCCAGGCCGGACTGCAGGCTGATCGCCGAACCTATCAGGAACGCTGCGGCGACGATGATGGGCCCACGGACAGCGAACAGCACGTGGCGGCCCAGGATTCTAAGGTTGGACAGTCCGGAGACGCGGGCGGCATCGACGTAGAGTTCGTTCTTCACGCCAAGGACCAGGTTCCTCACGATGCGATAGACCCCGGGGGAGAGCAGCACTCCAAAGATCAGCATGGTTGCCCGGTAGTCGCCCTTGGTCACGGGCATCAGGACGATCAGGAGCAGCAGCCCGGGGAACGTCATGATGAGGCTGAAGACCCACTCTGTCGCGGTTCGGAGCCGTCGGCCGAAGTATCCGCCGATAAGGCCAAAAGTTATTCCGATAGCCAGGGCAACGCTTGCTCCAATCAGGCCTGCGATCAGGCTGGTGCTGATTGAATGGAGGAGCCGGGAAGCGATGTCGCGTCCGTTCTGGTCGGCTCCGAGGGGGTATCCCGGGGTGCCAGGTGTGGCGTTTATCGCATTGAGTTGTGCCTCATTGGGATCGTGCGGGGCGATCCAGGGAGTGAGAAGACCCAGGATGATGATGACCAGTAGCAGGACCGAAGTAATCACTGCCTGAGGGTCGGTGGCGAGTTTCCGTAGCGGAGACTTCCGGGGTGGGGCTGCCAACCCGGAAGTCACGCTGAGTTCTTCGATGCTCAATAGATTCTCGCCTTCGGGTTGAGCCAGCCGTTCACTACGTCTGTGATGAGGTTCACCGTGACAACCAACATGACGCTGAACAAAGTGATGCCCATGATGATGGGGATATCGCCCTGGAGCGAGGCGTTGAATGCGTAAGCGCCAAAGCCAGGAAGCGCGAACACGTTCTCGATGATGAGCGCACCACCGAGCATTTGAATAAATTCAAGGGACAGGACAGTCAGGGCAGGACTTGCAGCATTCCGAAGCGCGTGGCGAAGCACGATCGACCGCGTCGGTACACCACGGGTCCGCAGGGTACGGACGTAGTCTTTCCTGAGCTCCCCGATCATGGTGCCGCGGATCTGTGCAGCCATGCTGGCCACTCCACCAATGACAAGCACAATGACAGGGATAGTGATCGATGCCGCCCACTTTCCAGGATTCTGCGCAAAGGGAGTAAAACCGGTGGCAGGCAGCAACTTCAGATTCACGGCGAACACAGCCACAAGGACTATGGCGATGAGCAACCCGGGGACGACGTAACCTATCAAGGACAAGCCTTGGGAAACCTTATCGGCGAGTCCTCCTCGGGTTGCCGCCCAGACGCCCAGCGCAACGCTGACGAGCACTGTGATGATGAGCGCGGTGACGACCAGCGACAGCGTGACGCCCAGACGCGCAGCAACGGCAGGCGCCACTGGTTGGCTGGTGAAAAGAGAAGTACCGAAATCACCGGTCAGTACCGAGCCGAGCCAGTCCATGTATTGGACGATGGCCGGCCGATCGAAGCCAAGCTGGGTCATCAGTGCTTTCAGGGATTCTGGCGTCGCTGCACTGCCCAGGCGTTCGCGGGCAACAGATTCCAAGGATCCGCTGAGGAGGAAGAAAGTGATGAGGGTGACGAGCAGCGCAAGGACAATGCCTGCACCAAGACGTCGGAGGGCGTAACTGATCATGACCCGCGGCCCTATTTTCCAGATACGCCGAAGTCACGTACGGTCGGCAAAACCACCCCGGTAGGGAGGAAATCAATGCCCGGAGCTGTCGCCCAGAGCGTGCCTACGTAGGCGATCGGCGCGTTCAATGCCTGCTTCACGGTGTATTCGTTGACCTTCTTATACAGAGCATCGCGGGCTGTATCGTCTGGTTCGGTGGCAATGGACTGAAGCAACTTGTCGAATTCAGGGTCCTGCCACTTGAAGGGGTTGAGGAAGGCTTCAGGGGCGTACATGTCGCCCACCTGACGGCCCGCGCTGTTCAGACCGTAGAACCACAGAACCGCCGGATACTTCTTCGAGGCAATTGATGATGCCGTATTCTGCGGAGGCACAGGTTCCCACGTCACCTTCACCCCGATGTCCGAAAGAGCCTGCGTGATCACCGGCTCGAAGGACTGGGAGATCACCGTGCTTGGCATCGTCATGGAGAAACCGTCGGCGTATCCTGCCTCAGCCAATAGCTTGCGTGCCTTCGCCGGATCGAAGCTGTAGGCATCTTCAAGCCCGGGATCGTATGCTCCACTGTTGGGGTCGAACACCTGGACCGTGGGCTTACCCAGTCCATTGAGGAGGGCCTTGACCACCTGTGCCCGGTCAAAGGCCATGTTGATAGCCTCGCGCACCTTTACATTGGCCAGGGCAGGAACGAGTTCTCCCTTCCGGTCGGCCAGGACGAGAACGAGAGCGGCCGTAGCCTGCACCTCCTTGACTGCGAATCCTGCACCTTCGGCCTGCTTGCGTTGCGGGGCCTGGATCAGGGCTGCCTTTACTTCCCCTGCCTGGAGCGCGTTGTACTGGGCGGTCCTGTCCTGGATGACCTTGACCTTCACGGTCTTGAATGGATAGGCCGAGGCGTTCCAGTAGTCATCCCGGCGTTCCATGACGTACTCGGTGCCGTCGACAGTCTTGTCCGAGAGGACGTAGGGTCCGGAGCCAGTTGGGCGGAGTTTGGTGGTGTCGGACGCCAACGTGTCCGCGTCACCAATGACGCCTGTGGCTTGCGCCAGATAGTTCAGCAGCGATGGTTCCGGAGCGGAAAGCTGAATAACTACTGTCGAGGCATCGGGGGCGGAAATGGAGGACACCTTGGCGAGCTTGGGCTGTTGCTGGCCCGGTGTCGTCCTGGTCCTCTCCAAGGTTGCGGCTACGTCCTTGGAAGTGACGGCGTCTCCGGAACTGAACTTCAGGTCGCTGCGAAGCTTGAGGGTCAGCGTGCGCAGGTCATCAGAATATTTCCAGCTCTCAGCCGCGTTGGGACGGATCTTGTTGTCCTTGTCCACCATGAGAAGGGTGTCGAAAATTGATGCCCAGATGTAGGACTGCTGTCCTTCAGCGAGCTGGGCCGGGTCCAACGAAGCCGGCTGGGCTTGAACGGCAATGCTGAGTTCCTCGTTGCGTGAGGAATTAGTAGGTTCCGACGCCGGCGCGGAAGAGGAACACGCCGCCGTGGAGAGTAGCGCTGCTACCGCGACGGCGGCTACTGCCGCACGGGTCAGTGATGTGGTTCGGGACAAGACAGGGAACATGTCTTGAGACTCCTTTGTCATTGAGGAAAAGCTTCTGGAGATTTTTTGGGGGGCCATTGTTTGGGCCATTTAGTCTGGGGTGACCGATATCACTAGCAAAGCACTAGAAAAGCGAAAAGGCAACCGATTGCCATCATTTTAAAAAAATTAATGTTGCCCTGAAATCCTGTTGCATTTCGGGTACTCCAAATGACCACCTGGAATTCAGAAATAAAGTGTCCGGAATTCGGGGCGGTCTTGTCTTGCTAAATCCTGCGGTGGAAGTTTGTGGTCTGTTGAGATCAGCTTTGCGACATGAATTCAGTCATTTCTTGTTTGAACTTCATGAGTGGGTAACCGTTAAGGGCAAGGAATGACTGTGATACTGCCGCCGTCAGATCCAGGGAAGGGTCGATAAGCCATTGCATGCGAAGACCGCTCCATGCGGCCATCATTTGGCGGGCAACCCTGTCCGGATCGAGTTTGGGATCAGCAATTCCCTTGGCCTGGCGTCTTTTGACTCCTTCAGTGAACTCAAAAATCACCTGCTCATGGTGGGCCTTCAGGTACGCGTGGGCCGGATGTTCGGGGTTGACTGCTTCTGCGCTTAACGCGAGGAACAGGCGGGTCGTAGCTTGGTCATCCAGGGTCAGGTGAGCCATTGCGGGTGGAGGCCAGTCGGCCTTCCCGCCATCGATAACGTGAAACTCGGCCGTAAGGATGGCGCGATAATCCTCATCGGCCAGCTCCATG
The DNA here is from genome assembly GCF_052114885.1 of Paenarthrobacter sp. 2TAF44. Classification (NCBI taxonomy): domain Bacteria; kingdom Bacillati; phylum Actinomycetota; class Actinomycetes; order Micrococcales; family Micrococcaceae; genus Paenarthrobacter; species Paenarthrobacter sp. 2TAF44. Next base: position 299,877 of record NZ_JBFRFP010000001.1, on the reverse strand, counting down.
GCCGCGACAAGAATGTGGTCGCGCGTCGGGAAATGGTAGAGCATGGCGGTCTCGCTCATCGAGGCCCGCGCTGCCACCTCCGCCGTGGTCAAAGCTCGATGCCCCTTCTCCAGGACGACGTCGAGGGCGGCCCGGGCTACGGCAGACCGGCGCTCAAGTGTTTTTGCGTACCGCTTCCGGGGGGCTGTTGTCGAGTCCATGCACTAACGGTAGTCGAAAATTGAGTGTTACACCATAGGACTCCTGAAATTGAGCTACCTCCAAACGTCGCCAAAGAGAGTTTGGCTGTAAAAAGGGAGCATCACTCAGTTTTATGAGACTCCCTTCCACGGTCCCGCAGACCCCCGGATGATCAATTCGGTGTCTAAGGGCAGGGTTTGGGGATCTTGAACAGTGCCGGAGAGGGAGGCCAGGGCCAGGCCGGCGGACAACGATCCGCACTGCCCCAGCGGGGACCTGATGCTTGTCAATGACGGCGTGGTGAAGTCTGCGCCGAAAATATCGTCAAAGCCTATGATGCTGAGGGCATCGGGTATGACAACTCCCGCGTTTTGGAGTTCGTGCATCAGGCCAATCGCCAGCAGATCGTTGTGGGTGATGACGGCCGTTGCTCCTGAGGCCTTGACGGCCCGTGCGACTCGCCTGCCCCCGTCAACGGTTGGTGCCGCCGACTCGATGCGTTCGGCTGCGAGATGGCACCACTCGCAGGCGGCCGAGATAGCTTCCCATCGGCGGGCGGACATCCAGGACAGTTCCGGCCCCGCGACGAAGAGGACCTTTTTGTGCCCATTCCCTGCCAAGAGGCGGATTGCCTGGCTAACACCCCTGTCTGGATCAGGGATGACGCAACTAATGCCATTTACCTCTCGGTTTATCACGACTACCTGGGTGGTCTTGGCTAGAAGCTGAATATCAGTGTCACTCATGCGAGGGCTGGTCAAAATCAGCCCGTCCACGGCATTGATAACTCGATTGGCCGAAGCGAGCTCTTTGCTCGGGGACTCGGCTGCATTTACCAGAACCACGGTGTAATCGCGTTGTGCCGCGACTCTTCCTGCCTCGCGAAGAATGCCAAAGAAGGTTGGATTGGTGACGTCTGAAACAATTAGCCCGAGCGTCTTTGTTGATCCTGTCTGCAGTACTTGGGCGGCATGGTTCAGTTGAAAATTGAGTTCACTTGCGGTTGCTTCAATGAAACGTCTTGTGCGGGCATTGACTCTTTCGGGATTATTGAGTGCCCTGGAAACTGTTGATGGATTAACGCCGGCTTGCCGCGCTACATCATAGATAGTTGCCTTGGCTGTTCTCGATTGCATTATTGTCTCGTCGGACGGCACTCTTCACTTCCTTGCACGGTGGAGCACAGCACAGCGGAACACCAGCACAGTGCAGGACAGCACAGTGCTGCGCCCAGCCAGGCACGTGTGCATCTTGCTGCCGCGCACGTGCCTGGCTGGAGGGTGATCCTGCTGGCGTTAGATGGTCTGGCCTGCGTCGGCCAAGAGCGTGCTGCCGGTCATGATGGTGGACAGGTCGCTTGCGCAGAACAGGACCACGCGTGCGATGTCGTCCGGTGTTCCCATCCGACCAATGAGGCTGTTGGTCATGACGTCCATGGCCGCTGTCCCATCTGCGGGGGCGTGCGCAGCAGCGGCGGCCATGTTGCCCTCGGTTGGCACAAAGGTTGGGGCAACGCCGAGCACGCGGATGCCCAGTGGGGCAAACTCGAGGGCCATTTGCTTGGTGATGCCACGGACAGCATGTTTCGATCCGACGTAGGCGGACAAGCCCGGTGCCGTCCCACCGAATCCGGCCGTGGAGACGATGTTGACAATGACCCCGCCGTGATTCCCGTTGGACATGTGGCGTGCGGCTTCGCGGGAGCCATTGAAAACCCCGCGGGTGTTGACCGCAAAGACTTGCTCCCACATGCTGTCGGTCGTCTCCAGGACCGGAACGCTGGGGAAGATGCCCGCGTTGTTGACCCAGATGTCGATCCCTCCGAATGACTCCACGGCTTCCAGTGCGCCGAGGCGGACTGATTCGGCATCGGTGACGTCCATGCCCAGGCCTAGTGTCCGGACGGGGAAGCGGTTGGCGATTTCTGTAGCGGCCTCCACGGCTCGTTCCGCGTTCACGTCCCCGATCAGGATGTCCGCACCGGCCTCTGCCAGGCGGAGCGCAATGGCTTTGCCCAGGCCTTGCGCGCCGCCGGTAATGACGGCCCTGCGTTCGGCCAAGGACAGCAGGTCCTGGACAGGGGTGAGCGAGGCATCGGCGAATGCGGTGGTCATGCGGAAACCTCGACGTCGAGCTGGTTGCTCTGGGCGACGCGGCCAAGCCAGGCGAGGCTGGGCTTTGGTGTGCGGGCAAAGGTTTCCCTATCGACGGCGATCAGGCCGAACGTAGGTTCCCAGTGCCCCCATTCGAAGTTGTCCAGCAGGGACCAGTGGAGGTAGCCCCGAACGTCAATTCCTTCGGTCATGGTCTGGTCCAAGCCCTGCAGTGCCTCTGTGGTGTAGCGGATCCGCTGCTGGTCATCAGCTGTAGCGATGCCGTTCTCCGTGACCAGTACAGGGATGCCCCCGGTAATCTTCCAGGCGTGGCGCACTGCCATGGCCAATGCGTCGGGCCGGTATGCCGTGCCCACCAGGGTGTTGTCCGGGTGCGGCGGATGTGGGACGAGCCCGTTGGCGTCGACTTGCTGGCTGGAGTAGGCCTGAACGCCAACGAAATCATCGCCGCGGCTACCTTCCCAGTAGACGTCTTCTTTGCCGTAGCGGATCTCCAGCAGCTTCTCTTCCCCGCCAGGGGCGGCAGTGAGCGCCCCGGCCGCAATGGTCCATCCCACCTTCGCGTCGGTGTGGGCGCGGATAATCTCCCTGGCAGCGTGGTGGATGGCGGTGAACGTCCTTCCTATTTCCGGATCGGCATAGGTCAGGAAGTCGCTGTGCGTTTGTTTGGTCTCTTCGGTGCCTTCGACCGTGGGACTTTGCCACTGGCCGCCCTCGGCCAATTGCATTCGGCGCATGGCTGTCATGATCGCTGCCTGCATGTTCGGCTCGTTCATCGTCGCTACCCACTCCACCCCGTCCAGGATGGTGGTGGTCTCCTTGACGTAGCGCTGGAACTTCTCCGATGCGTCCGGAGCCAACCAGCCGCCGTCGTTCGCGAACCATTGCGGAGTGGTGAAGTGCTGCAAGGTCACCACCGGGGTGACGTTCCGGGCGAAGCAGTGCTCGATCATACGACGGTAATGGGCGAGTTCGGCCTTGGAGAAGGCGCCTGGCGTAGGTTCGATGCGGGACCATTCGAGGCTGAAGCGGTACGAAGTCAGGCCTGCGTCGGCAAGAAGATCGATGTCCTCACGGTACCGGTGGTAACTGTCGCACGCGTCGCCGGAGAGTTCCATGCCCGGCATGGTCAGTTCGCGTGCCCACCAGTCGCTGTTGACGTTGTTGCCTTCGATTTGGTGTCCTGCGGTTGCGGCGCCCCAGAGAAAATTGGCAGGGAAAGTTGTCATGGGTTTCTCATTTCTTGAAAGGTGTAATGCCCTTGCGGGCGGTTGTTAGGTGCGGTCAGGCGGGGCTTGGCACGCTGATGCCCTGCAAAGCTGCCGGTGCTGCGGCCCGGAATCTGCCCGGACCGGCTGTGTATTCAGATCCGTCGGGGAAGAGGATCCGGGCGGTCGTCTCAGCCGGGATATCGGCGTCGATGCGGAGCTCGTCACCATCGAGTTGCCAGTGGACGGTAATGGTGCCGTTGGGTGTTTCATGAGAGCCCCTGGCCCACGTAACCGACGGTCCGGGCGTGGGGGCAATGACGATGGAGTGCCAGGCCACTGAGCCCTCGGCCTGGCGCAATCCAAGGGTGTGCTCGTGCAGGAACCGGAGCACGGTTGCCTTGCTGTAGTGATTCAGCGAATCATGGGCGTCGCCGTTGTTGTCGATTCCTTCCCAGGATTCCCAGATAGTGGTGGCGCCCTTGTCCACCATGTACAGCCACGACGGCGATGTGCGCTGAAGAAGCAATTCATAGGCGACGTCGGCCCTGCCGGCTTCAACCAGGACCGGGAGCAGGTAGCCCGTTGAGAGGAACCCCGTTCCCAGGTGTGTGTCTGCGGAGCGGATGAGTTCCACCAGCCGCTCGAGGGCACGTTCGCGTGATTGTCGGGGAAGCAGGCCGAACGCGAGGGCCCGGACGTAGCTGGCCTGGGTGTCGGCGTCGGTTGTTCCGTCGGGACGCAGATATGCTGCACGCCAAGCATCGCGAACAGCGCCCGAAACCTCCTCAAACTCTGTCGCCTCTGCGGATCGTCCGAGGACGCGGGCAATCCGGGCGAGCGTTGCGGCCGAGCGGTAAAGATAGGCCGTACCTACCTCGCCCTTGTCTTCCATGAACCAGGCCATCGGGTTGTCCTGGACGGGGTCGATCAAGCGTCCATCGGCGTCGCGTTCCTTGGGTTCCGTCCATTCACCCCAATGGAAGGTGCCATCCCACAGATATTGCTCGTACGGCTCAGGCTCGGGGGATGCCTTTGCCCGTGCATGATGGCGCGTTGTGCGTGCCATTTCCAGCGCCCACCGGACCCACCGGAGCATTGAATCCCAGTTCTCGGCGAGAACGGCTTCATCTCCGTAGGCCTCATACAACTCCCAAGGAACAGTGACGATCGCATCTCCCCACCCGGCAGATCCGGTCATCATGGCGAACTGATCGTCCACGTGGTTCTTGATGCCGCGGCCGTCAGGGGAGAAGTTCGTAATGCGGCCATCGGCAAGCTGGTCGTCACGCACCGATCTCAACCACTTCCGGCTGAACCCGAGCACATCCCTCAAGCGCGTTGCTGTGGAAATAAACACTTGGTAGTCACCACTCCACGCCAGGCGTTCGCGGGTTGGGCAGTCTGTAGGAACATCCACAGCATTTCCCAGGAAGCTCCACTGTCCGATGCGATGAAGTTGATTCAGGTCCTCGTTACTGCACGCGAACTCACCCGTGCTGGGGAGGTCGCTGTGCACAATCTGCATGCTGAGCTTTGACGGGTCCGGGCGTGCTCCGTTGCGGCTGATGCGCGCGTACTGGAAACCGTGGACGGTGTGGCGGGGTTCAAAGACTTGGCCAGGCGCGCCCGCGGCTACTTCGTCGCGCTGGGAGAAGATCCTTGCTGGTTCTCCTGGCCGGTGCGAATCCAGGTGTGAGGTTGAGAGGTCGCCATCACTGTCAACGTGCTCACCGTACTCGATCACAGTATGCGTTCCTTCCGGCCCGAGGTCCTCGAGCCGGATCCATCCGGAGGCGTTCTGACCGAAGTCCGCAATCCACACGCCGGGCCTTACTTCGTTAACGCTTTTCGCCGCTCGTGATTCGATGACCCGCACCGGTGGAGCGGGCGACCAGTCAATCGGGGGTGCGTCCACGACGTTGAGCTGGACTTTCGACGGCGGTGCGGCCGGGGCGGTAAAGTCCACCGTTTGTCCGTCCATAAGGTCCGCACGTGTTGTGGTGGACGGTGTGCTGGTCCAGTCGCCATCCGTCACGATGATCTGCCGTGATCCATCGACACGTTCGATGTGCAGTTCCGCACGGGTTCCCAGCGTAGTTCCCCAATCGGCGGGGTGGCGGAACGCACCCACTTGACCCCGATACCAGCCGTCGGACAGTTCAATGGCCAGCCTGTTGAGTCCGGGGGACAGCGAGGATATCACGTCCGACGCTTGGGCGTAGAGAGTATGGTCGTACGACGTCGACCCGGGGGACAGTTCCGCGGTCCCGGCCCGTTCTCCGTTGATCGCCGCGGTGTAGACACCAAGGGCTGTGGCGTAGAGACGCGCCGACTTTATCTCGGCGTCCACGATGAATTCCGTGGCAAGAACATGCCCAGGCCGTTGGCCGTATGGCTTGTCCTCTTGCTCGAGCGGGGAAATCCAGGAAGCCGTCCAGTCGCCGGCGAGAAGACCTGTTTCAAAAGCAGACCACGCCGACCATTCGGACGTCTTTTCTGCGACCCGTACGCGCCAGGTGACGCGCTGGCGGCTGCGGAGTTCCTGCCAGGGCCATGAAACGTACAGGCGGCTGGCCGTCGTCGATGTCGGCTGCGCCACGCCGTCGACCGTTGCTTCCAACTCGTAAGCCGATGCCGCAACGTCGGCGGGAATCTTCCACGAGAGCCTCGGTGATGGGCGGGTGACCGGAAACTGGTCTCCGCCGCTGTCCACGATGAGGTCATAGGGCACTTCGCCCATAGTTTTTCTTCTTTCTTCTGCCGATGCGGGCGTTATCGAATGGACTTGACCTTGAGCGCGATGACGAGCCCACCGATCAGCGCCAGTACAGCGCCCGAGAGGTACAGGAAGGTGTAGTTCTTGTCCGCTCCAGTGATGCCGATGGTGATGATCACGGAGGCGACCAGGGGGGCCACGGCGCTTGGGATCTTCTGGGCGAAGGCAACCACCGCCATGTACCGTGCCGTTTCGGTGCGGTTGGGCAGAATCGCGAAGACGATGGCCTGGTCTACCGTCGCGAATACGGCGATGGCAGTCTGCATGAGAATTGCGCCGATGATCAGCTGGGGGAGCGACCATGCGAAGGCTTCAGCCAAGGCTCCACCCACAAAGAGAACTGCGGCAATCAGGACAAACAGGCGGCGTCGCTTGAGCTTGTCAGAAAGGAAGCCACCCAGTAGTGCACCGGCGGCAGCAGCCACCACGCCGAGCATTCCAATCGTCGCCACAACGCCAGCCACTTCCCTCACGGGGAGCCCGAGCCGCTGGGCGTAGAAGAACGTGCCGAAAGTGGTGTTGAAATACAAGCCCATGAAGAAGACGAATCGGCCCAGCCAGTTCCATGCAAAGTCGGGGTATTTACGGATACTGAATCCGTAGCTTGCGATCACTGAGCGGAAGGTGACCCGGTTGTCCACCGTGATGTTCTTTGAACTTCCTTCCGGCTTGATGAGCGGGAAGAGTGCCAGGAGGACGGCGCCGATCACGCCCGGGACGACGAACACCAGGAGCGTATTCGAAGAAACAGCGTAGGCAACGCCAATGCCCAGGACGGGAGCAATCTGCGTCATCAGGCTCGTCAGGGCGGAGACCCGACCGCGCTGGCCGTCGGGTAACTTGTCAGCCATCAGATTCTGTATGGCGGCACCGGAAATGGACCAACCGGACATTCCCAGGACCCACCCCGCACCCACCAGCAGGAGGTTCGGGGCGAGGCCCATGACCACCAACCCGGCCAGGCCAACACCCGTGCCCAGGAAGATGAAAGGAGCCCTGCGGCCGAAGCGGGACCGCGTGCGGTCACTCCAAATGCCGATGATGGGGCTGACAACCAGGTAGATGCCCTGCGCTGTCCCTGTGATGAAGCCGAGCATCTGCTCCTGGCCGGGAGCAAGTTCGGTGATCCGAACGGCAATGCCATAGGAGAGGGGCACCATCATTGCGATTGATGCGCCGAAGCTGGCCAGCATCAGCCACAGAATGTAGCCCTTGCTCACGGGAGTCTGGGGCTCTTCCGTGAGCTCTGGATGTTCGAGGGGGCCGACTGGCAGATGACTGCCCGGCGATGGTTCGGCGGCTGCAATGCCGCCGGCGAGACGGGGAGCCCCGTGCTTATCAGTAGTCACCAATGACTCCTCTATAAAGGTAGTTGGTCGCCTGCGGCATCGCAGGCGAGGACTGGACGACGGTGGGGTCGGGTACCAGTAAAGGTAACCACAATGGTTACTATTCGTGAATAGTAGTCACAGTGGTTACAATTGACAAGACCCAACGCAAAAAAGAGATTTTCCGTCGTGAGAGAAGGCTGTTCGTGACTACCACTTCTGAGCAGGAGACCGGGAAGAAAGTCAGCTCCGGTAGGCGTGGCCCGTACGCAACAACGCCGGCTCGTCGCGCGGAGATCGTGCGCGCGGCCTCGGCCAGCTTCGCTGAACACGGCTATGAGCGGGCAAGCCTCAGGGATATCGCCGCACGCGCCAACGTCACTCACGCGGCCCTGCTTCGTCACTTCGCCACCAAGGATGATCTTCTCCTCGCCGCCCTTGCCGAGCGGGATGCCGACGACGCCGAGCTGGCCAAGCGCATTGTGCAATCCAAGGTGCCCCGGGAGTTGGTGTTGAGCAGTGTTCTTAAAGAGGAATTTGCGCGGCCTGACCACATGCGAAATTGGCTGTCCATCACCATCGCAGCTACCAACCCCGAGCATCCCGCGCATGACTTCTTCATCGCTCGCCGTGAGCGAATGCGCGACTACTTCACCAGCAAGCGGCTCGCCACTGCGGAGGACGGTGCGGAGCTCACCGCTGACGACAAAGTCACCATGGTGATGGCGATGATCGACGGACTCCGGATTCAATTCCTCCTGGACCCTCATCGGAAAACACTGCACCTTCTGGAGACGCTCATGCGGTTCATCGACACGCCGGAAGAAGCTTAGCTAGTCAGCGGCAGCTCACGCGTTGCTGCGCAGCTCGCGACTTGCAGCCCGCAGGCCGGTTTCAAGTGCACGGAGCTCGTCTGCCGAAAGCCCGGCAAGGAGCCGGTGGCCCGGGAGTTATTGACCGCCGCTCACGGTTCCTGCGGTGTCTCCGCCATCGATGACGAATTCGGCGCCGGTGACAAAGGATGCCTCGGTTGAGGACAGGAACAGGACGAGATCGGCCACTTCCCCGGGATGACCTATCCTGGCCAGTGCTGTGTGGCTCATGTCTATCGGCATCCCAGCCGTCATGGGTGTGGAAATAACGCCGGGGTGAACAGAATTGACCCGGATGCCATGGCGGCCCAAGTCCAACGCTGCGCTCTTCGTCAACCCCCGAACCCCAAATTTCGAGGCGCTGTATCCGGGAATCCCTTCGTAGCCTCGCAGCCCCGCTATTGATGAAATATTCACGATCGACCCGCCCCGTGCCTCTTTCAGGGCCGGGATTGCCGCTTTGATCCCGTTAAACGTCCCGGTTAGGTTCACCGCCAGCACCGCGTTCCACTGCTCCAGCGTGTAGTCCTCGATCGGGGCGAAGTTCACGATACCTGCGTTGTTCACCACAATGTTCAGGCCACCGAATTCCTCAACAGCAGCCTGCACCGCATTTTGCCAGTCCTGGGGGCTGGTCACGTCCAGGTGAACATACCGCACCCCGGATCCGAGATGAGCGGCGAACTCCGTTCCTTCATCGTCCAGAACATCCCCGATGATGACCTTCGCTCCTTCACCGTGCAGCCGCGTTGCGATTGCAGCCCCGATCCCCCTGGCGCCACCGCTCACAAGGGCTACTTTGTCGATGACTCGTTCCATCTGATGCTCCTTCGGTCCATGGCACTGAACACAGCACTACGCGACGTCACGGCGGTCTCGGGCGGAGTGAACACCCCAGCCCAAGGCTACGGCGGGCAAACGGCACAATGCTCCGAGACGGAATGCCTCCTCGCTGCGAACGTCCCAGTCCAAGAATGACCCTGAGCAGCAACCGGCAATAGGGCTAAAGGTCACCGATCGGTGGCTCAATTCCAGACCCCAAGCGGCATTTGTTGCCTCATTTGAATATCTCCGGTTGGGTCGGCGGTAATGGCTGGCGCGACGGAACCCGTTGGGAAAATTGGACTTGGAGAGGGAGCTTTCAGAGGTTCGAGCAGCGTTGGGGACTGAGTCGGCGGCCTGCTGTTCCCAGGATCCCGACCAAGTGGCAGACTCCAGCTATGACGGCAGTCGCGACCGGGCCTGTGCTGGATTTTCTTCCAGGAGGGCTGGGTCTTTGTCTATAATACGACCGCTACCAAGGGAACGGACCTGGCATGACCTCTGTTGATGGTCGGGAGAGGAGCTTCCTTCAGCTTCCCATTATGGGCGCGGCCAGATTGGACGCTGATCAAGTCCTGAACCAGCTTGATTCGGGCACGTCAGGATTATCGGATCAGGAATCCGCGTCCCGCCTGGCCATAGTGGGGCCTAACGCTGTCCTGTCACATAAGGCCAACGGTTGGGCCGTGCTTGGGCGTCAGCTCGCCAGCCCAATCCTGATCTTGCTGCTCGTCACAGCATCTGTATCGATGTTCCTGGGGGACGTGACCAACTCGATAGTGATTGGTGCAATTCTGATGGCCAGCGTTGGTCTGGGCTTCAGTAGTGAATTCCGGGCCGAACGTGCCTCGGAAGCCCTGCACTCACAGATCACCCATCAGGCTTTGGTGCTTAGGGATGGCAGGACCCTTCCAGTGGACGTGACGGACATCGTCCCTGGCGATATCGTTCAGCTGGGACTGGGAACAATCATTCCTGCGGACATTCGGCTGCTGGAAACGAACAATCTGCTGTGCGATGAGAGCATTCTCACGGGGGAGTCCCTACCGGCGTTGAAAGACCCGTCTCCCGCACCGGATAACGCAGCCCTGGGAGATTTGATGTCGTGCGCATTCATGGGCACCGTCGTACACTCCGGCGGTGGAACCGGCGTCGTGGTGGCCACTGGGAGCGGCACCGAATTTGGCCGCATCGCCTCTGGACTGGGAGAACGTCAGCCGCAGACGGAGTTCCAGATCGGGCTTAGGCGTTTCTCATTCCTCCTGCTGCAGGTCGCCATCGGCCTGACCACCTTGATTTTCATAGCCAACTTGCTGCTCCAACGACCGATCATCGAATCCCTGCTGTTCTCACTGGCCATCGCTGTCGGTATCACTCCCCAACTTCTCCCGGCTGTCGTCAGCACCAGTTTGGCCACCGGCACACGGCTGCTGGCCAAACGGAAGGTACTCGTCAAACGGCTCGTCTGCATCGAAGACCTGGGCGACATGGACATCCTGGTCACCGACAAGACCGGGACGCTGACAGAGGGCCGGATCAGCTTGACCGACGCACTTCCAGCGACCTCGCCGATTTCAAAGGATTATCTGCTCACACTGGGGTTGCTGTCCACAGAGTCGGATTACACCACGGCTAAGCGTTCAACTGCCGGACAGAACCCACTGGATGCCGCCCTTTGGTCCAGCCCTCAAGCGGCCAAGCTTGACCCTGAACGTTTCAAGCGCCTGGACCTGATCAGCTTTGACCACGAACGCCGGCGTACCACCGTGCTGGTCCACGAAAACGCAGGCCGGAGGCTGCTGATCACCAAGGGCGCCCCGGAAGAAGTCCTCACCCTCTGCGGGCCGCCAACACCCGCGGTGCTGGCGACGCTGAATGAACAATTCCAGGCAGGATCCCGGGTCGTGGCGGTCGCCTACCGTGAGGTCCCTGGACTGGTCGAAGTTACTGAAGCAGACGAACACGACCTCACCTTGGCGGGCTTTCTGATCTTCCTGGACGAGCCCAAAGCCAACGTAAAAGCGTCACTGGACCAGCTGGAAGCATTGCAGATCACGGTAAAGATTGCCACTGGCGACAATGCCAAGGTAGCCGAGAAAGTTTGTGCCGACGTCGGCGTGCTCTCCGGGGGCACCCTTACCGGGGCCGACATCGATGGGATGTCGGATGCGGAACTCGTCCCCGCAGCCCGGGCCACCTCAATTTTTGCCCGCGTTTCCCCTGAACATAAAGCACGAATCATCACTGCCCTGCGTCAGAGCGGCGGCTCCGTGGGGTTCCTGGGAGATGGAGTGAACGACACCCTGGCCCTGCACAAAGCCGACATAGGCATCTCGGTGGATACGGCCACCGACGTCGCCAAGGATGCGGCAGACGTCATCCTGCTCGACAAAGACCTCGGCGTCCTTGCCGATGGTGTCAGGGAGGGTCGCCGGATCTTCGCGAACACCATTAAGTACGTCCTGATGGGAACATCAAGCAACTTCGGGAACATGTTCAGCGCCGCGACTGCCTCGGTGGTGTTGAGCTTCCTGCCCATGCTCCCAGGCCAGATCCTGCTCAATAACCTGCTCTATGACGCCGGTCAACTGGCCATTCCCAGCGACAGAGTCGACAACGAACAACTCCGCGCCCCTGCCCACTGGGATATCGCCTTCATCCGACGATTCATGTTCCTCTTCGGTCCCATCAGCTCAATCTTTGACTTCGCCACCTTCGCCCTCATGCTGACAGTGTTCCATGCTGTGCCTGGGGAGTTCCGCGCCGGGTGGTTCATCGAATCAATCGCCACCCAAACCCTGATCATCTTCGTCATCCGGACCCGCAAGGTGCCCTTCCTTCGCAGCAGGCCTTCGGCCGGGCTGGTCGTGGCGTCCTTGACCGTAGTCGCCGTGGGAGTGGCCTTGCCCCTGACAGCGACGGGGCCTTGGCTCGGTTTCGACCCATTACCGGCACCGTTTTTCCTGGCCCTTCTGGGCATGGTGATCGTATATCTGACCATGGTGGAGTTCGCCAAAAAATGGTTCTTCTCCCGGGCCAAGCAACAATCCCCTGCCGCCGCGTTACCCATTCCTCGGCGTCGGGCAACCCATCACATCAGCAGGCGGGCCTCCCGGTTCAGCATCGCCGCAAAACTATCCGGGCCGACGGAGGACATCCCCTGACGTCTGATCACCCCGTCGCTACAGGGCTTCTCGCCACCAGAATCCCCACATCACCCCGCGCCGGATTCCTATTCCAAGCCTGCGCGGGTTGCGTCGTCGAGCGGGGTTTGAAGCGACATTGGAGCGGAGAGATCAAAGCGCCTGCCGGAGACGGATTGGGGGACTAGCCGGTAGAGGAGGTCCTGGCCTACGCCTTGCCACGGGAAGAGGGCACGTCTGACTTCATCCAAAGCTGGACCGCCCGTACCGGCCTCGCCGGCTGCACCCTTTACTACGACGCTCCAGGCTTTGCCGAACTCGGCGCTCACTGAGTCGGCTTCAAGGGCCACGACGGCGTCGTCTTCCATCGCCTGTTGCTTGGTCCCCATTCCGGTTCGAAAGACGATTGTCCGATTGTCCACGGCGAAATTCACCGGAAAGATGTCCGGGTGGCCATCCACGATCACGGAGAGACGCCCAACATTCGTTTCGCCCAGAAGCCTCCAGCAATCGTCGGCTTCGAGTACTTCTGCCTCAGGCACTATGTTCTTGTCGGTCATGCGGCGATCCTACGGCGGCCCGCTTGTGACTAACAGGGCCCAAAGTCCCGCCACGGGATGCGTTTGTTCCGATCCGCCGCGCGGAGCCTTGCCAATCGGCTGGTGGAATGACGCCAAGCAGAAGCAACAGCAGCCCCAGCTCCGCGAGGCCGGCACCGAAGTAGACAGCTTGCAACGCGCTGAACGGGATCAGGGACATCTGCACGAAGATCCATACCAGGATGCCATAGGCAGCAGCTGCGGTTGCCATACCGGCCAAAGGATTGCGCCTGAGGAGCAAAACGAAAGCAGCCGTGTGGAGGCCTCCTACAACGAATGCAAGCAAGATTCCAGGCACCAGGTATGTGCTGAAGGGAGACCCCTCCAGGTATTCAGCCGGCAGCTGTATCTCAGGCGGTAGCCCGAGGCGTTCCGGCCCGAGCCAGGATCCAAGCGCCAGGGCAAGGCCACCGGCAATGGAAGTCACGGCTACGAAGCCCAGAACGATCAGAAGCAGCACAAAGGTCATGTCTTCCTCCTAAATGATGGTGCGGAATTCCTGGATGAGTCCGATCACGACACCCAGAATGGCTCCGGTACCGGGGCGCATCCATGGACTAGCCGGCCAACAGCGCATCGAGAGTGGCGAAACCGAATCCGGCGGACCTTGTCCCTTCAATGATGAGCGGCAAAGCGTCTGCGTCCAGGGTGCTGCCGTCGTCAGGATTCGAACCGATATGCATGAGGATGATGCCTCCCGGTTGCAGGCCCCCCAGTACCCGTTGGATTACGGATTCACGGGTCATGCCACCACTGGTTCCCTTCCATCCGAGAGTGTCCCCGCTCCAGCGCACAGGCACATAGCCGAGGCTGTTGACTGTATTGATGGTCCGGGAGTCGTGGTCTCCGAAAGGGAACCGAAAGAACGGCCGGGGGGCACCGCCGGCCGCAACGATGGCCGACTCGGCCCGTCCGATTTCGTCGGCAATCATCAAATCCGTGAGCTGGGTGAAAGCGGGGTGGGTCATTGAATGGTTGCCCAGCCGATGCCCGGCTGCCGCAATCCGGGCCACGCCGTCCGGGTTGGCCGCTGCCCAAGTGCCCGTCAGGAAGAACGTTGCGCTGATTTGCTCCCGGTCGAGCGTGGACAGGATGCTTTGAAGCCCGGCTGCGTTGGCGCCGCCATCGAATGTCAAGGCAATCTTGTTTCCCGCGCCCGGGATCGACGTTAGGTCCTGGCCCAGAAGCGACTCCGGGAAGGGGCGCACAGGTGGCGTGGCAGGTGCGGTATCGGAAGTGCCCGGCACGGATTCAGGGGGAGGAACCAAGGGTGGCTCCGAGGACGGTGGCGCCTCGTGGGAGCTTGCGGCGGAACCCGGTGAGGTGGTCGCGACCGGAGACTCCGACGATGCCCCCTGCGCCGGAGCTTCCGGCGCAGCACCGGGCCGCATGCTGAGCATCAGCGCGAGACCTGCCGCCACCACCAATACGGCGGCCAAGACCACGACGGCGACCATCCGCCGTCGGGCTTTGCCTTGGGACGGCAGGTCCGCCGGGGGACCGTTCCCGGTCACAGGTGGCCGTCCCGTCGGTTTCGACCCGGTGGTTCGACGAAGTCAGGCTCATCCGGGCCTTGGTCCAGCCGGAAGGGCGGGTACTCATCGCGCATGAGGGCTCCATAGGCCAGGACACGATAGACCCATCGGTTGAGACCCATGATGAACGCAAAGAGTGGCTGGGGATACCTACCCGTGAACAGAAGAATTACCAGTGCAATAAGCACGAGAAGGGCAAGCAGCGACAATCCTCCGCCGCGGTCGCCCACCACACCGGCGGGTCCATCATTCGTGCGCCATGCCCACGTCGCTGTGCCAGTGATGGCCCCGACAATGAGCAAATGCGGTATAAGCAGGAACCAGGATTTAATGAGCACCAATCCGCGGGAAAGGCGCGGCGGATAGTCGATGTCCAGGTCGGCAGGATAGTTGGTGCGTCCAAGCGTGAAGGGCGGGTACTGATCCGTGCCCCCGGCGGCGTAGACGTAGAAGGCCACGCGCCAGTTCCATCGCAGGACGCCCACGTTGAAGTGGAAGAGTGACTGCGGGTAATGGCCCGTGAAGAGAATGGCAAACCAGGCGACAACCGTGGTCACCGCGAAAGCAAACCAAAGGAAGAACAACACGAAGAAATGCGGAATCGCAAGGAACCATTTGACCAGCCACATCCAACGTGTCAGGGCAGGATCAAGATGGCCCCCCAAGCGAACCGGATGGCCGATGATGCCCGCCGGTTCCTGCCGTTGTTCGCCAACGAGGGGCGCCTGAAGGACTGCGGGAGCAGTTGCGCCGCCGTGCCTGCCGAGTCCGATTGCGCCGGCCACCAACAGCGGGACTCCGAGGACGAGAGCCAAGGTGCCGGAGAGAAGCAGGCCAGTGGCAGCAGGCTTAATAAGCTCTGATCGAAAGCCCGCCTGGAGGTCGGCCGAAACGCCCTCACGTGCGTCGGCATTCATGACAACCACGGTCCAGTTGCCCGCGGATATGTTCCAGGTGAGTTCCTGTTGTCCTGGACCGGAAGCGGAGGCCACCCATAAGGGTTGGCCAGCGGGTAGGGCAGGTGTTGAGGACCCGGGGATGTCCCGATAGACCGGGCGGAAGGGCTGGAACTTCACTTCCTGCAGTTCTGTGTGGTGGACTCCCTTCAGATACGCATCAACATCACCCTGGGGCGCAATGCCGATGAAGACGCTCCCATCAGGATCCGCAGACGTAGCCCGGAGCCTCAGGGTGCCAACGTCGAACGGAAGTCTCTCGGCAGTGCCCTCGCCGATGGCATCCAGTTGAGGCGAGACCAATGCATAGGATGCAACGGTGTAGCGCTCCGTACGGGATGTGAAGTAACCTTCATCGCCCTGGCCTGAGGCCAGCAACGCTGCCGCTGCCCCTCCGGCTGTAAGCGCGAATCCAAAGATTGACAGTGTGATCCCGACGACGAGCATCACGATTGAGGCTGGCTTCGTCATGGCTACAGTTCTTTCCGTTTGAAGAGGAACGCGGCCAACGCGACAGCGGCTATTGCGGCAACAAGCCCGGTGATCGCTGGCCATGCCGGCGACATGTGTGCTTGATTCGCCGCCATCGCGGCAGCAATGGCGGGAACGCCAGCCGGAGAATAGCTGGCCAACGGATCCCACGCTCCGCCCGCCGCCAACAGGGCGTACAGGCCAAGTCCGGCCCCGGCAGCCCCTGCAGTGGCCGGAATCAGAACTGAGAAGAGTTCCATGAAGGCGAGGACAAGGAGTGCGAAAAGGAGCAGCAGGAGCGCCGGAGCCCAGAGCTGGCCAGCGGGTGCGGCGCCAAAGACCAGCTGCGTCATGAACCATGTTGCCAGGGTGCCCACCACAAACGCGATGCTGACAAAGAGCCCGTGGACGGTTGCTTTGGCCATGATGAACGTGCTTCGACGCACGGGCTTGGTGAGTACGAAAGCTGCAGTGCCCTCGCGGACCTCGGTGGAGACCATTCCGCCGTACATAATGATGATCGCGAACAGGATGATCTGGGAGAGGTTCTTAATCCATTGCCCGTACGCGTCGGCAAAAGTTGCCGGCGGCAGCGTGACCGACCCCTTGGTCCCGGCGGTAAGAGATCCCAAGAGCTCAGGAGTGATCCGCGCCAGCGGCGGGCCGATGACAGCAAAGAAGATCACCATGGCCGGAAGCACCCAGATGCGCCAGGTGTGGATTATTTCCTGGGCTTCCTTCCAAGCGAGGACTGGAAAGGTTTTCACGGCTCCGGTTCTCCAATGAGTTCGAGGAAGACGTCTTCCAAGCTGATCTCGGCGCTTTCCAAGCGAACCAATCCCGTGCCTTGTTCGCTGACCATGGTGGGGATCTCGTGTTGGGCAGCAGCCACATCCGACACCCGCGTCAGGATCTCCCCCCGCTGGCCAGGATGTACCGATATGGTCCAGGCCCTGCCCGCAATGGCATGGGCGAGCCTCTCGGCTCCCGTGCTGACCTCCACTGCGATGGTTTGTTGTCCATGCCTGGCCCGGAGCTCATCCATCGAGGATTGTGAGAGGATTCTTCCCTTATT
Organism: Paenarthrobacter sp. 2TAF44; assembly: GCF_052114885.1. NCBI lineage: Bacteria > Bacillati > Actinomycetota > Actinomycetes > Micrococcales > Micrococcaceae > Paenarthrobacter > Paenarthrobacter sp. 2TAF44. The sequence goes on along the minus strand of NZ_JBFRFP010000001.1, from coordinate 282,795 downwards.
GAGGATGGCCACTGAGTCACAAACGCGCTCTACATCGCTGAGGATATGCGTTGAGAAAAACACGGTGGTCCCACCTCGCAGTCCTCCGATGAAATCCAGGAGGTCCCTTCGGCCCCCGGGATCCAGTGCACTGGTGGGTTCGTCCAGCAAGAGCAGTTTGGGTGAATTGATGAGGGCCTGTGCCACACCCAGGCGTTGACGCATTCCCCGGGAGTACTTCCCGATTGCCTGGTTGTTTCCAGCCAACCCCATGAAGCCCAACAACTCCTGGACCCGTTCGTCCAGGATTCCGCCCTTAAGCCCACACAACCTGCCTGCAAGTTGAAGAGTTTGGGAAGCCGTCATCCAGTCGTAGAACGCCGGAACGTCAGGGAGGTAACCAACCTCGCGACGGACCTCGGGGGCTTCCGCACCAACATCCATGCCCAGTATCTGCAAGCCACCGGATGAAGCACGGGAGAGGCCGGTCATGATGCGGAGCAGGGTGGTCTTTCCTGCACCGTTGGGTCCCAGGAAACCGAAGATCGACCCTGCGGGCACGCTCAGGTTGACAGCGTCGAGCGCTTTTTTGCGCCCGAATGTTTTGCTCAGGCCTGTGCACTCGATCACTGCACCTGGGCTGGCTGTAGCCGGAACCGTTGGCTCATGGGCTGGAAGCCGCATCTTCTGGTCCGGTTGCATCTCAGGGAGCGGTTTCGGGGGAATGGACGACGACGACGGGGCAGTGGGCGTGCGCCACGACTGCGGAACTCACAGAACCCAGAAGGAGGCCACCAAAGCCACCATGTCCACGGCGGCCGACGACGACGAGTGCTGCATGCTTGCTGCCCTCCACCAAGGCAGCCCGTGCCGAGCCTTGGACAAGTCGGGTGCTGAGGTTCTTTGGCAGGTGGGCCCCGAATGCCTCCTCAAGGGCATCCTTTACGTGCTGCTCTGCATCATGGGCGAAGCCATCGATGCCCATCGCCAGGTATCCCTCGTATCCGAGCGGCAGCTCCCAACAGCCCCATGCCTCCAACGGCGCGTTGAGGGCCATCGCAAGATGTTGGCCCTGGCGCAACGCCTCCACTGACGCCTTGGACCCATCGACGCCAACGATGATCTTGCTGGGGTCCAAGCGACCGGCCATCATGCGCTCCTCTTGGTTGCACGGGTATTCATCAGCGTTAGCAGCTCCCCGCCCCAATTCCTTGCCCGCTCAGGCTCGCCGGCCAGAAGGGGACCTTCCGTGCCCTTGACATAGAAAGGCATGGGTTGGCTGACGAGTGTTGCACCCGCGTTTCTGAGTTGCCGGGAGATCTTTTTCGCTGCATCGCCATGAATGAACAGCTTGACTCTGGTGTCAAAGGCAGCTGCCAGGACTCCCGAAAGTCCCTGCATGCCAACAGCTGCCAGACCTTCCATGATCTTCGGCGTTGGCCGCCAGCCGTTGATGGGGCTTCCCACCACCAACAGGTCGCCAGCCGAGACATCCCCACGCCGGAACTGCGCGATCGGCACTGTCCTGGCCTTGGCCGTTCCCAAGCCGGAGGCGACAGCCTCCGCGATTTCCTTTGTGTTTCCGAAAGCGGAGTCGTAAACAATAACTGCCTTCACGGTGTTTCCTTGTCGTTTTCGTGGTGGAGCCTGGCGGCCTGGGTCTTCCGCCGGGCGGGATGGGCATCCATGAAGAGAGTTGCCCAGTAGGTGCCGCCGCCCATCACCATGAAGCCCGTTATGCCGAGCACTGGTTCCCCCACCGCGACCCCGGCCAGCAGCAAACCGAGTCCCGCAAGGCCAACAAGGGCTCCGCGGAAGGCATGCTTCCACCGGATTCGTCCAAGATTTTCCAAGCTCATGAGGGCGGCCAGCTTCGGATCCTCTTCTTCGAGGCCCCGAGCGATCTTGTCCAGTTCCAGCTTCTCAAAGTTGGAGAGTTCCATGGTTTTGCCTCCTGCTCTCCTGTCCAGCATGGGCCGCCTGCACGTGGCGAAACAGGGCCAAAAGTCACAGCGGGGCAGGGGACCAAAGACCCTCCTCATGCAGTGGCTGGGCGTGCAGAATCAAGGCATGTATTCAGCACGTGAAGCTTCGTTGAACAGCGCCCACGTCTTGTGGTTTGAAGATTCAGGTATCCAGGACATCCCCTCCGTGGGCGGCAAGAATGCCTCTCTCGGTGAGCTGACGAGGTCCCTGCGGTCCGCGGGCGTGAAGGTACCTGACGGATTTGCCACAACGGCTGACGCATATCGGCAATTCCTTTCCGCGAACGCCCTGGAATCGGTGATCAGCCTCTCCTTGGATGATTACCATTCCGGACGCTCATCGTTGCGACAAGCTGGAAGCGCCATCAGGGAATCATTCCTGTCCGCGGAATTCCCGGCGGACTTCGCCCGCAGCGTGCAGGAGAGCTACAGCATGCTGTGTCAACGCGCTGGCCAGGATCAGCTCGCGGTGGCCGTACGGAGCAGCGCAACGGCAGAGGATCTACCGGATGCGAGCTTTGCAGGCCAGCAGGAAACCTACCTCAACATTTCAGGAGAGCGAGGAGTCCTTCAAGCCTGCAGGCAGTGCTACGCCTCCCTGTTCACGGATCGAGCCATCAGCTATCGGGAGATCAAAGGTTTTGGGCACCTCGATGTGGCGCTGTCCGTTGGTGTGCAGCGCATGGTCCGCTCCGATGTCGGGGCCTCAGGGGTCATGTTTTCCATTGATACAGAGTCCGGTTTTCCACGGAGCGTCCTTATCAGTGCGGCTTGGGGGCTGGGCGAGACGGTCGTTCAAGGAACCATCAACCCTGATAAGTACCAAGTGTTCAAGCCCCTGCTGGGCGATCCGACGCTTGTCCCGGTCATCCAGCGGGAGGTCGGGGCCAAGGAACGGAAGATGGTTTACAGCCAAGGTGGCACTGCCCGGACGCAGATGATGGACACGAGCGATCAGGAACGGCGGTCGCTGGTCCTGACGGATCCGGAGGTACTGAAGTTGGCTCGATGGGCTGTAGCGGTGGAAGAGCACTACGGGCGTCCCATGGATATGGAATGGGCAAAGGACGGGGTCACCGGCGAGCTGTTCATGGTTCAGGCACGCCCGGAAACCGTCCAGGCCCAACTGTCTGCATCAACATTCCGAATGCACCACCTGCGGCACCCAGGCAGGATACTGGCAACCGGTGCGGCGGTAGGGGAGTCGATCACCCAAGGCCCTGTGTGCGTCATCCGGGATGCGGGGGACATTGAATCGTTTGTGGAAGGCTCGATTCTGGTCACACAGATGACCGACCCCGATTGGGTTCCTGTCATGAAACGGGCGGCCGGCATTGTTACGGATCACGGTGGCCCCACCAGCCACGCTGCCATCGTCAGCAGGGAGCTCGGTGTCCCCGCAGTCGTTGGAACCGGGAACGCAACGGGACTCCTCAAGCCTGGCGCGCAAGTCACGGTGTCATGCGCTGAAGGTGAGCAAGGCCGGGTATATGAGGGAAAGCTGGAGTTCGACGTCGAAGAAGTGGATGTGGGAACTCTTCCGTCCACCCGGACCGATGTCATGATCAACGTCGCCAGCCCCTCCGCCGCGTTTCGATGGTGGCGGCTGCCGGCAGCTGGCGTGGGCTTGGCCAGAATGGAATTCATCATCAATAACTTGATCCGGGTTCACCCGATGGCCCTGGTTCACCCTGAACGGGTCACCGATGCCGCCGAGGCGAGGTCCATACGTGAGCTGACGGTCAATTATGAGAGTCCTGAGGAATATTTCGTCTCTGTTCTGGCTACGGGAATTGCGAAAATTGCAGCGCCGTTCCATCCCAAGCCTGTGGTAGTTCGGCTTAGTGATTTCAAGAGCAACGAGTACGCCCATCTCATGGGAGGAAAATTCTTCGAGCATCCCGAAGAAAACCCAATGCTGGGCTTCCGTGGTGCAGCCAGGTACTACAGCAAAGAGTACAAGGAGGGTTTCGAACTGGAACTCCGGGCCCTGAAGCGCGTCCGGGAAGTTATTGGCTTTACAAATGTCATCGTTATGGTTCCGTTCTGCCGCACGGTCCATGAAGCGGAAACGGTTTTGGCTGTCATGGCGGCCCACGGACTGGTGCGCGGCAATAACGGGCTGAAGATTTACATGATGTGCGAAGTGCCGTCGAACGTAGTCCTGGCAGAGCAGTTTGCGCGGAGGTTTGACGGCTTCTCCATCGGATCAAACGACCTCACTCAACTGGTTCTGGGCGTGGACCGTGATTCGGAACAGTTGGCCGGCCTCTTTGATGAACGGGATCCTGCCGTGACGACGATGATTTCACAAGTCATCACGGAGGCCCATGCTGCAGGAATCAAGATCGGATTGTGTGGTCAAGGGCCCAGCAACCACCCCGACTTCGCCGGATTCCTGGTCCGTGAAGGTATTGATTCAATCTCATTGAACCCGGACACTTTCCTCCGCACTTTGCCAATGATATTGTCCGCCGAACAGCGGCCGGCCCAGGCCGGGAGATGAAGGGATCACCCACCGCTGCTGCGGCCAAACCCCCTTATGACGGCGTCATTTTTGATCTGGACGGGGTAGTGACCATTACTGCCACGGTCCATCAAAGGGCTTGGAAAGATGCCTACGATGCGATCATCCATGATGCCCGTTTTCCGGCAGATGCCGATCACCGGGCCTTCACACCGAACGACTACTTCACGTTGTTGGACGGCAAGCCCCGGGAACAAGGTTTGACGGATCTGTTGGCGTCCCGGGGTGTTCGCATCCCGCCGGGACTACCAAGCGACCCCACAGGTGAGTGGACCGCATTCGGGTTGGGTGCGCTGAAGAACAAGGCCTATCTGGCGCGGCTGAGGGACGACGGTGTTCAAACCTATCCCGGAACAGTACAGTTCCTGGCGAATTTGAAGGCAGCAGGAGTTCCAGTGGCGCTCGTGACCTCGAGCCGTAATGCAACTGCAATACTCGCAGCGGCAGGCATGGCAGATACCTTTGCCGTCGTCCTGGACGGCACGGCAGCCACGACCCTCGGTCTACCCGGGAAGCCATCGCCAGATGTGTTCCTTGAGGCAGCGCGCCGATTGAAGGTCCTGCCAAAGCGTGCCGTGGTTATAGAAGACTCAGTCGCGGGGGTGCAGTCGGCTCATCGGGGCGGGTTCGGGCTGGTGGTGGGGATCGACCGTCTGGGGACCCGGAACGAACTCGAAGCCGCCGGCGCGAACGTAGTGCTCAACGACGTCAGCGAACTTGATCTTGGGCTTGTCATGGGTGACCCCTGGAAGCTGATTTTTGAAGGAACGGATCCAGACCACGAAGGACATCGTGAGGCACTCACAACACTCGGAAATGGCTACATGGGCGTCCGAGGCGCCGTAACCGAAATCCACAGGAGGACGCGATATCCGGGACTGTATCTGGCCGGAGTGTTCAACCGTGTCTCCGTGGGCATTGGCCAAGAGACCGTACTCGAAGAACACATGGTCAACGGTCCGGATTGCCTCCCGATGGATCTGCGGTTGGAGGGTAGCCCATGGTGGTCCCGCGACGGGCTGGAAACTGTTCATGAACGAAGGACGCTTCATATGGACAAGGCAGTCCTCAAACGCAGGCTCGTTCTGGGGTCACCGGACGGACGACGTCTGGAAGTCAGGGAAACGCGATTCGTCTCCATGGCAGACCCCCATCTGCTCGCCATAAAGACCCGCATTAGGCCGCTGGGTTGGAGCGGCTTGATCGGAGTCCGGGTGGGGGTCAACGTCGGCATACGCAACGCAAACATTCCCGAGCCACCTTTGACCGGTCGGAAACATTTGATTGATCGGACGACGTTGGACGGTGCGGGCCGCGGTCCAGGCACTACCTTGATGGTGGAAGCGGAAACCAGCCAAAGCCAGATCCGGCTGGCCGTTGGACTTCGCGTTGAGTTGGCAGGTACCAATGGGACCCCCGGGAGCAAAGGGGCATTCCACTTTCGGACTTTTGAAGCCCATTGTGCTGATGGAGCCGCGGTGACGGTTACGAGGATTGTGGCCGTTGCCACGTCACGGGATCGGCCTATTTCGTCGGCCGGTACTGCGGCCGCCGCAAGCCTGGAACGCGCCGGCTGTGATTTCGATAAGCTCCTGCGGGCCCACCAGTCCGCATGGCAGCGGATGGTACGTCCATTCTTGGTCCATCTCGACGCCCCAGCACAGGTACAGCTCGTTTTGAACCTTCACTTGTTCCACGTTCTACAGACGTTGACGTTGCATACCACTGAACTTGATGTTGGCGTACCTGCACGGGGGCTGCATGGCGAAGGCTACCGTGGTCATGTCTTTTGGGACGAGTTGTTCGTACTTCCCGTTCTCACGTCCAGGACACCTGCAGTGGCGCGGGCCTTGCTGGACTACCGATGGAGGCGGCTCCCGGCGGCACGGCAGGCTGCGGCTCAACACGGCATGCCCGGTGCCAGGTTTCCCTGGCAAAGCGGGAGTGACGGGAGGGAAGAAACCCCGCAGTGGCTATATAACGCACGTTCGGGTCGTTGGGTGGCGGACCACTCGCACCTGCAAATGCACGTAGGGCTGGCTGTGGCTTTCAACGCGTGGCAGTACTTTGAAGCGACCAATGACGTGGCGTGGCTTTCTCAGAAGGGGGCAGAGCTTGTGGTGGAAGTTGCCCGTTATTTTGCCGCCGTCGCTGAGTACGACCCCGGTGACCACCGCTACCACATCCGGGGCGTGGTGGGGCCGGACGAGTATCACACATGGTTGCATGGACACGGAAACCCCGGCCTAGATGACAACGCGTATACGAACGTGATGGCTGCGTGGGTATGGGGCTGTGCAGCCGGGATTCCCGAAACTTTCTCGGGCCATGAATTGGCCGACCTTCTGGAACGCCTTGGCATCACCGAACAGGAAGTTATCCGGTGGGGCCGTCTGTCCCGTACCGTGTTTGTGCCATTCGCCGAGGATGGAATCATCAGCCAATTTGCCGGTTATGACCAATTGGAAGAACTGGACTGGGACAAGTACCGCCAACAGTACGAGAACATTGAGCGGCTGGATCTCATCCTCGAGGCAGAGGGCGATGACGTCAATAGGTACAAGCTGGCCAAACAGGCAGATGTCCTTATGCTGCCCTACCTCTTGGGACGCCAGGGGCTTATTTCGTTTCTGGGGCGCCTTGGGTACGACTTGCAGCAGGAACAGTTGGATCGAACGATCGAGTACTACTTGGCCCGAACGGCCCACGGTTCCACATTGAGCAGGGTCGCGCACGCCTCAGTATTGGCAGCCTTGGACCCGGAGCGGGCATGGGACAGCTTTCGGGAAGCCCTTGACGCCGACCTTGATGACACCCAGCATGGCACCACAAAGGCGGGAATACACCTTGGAGCGATGGCGGGCACAATAGACGTCGTCCAAAGAAGCTTCGCTGGGCTACGGCTGGACCGGAGGGGGTTGTCGTTCACACCGAACATGCCCCACGGCCTTCGATCGGTTTCCTTCCACGTGACTTATCGGGGACACCTGATGGACATCCAGCTGAAAGATGGACGCATCCGAATATCCTCTGCCGCCGGCGACGCCCCGCCTGTCCGGGTCACAGTCCATGACCAGACCGTGATGCTCGCCTGTGGGCACAGTCGAAGCTTCCGGCTGGAATCGACGAGCCGCAGCGAACAGCCTTGAAGCCTTGGGCATCCTGGCGAGCTGGGGCGATGGCCGTTACCCATCAGCTGATTTTCAACACGGCGGCTCCGGTAATCCGGTCATTGGCCAAATCGTCCAAGGCCTGGTCTGCACGCGAGAAGTCGTATGAGGTTGTGGTCGGCTTTAACGCCATGTCCGCGGCAAGGGCGAGGAGTTCCACCCCGTCCGCGCGTGTGTTGGCGGTTACGCTTCGGAGTTGGCGTTCGTAGAAGAGGTCATCGGCGTAGTTGAGTGAGGGAATGTCGGTGAGGTGTATGCCGGCAATTGCCAGGGTCCCTCCTCGGTTCAAGGACCTCAATGCGGTGGGCACCAGCTCTCCTACTGGTGCAAAGAGAATGGCTGAATCGAGCTTGACCGGAGGCTCGTCTGAGGCGCCGCCCACGTACGCGGCGCCTAAGGACCGGGCGAGCGCCTGTGCTTCTGTTGAACGTGTCATGACGTAGATGGAGGCGCCCTGATGCATCGCAATCTGCGCCGTGAGGTGGGCGGAACCCCCAAAGCCGTAGATGCCCAGGCGCCCTCCTGGCGGCAGGGCAGCTCGCTTCAACGCGCGGTAACCGATAATTCCCGAGCACAGAAGCGGGGCGGCCTGTTCATCGGTGAAGCCGGACGGAATAGCATAGACAAAGTCCTCGTGGGCCGTCATCATCTCCGCGAACCCGCCGTCACGGTCCCATCCAGTAAACGTTGGCGCCACGCAGAGGTTCTCGTTGCCGCGGAGGCAGAAGGTACACGTTCCACAGGTGCCGCCGAGCCATGGAACACCAACCCGGTCTCCGGGCGCGAACCTGCTTTCAGTGGACCCGGTTTCGAGGACTGTTCCGACGGCTTCGTGGCCCGGCACTACATTGGCATTGCGGGGCGGTAAATCACCTTCAGCCAGGTGAAGGTCCGTTCGGCACACACCGCAAACACTTATACGGATCAGCAATTCCCCGGCCTGTGGTTGGGGGTCTTTCCGTTTCCCCTGCACCAGGGGACGGTTTGCTATCGGTCCTGGATCTGCTACCCACCATGCATGCATTGCCAGCTTCCTTTCGTAGTCCTACGCCTGGAGGTTTGCATGCTTTCAGCGCCGTAAACCAGAGCCGAAGGTCATGGTCCTTCGCCATGTGGCCTGGGAGGAGGACTCCTCCGGAGTCGACCGGCAATCTCGACGGCGGTGCTGGACGCCACCGCGACTACGAAAGTCGCCAGGAAGAGGTCTCCTGGGGGCCATTCAAGTCGGAAGAACCCACTCAAGGGCGGGAAGGTGAATACGATGACAGTGCCCAGATACATTGCGGCTATAACGGCCGCCTTCCGTAGGTTGAGGGGTCGCGCGATGACCGCCAGGATCCAGGATCCTATGAGCGCCAAGGCCATCGATGAGGCGGATCGCGCCTGGTCCACGCTGAAACGGCCCGTAGCTTGGACGTAGAAATTGAGCGCGGTGATCCCGACGGCGATGGCCACGCCTGCCGGTATTGAGAAGGCTAATGACCGCCGCAGGAATCCGCGCGTATAGTCGTGCCTATTGGGCAGGAGTGCCAGGAAAAAGGCAGGCAGCCCGATGGTGAGGCCATCGATGGCAGACAGCTGGCGTGGAAGGAATGGGAAAGGGAGCAGGAGTGCTCCGCATAGTAGCGAGATCACAAGTGCGTAGGCTGTCTTGCTGAGAAACAGCATGGAGACACGCTCCATATTGTTGATCACTCTCCGCCCCTCGGCCACGACGGCAGGAAGCCGGCTGAATCTGCCATCAAGCAGGACGATGCGTGCCACGGCTTTGGTTGCGGGAGCAGCGGAGTCCATGGCTATGCCGAGATCGGCCACCTTGAGCGCCAATGTGTCATTGACTCCATCTCCGGTCATGGCAACCGTGTGACCGCGACGTTGCAGTGCAAGCACCAGCTCCCTCTTTTGTTCCGGTGAGACGCGTCCGAACACTGAATGCGCGTCCACCAGATCCTGCAAGGCTGCCGGGTCCCCAGTCAATTTACTGGCGTCGATAGCATCCGGGTTTTCCAGACCCAACTTCCGGGCCAGAAGACCAACGGTTCTGGGGTCATCTCCGGAAAGAATTTTTATGGTGACGTCTTGCTCCCGGAAGTAGGCCAAAGTGCGCGGCGCATCCCACCGGATACTTTCCCGCAGTGTCAGCACCAGGACAGGCTCGCAGTCACCGGGCAAGGCACTTTCAGTCGCTTCGGTACATTGGCTCGAGCGGGACATTCCCATGGTGCGAACCCCCGACAAGACCAACTCCCCGGCCCGTTGCCGCGCGAGCCTACAGTCAGGCGATTCGCCGGCAAATACAACTTCCGGTGCGCCGAGAATCCAGGTACTGGAATCGCCTTGGAGATTGGGCAGGGTCACCGAGCTCCATTTGCGCGTAGAGTCGAACGGCACTGAAGAGAGAGGGGTCAGTTGCACTTTGAGGGGAAAGGCGTCTCCGATGGACAGGGATGTGGCGTTGGCAGGCTCGTTGGCCCCGAACCAAGCCAAAGCCTGTCGCCAGCCGTCCTGGACTTCACCTCGAAGCTGGTGAACGGCGTCGAAGGCCATTCGTCCGTCTGTTAGCGTTCCTGTCTTGTCCAAGCACAGGACGTCGACCCGGGCCAACACTTCTACAGCTGCAAGCTCCTGGACCAGGACCTTCTGGCCCGCGAGGCGGACGGCGCCTACGGCGAAAGCCACGCTGGTCATGAGTACCAGTCCCAGGGGAATCATGGCGATTGTACTTGCCACAGTCGAAACAGCGCTCTGTGCCCAAGCTCCAGAGGCCAGTGCGGCCTCCCATCCCCCTTGTTGGAGCAGCTGTGAATTCAACACCAGCAACGTCACCGGCAGGACAACCCAGGCGAGAACCCGCAGCACCCGATTGATACCTGTGCGTATTTCTGAACTGACGAGCGAAAACCGCTTGGCGTCGGCGGCCAGCCGGTTGGCAAAGGTCTCATGGCCAACCCTGAATACCCGGGTATGGCAGGAGCCGGTGAAGACCAGCGACCCGGCCAACAGCACATCCCCCCGGTGTTTGGTGACAGGTGCCGATTCACCTGTCAGTAGTGACTCGTCGACTTCAAGCGAACCCGGTCCAACAATATGGGCGTCTGCTGGGACTTGATCACCTGCACAAAGCAGAAGTAAGTCATCCAGCACCACGTCATGTGCGGGGATTTCCTGAACATTTCCCTCCCGCACCACTCTGGCCATTGCTCCGTGGACGATGGTTAAGCGGTCGAGGGATCGTTTGGCGCGGTATTCCTGAACCACGCCAATGAGGGCGTTTCCTATGGCCGCCAGCCCGAAGAGCGCGTCCCTCCACTGCCCAAGGAACAGCAGCAAACTGAAACCCGCCACTACGATGCCATTGAACAGCGTGAGTACATTGGCACGGACTATGGCCAACAGGCTACGGCTGGGAGGTGTCGACAAATCGTTCACGAGACCGTCCCGGACCCGCTGGGAGACTTCCTCTTCGGAAAGGCCCGCCATCGGGATGTTGGGTGTGATCATCGTCGCCGACCTTTACCGCCTGTGCTAACGGCTCTCATGGAAGTATGTTTCGCCATGCTGGTATCACCTTTGTCATCGTCCCAGTCTCCTGACGGCAGGTGTAGGGTCGAAGGTCATGTCTCCCAAGACGTGTTCGGGCCCTTGACCCGTGATCTGTACCCGTATGCCGACGACTCACCTAGACTCGGGAGAGGCAGGCCATTAGCGGCGCAGGGAGGTAAAGGCCTATGGGCGCGGATCACCCTTGGCGCTCCCCACTGAAGGGGCGCGTTGAAACACTCCTCCGTGAGTTCGTGCAGCGTGCGGATGAGATGATCCATGCACAGGAACAAATGAACGGGTTGCTCTCAGCGGTAATTTCCATTGCCGAGGACCTCAGCCTGGAAGTTGTCCTGGACCGCGTCGTCCGGTCGGCCTGCGAGTTGGTGGACGCCAAATACGGAGCTCTTGGCGTCATTGGAGAGGATAAGCAGCTAAGCCACTTCATTACGGTCGGCATGGATGGGGACGCCATTGGATCCATCGGCGATCTTCCCACCGGGCATGGTGTCCTGGGACACCTGATCCGCGAACCCGAACCACTCCGTCTTCACGACCTCACCGCTCACCCAATGGCTGTGGGAGTCCCGGCAAGCCATCCTCCCATGAAGTCGTTTCTCGGAGTACCAATCCGTGTCCGCGATATTGTTTTTGGCAACCTGTACCTCACCGAGAAGAGGGACGGGAAGGACTTCAGCCAAGATGATCAGGAGCTTGCCATCGCACTGGCGGCAGCAGCCGGCGTCGCCATCCAAAACGCCCGCCTGTTCGACGAAAGCAATCGCCGGCAGCGATGGTTGGAAGCGGGCATGGAGCTTGGCAGCCGCCTCATTGCAAGCAAGCCCGACGACGACTCCGGCAACCTGGATCTTGTCGCGGAGGCGGCCGTCCGTGCTTCCGACTCAATCCTGGGTGTCGTTGCCATACCAACGCCCGGAGGAGAGGTCCGTTGTAGATCGGCGGTCGGAGTGCAGGGCTTGAACACGGGCCAGCAATTGCCGGGCTCCGAGGTAGTAGCATCAGTGCTTGCCACTGGCGACTCCCGCCTCGTGCAGGATGCTTCACAAGTTCTCGGTCCCGAGGTGTCGGAGAAGCTGGGCACTGTGTTGGTAGCGGCCCTGGGCCACAGGGGGAGGGGAAACGGAGTTCTGCTGATGGCCCGGGCCGTTGGCGGCGCGGCCTATACCCGTTCTGATCTGGAATCCAGTGCATTGTTTGGCAGCAGGATCGGCCTTGCACTGGATCTCGCGGAAGTAAGCGCCCTTCGTGAGCAGGCCTTGTTGCTCTCGGACAGGGAGCGCATAGCCCGCGACCTTCATGACCTCGTCATTCAGCGTATATTTGCAGCCGGCTTGGGAATGCAGAACTTGAAGCGATTCCTGGTGGACCCCGCAGCCGTTGAGCGGATGATGCATGTCACGTCGGAATTGGATGACACCATCCGCACTCTCAGAAAGACAATCGAAGACCTCCGTTCCGAAGAATCCCCGCCCACGCAATAAGCATCTCCGTGACTTTGGACCCTGTCCGAGGACGCCCTGCAGCGCCATTGTGGAGGGATCGAACGTTTCATTCGGCAGGAGAACAGTCATGGACAAAGCCGGCTCAACAGGAGAAATCATCGTCGGAGTCGACGGCTCCGATGCGTCCATAGCTGCACTCCAAGAAGCCCAACTGTTGGCGACGCCGTTGGGCGTTGACGTGGTTGCCACGGCTTTCTGGGACTATCCCCCCGTCTACGAGGGCTATGTGGTGATGGGCATTACCGGTTTTGAGGAAGCCGCCGGGCGAATCCTGAAGCAGTCCGTGGAAATGGCCTTCGGCCCGACCCAGCCCGACAACGTCCATTCGCGGCTTGTTCAGGGTCATCCCAGACAAGGACTGATCGAAGCTAGCCGGAAGGCAGACATGATCGTTGTGGGGCGACGTGGACACGGTGGTTTTGGAGGCTTGCTGCTGGGATCAGTCACCTCAGCGTGCGTTGCTCATGCCCACTGCCCGGTTCTCGTGGTCCACGTACCTGAGGACCACTCGACCGAAGCCACTGAAGGGCGACCATGATGGACATCTTGGTGGTCTACGAAACAATGTACGGAACTACCCGCAGGGTAGCTGAAGCAATTGCCAGCGGCTTTGATGGCGAGCCCGGGGCCAGAGCGGTCTCCGTTTCCGATGTAGTCGCCGATGACCTGGGTAATTGTGCCTTGCTGATCGTCGGTGGACCTACCCATGCTCACGGAATGAGCAGACCCGCAACACGACACTCCGCAGCAAACGTCGCTGCCGCGACCGGTTCCCTTGGCCACGATATCGATGCGAACGTCGGCATACGTGAGTGGCTGGCCCAGCTCCGACCTGCCATCCCGGGCCAAAAAGCCGCAGCATTCGACACCCGCAACCACGGTCCGGCATTCCTCACCGGCAGAGCATCCAAACACATCACCTCCGGGTTACGAAAAGCCGGCTTCGAGCTCATTGCAGAACCGGAGAGCTTCGAAGTCAGCCAGGAACCTTCGATAAGCGAAGACGAGCTCCACCGCGCCGCAAAGTGGGGCCAAGCTCTGGCCAGGTTAATTGACGCCGGAAGATAGGGAGTTTCAGATGACCTTGCCCAGCATGACCGGCTGGACAGGCTGGAATGTGTTCCTGGCTTGACGGTTACCAAAGGGCAGTCCAAGGCTTGGAAAGAAGGAACAATGAAAGAGAGCGAGCGGGAAGAGAGCGAGCGGATCGTCGTCGGATTTGACGGGTCTCCCGAGGCCGTTACGGCAGTTCAGTGGGCGACCCGGCAAGCCGAGCTGAGAAGCTGCGCGCTGCAATTAGTGCATTGTTCCCTTTGGCCGGCCATAACACACAACATGGAACCCGTGCCGGGTGTAGCTGACAGCGGCCTGCGACACGCCGCTGAATCAATAGTTGCCGAGGGGGTCGCGTGCGCCCGTCAGGCTTCTGAGTCGGTGGAAATCACGAAGAGCCTGGTGTACGGCTGGCCGGCCGAGAACCTTCGCAAGTTGGCGGGAGGCGCCTCCATGCTGGTTGTGGGAAGTCGGGGGATAGGAGGCTTTATGGGCCTGCTCGTGGGATCCGTGAGCCTGGAGTTGGCCGCCACTGCAGCGTGTCCCGTGGCTGTTGTTCGGTCCACCGACCACCCGGATGGACCCGTCGTCGTTGGCATAGATCGGGAAGGCTGGGAGGCTTCGCTTCACTATGCCGCTTCTCATGCTTCCTATGCGGGCACATCGCTTCGGATTGTGCATGTCCGAAAGAGACACGAAGCCCACGCTGAAGCAAGTGACGTTGGTCCCCTGGAAATATTGCATTCGGCAGTACGTACCGTGCGCAACACCTCGCCCGAACTCGAGCTTGAAGACCTCCTGCTCACGGGGACCTCCGTTGCCGGAACGCTCCTTAGTGCAGCGAAAGATGCCCAGTTAATCGTTGTGGGAACTATGGGGCAGGGTCTTGTCCGCGGCAGTATTGGCTCAACGGCGCATGCCGTTCTCCATCATGCTTCCTGTCCTGTCGTGGTGGTAAGGCCCCCACTGGAAGCGAGGGAGCAGTAATGAGCAGCAGGCCCGGGGAGCCATTGGGTTCCAGGGCCTGCTGCTCGCTACTTACTCGGAATGCTTGACTGGCTGGATCCTGGTGATGATTGTTGGGCAGGGCAGTTTGGTGAGGACTGCGTGGGCCGTAGATCCCATCAGTAGACGTTTGAAGCCGCCACGGCCCCTGCTGCCGACGACCAACAGGCGGGCTGTTGCGGCGGCATTTACCAGCGCCTCGCCAGGACGCATGTGGGTCTCCAAGTTCTGGTGCACAACAAGATCCGGATATTTATCCGCCAAGCCCGCGACCGTTTCCGCAAGAACCACCCGTTCCTCCTCGGTCACGAGTTCAAAGAAATTGCCGTGGGGCACTCCCCGATCCACCCATGGATCCGGTGTCCGGAAAGCGTGCAGCACGGTTAGCTCCTGCCCTTCACGGTCTGCCTCTGCGGCAGCGAATGCCACGGCCTGAGTGGATTCTTCGGAACCATCAACTCCGACCAGAACGCCGTGTCGACTGGTCATATCATGTTCAGCGATCACCGCTACGGGGCACTTCGCCACGGCAGCAACCTGTAGCGCACGATCCGCGAGCGATCCGCCGGCCCAACTGTGGCCGGAACCAATAACCACCATCGATGCGGTTTTTGACCGCTTGCGCAGGGCGTACCCGGCTCCTCCCGAGACGAGATCCGTGCTGATTTTGACCGTTGGCTCGACTTTTTCGGCCCGGTCTTTGGCAGTAACAAGGAATTTTTCACCGGACTCCCGGATCCACTCGTTATAGCCGATGGCATCGTAGGCCCAACGATCATCCACAGCGTGTACCAGGAGCACAGGTAATTTAAGGGCAGCGGCCCTTTGCACGGCCCATCGGGTCGCAGCCTCACTACTGGGCGCATCGCTGACACCGACGACAATTGCTTCCTTCATGACTGCTCCAGTTCTTGTTCGATGATTCCCCGGAAAATCCGTTTGCCGGGTCTTGTCAGTCCAGCTTCTGCCTGCTCTTTTCAAAGGGTTAGGGTCGGAAGTCCCGCGGAACGCGGCCGCGGCAGACTGGTGTGCCTTTTGCTAATCGGGGGCATTCACCATGATGGTTTCCAGGTGGTCGGGAACTCGTGCTTTCCAGCCCAGTTCACGTTTGATGCGCAGACGGAGTGCATCGGAGGCCTCAGGCTCTCCATGCGTGATGTAGGTCATTCGTGGCGTCCGCGGTGCTGAACGCATCCAACGGATAATTCCGTCGGCGTCGGCGTGGGCGCTGAAACCTTCCAATTGAACAACCTCCGCGCGGATCAGCACATCCTGTCCATAAACCCTGAGTTGCCGGGACCCCGCGGCAAGGGCGGCTCCGCGGGTACCTCCTGCCTGGTAACCGCTGAGAACCACAGCATTATGTGGATCGCTGCCATAGGCGGCCAGATGATGAAGTATCCGCCCTCCCGTGAGCATTCCGCTGGCCGAGATGATGATCATTGGCCCGCCACGGAGATTGAGGAGTTTCGAGTCATCGACGCTCCTGGTCATAATGGCGAGCTCGTACATGCTCTTGAATTCCTCCGGACCCAGGCGATGTTCCTCCGGATGTTGCTGGTAAATATAGGACGCGTCAATGGCCATGGGACTGTTCAAATACACCGGTATGTCCGGAATCAGCCCTTTCCGGCGGAGACGCGCAAGCTGGAGCATCAGCGTCTCGGCACGCCCCACGGCAAACGCCGCAATCAAGACGACACCGCCGCGCTTTGCTGCACGGTTAACAACTTCGGCCAGTTCAATGTCAGAACCCGCCGCCGGATGGGTCCGGTTCCCGTAGGTAGACTCTGTCACCAGGACATCAGTGGATTCAAGATCCCGGGGCGGGTACATGAATGGATCATCGGTCCTGCCCAGGTCACCTGTGAAATGGACGGAATGCTCTCCGAGTCGTACATGGATCTGGGCAGCACCAAGGATGTGCCCGGCGGGAACGAATGTCGCATCAAAGGCGTGACCCAGCTCGACGGGTGCGTCAAAGTCCACAGGGCGGACACTATTTAGCGATCTCACCGCATCGGCGGCCGTGTAGATGGGCAAGGCGGGCACATGGATGGAAGAGCCAGTATGTTCGGCATACCGGGCCTCTTCCTCTTGCAGGTGGCCGGAGTCCGGCAGCAAGAGTTTGCACAGTTGATTGGTGCCGTGAGTGGTGTATACGGGGCCGCGGTAACCGTCCCGGACGAGAGCCGGGACGTACCCACTGTGATCCAAGTGGGCGTGTGTCAAGAGCACGGCATCTATGGAGCCCGGGGAAACTGGAAACGGCCTCCGGTTGCGCTCGCGGAGACGTTTATAGCCTTGGAACAGGCCGCAGTCCACGAGGACGCGCGTCCCGTTGAACTCCAGAAGGTAGCGGGACCCTGTGACAGTATCGGTTGCTCCAAGGAAGCGGAGTGAAGCGACGTTCCTGGTTTGCATTATGCCCTAACCACTCAAGTCGACGGCGCCTGCCCTGGGAATTGGCCGCAGAGCAGACCTTGGCGGCATCTGGCGCCGTAAGGTAGTCCGGCGCCAGATGCAGGTTTGGTACCTAAGGGGCCGGCACCGCGTGGTGGTGCCGGTACTCTTCCGTACTGGGCTTGATCGCCAACGCGGTGACGATCAAAGCGGCAGCACCCGGAATCCATGCGCTCCACGCAGCGCCAGTCGCTGATGTGAAGCCACCCACCCAAGGGGCCAACAAGAGAGCCACTGCGATGATCGCTTGTGCCCATTCGGCGGCCGGCATTCCCGGCAATGCAAGATTGACGACACCGCAGATGACAAGCAGTGTGCCTAAGGTGACCATGATGGCCGTTGATGATCCTGCTTGCGTGGTCCATAAGACCGACAGCGCCGCGTAGGCGCCCGCCGCGACTACTGTCCAATCCTGCCATCGTGTCCATTTCTTCATCGGAATTTTGCTCCTTTATTGTCTGGAGACACCCGCGGGGCCTGATGCTGGGCGGTTTCGTCTCCTGTTCTCCTAGCGTCCGTTTAATCTCCTCGTCCTAATAGGGCCTAAAGTCACGCGCGGGGATGGGTCCTTGTGCCCTTGTGGCGCAGACATGCAGTCGGCAAGAATTTGGCATCGATGAAATGTCGGCAAGCGCGGTTGCCGCTTCCGCCGGAGAGGGAATGTCATGAATCACCAGGATGTCCCAGGCCTTGCTGGGGTGGGTTCGCCAGAAAGTCCTGTTCGCGTGTTCATTCTTGATGACCACGAATTGGTTCGCCGCGGGTTGCAGGAGCTTTTGGAAAGCGAAGGGTTTCAGGTGGTGGGCATGTCGGGATCTGCTGAGGAAGCGACGCGCCGTATCCCGGCATTGCGCCCCGACGTCTCAGTCCTGGATGCACGGCTGCCTGACGGTACGGGCATCGAAGTCTGCCGCGACGTTAGATCCATAGATCCTCGTCTGAATTGCCTGATTCTGACCAGCTATGACGATGAAATGGCTCTGCGAGGTGCAGTCCTGGCAGGAGCCGCGGGATACATCCTCAAGGAAATCGGCGGTTCAGACCTACTGGGTGCGCTGCGCAGGGCGGCGCGCGGCGAGTCGCTCTTCGATGATTCCGTGAAGGCGCGGATTATCCAAGGACTCACTGAACCGAAGAGGCTCGATCCGCGCGTAGCCGCCCTGACTCCCCAGGAGCGGCGCGTGCTGGAATACGTCGGCCAGGGGATGACCAATCGCCAGATTGGCGAGGAGATGCTATTGGCGGAAAAGACGGTGAAGAACTACGTCTCGTCCCTCTTGGCGAAACTTGGGTTCGAGCGACGGACCCAAGCCGCAGTTTTCATGGCCCACGTACCCGAGGAGGACGCTGGCTCCGTTCGCTGACGCTCAGGGCAGCGGAACGGACCAAGCCTGCGAAGTACCCTTGCCAGGCGTGCTGGTGACGCTGAATGACCCGTTGAGTTCTGCAGCCCTCCGGGCCATGTTCGCCAACCCATTACCGGATCCCACAGCCGTGAAACCACAGCCGTCGTCTGTGAGCTCCGTGCTTAGCGTGCCATGAGCCACCCGAACTGACACGGAGATGGTGTTCGCATCGGAATGGCGGACAGCGTTACTGAGGCTCTCCGAGATTACCGCCAGGAGGTGCCCGATCGTGACATCGTCTTCTACGGAATCAACGGGGCCGATCAAGGTCAGATGCGGGGTGTATGCCAACGATTTTGCCCCGGCTTGAATCGTTTGGAAGATCCGACTGCTCAGGAGTTCGTGGTCGTGGGTACTTGTCCGCAGGGAGTAGATGGTGTTTCTGAGGTCGCGGATACTGGTATCGAGTTCCTCCGTTATGGCGTCGATCCGTTCAAGGGCTGAGCCGCCGGCGGTGTAGCGCCGCAGGCTCTGGATGCTCAGTCCCGCCGCAAAGAGGCGTTGGATGACGAGGTCGTGAAGGTCCCGCGCAATCCTGTCCCGGTCAGTGAAAACCACCAGCTGCTCCCGGAACCGATGTATCCGGTCCAGTGCCAAAGCCAGGGCTACATGTGAACCGAAGACCGGAGCCATATCAACAACGGTGGTGGAAAAGGACCCGGTGCCGGGTTTTCGAGCAAGAACCAGCAGCCCTTGATGAGTTCCTTGGGCACTGAGGTTTACGACAAGCAGTTCTCCCGGGCACTCATCGGCCGAATCGCCAAGGAGGTGCCAAGGATCCTCGCCTTTGATTGCTCCTCTGAGGGTGACGTCAAGGAAATCCGTGGAATCCAACGATAAAACGCGACTCTTCAGGGCCGCGCCCTTCCCGCCCGCTACCCCCTCCACGGTGTAGTCCTGGACGTGTTCAGCCGAAGGCTTCAGAACCACGGCAAGGTGGCATCCTGACTCCCGAAGGGCCGTGTCTGCAATGAGGTCAAGTGCGGCACTTTCTGCCTGTCCCTCCTCCAGCATCAGCCCCGTAATTTCCATACATGCTTCAAGCCATGACGTCCGGTGCCCCGCGTCCTCGTAGAGCCGGGCGTTTTCGATCGCGACGGCGGCGGCTGCCGCCAATGCCACCGCGACATCCTCATCTTCCGGGGTGAAGTCCTCGCCGCCGTCCTTCTCTGTCAGGTACAGGTTGCCGAAGACGACGTCCCGGATGCGGATTGGAACACCGAGGAAAGACTTCATCGGCGGGTGGTGCTGCGGGAAGCCGTAGGCCATCGGGTGTTCACGGAGGTCGTGGAGCCTTAAAGGTGAAGGCTCGGTAATGAGCAGTCCCAGAACCCCGTGTCCTGTGGGCAGAGGACCAATCCGGCTCGCCAAATCATCATCGATGCCCACTGTTATGAAATGGCTCAGCGCGTTGTCCTCGCCGATGACACCCAAGGCGCCATAACGTGCCTGCAGGAGCTTGCATGCGGAAGTAACCACCCGCTCCAGCACGGCTTCAAGGCTGAGGTCTTCTGCAACGGCCACCACGGCTTCGAGCAGGCCCCGGGTCCTTTCCTGGGCTTGCAGTAACTCGCCTGCCCTGGACGTGAAGTCCATCATCAGGTCCTCCAGCTGGACCGCTGGAGCACCCGTTTGGTGTTCGCGTGGGACTTTGGGAGAGTCTGTCATTGCCGCCTTTCGGCGCCTGCCACCAGCCTGGTGCACGGCGTTACTGCTTGGCACTTTCGGTGTCAGCCTACTCCGGGCCCGTACGGCTAGCGATAGCCGTAGCCAGAAGGGGTCTTTGGGCCCTGTCGCAGCAACCGAGGCAGGCTTAGGATCCTCGCATGAGGAACGAACCATCAGCACCCGAGGCCGAGCACCTGGACACCAAGCAATGTTGGGAGCAGCTCCGCGGCGTATCCGTGGGCCGTCTGGCAGTGTGGATGGGCGACCATCCCGATATCTTCCCCATCAACTACAAAGTTGACCACGGCACCTTGGTCTTCCGGACCGGCGAAGGAACGAAACTCCATGCTGCACTCGGGGCAACGCCCGTTGCCTTGGAAGCTGATGGAGTGGATACCGGCTCTGGAGTTGCATGGAGCGTGGTGGTGAAGGGCACGGCTGCAAGCATCCAGTTGACGCAGGAAGTACTGGACACCGTGGGATTGCTGCTTTTCCCCTGGCAAGCCGGGCGGAAGGACCACTTTGTACGGATTATTCCCACGACCATGACCGGGAGGCGTTTCAAGGTGACACCACCATTGACTTGGTGGAGCCCTTTGGACGATGCCACCCGTGCGGGTTTGGAATGACCGCGCCGTTCAGCGGCAGCCAGGACCAACGGCCCTAACGACGCCCGCATGGCCGTCCTGGTGGAGGGACGGCAGTACATTTTCCTGCTCCAAGGCTCCTACAGGAATGGACCACACCATGAAGGCACTCGTTTATGAAGGACCAGGATCCACGTCCTGGAAAGACGTTCCTGATCCACGCATCACCCACCCTACGGATGCGATTGTCCGCATTGACACGACCACCATCTGCGGGACGGACCTGCACATCCTCAAGGGAGACGTCCCGGCGGTACAGCCAGGACGGATCCTCGGGCATGAAGGCGTCGGTACCGTCACCGAGATAGGCACCTCGGTTAGTGGCCTGCGCGTTGGTGACCGGGTCATCATCTCGTGCATCAAGTCCTGCGGCCATTGCAGCAACTGCAGGAAGGGCTTGTTTTCCCATTGCCTTGGAGAAGAGGGCCAGGTGGGGACGGGGTGGATCTTCGGTCACCTCATCGACGGGACCCAAGCGGAATTCGTTCGCGTCCCGTACGCGGACAACTCGCTCCACAAGCTCCCACCCGGGGTAAGCGATGATCAGGCCGTTATGCTCTCCGATATCCTTCCCACAGCCTTCGAAATCGGTGTCCGCGATGGTCGCGTGGCCCCCGGTGACGTCATTGCCGTAGTTGGCGCCGGGCCCATCGGCTTGGCAGTGATGGCGACGGCGGGGCTTCACGGTGCCGCGACCATTATTGCCATTGACCCCAACGAGAGCCGCCTGGCCCGGGCGGCAGAATTTGGTGCGACGCACGCCGTGAATCCAATGAACCCCGAGTGGATCAGTGAGGTCCTTGCCCTCACTGATGGTGCCGGGGTTGATGTTGCCCTGGAAGCCGTCGGGCTCCCGGAGACTTTTGAGATGGCATTGCGCTTGGTGCGGCCAGGGGGAAATGTTGCAAACATTGGCGTTCACGGGAAGCCCGTCGAACTTCCGCTCCAAGATCTTTGGATCCGTAACGTCAATATCAGCATGGGCTTGGTCAACACCAACACGACTCCGATGCTGCTTCGCCTCGTCGCCCAACAAAAGCTACCTGCCGGGAAATTCGCAACCCATCATTTCGCGCTTGACCAGATTGTGGATGCGTACGACACATTCTCAAGGGCGGTCGAAACGGAGGCTTTGAAAGTGGTCCTCAGCAGAACCCCGCATGATTAGCGCCATGGCACCGCAAGTAGCGAAGCTTGCGCTGCGCTTTCCTTTGGTAGCGTCCACCGTGCTGGCAGGGGTCATCGTTGCGGGATTGGTCATCGCGGGACACGCCGCTGCGGCCCAGGGAACAGCCACCATTTATTCACTCTCGGTGGCCTTATACCGTACGGTGGCCATGGTCAAAGGCCTCCTTCGGGGACGGTGGGGCATCGACCTCTTGGCTGTGACGGCGATTGGTTCCACAGCAGCGGTTGGGGAATACGTGGCCTCATTGGTCATCGTCCTCATGTTGACCGGCGGCGAGGCGCTGGAAGACTTTGCACAGGGCCGGGCCACAAGAGAGCTCCGAGCGTTGTTGGAGCGTGCTCCCCGGAGCGCCCATCGCGAGGGATCGGATGGCCAGGTGGTGGACGTTGGTGTCGATGTCATCCGTCCTGGCGACCTCCTCTTGGTGAAGCCGGCAGAAACGGTCCCCGTCGATGGCAGGATGTTGTCCGACGTCGGGATTCTTGACGAGTCCGCGATCACAGGGGAAAGCCTGCCGGCGGAGCGAGCAAAGGGTGACCTACTGCTCAGTGGCTCCCTGAACGGAGCCGACGCCATACGCATGGTGGCCACTGCCTCAACGGAGGAGTCCCAGTACAGCCAGATCGTCGCCTTGGTGCGGGAAGCTGCAGCGAGCCGCGCCCCCATGGTGCGCTTGGCTGACAGGTACGCAGTGCCGTTCACACTGGTTGCGTTTCTTCTTGCCGGTACGGCGTGGCTGCTTAGCCAGGATCCCTTACGCTTTGCCCAGGTACTGGTGGTGGCGACACCCTGCCCTCTGTTGATAGCGGCACCTGTCGCCTTTCTTGCCGGTGCCAGCCGTGCAGCCAAAGCAGGAATCATTATTAAGAACGCCGGTACGCTGGAGAAGCTCAGCCGGGTGAAGACGGCTGTGTTCGATAAGACCGGGACCCTCACTCAGGGCAGGCCCGTCCTGTCCGGGATACGGCTTGCTGCCGGGGGAACCCAGTCCGAGGACAGGCTGCTGCAGCTGGCGGCATCGGCCGAGCAATATTCCTCCCATGTCTTCGCGGCTTCTGTCATTGAAGCGGCTCGCGAGCGTGGCTTACCTCTGTTGCCGGCATCCGGTGCCAGCGAACACGCCACCAATGGTGTCAGCGCCGCTGTGGGGCCGCAGACGGTTCTCGTAGGAAAGCCTGCGTTCGTCAGCGCAAATACGAGCGGGTTCGAACGCACACCCTTGGACGGTGGGCAGCTCGCCGTGTACATCGGTGTCGATGGGACATATGCCGGAAGCCTGATCATGAGCGATCCGCTGCGCACCAACGCCGTTGATACACTCGCCTTGCTCCGGAAGCTCGGTGTCGTGGAGACGATGCTGCTGACGGGCGACACCGCCAGTACTGCCCGCCACATTGCCGCTGTTGCCGGGATCGGCAACGTCCTGGCGGAATGCCTGCCGGCCGACAAAGTCGCTGCCGTTGCGTCCCTGCCGATGAGGCAAGTCATGATGGTGGGCGACGGCGTCAATGACGCACCCGTCCTGGCTGCGGCCGACGTCGGAGTCGCCATGGGCGCCAAAGGCGCCACCGCAGCCAGCGAGTCGGCTGACGTCGTCATCATGCTCGATGACCTGTCCAGGGTCGCGTCGGCTGTGGACATCGGGGAGTACACGCTGCGGATTGCCCGGCAGAGTATCTGGACCGGCATTCTGCTGAGCCTGGGCCTGATGGTCATGGCATCGTTCGGGGTGATCCCGGCTGTTGCCGGAGCACTGCTGCAGGAACTTGTAGACCTGGCGACGATTCTGAACGCGCTAAGGGCACTTGGACCGGTGCAGCATTTCAAGCCCGCACAACTGGAAACCGTCCCACGCGAACGGATTCCGCGTCAGTAGCGTTCCGGCTCATCCCCAAGTTCAAAGTAACGGCCCTGGATGCTTGTCGGAGTAATTTCGACGTAGGTGTACTTGCGGGTGGCAATCCATGGTTTGAGGGGCAGCTTGTCTGCCTCGTCGATTTCGGTTTGCGACTCAATAACCCTCGCCTTGCCCTTAAGAACTACGCTCCATGCCTCTGCATCTACAATCTCCTCCACTTCGAAGGCCACCTTCTCATTCACCGTCAGTTCGGCCAGCTTCGTTCCCGGGTTGGTTCTTAGGAGCAGCCGATGGTTGTGGGCGATGAAGTTCAGGGGATAGATGTCGGGCTCACCCAAAACGCTGACGGCCAGGCGACCATGCTGGTTGCGTTCGAGGACTTTCCATGAATCGTCCTCAGACAGGACGGTGCCGGGCCGCTCGTCATTTTCCATGATCGTTGTCTCCTGTGGTGCGGACGGGACAGGCGCCAAGGGTTCCTGCCATCTGATGTCGTGATCCTATGGCTGCGGTCGTGCCTGCCAACAGAGTCCAAGGTCCTGCGGCAATCTGTTCACCGTGACCTTAGGCTCTGGCGCCAAGGTTTCGTTGTGGGAGATGCTTGGGACCAGTCAAGGCCGGCTCTGAAGGGAGGGCCCATGGTTCAAGGCGTCTACGTTGCCTCGGCGCTACCGGGCTCGGGTAAATCGCTGGTGGTTTTGGGAGTGGTCGACGCCCTTCATCGGCACTCGGGTCGTCTGGGCTTCTACCGCCCGATTGTCAACAATACCGATACGCACCGGGATCCTGTGATCTTCATGCTTCGGCGGCTCTACGAACTGGACGCTGCGCGGTGCCGAAGTGGCGTGTCCTTGCCCACAGCCATGGCAGATACGATCGCCGGCCGGAAGGACGAGCTCCTTTCCCTGATGCTCACGGAATATGCGCAGATTGCCAACAATTGCGATGTGGTTGTTGTTGATGGATCGGACCTTCGCGGAAACGCCACGGGCAGGGAGTTCGATCTGAATGCCAGGCTGGCGACCAACCTGGGGCTCCCTGTATTGGCTGTGGTCGGCGCCCGAGGTCTCACGTCGACGCAAACAACGGCGGCCGTGGAAGCAGCCATCAGGCAGTATGAGTCTGCGCACTGCCCCCTGTTGGCCGTCGTGGTGAACCGCGCCGAACCAACGTCTGTGGACCAGCTGCATTCGGAACTACAGGCGGCAGTCCGGGCGATGGTGGGTCCCGTTCCCTGCTATGTGATACCCGAAGTCTCCGAGATTTCGACCCCGACTGTGGCGGATGTTGTGGCTTCGCTCGGTCTCCACCGTATGTCCGGCAGTGCGGAGCTGGACCGGGATGTGCGCAGCATTAGGCTGGCGGGAATGAACGTGGACAACTTCTTGCGTGTGCTTGAAGCCGGCGATTTGATCATCGTTCCGGGTGACCGTGCCGACATCATCATGACCAGCATTGCGTCGGCGTTGTCGCCCGAGTTTCCCACTCCCGCGGCTATTATTTTGGCAGACGGACTGTCCCCGGGTCCTCACGTCACATCCTTGTTGTCGCGTGCACCGTTTCCCGTTTTCGATGAAATGGCTGATAGTTACGCCGTGGCCCAAAAAGCCGCTGGCGTCCGCAGCGAAATCCACACGGGAGAGAACCGCAAAGTGGCAGCGGCACTGGGGGTGTGGGCAAGGTACATCGATGAACCCGAACTGCTGGCTCGCTTGGCGCTGCCTCGCCCGGCAATCATGACGCCGTTGCGTTTCCTCAATGAATTGATCGAACGGGCGAGGAAGCAAAAGAGGCGCATCATCCTTGCCGAGGGGAGCGACGTCCGGGTACTTCGTGCCGCAGAGATTCTGCGACGCCGCGACGTCTGCGACGTAACGCTTCTGGGAAATGTGGCCGCGATCCAGGAGCTCTCCGCCGCGCACGGAATCGACGTCGGGGGAGTACGGGTAGTGGATCCTGCAACCTCACCTCTCCGTGAGCGCTACGCCGCCGAGTATGTGCGGCTGCGGGCCCACAAAGGCATGCTTATGGAGCGCGCCAGGGAAATCATGGTTGACGGAGCCTACTTCGGCACGATGATGGTGCAGCTTGGTGATGCAGATGGACTGGTTTCGGGAGCCGCGCACACCACAGCCAACACCATCCGCCCGGCCCTGGAATTCGTTAAGAGCCGGGATGCCGATGGGCTGGTGTCCTCCGTTTTTTTCATGTTGTTCCCCGACCGGATATTGGTTTACGGGGACTGCGCAGTCGTCCCAGATCCAACGGACTCTCAGCTGGCAGCCATCGCCGTCGCCTCCGCAGCCACTGCTGTTCGGTTCGGCGTCGAACCAAGGGTAGCCATGCTCTCCTACTCGACGGGAGGATCAGGATCCGGGACTGCTGTGGAAAAGGTGCGTCGTGCCACGGAATTGGTGAGGAAGGCACGTCCTGACCTTCCTGTGGACGGACCTATCCAATACGACGCGGCGGTGAATGAGGCCATCGCCAGTTCCAAGCTGCCTGCATCCGCAGTGGCCGGAAAGGCGACCGTGTTCATCTTTCCCGACCTCAACACAGGCAACAACACCTATAAGGCTGTTGAACAGTCGTCGGGCGCTATCGCCGTCGGGCCTATCCTTCAAGGCCTGCGCAAGCCGATCAATGATCTTTCCAGGGGATCAACTGTGGAAGACATCATCAACACGGTTGCGATCACGGCAATCCAGGCCCAGAGCCCTGACTAGCTACCGTCCTCCGTTGTGACGACCATAACCGGGCAATGCGAGTGGGCTGCGCAGACCCTGCTGACGGATCCTATGGGCTGGCTGAGGAACCCGCCAGCGCCGCGCCTCCCGACGACGAGCAGCTGCGCGTCACGGCTTTCTTCCACCAGTACCTTGGCAGGTTCCCCGAACTTGACCGTAACGGTAAGCTCCTCTGGGCGGGATGCTCCAAAGGCACGCTCCAACGCTTCGTCGGCCAATCGCCTGGCGGTATCTTCGAGCTGTGAGGTGAAGCGGGTCAATTCGGGCTCAAAGCGGGACGCCATAAAGTAGTCGGACATGCCAACACACGTGACGACGTCGATCGGCGCGTCGAAAACGGCCGCCAGGCGTCCCGCCATCTTCAGGGTATTGGAAGAGAACTCCGAGCCATCCACGCCAACGACGATTCGATGCGACCGTGATTGTGCATTCATGGAACCAGCTTGCCGTTGCGCCGGCAGCCGCGATAGGGCCGAAGGACATGCATCTCTCAGGATTCTTCAAGCGTCGTGGCCTGCCGTTGACGCAGGCGTTTGTACAGCCAATCGACGCCAAGGACGCCCGGGATGGCAAGGAACGCAACCAGCCATCCCACGGCATTCGGGGGTGCTTGTCCCAGCAGTTCGGCCACAGGCCGGACGAACACGAACACGGCCAAGGCGACCAGTTCAGCGGCAACTGCCCAGAGCAGAAGGCGGTTGGTTAGCCAACCTTGTTTCCACGGGGGAGCTGTTGCACTCCGACACGCAAAAGCGGTTGCAAGTTGTCCCAGTACGACGGCGGCAAAGGCGCCCCCTGAAGCGGACATCAGCACGCCCGGATCCAATGGTTCACCCCGTGCCCAGCCGCTTCCGAAGAGGATCGTCGAAAACGCAGCCATGGCGAACAGGGCTTCCGTGGGTCCCATGACGGCAAATACCCTGAACATGAGCCGGCGGTCCAGGAGGTGCCGCTTCTCGGGCGGGCGGTTCAGGACCCGTTTGCCGGGTGGCTCTGCGCCAAGGGCGAGGGCAGGCAGCAGGTCTGTTCCTATGTCGAGGGCCAAAATCTGGAGAACGCCAAGCGCGAGCGGGAATTGGCCGCCGGACAGGGCCCAGATGACGAAAGGAGCCAACTCAGCCACGTTGTCCGTGAGATGGTAGGTCAGGAATCTGTGGATATTCGAGTAGGTTGCCCTGCCCTGTTCGATGGCGGCAACGATGGTGGCGAAGTGGTCATCCAGGAGCACGAGGTCGGCCGCCTCACGGGCGACGTCCGTGCCGCTGAGACCCATTGCCACTCCGATGTCGGCCTGGCGCAGTGCAGGACCGTCGTTCACACCGTCGCCGGTCATCGCCACCACATGGCCGCGCATCTGCAGCGCCTTCGCCACCCGGAGCTTTTGTTCCGGAGAGACCCTGCTGACCACAATTCCATCGCGATCCAGGAGCGCTCCGAGGATCTGCTCGTCCTCGGGCAGCTCGGAGCCTTGGACAACGAGGTTGTCCGGACCCATCAGGCCTACCTCCCTGGCGATTGCACCGGCCGTTGAGGGATGGTCGCCAGTAATCATCGCAATCCGGATTCCAGCTCCCCGGGCAGCCTTGAGCACACTTTGGACGTCAGATCGTGGTGGGTCATGCAGGCCAATAAGACCCAGTATTTGAAGGTTCTGTTCAGCGTCCTCTGCTGAACGATGTAACCAGTCTGTGGCCATCCCCGGTAATTCCCGCCGTGCTACTGCGATCACACGCAGGCCCCGTGACGCCATAGCCTCCAACGCCTGTGTGAAGCTCGTCGCGGGATCTCCGCACAAAGGAAGAACCGATTCCGGCGCACCTTTCATGCAGAGCGTGGTCCCTGAAATCACGGACTCCCGCCGCCTGTCAGCGTCAAAGGCAAAACGGCGGTTCACGGCGCCGGATTCCCTCCCGCCACTTGTCAGGCGGCGGGCAAGGGCATCAATGGCCGCTTCCATGGGATCCCCCTGCGCTGCCCATGCATCGCCTTGAAGAACGGCCCGTCCTTGGGAAGCGGTGCGTGCGGCCAAAGCAACGCCGAGCGCTGCATCCTTTGCCTCCCCTTCGATGCGGGCATCAGGGCCGTAGCCCTCTCCTGCGATTGTCACCGTACCGGCTGTTGTAAAAACCTCGACGGCGTTCATCCGGTTTTGGGTCAAGGTGCCTGTCTTGTCCGTGCAGATGAAGGTGGTGGAACCGAGCGTTTCGACGGCCTCAAGATTGCGCACCAGCGCATGGCGGTCAGCCATGCGCTGTGCTCCCATCGCCAGCGAAAGCGTTACCGTCGGCAAGAGCCCCTCCGGGATGAGGGCGACTGCAACGCCGATCGCGAAAAGAAATGCATCACGCCAGACGATCCCCACCAACAGGGAGACAATGAAGAACAATCCGGCGACCGTCAATGCCACCAAGGCGACAAGCCGGACTATCCTCCGCAGTTCCAGCGTCAATGGCGTTGGCGGGGACTTTGTGCCACTCGTGAGGGCAGCGATAGCGGCCAGTTTCGTGTTCCCTCCCGTGGCGACCACCAGGCCTTCCGCTTCGCCGTTGACCAGGAACGTTCCACCCCAGGCTGTGTCCTTGGTGGTCTTAGGCACGGCAACGCTTTCACCGGTCAGCATGGATTCGTCCACAGTGCATCCGGAGGCAGAAATGAATCGAATGTCCGCGGGCAGCTTGTCCCCAGCTGCGAGGATTACCACGTCACCAGGGACAAGTTCACTGGCGTGGACGCTTTGGATCTTGCCGTCACGACGGACGGTCACTTCGGCCGGGAGGAGTCCTTGCAGGCGCTCCGCTGCATGCTGGGCACGTTCCTGCTGGATGTGGGCAAAAACCCCGTTGACGATGACGACAATGACGATAGCCACACATAGCTGCGGCAATCCGCCGATGTAGGCGAGCACCGCCGCAGCCCAGAGCATCAGTGCAAAGAAGTGCGTTAGCTCGCCCAGCAACTTTCGCCACTGGGAGACCTTCTTTGCTCTTGGCAGGACGTTCGGTCCCACGGTTTCCAACAACTTTGCGGCGGCATGGGAACTGAGGCCTTCAGTGCCAGCCGTCTCGGACAGCGGGGCAGGAGGTTGGTTCCCAAGGGACATCGTTACTCCAATGCCGGATGCCTGTTCGATGAAAGGCTCCACCCTGGACCTGGTTGCGTCTAGGGCCAAAGGGCATGGTCACGACAGGACCTTTTGCCCTACACCCGTTTGGCAGGACGCGTTAGGCTCGGCGCCATGGAGAACACATCAATGGACCAGGACACCAAAGAGCTCAGCGTTCACGACTGCTGGAAGTATCTTCAGTCCACATCCACCTGCAGGATTGCACTCATCAACGGGAACGTTCCGGAGATCTTTCCGGTGAACTACATTCCCAATTTCGGGACGATCCTGTTCAGGACGGGGCAAGGGACCAAACACAAAGCCCTTCGTGAAGGGACACCGCTTGCCCTCGAGGCTGATGGATTTAATCGTTATGGAACCATCGCGTGGAGTGTCATCATCAAGGGTCATCCAGAGTTCGTAACCCACCCCGAGGAAATTCAGGAAGCCGTAAATGCAGGGTTGTCGCCATGGCAGCCGGGTGCAAAGGACATTCTGGTCAGGGTCACTCCCACGGAAATCAGTGGTCGGCGGTTTGTGATCACGCCGCCGTCGAAATGGTGGCCGCCCCTGGACCCGTCGGCTGCCGTGGACGACACGACGGACGGGGGCTCCTCAACACGGAACGACGACGAAAACGGCTAATTGCCATGCCGCGTGTTTGGCTCGGGCCGGGTCAGGATTGTGGGGCACTGGACATTCAGGAGAACATGCTGCGCCACAGATCCCAAAAGCACGCGCAGTCCGCCACGACCCCTGCATCCCATCACCAGGACCTGGGCTTCCTTTGCAGCAGCGACGAGTGCATCCCCTGGACGGTGGTCCAAGTCCAACTTCTCCCGGACGTTCAGGGCCGGGTAACGTTCTTTGACCCACCGGACAGAGTCGCCCATAACGTCCCCATCCTTGGGCGCCAGGGCCCCTGGACCTGATGCATGAACAATCACCAGCTCCTCCCTTAGGCGTGAGGCTTCAGTAGCTGCCATGTCCAAGGCGCACAGCGAATCTGGGGAGCCGTCTACTCCGACCACCACTCCAGAACGTTTCCCTGCAGTAATGTCCGGGACCACAGCGACAGGCGCTTTGCTGGTGACTGCGATCTGGAAACTGACCGAGCCGTACCCCTGCCCTTCGGTACCTGGGCCGCGATCCGTTCCAACCACCACCATCTCCGCTTCCGAGGACAGGGAGGCAATCGTTTCCGCGGGTTCGCCGGAGAATTGTGTGGATTTGATCTCCATCGAGGGAAAGACCCCGGCAAGTCGCGCTGCTTCGCTCTTGAGGAGGTCGTTGGCACGCTCCATCGCCAAGGTACGGTCACCCGGCAGTGGGAATGCCCAATCCGGGGGAACGATGTGGATGAGATTGAGTACCAGACCGAGGGAATCTGCACGGGCGACAGCCCAGTCTGCGACACGGCTGCCCGCCCTGGAACCATCAAGGGCTGCCAGAATCTGCTTTTTCACGTACAGACGTCCCTTCGGTTCATTCCGATAGTGATCGTCTCCACTATCGGCGTGGCGGACCGTCGTGGCAAGGGTCCGAAGCCCCTCCCGCTGATCGGCAGAGTGCGTTAGGGTCCTCAGCAGAGAGTGCTTGACCTTTCACCGAAGATCGACGGGAAGGACATGAGGTGCACGTTCTTGTGCTGAACCCCGGCTCGTCGTCACTGAAGTACCACTTGAGGGACACCACGGTCCCGACCGGAAACAACAGCATCCTGGCTTCCGGACAAGTCAACTGGCCGCCGGATCACCGTTTCGATGCCGCCCGCCTCCACGGCGTTTTTGACGAAATCGTTACGGCTGTGGCCAACAGCCTGGATTCAGGTACTCCGGATTCAGTCGGGCATCGTGTGGTCCACGGCGGCGACCGCTTCAGCAGCCCTGCACTTGTCACGCCAGACGTTGTAAGGGTTATTGAAGGGCTCAGCCCGCTGGCGCCGCTTCACAATCCTGCCAGCGCCGCGTGCATGAACACTGCGCAAGAGCGTTGGCCGGGCGTTCCACAGGTGGCCATCTTTGACACCGCTTTCCACCGGTCCATACCGGAGTTCGCCGCCCGCTATGCCATTCCGGAAGACAGCTATGTGGAACACCCCATCAGGCGCTTCGGATTTCATGGCATATCCGTGGGGATGGCCTGCCGTGACACTGCGTCCTACCTCGGGGTGGACGGTTCCTCGTTGAATGCGATTGTGGCGCATATCGGAAACGGGGCCTCAGTCACTGCCGTGAGGGGAGGCCAGAGCGTTGACACCTCCATGGGAATGACACCGCTGGAGGGACTCGTCATGGGAACCCGCTCCGGTGATCTGGACCCTTCCATCATCCTGTTGATGCAACGTGCGGGAGCGTCGGCCGACGACGTCGATGAGGTGCTCAACCACAGATCAGGCCTCCGGGCATTGGCCGGGACCGCGGACATGCGTGAGGTCTGCGCGGCTGCAACTAGGGGAGAACCCAAGGCGATTCTCGCCCTCAAAACGGCTGCCTATCGTTTGGCCAAGTACGTAGCGGCGTACTCCATGGTGGTTCAAAAGCCCGACGCTTTGGTATTCACAGGTGGGGTGGGCGAGAACTCCGATGTGTTCAGGTCGCAGGTCCTCTCGTGGCTGGCCCCCTTGGGATTGCGCATCGCGGAGGACAGGAATTCGACCCCAGTGGAAGGCATCCGTGGAGTCAGCTCCGATGACTCGTCATTTCCGGTGCTGGTAGTGCCCAGCGACGAGGAACGGGCCATAGCTGAAGCAACTGCATCACTCCTCGGTGGACATAGTTAGGAAGGAACGCGGCATGACGCAACGCACTCAAGACAGCCACCCAGGTTCGCGGTCGGAAAGCGAAGACTTCGAACTGCTCAACAAGTACTGGGCAGCGGCGAACTACCTGACTGTTGCACAGATCTATCTCCAGGAAAATCCGCTGCTCCGCGAGCCATTGCAAGCCAAGCACATCAAGCCCAGACTTCTGGGCCATTGGGGGACCAGTCCCGGGTTGTCTCTTATTTACGCCCACCTGAATCGCCTCATCCGTCGCACGAGTGCGGAAGTCCTCTTGGTGACGGGCCCCGGTCACGGAGGCCCCGCCGTCGTCGCCAACACATATCTCGAAGGCAGCTATTCCGAGGTCTATCCCGCTGTTGGCAGGGATCTTGCAGGGCTGAGACGACTGGTCAGGCAGTTTTCGACGCCGGGCGGGATCGCGAGCCATGTCGGACCGGCCACGCCAGGTTCCATTCACGAAGGCGGTGAATTGGGGTATTCGCTGATGCATGCCACAGGTGCGGCAATGGACAACCCCGGCCTGATCGTTGCGTGTGTGGTGGGGGACGGGGAGGCAGAAACCGGGCCATTGGAGGGTTCCTGGAAGGCGCCGTCGTTTCTTAATCCGCTGAGCGACGGCGCTGTGCTTCCGATTCTCCACCTCAACGGCTACAAGATCTCGGGGCCTACTGTCTTGGGACGGCGCTCGAACCTGGAGGTGGCGTCGTTGCTCGAAGCGCATGGCTGGGAGCCTGTGATCGTCGACGGGGATGATCCTGACCTTGTCCATCCAGCATTGGCATCAGCCATGGACTCGGCCTATGCAGCCATCCGGGCGATACAGTCACATGCCCGCCAGGAAGGCGTTACGGGGCCAGCCCGATGGCCAGCCATTATCCTGCGGACACCCAAAGGCTGGACGGGGCCCGCCACCGTTGATGGGGTCCCCGTCGAAGGTACTTTCCGTTCACATCAGGTCCCTCTCGCCGGAGTGCGGGAAAAGCCGGAGCACCTGGCACAACTGGAAACCTGGATGCGCTCCTACCGGCCGGAGGAGCTGTTCGACGCCGATGGCCGGCTTGTCGCCGAATTGGCGGCGCTGGCTCCCGACGGCGATCTGCGCATGGGCGCGCTGCCGGCCAGTCGCGGCGTGGGTGGCACGGATCTCGTGGTTCCGCCCATCGAAAAGTACGCTGTGGAGACCCTGCCCCGAGGCCAAAAAATGTACCAAAGCACAAAGCCGCTGGGGGAAATGCTCCGGGATATCTATATTGACACTGCCGAGGATCCCAGATTCCGGCTTTTCTGTCCGGACGAAACCAACAGCAACAGGCTC
This sequence comes from Paenarthrobacter sp. 2TAF44, assembly GCF_052114885.1. Taxonomy (NCBI): domain Bacteria; kingdom Bacillati; phylum Actinomycetota; class Actinomycetes; order Micrococcales; family Micrococcaceae; genus Paenarthrobacter; species Paenarthrobacter sp. 2TAF44. The sequence continues at coordinate 248,832 of NZ_JBFRFP010000001.1, read as the reverse complement.
GGTGCCGTCTTTGAAGCCACGGACCGTTGCCTTCTGGAGCCGGATGCCAGTGTGGCTGCCCCATCTGGCGGCGACCATGTTTCCGCTAATGGACGCGTCATGGAAGTCCTCTCCGAACATCTCTGCCAAGGATGGCTGGAAGGATACGTCCTTACTGGCAGGTACGGCTTGTTCGCGAGCTACGAGGCGTTTGCAATGGTGAGTGCGTCCATGACAGTCCAGCACGCCAAATGGCTCCAACATTCGCGGGACCTGGAGTGGCGACGGCCTGTGCCGAGCCTGAATATCCTCCTGACCTCTACCTGCTGGCGGAACGACCACAACGGTTTCAGCCATCAGGGTCCGGGACTCATCGACACGGTTTTGTCACTGTCCGGCACTGTCATACGGGTCTACCTTCCACCGGATGCCAACACCCTGCTGGTCACAGCGGAACACATGCTCAAAAGCAAGAACTATGTGAACCTTGCCGTCATCGACAAGCAGGACCACCCGCAGTATTTGACCCTCGACGAGGCCAGGAAGCACGCCGCCGTTGGTGCATCCGTGTGGGACTGGGCGGGGAACGAAGTGTCCCTGGGGTCTTCGAAGGACGTTGCGAAACCCGACATCATCCTGGCCTGTGCGGGGGATGTTCCGACCCAGGAGACCCTGGCAGCGGCATGGCTGCTCCGGCGCCATGTTCCCGATCTGACTGTCAGGGTGGTCAACGTCATGGACGCCATGGTCCTACCGCCTCCGGACACGCATCCGCATGGGCTTTCCAGCGAGAAATTTGAAGAGATCTTTACTGGTGACGTGGATGTGGTGATGGCATGGCACGGGTATGCACGGGCCCTCCATCAGCTCCTGCATGGTCGCCCGCTGCCTGAGAGGTTCCACGTCCGCGGATACAACGAGCAAGGTACTACGACCACACCGTTTGACATGGTGGTCCTGAACAAAGTCAGCCGCTATCACCTCGTCATGGAATCACTTCGCCGTTCCCGCGGACATTTCGCGGGTGCAGAAGAACTCCTGGAACACTGCCGCAACCAGCTCGACGCCCACGCTGCACATATACGCGAACACTTCGAGGACCTCCCTGAAATCCGCGACTGGGTATGGACGGAGCCGGATTCCTAAAGGCGCTCGATCTCCTCGTGCCGAATGTCCGAATGCAGGGCAGCAGACCCTACGCTGGGTTCATGAGTGAGAGACCGGCTACCTGGCATAGGCAGCATAAAGCAGGTTTGAGCCGGGGCGAGCGCGCAGCGGATATCCTTCGGAATGGCATGGGTAGTTGGATCTTCGTATCGCTGTTCGTTGCATTTATGGCTGCTTGGGCTGCTATCAACTCGTTTGTTTTTACGTCACATGCGTGGGATCCATATCCATTCATCCTTCTGAACCTCTTCCTGTCCATGCTGGCTGGGCTTCAGGGCGCAATATTGCTGATAGCTGCAAAGCGGCAAGACGCCATCGCAGCAGCGATGGCCTTGCATGACTATGAAACGGACGTGCAGGCAAAAACCGAGATCGATCGGCTGATGGCAATCAACAGCCAACAACTGGAACTTCTTGAGGAACTGAGGGCCCTGTTGCTACGGCCCAGAACGTCGGGAGGCGACGGCGACTGGGAGCCGGGGCAAGCCGCGGAAGAGTAATCTCAATGGCCCCAGCAAGTTGCTGGTATCTCTAGCCGTACCCCACGTTTAGTGTTGGAGGGTGGAAGTACAGGGAAAACTTAAGACTGCTCAAGAGGCCGCCAATGATCCTCGTATCCTGGTTTTCGGGCGTTTGCTTGGTGCTGCTAACCGGCTGGAGTATTTGCTTGGTCGATCTTTGGAGCAGGAGGTGGGGCTCAGTCACTCACTGTTCGAACTCCTTCTCTTAGTGGGCCGTGCTGGTGACACGGGAATGCCTGTGCGCGATATTGCGCAAGCTAGGGTGTTGACCTCGGGTGGTGCTACCCGGCTGGTTCAGCGGGCATCGGCGCAGGGTTTGATCGAGCGCAGAGGTTCCATGGATGATCGTCGCGTCCAGCTGATCCACCTCACCCCTCATGGAGAGCAAGTCCTCCTTCGGGCCGCTGCCCTTCATGCCCGAAACGTAGAACGCTATGTCATCGACCCCCTGCCCGTTGATCAAGCCGAGGTCTTTGCGACAGCTATCCGAACACTGAGCAAGAACGCCGCGAAAGAACTGCCAACCATGCCGTGATCACCGGTCCGCGCGCGGGAGGGGAATAGCTGACGAGTCAGCTTTGTTACTGGCTAAGGGTGGTACCAAGCCGCCTGCCTGGACGTTTCCTGCTGTACACGATAAGGAGCACCACCATGTCGCTTAACTTCGAAGTCTTCGATCTGGACTTTCCCGCCGGTTCACCCAATAAGTCAGCCACTCTGGTGACAGGTCCCACGGGAGCGCTGCTTATTGATGCCGGCTTCACCCGGGCAGACGGACACCGGTTGGTGGCCGCCATCCTCGACTCCGGGAAGGACCTGGCCACGGTCTTTGTAAGCCACGCCGACCCGGATTTCTACTTCGGCCTGGAAGCTATCGCTGAGGCGTTTCCCGACGCGGCCATCGTCGCCACTCCGATCGTGATCGAGCACATCCGCGACTCCTTCGAAGGCAAGCTCAAGGCGTGGGCCACGCTGGGAGCGAACCTGCCAACGCGCCTGGTCCCGATCACCCCGCTCGTCGGTGATTTCCTTGAGCTGGATGGGTACAGATTCGACGTCAAGGGAGGTTCGGCCCTGCTGCCGGACCGGCACTATCTGTGGAATGGGGATTACCAGGCCGTCGTAGGTGGCGTCCTGGTGTTCCAGCAGGAACATGTCTGGACTGCCGATACCGCGACGCCGGAACAGCGGGCTGCCTGGATCGACATGCTCGATGAGATGCAATCGCTGGAGCCTCAGTTGGTCGTCGCCGGACACCGGCTCCCTGGGACCGCAAACGATGCGAGCGGCATAGACTACACCCGCCAGTATCTGCAGGACTTCGAGCGCATTCTCGAACATTCCCCCGATGGTGCTGCGGCAACAGCCGCGCTCGTTGAAAGCTATCCGGAATCGGGGATGCTGATCGCGGCACAAATCGGACCCAAGGTGGCCAAAGGTGAGATGACATGGGGCTGAACGAGACGATGGACCCTGGGACGTCCACGGCACCGCGTGACGTTGTCCGCCGGCAGTACATTGCCTCAGCGGCCGGTGACCTTCAGGCGCTTCGTGCCACGATGGCGCCCGACGTCGAATGGACTGAAATGGCGGGGTTTCCCCTTGCGGGAACCTATCGCACACCGCAGGGCGTCACATCCAACGTCATGGAAGTACTCGGACGCGACTGGGACGCTTGGACCGCTCACGATGACAACTACGTCGTCGATGGTGAGAACGTCGTCGTCCTCGCACGATACACAGCAACGCACCGTAAAACGGAGCGGAAGCTCAATGTCCGGGTAGCCCACCACTTCATTGTCCGCGGGGGTCTCATCGTGCGCTTCGAGCAGTTCGTCGACACCGCGAAAGTCGCCGAAGCCGCCAGCGAGGAGGGGGACCATTGACGAATGCCGACCGGCCGCGGACTAGTCCAGCGGGTCGCCGTCTTCTTATACCAGAACAGGCCGTATTGGTCGATGGCGTTGCCGTATCAGCCGATGTCGCCCGCTATCCCGAGCCAGGTCACGTTTGATTCACGTCACTTCGTGACGCGCGGATCGACTCCATATTGGGTCGGAGCGCCCAGATGTTCGCGCAGGGTTGTGCCCTCATATTCCCAATGGAAGGGCCCGCGATCCTGGAGGATTGGCACCACGCCATCTACGAATGCGTCAATCCCATCCTCGTATGTGTCGGGGGAGACCCAGAAGCCGTCCACAGCTTCTGCTTCGAACCATTCCTGCATGTGGTCAGCGGCTTCGGCGGCCGGTCCGACGACGACGGGGTGGTAGTCGATCACACCGTGCGCGAGCACATCGCGGACCGTCCAGCCTTCACTCGCGATCCTAAGTGCATTAGCCGAGCGAGGGTCGCCCGCTGATGGCCGCGCCTTGGACAGTTGCTCCTGCGATAGTGGCTCGTCGAGCTGTGCCGGATCGAGGCCCAGGCCGAGCATCTGTCCAAGATAGGACGCGCGCTGAGGAGAGATTCGCCCACTCAGCGTAATTCGGCGATCAAGACCTTCGCGCTTGTCCTTGGCGATCGTCGTCATTAGGCCGGCAAAGAATTTGAGCTCGTCCGGATCCCTGCCGGCTCGTTCGGCCGCTTCACGAAACGCGGCGCGCTGCGCACGCGCATCGTTGATAGTGAAAGCTGCCCCGATGACGCCACTGGCGTAACGACCGGCGAGTTCGAGGGCGTTCGCACTGCCTCCCGCGTGGAAGACAACAGGTTGACCCTGCTCGGATGGAGGGATATACAGCGGACCACGCGAGGCGACGAAATTGCCACCCATATTGATGGGTACGATCTGGTCGGCGTCCGCGAAGCGGCCCGTTGCCTTATCGTGCATCCACGCTGTCTTTCCCCAGCTGCCCCAAAGAGACTGTACTAGCTGGATCGTCTCATGCGCCCTCCCGTAGCGTTCCGGGCTTGATAGCACTCTTTGGCCATAATTTGCCGCGACATCTTGTCCGCTCGAGGTGACGGCATTCCAACCCGCCCTCCCATGACTCATGACATCCAGCGCCTTGAACTGTCGGGCGAGGTTGAACGGCTCGTTGAACGTCGTCGAGCCGGTGGCGACGAGGCCAATCCGGCTCGTTTCGCGCGCGACAGCTGCCAACGTCACCATGACGTCGAGATTGAAGCGGGGCGGCTCGTTCTCAATATCGCCGACGTGAGTGGGGCCATCCGGTAGGAACAGGAACTGGAGCTTCCCGCGCTCGGCCGCCTGGGCATGGCGAACCTTCGCGTCAAAACTCGTATAGCTCCTGGGGTCTACTAACGGGGCGCGCCAGGCCCCAGGCAGGTTGCCGTATCCGTTGCCCAGGTGCATGCCGACAATCATTTGTCTGGTCATGATCTCTTCTTTCCGTGCGCAGATTGGAGTTGCCGACAGTCCTGTTCCGGCCCAGTTCGCCCAGGTTCCGGCTATTGCGCGCCCGCGGTGTCGGGATGATCGCGAAAAATCCACCTCAGCGTCTCCGGGAGGACCGCGCCACCGTGCAGGAGCGAGTGTCCGCCCTCGCCATACACGAATTTGGCATCGTAGCGTCGATACTCAAGGGCTGCGAACATGTCGTGGTTGGCGATCGGAATACTGCCGAAAATGACGTCAAGATCCCGGGCTCCAGTTTGTAGCCAGACCCGGATTGGTTTTCGTGGGTTCTGCCGAATTGCCGAGGGGTGATTGTGGCCGCCCCGGATATTGATGAAGCTGCCGCAATGGGAGATGACGTTGCCGAAGACGTCAGGACGTGCCCAGGCTGCGGTGAACGCACAATTGCCGCCCGAGCTGATGCCTACAAGCACTCGATCCCGGGGAACTGTGGAGACATTGAGATGCCCTATGGCATCCGGAAGGAATTCGTCCGTGAGGAATCTGGCATAGTCGCCGTTGACGGAGTCGTACTCGATGCTGCGGTTGTCCGTTCCACCAAAGTGGGGATATCCCGGGCCTTGCTCGCCTGCTTCAATGAATATGGCGACCGTAACCGGGATCTCGCCCTTGTTGATGAGGTTGTCCAGGACGATATCCGCGCTGGCCTTCGGTGCCAGATACAGATTGGCATCCTGAAAAATGGCAAGGGCGGCGGGCTTGTCTGGCGTGTATTGAGCGGGGACATAGAGGTAATAGCTCCGTTCCACGCCAGGGTAAACGCTTCGCCCTGTGTGGCGTCCCTTTGTCAGCGTGCCTTGAGGGGTCCCTGGCTGTCGCTCGGAATCTGGACCCAGCGAATAGGTCGGCTTGGTGTCATCGGCGAGGACATAGGCAGAAGCATCCTTGCCGGAGATTGTGAGGTCATCCTGGTAGTCGTTTTCTTGCCGGTAATCAGCATCCGGGGTCTGGCCGTTGTTACCAGTCACGCGTGGTTCGGTGTCCGGGGAGTGCGTCATTGTGATCCTTTTCAGTGAGAGGTGAACCCGCCGTCGATGACGAGTTCCGTTCCGGTGATGAACTTGGCCTCATCCGACGCGAGGTAGAGCATGCCATACGCGATGTCGGAGGCTTCCCCCGCGTGGGGCGGCAAAGGAACGGTTTCAGGGTTGGCGAGCGATTCCCTTGTGAGCCCGTAGCCACGGGTCAGGCCGGTGTCGACCGGACCGGGATGCACTGAATTCACCCGGATGTTGTCCTTTGCAAACCACTGGGCAGCGTGTTTTGTCAGGGAGCGGACTGCCCCCTTCGAAGCGGAGTAGGCCGCACTGCCGCCATCCGAGGCGCCGCCGACAATGCCGGCGATCGATGACACGTTCACGATGGAACCGGCGCCCGCGGCCTGCATGGCGGGGATGACGCTCTTCATTCCGAGCCAAGGTCCGGTGACATTGATGGCCATCACCTTGTTCCAGTCGTCAAGCTCGGCTTCGAGGACACCTTTCGCCATGGCAATTCCGGCGTTGTTGATCAGGATGTCGATCGTGCCCCACTCGGCGAGGACGTCCTCGACTACACGCTTCCAGTCCTCGGCAGAGGAAACATCGTGCGTGCGTGCAATGGCCTCGCCGCCGTTTTCGGTGACTTCCCCGACGGCCTGTCGCAGTGCCTCTGCGGAGATGTCCGTGGCCGCTACCCGCGCCCCCTCGGCTACGAAGAGCTTGAGGGCGGAGAGGCCCATTCCGCTGGCTGCGCCCGTGATGACGGCGACCTTGCCGGCCAATCGTGACATGTCATCTTCCTTCCCTGATGGTTGATCTGTGAGCAGATATTGCGGACGCGGATATGAGACAGCTCAGGCTTCTCCTGACCGCTTCCGAGACCGTGTGTAGGCGTCCAGCGAGACGGCGGCGAGCACGATCACACCAAGGGCCACCTCTTGTGTTGCCTGCGGAAATGCCAGGATGTCAAAGACGTTGTTGATAGTCCCAAAGATCAGGATGCCGACGAGTGTTCGCCACATGGCGCCTTCTCCGCCGAGCAATGAAGTTCCGCCGATGATGACGATCGCGATCGAGTTAAGCGTGACTCCAACGGCCACGCCTGGCTGTCCGACGCCGATGACCGACCCCAGGACGATTCCCGCGAGGGTTGCCAGCATCGCTGTCAGCACGTAGGTACTGGCCCGGAGGGACACCACGGGCAGTCCGGCCAACCGTGCGGCTTCGTTGTTGCCGCCGATCGCGTAGATGCCCCGGCCGTACACGGTTCTGGAAAGTGCGAACCATCCTGCCGCTACGAGGACAGCAAGCAGCCAGACGGAGAGCGGCGCCCCCAGGAAGTCCTTGTCCGAGAGGAAGTCGTAGCCGCCTGCTGCCATGGGAACCGGTTTGGAGTTCGTGAACAGCAAGGTCAGCCCGCTGAACAATGAGGCTGTAGCGAGAGTAGCGATGAACGCGTTCACTTTCGCTTTTGTGATGAGGAGGGCATTGATCAGGCCAAGAAGGAATCCGATCACCAGCGTGATGAGTATCGCCAGACCCGCAGGCATCATGTGAGACAGCGTTGCGTAAGACACTCCGCCGATGGCCAGTACAGCGGCCACCGAAAGGTCGAAACCTCCGGCGATAATAATGAACGTCATCCCAACGGCGATAATGCCGACAGGTGCATTTTGGGTGAGGATGTTGACGAGGTTTCCTGGGTTGAGGAAGCGAGGATTGAGGCTGATCGCCGTCATCACGAGGATGATGAGCACCCAGACCATCCCGAGGCTCGCTGCTCTCTCCCGTAGATTGACTCTTCTCTTTCTCGTGACAGGGGGAGCAACGGTGTTATCCGGGCTGGTGCCCCTGTCGATGGTGGCGCTCATACGTTCTCCTTCAATCCGAATGCAGCTTTCAGTACGTCTTCCATGGCGATCTCTTGATCGCCGTTTCGCTCCAGCAAGCCCATGCTTTGGCCTTTGGCGACGACGAGTACACGGTCCGAAACGGCCAGCACTTCCTCGAGTTCGGATGAGACCACGATGACGCCGACGCCGTCGTCCGCCATTTTGCGCAGGCTCTCAAGCAACTCGCCCTTGGCGCCGATGTCTATACCGCGTGTGGGCTCGTCAGCGAGGAGCACTTTCGGGCGGTCGTACAACCACCGTGCCATCAAGAGCTTCTGTTGGTTGCCGCCGGAAAACCGGTCGCTCCGTTCACCCAGCCGGGCTATCGGGAAGTTCAGCTTCGAGGCAGCCTCGGCAACCATGGCACGCAGTTTCCTTCGCCCAATTACGCCGCCTGATGAGGCTGCGCCAAGATTGGACAGGGCAATGTTGTCCGCGGCATTTCGGGGCATGACCAGGCCCTGCCCCTTACGGTCTTCCGGGATCAAACCGATTCCCAGCTTGCGGGCCGCTCGAACTGTTCGCGGCCAGGGGGACTGGGCCCCCGACAGGCGGATGGTTCCCCGGGCAGTCGGTTCCGCGCCGGCAATCGCCCTCAGCAACGTCGAGCGGCCTGAGCCTACAAGACCGGCAATGCCGAGTATCTCGCCTGGCTTCACTTCCAGGTCGATGTTCTCTATGACCCCCGGCACAGTAAGACCGACCACTTCAAGGACGGGCGCGAGAGACGGGTCAATCGATTTCTGGTGGGTACCGGCCGGCTTGTCCATCAGCACCCGGCCAAGGGTTTGGTCACCTCGCTGCTCGCCAAGCATCGCCCGCACGAGTTCGGCGCGCGAACTCTCTCCCCGGCCGCTCGTGACGATGGCCCGGCCATTGCGGAATACCGTGACTCTGTCGGCCAGCCGTTCGATTTCATCGAAGTTGTGACTGACAATCACGATGGTGACGCCGCGCTTACGCAATCCTTCGATCGCTCTATACAGGGCTTCCCGCTCCTCCACGGCCAGGGACGCGCTCGGCTCATCGAAGAGGATGACGCGAGGATCCACCACCAGCGACCGCATGATCTCAAGCAACTGCTGCTCGGCCACTGACAGGGTGCCGACGGGCACGCCAGCCGGAACGAGCTGGACCTCCAGCTGGGCACACAGCTGGACGTATTTGCGTCGCATCTCAGCGGCGGAGAGAACTCCGAACCGGGACAGGACGGACCCGAGAAAAACGTTCGCTGCTGCATCCAGATGCGGGATGATCGTCAGTTCCTGGTAGATGGCCGAGACACCGCTCCGGCGTGCAGCGCGAAGGTTCCCCGGTTCAACTTGTTCACCGAAGACTTCGACGACACCCCCGTCATAGTCGACGCGACCGGCGATAGCGCCCAAGGCCGTGGACTTGCCCGCTCCGTTCTCGCCGATCAGTGCATGTACCGTTCCTTCATGGATCTCAACGTCCACATCGATTAATGCGCGTGTGGCACCGTAGGTCTTCGACACCGCTTTAAGTGCGACGGCGATAACCGGGTCCGATTTCGAAGGCTCCATTGCCAGTTCTACTTTCTATGTTGGGCTGGGCGGCGTTCGAGCGAACGACGCCCAGCCCCAGGCTGGTGAGCTGCCGCGCTAGCGTAGCTCGGCGGGCAGTTGTGAAATCGTTTCCTTTGTGACTACAAAGGGATTCTTTGCAGTGCCAATGACCGAGTCATCCACAAAGCGTGTGCCGGCGTCCCCGCGTTGCGCAGCGGCAATGGAGTTGAGGTTTGCCTTCATTTGGTTGAAAGGGAACAGCATTGTGGAGAGCTGTACCGTACCGGCCTCCAATTGTTGGATCTGGAACTTGCCGAAGCCGATGTCCACAACGTGAACCTTCTCCGACAGGCCGGCGTCCTTTTCGGCTTGGATGACGCCCTGCGTGAGGTCGGGCGAAGACGCAGACATGATGAGGGTGGTGTCAGGATGGCCCTGCAAGTAGGTCTGGGTCTTGTTGTAGGCGTCGGTCGTCGTCCAGTCCGTGTAGATCGTCTCGACCGAGTAGCCGGGGTTGTCGGCTGTGAGCTTTGCCAGTGCGGCTTCTGTGACGCGGGTCTGGGTGTTGACTGCGGGGCCAAGAACAGCAATGACCTTCTGCTTGCCGGGGTTGGCCTTTGCTGCTGCCGCCAACCAGCCGTCGACATAATCGCGGGTGGTGTTGCTGCCCACGAAGTTCAGTGTGCCTGGAGCCCAGACGTCGTCAACCGACTTGCCGGTCTGGTTTTTGCCGTCGTCGCACAGGGGTGAGCCCGAAATCGACGTAAGGATGTTGGCCTTCGCGAAGTCATGGGTGAGGAGCTTGCAGGACATCACGCCGTCGAGGGCCATTACTACTGCTGCATCGAAGTTTCCGGAGGTCATCGCAGTCTGCATTTGGTTGAGCTGCTTGTTCGGGTCATAGCCTGCGTCGAACAAGGTCATGTCCATACCAAGTTCCTTGGCGGTCGCGTTCGCTGCCCGCTCCTGCTCCAGCCCGAACTCATTGGCAACACCCGGGATAAAAACGGCGACCTTAAGGCCCTTGCCGGTCTTCAAGTTGACCGTCATGTCATTGCCGACATCGATTGCGACCGTGCCGGCCGGGCCCTGACTGCCCGGTTTACCGGCGTCGTTCCCGGCGCAACCGGCCAAGGCCAGCAGCACCGCCGTAGATCCAGCAGCCCACATGACCAGCGACTTCGTTGTACGCATAATTCTCCTGATTACCTCGTGCCCGGCGCCGAAGACGGCCCGGGTGCATGTGATGTGTCGCGAAGCTTCATTGCTTCGCGCTCTTGATAGGGGCGGCCGGCGTTATGGTGTACGCCCCGACAGCGGTCCTCCAGGCGATCTGCGCGGCTAGCGTAGTTCGGCGGGAAGCTGGGAGATCGTGCCATTCGTGATGGTGAAAGGGCTGCTTGCAGTGCCGATGACCGAGTCATCCACAAAACGAGGGCCCGCATCTCCGCGTTGAGCCGCAGCGATGCTTTCCAGGGATACCTTTATGCCGTTGTAAGGGAAGAACAGCGTTGAGAACTGGATATTTCCCGCCTCAATCTGTTCGATTGAGAAGTCGCCGAAACCCTGGTCAACAATGTGGACCTTTCCAAGAAGGCCTGCGTCTTCTACGGCCTTGACGATTCCCTGTGAAATATCCGGCGTGTACATGGACAGGATGAGGCTGGTGTCCGCGTGGCCTTGCAGGTAAGTCTGGGTCTCATTGAACGTGCCGGTAGTCGTGTAATCGGTGTAGATCTTATCCACCGTGTACTCGGGGTTCTCCTGAGCGAACTTCGCCAGGGCAACCTCAATCACGCGCGTTTGGGCAGCGACAGCAGGACCAAGTACAGCAACAACGTTCTGCTTTCCGGGGTTTGCTTTTGCTGCCGCGGAGAACCAGCCGTCGATGTAAGCGCGGGTGTTGTTGCTGCCTACAAAGTTCATCGTGCCCGGCGCCCAGACCTCCTCAACTGACTTGCCGGTCTGATTTGTGCCGTAGTCGCACAATGGGGTGACGTTGTTCACCACAAGAATGTTGGCCTTGGGGTAATCCTCGGTGAGGGTTTTGCAGACTACTGTGCCGTCGAGGGCCTGCACGACTGCAGCGTCATAGCCCCCGGATACGAGCGCGGTCTGCATTTGGTTGAGTTGTTGGCTCGGGTTATAGCCGCCGTCGAACAATGTCATGTCCATGCCGAGTTTCTTGGCCGTCTCCTTTGCGGCAAGCTCTTGTGCCTGGCCGTATGCGTTGGCGACTCCCGGGATAAAGACGGCGACCTTGAGATTGGGGCTTGTCTTCAGGTTGACCTTCATATTGTTGCCGACATCGATTGCGACAGTGTCAGCGGGGCCTTGACTGCTCGGGCCTTGAGCGCAGCCAGCCAGGGCCAGCAGCACCGCCGTCGAGCCTGCGGTCAACATCATTCGCGACTTCATTGTTCGCATTTTTCTCCTCGCGTTTCGCGGTTTCCCACTTGTAGGTCATCCAGACCTCATATCCGTCGGCTTTGCTGATCAGGCTCTTAGTGGCTAACAGCATGGACCTTCGTGGGATCGGTCTCTGTGTCGACTGCATGCAGATCGGTGATGCGCTTAGGTGCCAGCACCGCCCAGATGAGTACGAAAGCAGCAATAATCACGGCCGATGCGATGTAGATGCCAGCAAACGTTGCCTGCGGAATGAATCCGTCGGGGCCGGGAACCAGCACGTTCAAGATAACTGCGACTGCAATCATCGCTCCGACGAACTGGATGATGTTTTGCATGCCAACGGTCGTTGCCATGTTGTCCTGGCGACCGGCGGCTGCAACGAGGGTGTATCCAGTGGTCAGGCAGCTGAGGATCGTGAGTGCGTAGAGGAAGACCCACAACCACGACAACCAGACTTGGCCTTGGGCCAGGGCGAGCCCGAGGAAGACAAGGACCGCAGCCGATCCGGAAATGACCAGAACCGTCTTCGGTCCCAGGCGCCGCAGACCCCACCGGGTCCAGAGGTATCCCAGCGCAGCTCCGGGAATCATGGCCAACAATACGTACGAGGAATCCAGTGCAGAGAGGCCATGGCCGTACCCGGAGGAGACCGGCGTCTGCAGCCATGCCGGCAGCACGATAAATATGCCCTGTCCTACCAAGCTGATCAAGAGGATTCCGGAGTAACCGATGAGGGTCTGGCGGATATCCATGTTGCGGAATGACACCAGGGGCTCCTGGGTGCGTCGCTGCTGAACGATCCAAGCAGCCAATGTCACTGCGCTCAGCAGGAATGAACCCAGCACCAACGGTGATGTCCAGCCCTGGCCGGGCCCTTCAGCAATTCCGATCAGGAGTGCCGTGACCCAAACGCCCAGCCCCAGCGCGCCGAACCAGTCCAGCTGAACAACAGCGCGGGCTGCCACGGGCGTTTCAGGTGACATCAGGGCGAGGATCAGCATCACTGCATACAAAGCGAAAGTCACCCAAAAGACGGTCTCCCAGGGCAAACCCAATCCAATGATCAGGCCGCCGGCAATCAGTGCTAGCGGTACGAGGACCGCCATCACCGTCGAAAGCACCAGAGAGACCAGTCGGATTTGGCGGGCGGTAGCCCGTGGACGCAGCAAACCCCAGCTAAGCGGAATCGTGACAGCGAGGCCCATCAGGAACCGGCCGGCGACCAGAGGCAAGAAGCCATGGACGGTGGCACCCAGGGCGCATCCCAACAGTGCCAGGACTATTAGCGTGATGAGAACTTTACGATGCCCGAAAATGTCACCCATCCGGGCGGTCAGGCTAACGGAGATCACGCTCCCCATCATCAGAGCGTTAAGGACCCAGCCGATCTCCGAACCCGTTAGTCCTGACTCGGTCGCAATCACCCCAATGAGCGGAGCGAGGATTCCGTATTGGATGTCAAGTGTTATGCCGCTCAACAGGAGCAGGGCAATTATTGCTGTGCTTTGGCCAGTGCGGGACTCGACCAATGTTGTTTGTGTCATCTTTGATCACCTTGTATGTAACCAGCAGTCGCTGGAGTCGTTCCTGACCGCAGAGAACCCTGCTTCTTTGCCGGGCCTGCGTAGGCTTCAACGGTAAGGTGGGCCGGCCCCGACCCGGCACGGCAATCAACGCCGTCCACATGGGAATGTACGCCAAGGTGTGTCGCGGGTCACGTGAGGATCAGGAGCGTTCAAGAGACCGGTGGGAGCAGGCCTAGGCCCCGGAGCTGACCTTGCTCTTGTACTGGGAAGCTTCCCGGTAGGCCGTCGGTGGCATCCCCTTCCACCGCTTAAAGGCGATGGTGAAGCTGGCAGGCTCTGTATAGCCAAGCCTGCGCGATATCCGCGCTACCGAAAGATCCGTATTCGAGAGTAAATCGGCGGCGAGATCACTCAAGGTCTTGTCCCGGAGTTGGGCGAAGTCATCCCCAGTAAGTTCGAGCTTGCGTTGCAGGGTGCGGGGGGAAACCCGAAGTGTTGCGGCCACATTTGCCAGTTTGCGGTTGAGCTCGGGCGCAGTCCGTATGGTCTTGGCGACAGTGGCGGCCCAGTCTCCGGTCGCCCTTAGAGTATCGACAATCTGGGTATCCGCCTTGATCCATGCCGCGTGCTGAAAGGCGTTACCAAAGGGAAGTTCCTGTGCAGACGTTGCGGGGTCCCACCATAGCCGCAGTGTTTCGGCGCCGCATTCAATGCCGCAGGGGACGTTGCTCGAGAGCTCGGGGGAGGCTTCCGGGAGAGGGAATTCAATCCGGGTGAAGGGGAAGGGGCTGCCATAGAGCCATGTGAAGTTTCGGGCAATGAAACAGAGGTCGCGGTAAACGCTGAAGGGGATCAGCTCTTCCGGGGCATCGGGGTAGGTGAACTCCATCCCCGTTACCGCGCCATCCGCTGTCCTCAGAGACGTTAACTCGAACAGGGCAGGGCCATAGTCAGTGGTACTTGCAACATCAACCCACGCCTCGATGGTAGGTGCAGTAGCGAGGGCCAATCCTCTAACTCCGAAGGAGCCAAGTGAGTAGGCACGTGCGGCCCGCACCCAGAGATCCACACGATCTCCTGTAAGACCAACGAACTGAAGCTGGAAGGCCAGCTCCTTCCTGGCAGGAATAGTACCTCCCGGGCGGTTCACCGCGTCGGGGTCTATTTCCGCATTCGCCAGGGCAGTTTGCCAATCCAAATCCGCATCCTCAAGCAGCCCCCGCAGTATGTGCACGCTGAAGTTTGGCACGCGCAGGTTCTGATATGTTCCGCCTTTCACCGTCGCCACCCTCTGCCGCAGTCATAATCCGAGTACCAGAAGCCTCGTGAAGTCATGTCAGTAGCTTTGCACCTCCGGCGGGGCTGAAACGCACACGAGGTGACGTTTGGCGCGGTTTCCCATCTACTTGGCGTCGCCTGTCATGCCGGCCGACGCTGAAGGCTCCTAACGTTGAAGCTAACCAAGGCTCCGCAGTGGAGCCGAACAAACAACCCAACAAAGAGAGGGAACGAGATGACACGCGAAGAAGCCTTTACACTCTGCCCTTCCGACTCCTACGTGGAGCTCTACGGCAACCAGTGGCTCATCGTTCCGTTTGCACCGGTCGCCCAGCCTCAGTTCTTTATCTGCACACCAGGCCAGCGAACTCCCAAGCACGGTAATTGATCCTGCCTTCGAAGCCACAGCCGCAAAAGCCTATGGGGATCATTCATCTTGTGATTGAGTGAAGCATGGCTGCCCCGATTGAGGATTATGCGCTGCTTTCGGATCTCCACACTGGACCCCTTGTTTCCCGCCAGGGCAGTGTTGACTGGCTCTGCTTCCCGCGTTTCGACTCGCCGTCGCTCTTTGCCTCCCTGCTCGGGCATGAAGACCATGGCCGGTGGCTGCTGGCCCCGAGTCCTCCGGAGGCAGTTGTGGTGGACCGTCACTATATGGAGTCGACGTTCGTACTCCAGACAACGTGGCAGACGAATTCGGGAAAGGTCCTGGTGACGGACTTTATGCCGGTTGGTGCCGCCCATCCATCACTCGTCCGGCGGGTCACTGGACTCAGCGGGACAGTTCCCATGCACCAAGAGATAAGAATTCGGCCCCAGTATGCCACCGTCCTGCCTTGGGTAAGCAGGATCCGCGACAGCGCCGACCCCGGCGCCGAAATACTTCTCGCAATGTCCGGCCCGGATGCTCTGTCTTTGCGGGGCGACTTTCTTCCACAGGCCGAAGACCACCGGCATGCGGGGGAGTTCACGGTTGAGCAGGGACGGAATGTGGACTTTCACCTGACATGGTTCCCCTCCTACCAGGACGTGCCGCCGGCCATCAACATTGATGCAGCCCTGGACGACGCCATCCACTACTGGACGACGTGGGCGGCCAATTGCCGCTACGACGGGCCGCATCAGGATGCAGTCAAGCGATCACTTCTGGTCTTACGTGCCTTGACCCACTATGAGACGGGCGGCATTGTGGCCGCTCCCACCACTTCCCTGCCGGAAGAGTTTGGCGGACCACGCAACTGGGACTACCGCTACTGCTGGCTTCGAGATGCATCGTTGACACTTGAAGCCATGCTGACGCACGGCTATGAATCCGAAGCCCTGAAGTGGCGCAACTGGCTTCTGCGTGCGCTGGCCGGCGATCCGGAAGACCTGCAAATAATGTATGGCGTAGGGGGCGAACGGGACCTGACAGAAAAGGAACTCCCGCACCTGCCGGGCTACCAGGACGCCAGACCCGTTCGAATCGGCAATGCAGCCGTCTCCCAGCATCAGGCCGACGTCGTGGGGGAAGTGATGGTGGTACTGGAGAGGCTTCGCTTGGCCGGGGGCAAGGAAGATCATTTCTCCTGGGCCTTGCAGCGCGCCCTTCTTGGTTCCGTGGACAAACACTTCGAAGACAAAGACCTGGGATTGTGGGAAATGCGCGGCGCACCGCAGTATTTCACGCACTCCCGGGTCATGATGTGGGCGGCCTATGACAGCGGGGTACGGGCTGTCCGGGACCACGGATTGCCTGGGCCGCTGGAGGATTGGGAGCGGCATCGGGATCGGCTCGCCGTAGAAATAACGGATCTCGGATTCAACCGTGAACTTAATTCCTTCACTCAGACTTACGGTGGTGAGGCGACGGACGCGGCCCTGCTGGTTTTGCCGCAGGTAGGCTTTCTCGCCTACGACGACGAGCGGATGTTGGGAACCGTCGCCCAGCTGGAGAAGGAGCTACTCACCTCTGATGGATTCCTGATGCGCTACCGCACTGAGACGGGCGTCGACGGGTTGGCGCCCGGAGAACATCCATTCCTTGCCTGTTCCTTCTGGTTGGTGGAACAGTACGCACGCTCAGGCCGACGGGCAGACGCCAAGAACCTGATGGGCGCCCTGGTGGGACTTTGCAATGACCTCGGTCTGCTGAGCGAAGAATATTCAATGAACGAAAAACGCATGGCGGGAAACTTTCCACAAGCCTTTTCCCACCTGGCCCTCATACGCGCCGCAGACGCCATGCACAGCGAAAGCGTCTAAGCCGTGGAACCCGCGTTGTTCTTGTATCGGGATGCTTCCCTGTAGGCCGTCGGTGGCATCCCATTCCATCGTTTGAAGGCGATGGTGAAGCTCGTTGGGTCTGTGTAGCCCAGGGTACGGGATATCCGTGCCACAGAGTGGTCCGTTTTCGAGAGCAGATCGGCGGCGAGGTCACGGAGGGCCTTATCCCGGAGTTGGGCAAAGTCGTCACCGGTTAGTTCGAGCTTGCGTTGCAAGGTGCGCGGGGAGACCCGAAGGGTTGCTGCCACATTTGCCAGTTTGCGGTTGAGTTCGGGCGCGGCCCTAATAATCTTCATGACAGTTTCGGGCCAGTCGCCGGTCGCCCTGAGGTCGTCAAGAATCTGGTGATCCGCTTTAAGCCACGCTTCGTGCTGGAAGGCGTTTCCGAACGGGAGCTCCTGGACCGATGTTGCGGGATCCCACCAGATTCGCAGTGCATCGGAGCCACAGTCGATGGGGCAGGGGACGTAGGGGAGAACCTGGGGGGAGGCTTCTGCGAGAGGGAATTCGACCTGGGTAAAAGGGAAAGGGCCGCCGTACATCCACGTGAAAGTTCGGGCAACGACGCAGAAATCGCGGTAGACGCTGAACGGGATGAGCTCCTCAGGGGTATCGGGGTAAGTGAACTCCATGCCAGTCACTGTGCCATCCAATGTCCGGAGGGGCCTGATTTCCATCAGGCCGGGGGCGTAGTCTGTCGAACTGCCAGCTTCTACCCAGGCCCCGATAGTCGGTGCGGTAGCGAGGGCCAATCCGCGAATTCCGAAGGATCCCAGTGTGTAGGCTTGTGCAGCCTTAATCCAAAGGTCGACGCGATCCTTTGTGAGTGCCACGAATTGTAGTTGGAAGGCCAACTCCTTCTTGGCGGGAATAGTGCCTCCCGGGCGGTCTATGGCATCGGGGTCGATTTCTGCGTTTCTGAGCGCAGTTTGCCAATCAAGATCCGCGTCCTTCAACACTGCGCAGAGTCCGTGAACGCTGAAGTTCGGTAGCCGCAGATTCTGGTAGGAGCTTAGTTTCACTGCCGCCCCCTTTCACCGTTGACGAAGAGGCGCTCCAGCATTTCAGGTTCGCGAGGCGAGGGGCCGCAGCGGCGCAGCATGTGAAGCACGTCACCAGCTTTGCATCCCATGCCATGTATTCACAAGAGGCCCCAGCCTGACGCAGTTTCCCATCTGTTTGGCATGTCTTGCCATGCCGCCTACCTCACCTGCGCACCTAACGTTGAAGCCCTAAGCAAGGGCCGGCAGTGAAGCCGGCGAACTGATATCAAAGGAGATCCGGTGAGCTTATCCATCACCCAAAGCCTTGAACCTGCAGTCACTGCCGACGAATTCAAGGCGGCGTTTCGCAACCATCCCGGTGGTGTTGCTGTCATCACCGCTGATGCGGGCAACGGGCCTGTCGGCCTGACGGCAACGTCTGTCATTTCCGCCAGTGCCGAACCCCCCATTCTGGCCTTCTCAGTATCGGAATTTTCCTCCAGTACCCCGACCATTCTGGCTGCAGACACCGTCGTCGTGCATCTATTGGGCGCTGATCAGGTGGACATTGCCAAACTCTGCGCCACCAGCGGGATCGATCGCTTTGCTGACACCTCTCTCTGGTCCCGTCTCGAGTCGGGGGAGCCCTACTTTGTGCAGGCCCAGACTTGGATCCGGGGAAGGATCATCAACTCGATGGCCGCCGGAGGGTCCACCATCGTGGCGGTCGAGGCGCTTCAGGCTTCTCCGGCGCTCTCAAGTGAGGCAGCGCCCGCGGACCCGCTGGTCTATCACAACCGGACCTGGCACGTCCTTGGGGATGCATCCCAAATCTGAAACGTGACCCTGCCGGTCATAGCGATTCCAACCCCTTCTGCACCCAATTTCAATCTTCCCGAAAGGACGGCGATTATGAGCATCGCATCCAACGAAACTTCCACCGACCAAGCCGTTGATCGCGACTTCGTCGCGGATTACACAGTCGAGCGTGACAAGGGCCCGATGGTCGGAAGCGACAACGCTTTCAAGGTCGCGATCTTCGGGGCGAACGTGTCCACTGGCCAAGGCGGCCTGAACTTCGCCGAGAACTCCATCAAGCTTGGCAACTGGGGCGAGGTGCAGCATCTCGCGCAAAAGGCGGACCGGTACGGCTTGGACGGATTCATCCCCATCGCTCGCTGGCAGGGGCTCGCTGGTCCCGACCGGCCCTGGGGTCGTCAGTTCGAGACGTTCACCTGGGCGGCAGGTATCGCCGCGGTGACGCAGAACATTCAGATCATCGCCACCTGCAACGTGCAGTTCATCAACCCCGTGATGGGCGCGAAAATGGTGACAACCATTGACCACATCAGTGGTGGTCGCATGGG
Organism: Paenarthrobacter sp. 2TAF44; assembly: GCF_052114885.1. Taxonomy (NCBI): domain Bacteria; kingdom Bacillati; phylum Actinomycetota; class Actinomycetes; order Micrococcales; family Micrococcaceae; genus Paenarthrobacter; species Paenarthrobacter sp. 2TAF44. The sequence continues at coordinate 229,551 of NZ_JBFRFP010000001.1, read as the reverse complement.
GCTGAACGTGACAGCGGGCTACTTCAAGCCCGAGTACGACATCTTCGGCGTCGAACTCCCAGAGCACGATGTGCGATACGAGCTCGCCGACGAGTGGATTGAGATCGCCGAGCGGCTGTGGGCGAACGAGGAGCAGGAGTTCGACTTCGACGGCAAGTTCTTCAATCTGAAGGGCGCGCAGGCGCACCCGAAGCCCGTGCAGTCCCCGCGCCCGATGGTGATGAGCGCCGGTTCGAGCCCAGCAGGGCAGGAGTTCGCCTTCAAGCACGCAAACGTCCTGTTCGCGTCGGTTGCCAGCGTCGAACACAGTGGCGAGCTGACACCGAAACTGCGGCAGAAAGCCGACGCCGCTGGACGCGAGGATCTCGGCCTGTGGGCTGGCGCGCACATCATCGTCAAGGACACCGAGAAGGAAGCACGCGCCTACGCGGACTACGTCACGGAAAACACTGACTGGGAGAGCGCGCTTCGCTATCGCGAGATCATTCGCAGCGGCACGCAGAGCTTCAACTGGGATGAGTACAAGCAGTCCGAGGACTACAAGCGTGACGAGTCCGTGAGGGCCTTTGGCCGCGCGGCGCTTATGCCCATCACTGGTACTCCCGAGATGGTCGTCGAGGAGCTGCAGAAGTTGCAGGCCTCGGGCATCACGGGCATCTGCACCGGCCTCGTCGACTATGACGAGGGCCTTGACCGGCTGAACGAGCAAGTCTTCCCGCTGATGCGCGAGGCGGGCCTGCGCGCCTGACCACTAAGCGCCCAACCGCGAAGCGTCCATCCACGAAGGAGTGAACACAGATGACTTTTCCTGATCCCAAAAAATTCCAACTCGTCGTCGCGGGACCGAACGAAGCTGGCGAGGCCGACTTTCTCGAAGTCGGCCCGGCCGCCGAGTTCGACTTCCCCGGCGTGGCAGCGGGTGCCTTTTACTGGGCTGTTGACGGGGGCCACAGCAAAACGAACATCGGCGCCCCACCAAGCAAGGTGGCCTTGGCTGGACCCAACGGATCCACCTTCGGTATCAGCAGCTTCCCTGCACACTCTTCCGGGGAGGTGGACGCAGAGACGCTGGACGAAAGCATGAACGCCACCGACGACGACGGCGACGCCGGGATGCACGCGAGCGACACCATCGACTACGAGGTGGTTATCTCGGGCAAAGTTGACCTCGTTCTCCCGGGTGGGAAGAAGCGGACGCTCGTGCCGGGAGACCTGCTAGTCATGGCCGGGGTGCCCCATGCCTGGAAGAACCCGTACGACGAAGACTGCGTCTACGTCGTGGTAACTGTGGGTTTCAACACCCCTGAGGTGGCATCATGAGTCTGACCTCACCGGGCAAGGCGCTGCGTGCCGTCTTCGACAGTCCCCAGACGGCCCTGGTGCCGTTCGGTGCCTTGCCACTCCACGCACAGATGGCGCAGCATGCAGGTTTCGACGCGTTCCAGCTCTCCGGCGGCATGTCGGCCTGGTGGCAGGGCGTCTCCGACACTGGATGGCTCACCCTGACCGAAGTGGTTGAGCATGCAAAACGTACCGCCCGCGCCGCTGACATTCCGATCTATTGCGACGCCGATACTGGCTTCGGTGCACCGATCAACGTGCAACGCACAGTGTCAGAGTTCATTGATGCCGGCGTCGCCGGAATCCACATTGAGGATCAGCGGGAGCCCAAGAAATCAGGCGGCGTAGCCGGGATCGAATTGGTTTCGGATGCCGAGGCTATTGGAAGACTGAATGCCGCCGTCGATGCCCGCGACAAATTGGACAGCGATTTCGTTATCGTTGCCCGCACCGACGGCTATGGTGCCGCCGGCGGTGGCGTGGACGAGGCGATCCGCCGCGCGCAACTCTACAAGGCCGAGACCGGTGCGGACGTCATCTTCTACGAGGGATTCCATACCTGGGAGCAGGCCGAACTCGCGCTGAAGGAGACACCCGGGCCCGCCTACGCCGTCGGAGTTCCGTTGATCGGCCGTAAGACCGTCGCCGAGATGACAGCGCTCGGCCAGGCGATCCAGCCTGTGGCCTTCGTGCTTCCGGGGGTTAAAGAGGTATGGCGCTTGCTCATGGAGGTCAAGGAATCAGGCGAGGCCACACCCATCGGGGAGTACATCGACCACCTGAATGAGGGCCCGGACAGCATCGGCTGGGGCGCAATGTTGGGCCGTCCCCTCACCGACTACGTGCGTGAAACCGAGGACAGGTTCCTCCCGCAGGAGGCGCGCCGTGATTATGACAACAACGTCCATGTTGGAGAGAACTACTAATGAATGAGGAGAAAGAGATGATGAAGGACAAAGCCGGTCTCGTCACCGGTGCGGGCTCGGGCATTGGCCGGGCAGGTGCCCTGGCGTTCGCGAAGAATGGCGCGCGCGTAGTGGTGTCCGATATTGATGAGGCCTCCGGGCGCGAAACGGTGGATCTCATCACGGAATCCGGTGGAAAGGCTGTCTTCTTCCAGTGCGATGTCAGCGATGAGGAGCAGGTCAAAGGCCTCGTCGACGCGACCGTGTCGAACTTCGGGCAGCTGGATTTCGCTTTCAACAATGCAGGGATGAACGGTGTCTTCGCACCTATTGGGGAGACTGACAGCGAGACCTGGGATCGAGTCATGAAGGTGAACCTCTACAGCACCTTCTACTGCCTCAAGCACGAAGTCAACGCGATGCTGAAGACCGGAGGTGGCGCGATCGTGAACACAGCTTCTGCTGCGGGCTTGATCGGCATCGCCAACAACGCGCCGTACACGGCCTCGAAGTTCGGCGTCGTCGGGATGACGAGGAACGCGGCCATTGATTATGGGCCCTTGGGCATCCGTATTAACGCTCTCACGCCGGGGTCGACGACGAGTCCCATGATGAAGAACGCCTTCGAGCAGAACCCGCCCGAATTCCGGGAAAGGATCCTGTCGGCGATTCCGATGCGCGGGCTGGCTGAACCCGAGGACCAGGCAGATGCGGTTGTGTGGCTCTGCTCGGAACAAGCCCGCATGGTTACCGGAATTTCCCTGGCGGTCGACGGCGGCTGGCTGGCTGGAAAGTAATGGCAACGCCTGCCGGCTTCCACAAGAAATGGAGTAACTGAAAAATGAACAATCTTGATTTCAAGGGCCGGGTGGCAATTGTCACGGGTGCCGGACAGGGAATGGGCCGCGAGCACGCAAAGATGCTCGCCTCCCGCGGGGCCCGCGTCGTTGTCAACGATGTCAACGTGGCGAACGCCTCCGCGGCCGTGGCCGAAATTACTGACGCCGGCGGTATGGCAGTGGTTGACAGCAATAACGTTGTCACGAACGCGGCTGACATAGTCCAGACCGCACTGGACTCCTTTGGGCAGCTCGACATCGTCGTGAACAACGCCGGGATCAACGCTTTCGGCCGTTTCTGGGAGATGGAGCCCGAGACGTGGTGGCGCATCTTCGATGTGGCCGTCAAGGGCGTGGTCGGAGTCTCACGTGCCGCCATGCCGCACCTCATTGCCTCCGGCAGTGGCCGGCTTATCAATATTTCGTCGAACGGGGTCATGGGCGTGCCGACGGACTCGGCCTACAACGCTGCCAAGGCCGCGATCTGGGGTCTGGGTATTACCCTCGCGGCCGAGGCCCGTGAGGTGGGAGTTCAAGTCACCACCCTGATGCCGGTTGCCTTGACACCAATGACGGAGGACGCCTTCCCAAATCCCGTCGTCAAGGACGCCATGCGCACCAATGTTCCGGCGAGCTCTGTGTCTGCGTTCGTGACGTGGTTGGCGCACCAGGACACTACAGTCTTCGGCGAAACGTTCGAGATTGCCGGAGTCGCTGCCGGTCGCGTGGCCATTGCCGGCATGCCGCGAATGAAGGTCGAATCACCTACGCCCGAGAGTTGGGCCGACAGCGGGGAGGCGCTCATGAAGGGCGGCGAGCTGCGGGAATTCCGCAATGCGAGCGAGTCGTTCCGCGACCAGATGGTGTACTTGGCGCCCGAATTGGACACGGTGCTCCCAGTCGACGCAGCGGACGTTTCGCGGTGACGGTCGCGGCATCAATTACCACGTAGGGGCAAGTTCAAGGCCGGAACCGGCTCACAAACAAGACAAGGATTCTCATGAAGATCGGCATTGTAGGAGCAGGATCAATCGGAGCGACACTCGCCCGCAAACTCAGTGGAGCTGGCCATGATGTGAAGGTTGCTAATTCCCGCGGCCCTGAAACCATCAGTTCGGACATTGTGGCGGCGGGAGCCAAGCCAGTAGAGGCAAGCAGCGTCGCCACCGACGTCGATGTCCTCATCACGTCCATACCGCTCAGCCGGATGCCGGAGGTCAAAACCCTTATCGAGGACCTCCCGGCCCACGCGGTCATCGTCGATACGTCCAACTACTACCCAGTACGTGATGGACGGGTGGATGCCCTGGAAAACGGGATGGTCGAAAGCGTCTGGATCACCCAGCAGCTCGGGCGTCCCGTGGCCAAGGCCTGGAACGCCATTACGGCTGGGTCTTTCGAGGCCTATGGACGTGACGACGGCGATCCCGATCGGATCGCGATCCCCGTGGCCGCGGACCGCGACCACGACAAAACGGTGGCAATGGCCCTCGTCGAGGAAACCGGCTTTGACGCGGTCGACGCCGGATCCCTGGCCGAGTCTTGGCGCCAGCAGCCCGGATCCCCCAGCTACTGCACCGATCTCACCCGCCAGAAGATACCCCACGCCCTTGCTTCAGCCGATAAGGCGCGGAGCCCACACCGACGCGACATCGCTCTTGCTGCCATTACAGAACGCTTCCCGAACTATTCGGATGTCACCACCGATTACCTTGTTCGACTTCACCGGGCCCTCTACAGCTAAACCCGTGACTATTCGCCAGCAGCCCCAGGGCCAAGGAGCATCAATGAACCGTAAGGAAGATATCGTCATCGTTGGGGCTGCCCGGACTCCCCAGGGCCGGTTGATGGGTCAGCTCGCCGCGTTGTCCGCCGTCGAGCTCGGCGGCGCTGCGATCGCTGCCGCCCTGGGCAGGGCAGGCATCAGTGCGGATGCTGTTGACGCTGTTCTCATGGGACAGGTAATCCAGGCGGGCGCTGGCCAGAACCCTGCACGGCAAGCAGCTGTAGCGGGCGGCATACCGCTCAATGCCCACGCTGTCACCGTTAACAAGGTATGCCTGTCCGGACTGAGCGCGATCATCGAAGCCAGTCGGCTACTCCAGCTTGGCGAAGCGGAAGTAGTCATCGCAGGCGGACAGGAATCAATGAGCAATGCCCCGCATCTGCTGCCCGGCTCGCGCGCCGGGCAGATGTACGGAGATGCCGTGCTGTCGGACTCTGTTGCCCATGACGGGCTAACCGATGCCTTCGACCACGAGTCCATGGGCCTTAATACTGACCGCGCCAATGACGTACACGGCATCGCTCGTGCCGAGCAGGACAAGGCCGCTGCAGACTCCCATCGACGGGCAGCAGCGGCCCAGAGCGCAGGGTACTTTGATGCGGAAATTGTTCCGGTCAAAGTGCCGCGTCGGCGGGGAACGGCTGAATTGGCAGGCATGGACGAGGGTGTCCGTCCGGACAGCAATGCGGAGTCCCTCAGCAAACTCCGGCCAGCTTTTTCCCCTGGCGGTACCGTAACGGCAGGCAACGCATCGCCGCTCACTGATGGTGCTGCCGCCGTCGTCCTTACCACGCGCGGATACGCAGAGACCCATCGCCTGGAGATCTGGGCTGTGCTCGCAGCTCATGGACAGATTGCCGGCCCCGACACATCCCTGCCGGACAAACCAGCGCAAGCCATTGCGAAAGCGCTCGGAGCCGCGGGCTGGACCGTAGAAGAGTTGGATTTCGTGGAGATCAACGAAGCGTTCGCGTCCGTAGCCCTCCACTCAGCTGCGCAGCTCGGAATTGCGATGGACAAGGTCAACGTGAACGGCGGCGCCATCGCTCTCGGACACCCCATTGGCGCCTCCGGGGCGCGCGTGGTTGTCTCCGCTGTCTACGAGCTGCAGCGCCGCGAAAGGGGCAAAGTTGCTGTGGCACTGTGTGGTGGAGGCGGCCAGGGCGAGGCGCTGCTCCTGTCCCGGACCCGTTAGATGACTGGAGTAATTGAGCCCATGAAGGAGGCTACGCCGAACACCGGCAAAACGGTGGACTGGGCTGCCGAGCTGGACCAACTGCGTGTCCTGGTCGCCAAGCAGGAGCTGAACGAGAACATGATCCGCTATTGCCGGGGCATGGACCGGAAGGAACTGGACCTGATGAAGTCCACCTACTGGCCTGAGGCGACTGAGGATCATGGCATGTATATGGGCCTGTCCCATGACTTCTGCGACTGGGCCTATTCCTTGCGGCGGGAGTCCTCCCACAAGGCCAGCCACTACGTGACCAACATACTCATCGACCTCAACGGCAACGAAGCCAAGCGTGAAACAGCGTTCATCTACCGTACGGTTCCAGCCGACGGCGGCCCTACGGACCTGCTTTTTGGCCGTTACCGGGATCTCTGTGAGCGGCGCCAAGGGGAGTGGAAGGTGCTCGCGAGGACTTGCGTCTGGGACGGGGCGCAACGGCTCGGTCCGGAAGCGGACGTAGCCGAGCTGTTTGGCATCCCACCCACGTCGAACTTCGGCGATCGCTATCCGCACGACCCGATCTATGCCACGGATTGGGGAAAAGCATCCCCTGTCCAGACCACGAATGCAAAGGAGCATTTCAATGACTAGCGACCAAATCCTCGCTGGAAAGCACATCCTCATTACCGGCGCCGGTCGCGGCCTCGGCGAGGCTTATGCACACGCGGCCGCAGCGGAAGGTGCCCGCGTCGTCGTCTCGGACATTAATGCCGAAAGTGCCGAGGCTGTGGCGGAGGCGATCAATCGGGAGGGCGGCGAAGCATTAGCCGTCGCGGCCGACGTCACCGATTGGGACAGTTGCCAGCGGCTTGTCTCGGCGGCGGTAGAACGCTTCGGGAAACTTGACGGCCTGGTAAACAACGCCGGTTACTTGGAGACGGTGACGGCCGGGGAGGAGACCCAGGAGCACATCCGCCGCCATGTGGACATCAACGTCTGTGGTACCTACTTCATGTCAGTCCATGGCCTTGCCGCCATGGAGGGACGCGGATCGATCGTCAACGTGACCTCGGGCGCGGTTGTAGGTCTCCGGATGATGAGTGCTTATGCCGCAGCCAAGGCGGCGATCGCCTCGTTGACTTTCGCCTGGGCAACCGAGTTCGGCGCCGAAGGCGGAGATATCCGGGTAAACGCCATGGCACCCCATGCCGACACACCGATGATGACGGCCGGCACCGAGGCGTACACGAAGTTCTTCGGCGGAAACCCCATCGCACCGCCGCCGTCCACAAACGCTCCAGTGGTGCTTTATCTCCTGTCCGACCTCAGCAAGGGAGTAAACGGCCAAGTGGTCCGTTTTGCGAACGGGCATGACCTCATGCTGCTTTCGCACCCGGCCGTCGTCGACTCCGCCCTCACCCGCGAGTCATGGACGCCCCTTGATGTCAGCGCTGCGTTCGATGACGTCCTGCGCGCCAGGATGCAGCCGTGCGGCCAACTGACGTACATGGATTCCCGCATCACGGAGCCAGAACTGACGGAGTTTGCAGGAGTCAGCCAGTGAACGAGCGGAATGAACCCGCGAAGCGCAGCGTCGACGTCCTGATTATCGGAGCTGGTCCGGTGGGACTTTCGGCGGCGATCCTCCTGGGGCGGTTCGGCGTCGACACCCTCGTTGTCGAGCGACGAACCGAGCGGTCGCGCCACCCCAGGTCCCGTGCGGTCAGTTGCCGCACCATGGAGGTTTTTCGCGAACTCGGTCTCGCGGAAGAAGTACGGGCTGCGGCACTTCCTGGCGGACCACGGCGCCTGCTGGGAAGCGATGCCGTATCACCGTGGCGTTCTGTAGTCACCAGCAGCGGTGCTGACGGCCCCGCCGACACCAGCCTCGGTCCGGAGACCTTGGATGTGGTGCTGTGCTCACAGGACGCCCTTGAGCCCATCCTCGTTGACGCGGCCCAGGCAGAGGACACGGTCACGATCGAGTTCGGAAGGACGGTGTCGACGGTTAAGGACACAGGGACAGAAGTCCTCGTGTCCATAGCCGATGATGATGGCTCTGTGGACGTTGCCGCAAAATATGTCATCGCGGCCGACGGCGCCGCCAGCCAGGTGCGCACTGCCCTGGGGATCGGGACGACGGGCGATCAGGACCTGCAGACTGCGGTGAGCGTGCTGTTCCGTTCGCCTGTTATCCAGCGGCGCACGGGCGATCCGTCCAGCTTTATCTATCTCGATAATCCAGAGACCATCGGCGCTGTCGTGATCGCTCCCGTTGACGCGACCGATCGGGTAGCGATGCTGGGCCGCCCACTGGTCATGGACAGGGTGCCCTTCGAGGACATTGACTGGACGACGCAAATACGGGACGCGATCGGCGATCCTCACGAGTCGGTGGAGTTAATGGACGCCCGGACCTGGACTGTGGGCGCCTGGGTCGCTGACAGCTACCAGTCCGGCCGGATCCTGCTCGCGGGAGACGCCGTGCACGTCATGCCTCCATACGGCGGCTTCAACCAAAACACCGGCATTCAGGACGTCCACAACATCGCATGGAAGCTGGCAGCCGTCCTCAAGGGCTGGGCTGATCCTGCACTCCTGGCCACCTACGAAGTGGAGCGGCGGCCCGTTGCAGTGTTTAATATGGCCGAATCCGTCCGCAACTTCCGATCCATTGTGGGTAACGCCGATGAAGGCCCCCGCTCCTTCCGGCCGGAAAACTTTGTACACCCTGGCCTGGACATCGGATTCCGCTATAACCGTGGAGCGGTAGCGGGACCCACCTCGCCGGATGCCGGCTGGCCGGTGGGAACCTTCACGCCAACTGCTGCCGTGGGTGAACGCGCCCCGCACGTGTGGCTCAACGCCGAGGAAACTGCTTCAACGCTTGATTTGTTCGGACGCGAACTGACCATCCTCGCGCGCTCCGGTTCGGAGCCAGCAAGGGAGGCAGCGCGGCGCGCAGACATCCGTGGCATTCCATACCACTTGGTGACGTTCGGGCCCTCAGGTGACTTTGACGCTGCAGAGGCCGAGTGGGCGGCTGCTTACCGTGTAAACGGGGACGAGGCCATCCTTGTACGGCCCGATGGGCACGTGCTGGCGCGGTTGGACAGCGAGGACCCGGCAACGCTGGACGCCGCCCTGCTCGCTTACACCGGCCGGAGGACTGCCGCATGATTCCGGCAGAGTTGGACCTGCCGCCGCCGGCAAGTCCAAGGCAGGCTCGAAACGCTATTCCTCGCGCGGATTTTTGCCAACGACTATTGAGAACTCGCGCTATTTGTATATACAGTTCATATTACGAGAGTTTAGACGCGCTGGCCGGACGGCCTTATGGAGCGCGACTCATGGCTCAATCACAGAAATAAGGAGATTCACGATGGCGTGGATAACGTTTGATGATTACAAGGACAAGTACCAGCACATCAAATTGGAGCGTGACGAGGATGGCATTCTGCTGGTCACGTTCCATACGGATGGAAGCGACGTCGTCTGGGGTGTGGGAGTCCATGACAATGTTTCATCGCTCTGGGATGACATCAGCAGGGACCGGGGGAACCGCGTTGTCATCATCACCGGAGCGGGCGACACCTTCATCGACAAGGAAGCCCCGATTGATAACAAGAACTGGGTAACCCCTGAGATCTGGCTCGGCCTTCATCACGACGCCAAGCGCCTTGTGCTCGGCCACCTCGACATCGAGGTTCCGATGATTGCCGCAGTAAACGGTCCGGCGAGGTATCACAATGAGCAGGCGCTGTTGTGCGACATTGTCATCGCTTCCGAGGATGCCGTGTTCGCCGATCATGCACATTTCTCCCAGGGAAACATTCCCGGCGACGGCATGCAGATCATCTGGCCGCTGGTCATCGGCCTGAACCGGGGCCGGTACTTCCACCTCACCGGCCAGGAGATCACTGCGCAGCAGGCATACGAATGGGGTGCCGTGAACGAAGTGGTGCCCAAGGATCAGGTAGTCACCAGGGCATATGAACTTGCCCGGATGCTTGCCGCGAAGCCTACGCTGACGCTGCGCTCCACGCGGATGCTGATGGTGAACGAGCTCAAAAAGACCATGAATGACGCGGTCAGCCACGGAATGATGACCGAAGGTCTTGTTGCCATGGGCGAAGGCTGGAATCCGACTCCGCTCACGGGACCGGAGCTGGCCGCGGGTGTAAAAACTCCGGCCTGACGCAAATGAAAGCGCCGACGACTTGAGATGTCGTCGGCGCTTTCTGCTCGTGAATCAGTTGCAACAAACTGTCAGGAATAACCGAAGTGGCGGGCCTTGCGGGCCCAGTCTGCCGCATCGATTGCTTCCATGATGGGTATGTAAGCGCCGCCTTCTGCTTCGCCCTCGAGCAACTCACCACGCGCGAGGAGGGACAGATTCTCGCGAAAGCCCGCTACGGCACCGTTCACTGTGTTGATGACCAGCAGCATCTTTACACCGGCGTCTTCGAGTTCCTGGCGCTCTTCCAGGGTGGGATTCTTTACGGTCACCATGACGTACTTGCCTGGGACGACTTCCGAGAGCTTGGGCAAGTCGAGAAGGGGGTAGCCGCACGGATAGAGCATGTCTGCGCCGGCAGCAGAATAGGCAGCCATGCGTTCAGAGAGGTTGTCGAAGCCAAAGCGGCTGGCATCCGATCGGGCCACGATCACCATATCCGGGGACGTCCGGGCTTCCACGCAGGCACGGATGATGTCACTCATCTCCTCGACGGTTCGAAGTTTGAGTTGCGGCTTCCAGCGCTCCCCGCCGTCTCTGGGTGTCCAAAAGTGCTTCGTTGCAGGCACCATGTCTTCGACCAGCAGGGCTGCGACGCCGGCTTGCTCGGCAAGTTGGACGCCACGGAACGCTTGAAGGGGTGATCCTCCTGCATCATCAAAGTCGAGAATGAGTGGCAGGTCTGTGACTGCGGTAATGCGCCTGCCGGCCTCGATGAGTTCTCCCTGGGAGATAAAACCGTTATCCGGCACCCCGTAGTGGAAGTTGGAGTAAGTGCCCCCGGCGATAAGCACGACATCGAAGCCGGCTTGCTCAATCAACTTCGCTGAGAGTGCATCGTAGGCTCCCGGCGCGATGATCATTTTGGAATCCGCGAGCAGTTCCCGGAGTCTTTGCGCGGGTTTCATGGTTATTTCCCTTCATTCCATCCGAAATTGTGGCTAGCACGAGAAAGAAGAAATCCTCGTGGAAAGTAGCAATGTTACTATCGTAACACGGTAGTAACATTCACCATTTGAAAATAACGAGATCAGCAATCCGCAGCTCTCTTCCCATCATGACGACCCAAAGGATGAACGATGCAACAAACCCAGCCTCAAGCGGGAGCAAGCAACAAACAGAGTGAGCCAAGCGTTCACGTCAGCAACTCCGGGGGAGTTCGCATCATGACGATCACCCGTCCGCACAAGCGAAATGCCATTGACCGCCCCACAGCACTGGCGCTTGCAGCTGCGTTCGATGCGTTCGACGCCGATGATTCTGCAAGTGTCGCCATCCTCACCGGCGCTGGCGGATACTTCTCGGCAGGCGCTGACCTCGTTTCGGTTGCAGCGGGAGACGTCCCGGTCCTTGAAGGACGTGGTTTCGCCGGCATCACCCGTCGGCCGCCCGTGAAACCCGTCATTGCCGCCGTCGAAGGCTACGCCTACGCAGGGGGATTTGAGCTTGCGCTCGCATGCGACTTGATCGTGGCCAGCTCAACGGCCTCGTTTGCCCTTCCTGAGGTAAAGCGGGGACTGATCGCCGCAGGCGGCGGGCTACTCCGCCTACCGGACCGTATGCCGTATCACATCGCGATGGAGCTGGCGCTGCTGGGAGAGCCGATCACTGCGGCCCGCCTCGCCGAGCTCGGCCTCATCAACAGGCTGACGGAGCCGGGCAAAGCACTCGACACAGCACTGGAACTCGCCGGGAAAATCCAGCTCAACGGACCCGTTGCAATGAAGACTGCCAAACGCATAATTTCGGAGTCGCGGTATGCCGCAGCGGAGGCGCGCTTCGCTGCCCAGGAAGAAATCGTTGCTCCGTTGCGAAGCGGACCGGAAGCGCGTGAGGGTGCCCTGGCCTTTGTGGAACGGCGCGACCCCGCGTGGGCAGTCACTGCGCAGGGCAGCGATAGCCGCTGAGTTAACAAACTGGAAGTCTGGCGTGGCTTCCTACGTCATTGGCGTCCTATGCCGTGTCGCGCAGGGGCCGCCCCCTCTTAGCGTTATTTCAGAGCAAAGTTCGGTTGAAATGCCGCAGCACTGACATCCGTAAACACGAAAGGCCAAGGCAAGCGATGCCCGAAAATCACCAGAAATTGCACTTCGGACCGGCGCGTACAGAACTGCACGTAGGCGTTGATCTCGAGCGAATGCGTCGAGAGCGTGCTGACCGCATGCGGGCACTGATGCGCTCCAAGGGCATACCGGCGCTGCTGCTCACGGGCGCGGACAATGTGCGTTATCTGACGGGCTTCTGGTGGGGCGAATTCTCGCTCCAGGTGGGCTATGCATTGTTCTTCGCAGATGAGGAACCAATCGTGTTCGCGCCAGCGGGGTCCCTCCAACAAATGCCTGACCAGGCTCCATGGATCACGCAGTGGCGCCCAGCCATCTCTTGGCTCGGCGGTGTGGCACCCAGTTCTGCAATTGCCGAACTGTCGGCCGTTTTCGCAGCCCAGATCCGCGATGAACTTGCATCACGATCTCTCGAGGGCGAGCAACTGGCCGTCAGCGAGATTGATGAGCCCGGTATGAATGCCCTGGCCGATGCAGGCATCCAAACAATCCCGGGGCTCCCTCTCTTGCTCGAATGCTCAACGATCAAGACCGCTGATGAAATCTCCTGCATCTCGATGGCGGCGAGCTTGAGCACTGCAGGGTTTGAGGCGACCCGGGCCGCATTGCGGCCCGGAACCAAGCAGGCCCAGATCGCGTTGATGGCCCGTCGCGCCATTGAAGATGCCGGTGCGGAAGTGGGAGCCGCCCGTCTCCTCTCCGGACCACTGTCGTTCCCCCGTGGGATCAGCGGTGGAGACCGCATCGTTGAGCATGGCGATCTCGCCTACCTCCTCACCTGCGGAACTTCCTACATGGGGTACACCGCGTGTCTCTACCGCCAATACGTCGTGGGCCGCGCCCCGACCTCAGCCGAGCGCTCGTCCTACGCAAAGCTGACGGACCGTCTGGATCTGGCGATGTCGCTCATGAAACCCGGCGCAAGCACAGCTGACGTGGCCTCCGTACTTGCCCCCGCGGAAGATCTTGGCTTTCCGTCCGAGGCAGAGTGTTTCAGCATCGAACTGGGGCACGGGATCGGCCTGGTCAACGCAGGGTCCCGGGCAATCCACTACAACCCGCCCACCATTACGCGCTCGTGGTCGCTTGACCATCCTGAGGAGATCCAGGAAGGCATGGTCATTGCCATCGAAGGTATCGAAGGGCAGCACCGCGTCGGAGGCGTACGTCTTGAGAATCTCGTTGTCGTGACGGCAAATGGCGCGGAACTGCTTGACCACTACCCGCGCCTGGACATGGTCCAAACTGCCGGGTGATTATCCCCGGCCAGACCGATTGCGAAAGCGAAACACCGAAGGTTGCCATGACCCTGATAGTTGAGAAGCACGTCCCTGTCGCAATGCGCGACGGCGTTACCCTCTCCGGAGATGTGTATCGGCCAAGTGATGGGGAACCGCGCTCCACAGTTCTGATACGAACGCCCTACTGCAAGGATGACCCCGCGCACACCAACACGTGGATTAACGTCCTGCGCGCCGTGGAAAGCGGCTGGGCGGTGGTGGTTCAGGACGTACGGGGCCGGTTTCGAAGCGAGGGCGACTTCGTTCCTTTTGTGAATGAAGCCGATGATGGTGTGGACACCATCCAGTGGGTGCGCGGGCAACCGTGGTCCGACGGCAAAGTGGGCATGGTGGGCGGGTCATACGTAGGTATCAGCCAGTGGTTGGCGGCGGCGAAGAATCCTGAAGGCCTCATTGGTATTGTTCCCGCTGTGACCGCCGACGACGTCCATTCCGGTTGGCTTTACGAGGACGACAACGTCGTGTTGGGATTCCTTGCACACTGGGTGTCGATTCTTCTCGCAAGCGCCGGTATGAATGAAAAAAGCCGTCCGCGGATCGCAGGCCTGGAGCGGAACGTCGCAGAGGGGAAAATCCGTACTTTTCACCAACTCATCGAGGAGGCCGGGGAATTCGCGCCGTACCTGCGCGACTGGCGGGATCGTAGCCGTTCGCTGGTGGATCCGGAGCTGGCTGGGCACGTTGAGGTGCCGGCGTTTGTCATCGGAGGCTGGTTCGACATTTTCCTTCCAGGAACGGTTGCCAGTTTTGTCCGACGAGAGGCCATGGGTGCGCGGAATCTCCATGATCGCCTCTTGATAGGGCCCTGGGCGCACGGTCTCATGGGCGGATGGTTCCCGGCGCGCTTCTTTGGTCCTGCATCATCGTTTGACAGTCTGGACCCGACCTCCCTTCAACTCGGTTGGCTGGAGGAAATACGCGACGGCCGCAACCACGCTGACCACCCTGTGAGTGTTTTCTCCATGGGAGCCGATGAATGGCGATGCTTCTCAAGCTGGCCACCGGATGACGCCCGCCGAATGCAGCTTCAATTACGCTCCAGCACGCCGGACCGTGCTGAAACGAGTGCGGATACCTACGGCGTGCTGTCACTGGAGCCACCCGTACCGACAATCGGCGGGCGAACATTCTTCCCGGGCTACAAGGTGGGCGCGAATTCAGGTCCGCGAATGGTGGACGCATTGAGTGCGCGCCACGACGTGCAGACCTTCGTTTCAGATCCACTGTTCGAAGACGTCGAGATCCTCGGGTCGGTCACGTGCAGCCTCAAGGTGGCGGCCACGGGTCCCACGCCTGTGGTCATCAAGCTGGCGACACTTGATGACAACGGCTCCTCTGAGCTGCTCTGCGAGGGGTCCTCATTCAGCACTGCGGAGGGTACCGGCGGGAAGTCAATCACCGTGGATCTTGGATCCACTGCGATCCGGCTTTCGAAAGGAACCCGCTTGTGCGCTTACCTTGCCAGCTCAGATTTTCCCCGGTTGGAGGACGGCCCCCGGACGTCCCTGGAAGTTTGTCATGGGGAAGGGGGTCCGGTACTGGAACTTGACGTACTACGGCTGGGTTGACTCTCCTTCTTCATCGTCCAGGCGGCGGGCTTCCATCAGGGCATCGAGGCACACCTGGAAGTGCTCCTCGTTGGTAAATCGATGAAGCGGGACCGTAACCGTCAGAGCAGTGCGGGGGCGTTCGGACCCTTCGAAGAGAGGAACTGCCATGCCGCAGACGCCAAGAACGTATTCCTGGTGGTCCAGTGCGTAACCACGCGATCTGGTCACCTCAAGATCGGCCAAGAATTCAGGAAGGGTAGTGATCGTATGCTCGGTTCGCCGCGTGAGTTCACCGTCTACGGACCGGATCCGTTCCAGTTGTGATTCGGGACCGAAGGCGAGGAGGGCCTTGCCTGAGGCGCGAGCATGAATGTCGCCGGAAACGCCAACCCTAAGATCCGCTACCCGAACCGCGTGGCTGCCCTCCTCAACGGCGACCACAGTGACAGTGCCGCCTTGCCACCCGGAAAGGTAGGCGCTTTCGCCGGTAGCATCAACCACCATCTTCAAGAGACGCAGCGCCAGGGGCGACGGACGCCAGTCGTCTTCCACGCGCGAACTAAGATCCAGGATTTTCCCGGCGGCGAGTTTGTAGGTGCGCTCGTTACGTTCCAGATAACCGGCATGTACAAGCGTCGCCAGTAAATGGGAGGTCGTCGCAATGTGCAGGTTTACTGCGCTCGCGATGGACTGGGCCCGCATGGGCTCCTTCGACGCCGCAACGACATCAACGATGTTCAGGGCCCGGGCAACCGACTGCACCAGGTCCTTCGGGGCTTCGCTGTCGGGGGACGGTTTGTCGACTGCCTTAGTTGTACTTGCCATGCGGAAATCATACGCACATGGCGAAAGGAGAGCTACAGCGCCATGAGAAAGAGTCGGTACCCGGGGACAGCATTTTATCCGTTGACAGCAACTAGAAAGCTAGCGTAGTTATTACATTATGAATACAACTATCACATCAAGAGAGTTTGAGCGGGATGGCGACGCTGCCAGGTCCGCTGCCGGAACGGAATCTGGAGCTCTGCTGCCGAAGGTTCAGTTCGCAGCTCCTGTCCCGATAGGAAAAGTGGGGCAGGTAGGGATCCTCGTGCCGGACCTGGACGAGGCCATCGACTTGTACGGGCGAGCCTTCGGCATCGACGAGTGGACTTGTTACAGCTATGACCAGGAGTTCATGCCCTGGTCACGCTTTGGCGCCGAGGAAGGCGCTTTTGCCATGAAGCTCGCCATGGGCGGGTCCAATCCCCAGATCGAGCTCATCCAGCCATTGGCCGGTCCAAGTATTTATCACGAGTTCACCGAACAGGGGCGCACCGGCCTGCACCACTTGGGCGTCTTCGTGGACAGCTTGGACGACGCGATCACGCTCATGGAAGGGTCCGGATATCGGGTTACACAAACCGCGCGTGGCTATGGCCGGGGCGGCGACGGCGGATTTGCCTACTTCGATACCGAACGTGATCTCGGCGTCGTGGTCGAGGCAATAGAAGTCCCCGCCCGCCGCAGGCCGGGGACCATCCGACGTACTGGAGGAATGTAAATGTTGGATAGCAAGGCCGTTTTGAGCCCGGTGCGCATCGATAACCCTCTAAAGGCAGAGAGTGTGGCAGTGGTTGGCCCCTCCCGGGACGCATGGAAGACCTCGGGACGGACCTTGGATTACCTCGCCCGGCTCGGCTTCGAGGGGCGGTACTACGCAGTCAGCAGCGTGCACAAGGAAGTGCTCGGTGTACCCACCGTGGAGAGCCTCTCCGACCTCCCCGAGGTGCCCGACGTTGCTGTCCTCGTGGGTCCGGCCGACAGGGTCATCGAGGATCTTCGCGAGTGCGTGGCGCTCGGCGTCCCTTTCGCGGTGGCCTTCGCTGCCGGCTTCGGTGAGACCGGCAGGCACGACCGCGACGAGTTGCTCCGTGCAGAATTGGCCAAGGGCACCACCCGACTTATCGGGCCCAACTGCATCGGCTTTATGCACGTGGGCCGGTCACTGACCGCAACGTTCTCCTCGGTCCTGCAGCGTAGTGCGATTCCGGCAGGTCACGTGGCCATGTTCAGCCAGAGCGGCGGACTCGGAAACGCGCTCATGCAATCCCTTGCCGCACGCGGCGCGAGCGGCTTGAGTGCATGGGCCAGCTCAGGAAACGAGATTTCTACGGGCTTTACCGACTGGGCGCAGTGGTTGGGCGCTGATCCGGACACGCATGTCCTTACCTGCATCGTCGAGAGCTTCAGCGCAAACGACGACCTCGAAGCCGCTGCAACCGCTGCGGGGGACCGCGGAATCCCGGTCATCGTCCTGAAACTGGGACGGTCCACCCGCGGCGCGATGAGCGCCCAGTCGCATACCGGGAAGCTGGCGGGCAGCGGCCGTGTCGCTCTGAGCGTCCTGCGCCACCGTTTCGGAATGGTGTGTACCTCGCCTGAGCAACTCCTTGATTTGACCGAGACGTTCGACGTCTTCCATGGACGGCTCTCCGGCGGTGACCAGGAACTGACGGTCGTCACGACTTCCGGCGCCCAGGTGGGGCTCTGGAACGACCTGGCCGATGACCGCGGCCTGACTTTCCGGGATCTTGAACCAGATGCGCTCCAATCAATCGGCGATGCGGTTGGCAGCAATCACCTCGGCAACCCCATCGACGTCGGAGTCCAGTCATCCACTGCCGACTACCTGCGCATCCTTGAACGGGTCTTCGCCACGACGTCGGACGGTTGGGTTATCGTGACGGCGACCCGGCTCGCGCACGATTTCGATGAGTTGGCGGCCGGTATCGCCGGGATGAGCATCCCGGCGGGAGTGCGCGTCATGGTGGTCCCGTTGTCCGAGGACGACCGGGTCACGGCCGCCCAGGCCGGGATCCTGCGCAAAGCAGGAGTGCTTTCCCTGCCTACAGCGGGGCGTGCGCTGGATGCCATCGCGGCCGCATCTTCATGGGCCCACGTCCAAAGAACCCGTGCCAACCGCGGAGATCTCGTGGGGAGGGCCCTCAAGACGACGACGACTGACGGGACGTCCAACCTGACGTGGCGTGAGGTGGCTGAATCCTTGGCGGAATCCGGTGTCCCTGTGCCCGCCAGCCGCGCCGTCCGTGATGTCGACGGCGTTGTCCAGGCTGCCGAGGAGATCGGCTTCCCAGTGGCGATCAAAATTGACGACGCCGAGATCCTGCACAAGGCAGACGCCGGCGGCGTTTTCATCGGCGTCAACGACGCCGACAGCGCGCGTGCGGCAGCCACCCAGCTCGCATCCCTCCAGGGGGATGCCGCGACGATCTCTGTCCAGGCGATGGCACCAGGGAAGACCGAAGTCCTCCTGGGGCTTCGACGCGATCCCGAATTTGGTCCCGTCCTCGTCATCGGCGCCGGCGGCGGGATGACTGAGGCAATCGACGATATAAGTATCCTTCCGCTCCCGGTGTCCCGGTCGGAGGTCCGGCAAGCCATCTCTCACGCGCGCGTTGTGGCCACCAGCCTTCGCGGTGAGGCCGGCGGGAAGACCCTCGAGGCCCTTACGAGCAGTGTGATCGACATAGTTGCCTGGGCCGAACGGCACGGGAACATCCACGAGTTCGAATTCAATCCCATCCTTGCGGACCCGGCGACAGCAACCGTCACGGTCGTCGATGCTGTCGTCTCAGTCCACACCACCTCGTTAGGACCAACAACATGACCAGCGCAGCTACTGCCGTACCGGCAAAGCAGATCACCGATGAAGATGTCGCGTACATGAAGAGCTTCATCGGTGAGTCAGCCGTTATCGTGCAATGGAACGAGGAGGCCAGCACCGACTCGATCCGCCACTACGCGTGGGGGATCGGCGACGAGAACCCGCTGTGGCTATCCGACTCGTACGCGCAGACAACGCGGCACGGTACCCGGATTGCACCCCCCACCTTCCTCTAC
This sequence comes from Paenarthrobacter sp. 2TAF44, assembly GCF_052114885.1. Classification (NCBI taxonomy): domain Bacteria; kingdom Bacillati; phylum Actinomycetota; class Actinomycetes; order Micrococcales; family Micrococcaceae; genus Paenarthrobacter; species Paenarthrobacter sp. 2TAF44. The sequence continues at coordinate 210,452 of NZ_JBFRFP010000001.1, read as the reverse complement.
TCCGTGTGTGACGCCGAAGTCGCAATGGGCATGTCAGAGGGCCTCCAGGCCATTCATCTTGGTGCCGACCTCGACTTACGCCGGCCGATCCGGCTGGGGGAGCGGGTGCGGGCCCGCGCCTTCGTCGAGGACGTACGCGAACGGGTTGGCCGCCGGTCGGGCCGCCTCGTGGAGCAGGTGGGGCGCACCGATTACTTCGTCGGCGAAGAGCTGGTCGGGATCGTCCGTAACACGATCGTCTGCGTGGCTCGAAGTTCCGAGGCCCAGCGGATGCACGAACCGCGAGACCCCCATGTCTACACGGACGAGGAGAAGGACCAGATCCGAGCCGCGATCCTTGCTGAGGAGATCCGCGGCCAGCGCACGCGTTTTGCTGAGACGGTATCCGTCGGCGATGTCGTGCCGCAGGTGGTCAAGGGTCCGCTCGACCTCATCACCATGACTGCGTACTACGCGGGCGCAATCGGTACCGCCGGCTACCGCGGCGTCGAGACCCGAGTGCGCCAGCAGGAGCGAGTGAGGAACGGCGACCCAAGCGCGCCGACGAACCTCGGTCCCGAGCACTTCCTCTCCGAGCCCTTCCCGAGCTTGGGACACCAGGACGCTGCCATGGCGCATGCGATCGGTATGCCGGGCGCGTACGACAACGGCAACCAGCGCGTGTCGTGGATGTCGCACTGCGTGACCAACTGGATGGGCGACGACGCGGATCTTGTGTCGCTTTCGGTCCGCATTAAGCAGCCGGGTGTCTTCGGCGATACCCAGTGGATCGGAGGCGAGGTCACGCGCGTGTTCCGCGATGAGACCCATGGAGCATGCGCTGAACTCACACTGAAGGCCATTAACCAGTTAGGTGTGGAGACCACGAGCGCCGTAGCGATCGTGGCCTTGGCCGAGACCCGCACGAGTTGACGCTAACCGGGTGGATGACTGGTTGACGCATTTTCCCGCCATATTGGCGTCCATTGCCATGCCGGTCCTGCCCCAGCGGCTCTTAGCGTTATTTGTGAACCGTTATTTGTGAACGAGGATCGGCAAAGAAGCCGACGCACTGACATCAAAGGAGATCCGGTGGGCTTTTCAAACGTACGAAATCAGGCAGACGGGACTGAGGAATATTCCGTCGTCGTGATCGGCGCGGGCATGGGGGGCATCTACGCCCTCCACCGTTTTGCAGATCTGGGACATGACGTCCACGGCTTTGAGGGAGCAGACGGCGTCGGGGGCGTCTGGTATCACAATGCCTACCCGGGTGCCCGCGTGGACTTGGAGAGCCACAGCTACTCCTTCATGTTTGATCCCGAACTTTACGCGGGATGGGACTGGAGCGAACGATACGCAGCGCAACCCGAAATCCTGCGCTACCTGAACTATGTTGCGGACCGCCTCGATGTGCGCCGAAACCTTTCGCTAAGCACCTGGGTGACGTCGGCTGAGTGGCAGCCGCATGAGAACAAATACTTGATCAAGACCAATACGGGCCGGACAGTTTGGGCCCGCTACCTGGTCATGGCGACCGGACAGCTGTCAAAGCCGCGTAAGCCGGACTTCCCCGGCCTGGATGATTTCCAAGGTGAATGGCATCAAACCGGCCACTGGCCACAAACCCCCGTCGAGTTTGCCGGCAAGCGCGTGGCAGTCATAGGAACGGGCTCTTCAGGCGTGCAGGCTGCGACTGAGATCGCCAAGACCGCCGGGGAACTCTATGTCCTGCAGAGGACCCCGAACTACTCGATCCCTGCACACAACGGGCCAGCGGACAGGAGGAAGAAGGCCCGGCTCAACAAGAAAGTCCTGCAACTGCGTGATGAGTCATACAATTCTCCAGTTGGGTACGTCATGCAGGGCTTTGCGGGCAAGGCTTCAGACTTTTCCGAGGAACAGCAACAGCAGATTCTCGAGTCCAGATGGGCGTTCGGGGGCCAGACGTTGCTCGGAACTTTCTCGGACCAGGGGACGAACATCGACGTTAATAACGTTGTAGCTGAATTCGTCCGCGGCAAGATCCGCGACATGATCGATGATCCGGAGACCGCAGAGAAGCTGATGCCAACCTCCTACCCAATCGGCATACGGCGCCTCTGCATCGACACCGGGTACTACTCGATCTTCAATCAAAGCAACGTCAGTCTGGTTGACTTGAGAAGTGATCCGGTGGAGCGCATCACCAAGACCGGGATCAAGACCCGGAACAATGAGTACGAGGTTGATCTCATCGTTTTTGCCCTCGGCTTCGAGGCCTTTACGGGAGCCCTGGACCAGGCCAACGTCCGCAATGAGCACGGCCAACAGCCCAGCGACCGGTGGAACCATAAGCCGCAGACCCATTTGGGGGTCATGACGCATGGATTCCCCAACCTGTTCATGCTTACCGGCCCGCAGAGCCCCAGTGTGCTTGCAAACTTCTTCGTGGGGAACAACCAACACGTTGATTTTGTAGCGGACATCATGGCGCACGCCGAAAAGAAGGGCGCCGTCCGCATTGAGGCCAGCCTTGAGGCAGAGCGGGAGTGGGGCGAGCACTGCAATGAGATTGCGGAGCCGCTGTTGCGCCGGGCCGTGGACAACTACATGGTCCACGTCAACAAATACGACGGCTCGCGCTATTTCATTCCGTATGCCGGGGGCTTCGACAAATACGTCAAAAAGGTCCAGGAAGTTGTCTCCGATGACTACCGCGGCTTCATGTTTTCGAAGGCGTTCGCGTCCGGCAATGCAGGACAAACCGGGAATGAAAGCCGGAGCCGTGACGCGGTTCTGACAGCAAAGTAGATAGACAGCCAACGGGCTCCCCGGAAGCAGGACTGGTCATCCAGTTCAGGCTTCCGGGGAGCTTTTGTTCTTGCGGGCAGTGTTCGCCGAGGACACATCTTGGCGCAGTTTCCTTCCTTGTTGGCGCCGATGGCCATGCCGTTGCACCCGCACCCGCTCTTAGCGTTGATGGTAGGCAAACCACAACGACGTGAAGGAATAACAATGAGCAACATACTCAAAGGCAAGACCGCAATCATTACCGGCGCAGGCTCAGGCATGGGTTTGGCAACCGCCCGCCTGTTTCATCAGCATGGCGCAAACATAGTCCTGGCGGACTTCTCCGGGGCCCAGGAGAAGACAGCAGTCGAGCTGGGAGACCGCACGGTGCCGATCCAGGCTGACATCTCAAACTCGGTAGACGCCAAGGCCATGGTCAGCTTGGCCGTCAGCGAATTCGGTGGACTCGACATCCTGTGCAATATCGCAGGTGCAAATGCCCCAATGGTGCAGCACCATGAGGCGCTGGAATCGGACTTCGACAAGATGATCAACGTGAATCTCCGGGGTGCTTTCCTCACGATGAAGTTTGCCATTCCGGCAATGTTGGAGCGCGGCGGGGGATCGATAGTCAATGTGGCTTCAGCCGCAGCCTTGATGGGGACGCCCTTGTATGGCAGCTACAGCGCCTCCAAGACCGGCCTCCTGGGGTTGACCCGAACCATCGCGCTTGAATACGCGGCACAGAATATTCGCGCGAATTCCATCTGCCCAGGCCCCATTAGGACGCCAATGATGGAAGAAGGCCTGGCGGAAAACCCTGCCGCCGCCGACTACCTCATCAATATGGTTCCGGCACGTCGTGTCGGAACCGCAGAAGAAGTAGCGAATGCCGTCCTGTTCCTCGGCAGTGAGCAGTCTTCGTACATCACCGGCATCGCACTGCCGGTTGACGGCGGCCAGACCGCTGCGTAGGGGTCCCGGCGTATTCGGTCCGGGAGTGGTTCAAGGGCGACCACTCCTCGGGCGCGAGAGGAAGAAATCATGAGCCAAAAATTTATGACCCGGCCGAAGGTCAGCGCGTTCGGCAACGACCCCTTGGTGGTGCGAAGCACCTTCGCGCAGTTTCCCTCCGGCGTTGCAGTGCTGGCGGTTGAAGCCGGCAATGAGAAGCATGCACTCGTTGCGTCATCGTTCATGGTTGGAGTCTCGCTGGAACCGTGCCTGGTTGCGGTAGCTGTGCAGAAGTCGTCCGAGACGTGGGAACAGATCAAGGACGCTGCCTCGCTCGGGGTTTCGATCTTTGGCAAGGGGCAAGGGCATCTGACCCGCAAGCTCGCAGGCAGGGACCGCGCTGCACGGTTTGAGCAGGTGGCAATCGACGTCGGTGAGGACGGGGCCGTGTTCATAGAAGACGCGGCATTGTGGCTCGAGTGCTCCATCCATGAGGTTTCAGAAGCCGGCGACCACTGGATGGCTCTGCTTGAGGTGAAGAAGCTCGGAGTTGGGGAAAACGAGCCGCTCATCTGGCACGGTGCAAAGTTCCGCGAGCTTGTTAACTCCCGGTCGATCGACGTTGTGTAGCGGCCTGGGCCGGTTGCTGCACGTGGGAGGTAAATACGCGCTGGGAGGAAAATATGAGCGCCATTGATGCGGTGTCCAATGTCGGGTTTCCGTCACTCGCTGGGCATGACATCCCGGCGGACCGTACCGTGATAGCGGCCGTGGTCCAGTGGCGGGACAAAATTGCCCTGTTCAGAAGAAGCGGAAATCTTGGTCACGACTGCGGTCTTTGGCATTGCATCACCGGTTTTATGGAAGCCGGTGCCACGCCTGAACAACAGACCCTTGAAGAGTTACTTGAAGAAGCCGGCCTCCAAGACAAAGATCTCCTGGCCCTCCTGCCGGGACCGGACGTGGTGGTGGCCGACGGTTTGGGGAATCCGTGGCTCATCCATACTTTCACTGCTGTGACGTCCCGCCGGCGGCTGAAGATCAACTGGGAAAACGACGCCTACCGGTGGACCGCACCGCACAAGGCCAAGCGGTTCACCAACCGGGTGGGCTGGCTGGACAACGTGCTCGACGCAACCGGCCACCTCCCCAATCCACCACTCTCAAAAGAGGAATAGATATGACCACCCTTGGAATTATTGGCACCGGAAACATCGGTGCTGCCATAGCGCGTCTGGCCGTAAATGCCGGGATCCGTGTAGTGCTGTCCAACTCCCGCGGCCCGGAGACCCTAGCCGGCTTCGTCTCAGAGCTGGGACCCCTGGCTTCCGCCGGCACCGTCGAACAGGCCGCAGCGGCCGGAGACGTTGTGGTGCTGTCCGTGCCGCTCACGGCACACACCGCCGTTCCTGCCTCCCACCTGGAAGGGAAAGCTGTACTGGACACCACCAACTACTACCCGTTCCGGGATGGAAGGGTGGCTGAGCTCGACGAGGAACGGCTCACTACGAGCGAGCTTGTCCTGCGGCACTTTCAAGGAGCCGGCCTGACAAAGGCATTCAATAACATCCTGGCGCACCACATTCCGCAGCTGGTTCGCCCCGCCGGCGCCTCCGATCGCACCGCCCTTCCGGTGGCGGGCGATGACATCTCTGCCAAAACCAAGGTAATGGGCGTCATCGAGCAACTGGGTTTCGATGCGGTGGACGCTGGCGCGCTGGCTGAGAGCTGGCGTTTCGAGCCGGAAGCCGCTGCCTACACCAGGCTTTACCTGGCTGACCCCGCAACCCCGGACGAAAGCATGCTCGAAGCTCCCGCGGCACCTGTGTCAGCTGAGCGTCTGGGCGAGGCCCTGAAGCGGGCCGAACCAGTGCGGGTCGCCGCACGCACGTTCTAAAAACCCCAACGAGGGTAGTCAAAGAAGCTGCCTGACGTTTGAAGTAGAAAGTCTGGATATATGTCTCTCACAGATGCTCAACTAACTGAGTTGTATGACAAGCAAGCCCTCCACGACAATCTGATGTTGTACGCGAGGGGCGCGGACCGGCACGACCGCGAGCTGATGAAATCCACCTACTGGCCTGATTCATTCGATGATCACGGCAGCTACGTCGGAAACGGCCATGGGTGGGCCGATGCAGCCATGACCTGGCACGACAAGATCCACAGTTGCAGCCACCATATCTCCAATGTCTTGTCCGAGATCGACGGCAATCGGGCGAAGCGCGAAAGCATGTTCATCTGCGTGGTCCCCTTCAAAGAGCCCGAAGTAACAATGTTCCAGGCAGGCCGCTACCGCGATCTGTGCGAGAAGCGCGATGGCGTCTGGAAGATTCTTCATCGGACCTGCGTCTGGGACTGGATCGACGTCCGGCCCATCAACTCGGATTGGGACGTCGTAAATGTCCCTCGTGTCTCACACTGGGGAGCTTGGCACCCGGAGGACCCGATCTACCTGGACTGGGTGGACAGCCCACCGACGGAGTTCTCGCGGTAGTCACTGCATCTGCGGCGACTGCCTTCCCTGGACCAACGTTGTCTGGCCCAACACTAAAGCGCCTGCCGGCTCCCTCTACAGGGGCCGGCAGGCGCTTCTGTGTGTTCCGGCGTTTAGCGGGCGTAGGGGTCGGCGATGCCGATGTATTGGGTGGTGGTGTACTCGGCGATGCCTTCGGAGCCGCCTTCGCGGCCGAGGCCTGATTGCTTGACCCCGCCAAAGGGTGCCGCGGCGTTGGAGATGACGCCGGCGTTGAAGCCGACCATGCCGAACTCGATCTGCTCCGCAACCCGGAGGAGGCGGTTGAAATCCTTGCTGTAGAGGTAGGACGCGAGGCCGTACTCGGAGGCATTGGCCAGGCGGATGGCGTCTTCCTCGGTGGCGAACGTGGTCACCGGGGCGACGGGGCCGAAGATTTCCTGGCCCAGGATCGCTGCGTCGTTCGGGACGTTGGACAGGACGGTGGGCTGGTAAAAATACCCGGGTCCGTCCACGGGCGCACCGCCCGTAACTGCAACAGCTCCGGCGTCGACGGCGGCGCGCACCAAAGCGTGCACATCCTCCCGGGCCCCGGCGTCGATCAGCGGACCAACCTGGGTGGCGGGGTCGGTGCCGCGGCCGGTCACCAAAGCGCCCATGGCGGCAGCGAACTTGGCAGTGAACTCCTCAGCAACAGAGGAATGGACGAGGAGCCGGTTCGCGGCGGTGCAGGCTTCGCCCATGTTCCGCATCTTCGCGGCCATCGCCCCTTCAACGGCGGCATCGACGTCTGCGTCTTCGAACACGATGAACGGGGCGTTCCCACCGAGCTCCATCGAGGTCCGCAGGACGTTCTGTGCGGCGTCGGCCATGAGCCGCTTCCCGACGGGGGTGGAGCCGGTGAAGGAGATCTTCCGCAGGCGGGAGTCCTTCAGCAGCGGCCCGGAGATGCCCGACGCGCTGGAGGAGGCGACGACGTTCAGGACTCCGGCGGGCAGGCCGGCGTCGAGCATGGTCTTTGCGAAGTACTGGGCCGTCAGGGGTGTGAGTTTGGCGGGTTTGAGGACCATCGTGCAGCCTGCCGCGACAGCGGGCGCGACCTTGCGGGTGGCCATCGCCAGGGGGAAGTTCCACGGGGTGATCAGCAGGCAGGGTCCGACGGGTTTGTGTTGGACCAGGATCTTGTTCTTGCCTTCGGGCGTGGTGAGGTACCGGCCGTAGTCGCGGACGGTTTCTTCGGAGAACCAGCGCAGGAACTCCGCCCCGTACGTCACTTCGCCGCGTGCTTCGGCCAGGGGCTTGCCCATTTCCAAGGTCATCAGCAAAGCGAAGTCCTCAGCCCGTTCAGTCACCAAGTCAAAGGCCCGGCGCAGGATCTCAGCCCGGGTCCGCGGCGCGGTCCGTGCCCAAGAGGACTGGGCGGCGTCGGCGGCATCCAACGCTGCGACCGCGTCGGCGCTGGTCGCCGAGGCGAGGGTGGCGAGCACCTCCCCAGTGGCGGGATCGTACACATCGAACGTGCCGCCGTCGGACGCATCCCGCCACTGCCCACCGATCAACAAACCGGTAGGCACGGACGCGAGGAGCGCGGCTTCGCGTTCAGATGAAACGGCAGGGGAAAGCGCAGAAACTGTCATGAAGGGAAGTCCTTAAAAGTTGAGGGTTGGAGCGGCTCAAGTGAGCCGATGGCGGATGGGTGGTTAGTAGGCTTTGACTCTCTGCTCAACCACCAGATGGATGAGCGCAAACACGCGGTCCTCGTCTATGGCTTTCAGAGCAGCCTTGATGGCTGCAGGAATGTCAGCATCAAGTTCCACCTTGATCCCGAAGCCGCCGAAGGCCTGCGCCATGAGCGCGAATTCCGGGTTCTTCAACTGGGTCCCTGACACCCGCTCCGGGTAGTGACGTTCCTGGTGGGTGCGGATGGTGCCGTACTCCTGGTTGTCCATGACGATGACCAAGGGAGTGGCGCCGTATTGGGCGGCTGTCGCGAGTTCCTGGCCATTCATCAGGAATTCGCCGTCACCGGCAATGGTCACCACACGCCGGCCTGGATATTCCAGGGATGCGGCGATGGCGGAGGGGACCGAGTAGCCCATGGAACCGTTCCGGGCACTGATCATCGAGGCATACCGCTGGGTGGGGAAGTAGCGATGGGCCCAGTTGGTGTGCTCCCCGGCACCGAGGGTCACCATGGCGTCAGCAGGTAGCGTGGGGACGAGGTTGGCCATCAGTGTATCCATCCGTGCGGGGCCAGCCGACGGCGTCGCCGGGGGCAGGCTGGCGAAGGCTTCCTGCTCCCCGCGCATTTTCGACGTCCAGTTCACCCATTCATCCTTGACGGGAAGATCTATCTTTGCCAGGTCACGGATAAAGACGTCCGGTTTGGCCAGGATTTGGTAGGAGACCGGACCCGAGCGGCCACGGAGCGAGGGATCGATGGTGACAAGGAAGTTCTTTTTTGCCCAGTCCTGGCGGCAGAGGAATCCATTGGTAATAACATCCCCGGGAACCGTGCCCACAAAGATCAGCAGGTCGGTTTCTTCCAGCAGATCATAGGTGGGGCGGGGCCGGCCGTAGCCGATGGGGCCTACATAGGACGCCGAATCGAAGGGGATGGTGCCCTCGGTGCGCCATTCAGCTGCGGCCGGGATGTGGTGTTTTTCCAGCCAGCGCGTGAGCTGGTCCGCGCCTTCCTGGGTCCAGTCGTTACCACCTGTCACAAACAGTGGCTTGCTGGATGCGGCCAGGGCATCGGCCAGCGCGGCCGCGTCCACGGTGGTCATTCCGCCGGTGGCGACAGGGATGGCTGGATGGAGTTCCGCGGGGATCTGCTGGCGGATAACGTCTTCCGGAAGGCCGACGACGACAGGCCCCGGCCGTCCGCTCATCGCCGCGAACAAGGCTTCGGCAACGATTTCGGAAGCGCGTGCCGCGTGGTCCAAGACCATCACACGCTTCGCGCCCGTATCGAACCAGGCCTTAATGTCGAATTCCTGGAAGGCCTCGCGATCCCTGTGGGCGAAGGGGATCAGCCCCACGAACAGAACCATGGGCGTTGAGTCCTGCCACGCTGTATGCAGTCCAACATGGGCATTGGCGGCGCCGGGTCCACGGGTAACCATCGCGATCCCGGGCAGCTGGTTCATTTTCCCATCAGCCTCGGCCATATATGTGGCACCACCCTCATGGCGGCAAACGATGGTTTCGATGGGGGAGCCGTGGAGCCCGTCAAGAACGTCAAGGAAGCTCTCGCCCGGCACCACATGCGCCCGCTTGATGCCATGGGCGGCCAGCGTATCAACGATGACATGGCCCGCGGACTTGAGGGATGGCTGCAGCACGTCTTCTTGCAATTCGTCGTGCTCGGCTGTTACTTGAGTCATGGATAGGACCTTTTCGCTGGATGCCGCGTCATTGCGCAACAGGTTTAAGTCGATGGATGGACTACAGGAGAATGCTGAGCGGGTTCTCTATGCGCGCCTTGAATGCAGCCAGCAACTGGGCTGCCACCGCGCCGTCGATAACACGGTGGTCTGCGGAGAGGGTGCAGCTCATGACCGTGGCAACTGCCAACTGGCCGGAGCGCACCACGGCGCGCTGTTCCGCCGCACCGACGGCCAGGATCCCTGCCTGGGGCGGGTTCAGGATGGCCGAGAACTCCCGTGTTCCATACATGCCCAGGTTCGTGAGGCTGAAGGACCCACCGTCGAGTTCTTGCTGCCGGATCCGGCCGGCGGCGGCACGTTCTTTGTAGTCACCCATCAGCCTGCCCAGAGAGCTGAGGGAGAGGTTTTCCAGGCCGCGGACCACCGGTGTCAGCAGGCCGTCCGTGGTCGCGATGGCCACGGAGACATCGACTGTGGAATAACGGCGGATGGCTTCACCTTGCCAGGAAGCATTTGCAGCGGGCACGTCCACGAGGGCGCCTCCCAGGGCTTTCAGAACGAGGTCGTTGACGGTCGTTTTCTGTCCCTGGGCGGGCATGTCCTGATTGATCTGTTTGCGTAAGGCCAGGAGCGCGTCCATTTCGACGTCAATGGAGACATAGAAATGGGGAACGCTGGTCTTCGACTCGGTCAGCCGCCTGGCAATGGCCTTGCGCATGCCGGAGAGTGGTACGTCCTGGAAGTTTTGCGCTCCCGTCTGCGATGAAGCCATCGGGGGAGCGGGAGCGGGTTCTTGCACCCTGGGGACGGGCTGTGGCCCCACTGCTTGATGCCTTCCGGCAGCTTCAACGTCGCCGCGCAGAATCCTGCCGTTGGGTCCGGAACCCTCCAATGCTGAGAGGTCTATCCCCATTTCTTTTGCGAGCTTTCGGGCCAGGGGTGACCCGAAGATGCGCGAGCCCGGTCCTTGATTCTTGCTGGACGCTTCAGGGCTGGAGTCCGGAGCCCCACGCCGCGGATCCCGGGTTGTTGGGGCTTCAGTGTCCTCCGGAACTAGATGCTCTGCAATGCTGTGCGAGGCGCCGCCAGCGGAGGCGATCTGCTTGTCGATGGACGCCTCATCTTCCCCGGCTTCCACGAGCACGGCAATGGGCTCACCGACACCTACGGAAGTTCCCGGCTGTACTAACAGCCTTCCTATGGTGCCCGGAAACTCAGCCTGTAGCTCAACAGTGGCCTTTTCAGTCTCAATTTCGGCGATGGGCTGTCCGGCGGCGATCGTGTCGCCTATTTTCACGAGCCAGTCCTGGAGGGCTGCTTCGGTGGCGTCTGCGACGACGGCCGGCATGGTGATGATGGTTGCCATGGTGAATATCCTTTGATGGGAGCCGGTTCAGGAACGGCCGAGGTTGCGGGCTATTTCGTCAAAGCCGGCAAGGACGTCGTCGATATCGGCATTGGCGGCAGCCTCAAGGACTTTCGATATGCTCGGCGCCGCTTCCCTGCCCGTAACTCTTTGAACGGGCTGGTCGAGGTAGTCGAAGAATCTGCGTTGGATCTCGTCGGACAGCCAGCCGCCATATGAGGTGCCCCGGGCGCCTTGCTCGACGATCAGGACGTTGTTGGTTTTCTGGATTGAGGCGCCGATCGTGTCCCAGTCCAGGGAGGCTCGGTCAAGCCACCGGAGATCAATGATTTCGGGATCGAGATCCATTCGCTGCCCGGCAGCCCGGAGGGAAATGTCCACCATGTTCAGGTAGCTCAGTACGGTGACGCCTTCGCCTGCGCGACGCACGGCAGCCTTGCCAACGGGCAACTGGTAGTCGAGATTTCCAGCGGGTATGTCTCCCTTGGTCCCGTAGAGGTCGACGTGCTCAAGCACAAGCACCGGGTCCTGGAGTTCCAGCGCAGTATTCATCAGGCCGATGTAGTCGTGCGGAGTTGACGGCGCTACGATTCGCCAGCCCGGGTTGTTGGCGAAGATACCTGCCGGGTCCATGGAATGCTGGGAGCCATAGCCAGCTCCCATTGCCACCTTGGAGCGCAGAACCACGGGCATCGCAGACTGGCCGCCGAACATGTGCCGCGCCTTGCCGATCTGGTTAAATATCTGGTCAGCCGCGACCCACAGGAAGTCCGAGTACATGAACTCAACAACTGGTTTGTAGCGCCCTGTCATGGACAGGCCGCCTGCGAGGCCCGCGAAGGCGTTCTCACTAATGGGTGTACCAAGGACCCGATCGGGGTAGGCGTCCTTCAGCCCGCGGGTGGCCCCGTTGGTGCCACCCTTGAGCCGGTGAACGTCCTCGCCCAGGACCAGCACACCCGGGTCAACGTCCATCCGGCGCCCCAGTACATCTGCAATTGCATCTACGAAGCGGCGCTCCTCGGTGCCGGTTTCGGTGCCTTCTCCGGAGGTTGATCCTGTCAGCGCAGGTTCGCTCCTGATGTCCGTGTCCACCCCTGTGGGATCGGGCCAAAGCGTCGGGCGGATGCGGCGGGCGCCTTTGGTGCTTTCCGGGTCCTTCTCCGTAATTCCGTCTACAATCCGGGTGATGTGTTCTGTGATGTGCGAGGTGAGATCGCTCAGTTGTTCATCGGTGAGGAGTCCGCGCCGGGTCATCTCGACGGTCAGCTTGGCCAGCGGGTCGCGATCACGCCACTGCTTCTCCTCCTCTTTCGTCCGGTAGCCGAAGGCACTGCCCGGGAAGGGGCCGTTCTGATGGAAATAGCGGTAGGTTTCCGCCTCGATGAGCGTTGCGCCCTTGCCTGCGCGCATATGATCCACGGCTGCCTTCTGGGCAAGATAGACCGCGAGGGGATCCATCCCGTCCACGCGCCAGGATCTGATTCCGAAGCCAGGGCCACGAGCCGCCAGCCGAGGTTCACCGGTCACGTCGGCAACATGGGTCGAAACGGCATACAGGTTGTTCTCAATGTAGAAGCACAGTGGCAAGCGCCAGGCAGCGGCAAGATTCAGCGTCTCCAATGTCGAGCCTATGTTTGAGGCGCCATCGCCGAAATAGGTCACCGTGACGCCCATGCCGCCTGCCGGCCCGCCGCCGTCGTGGACTTCTGCGTCATGCCGCTGTGCCCAGGCATTGCCTGCGGCAAGCGGCACTCCGCCACCAACAATGGCGTTCGTACCCAATGCTCCGGCGTCAAGCCACTGCAGGTGCATTGAGCCGCCCCGACCACCGCTGAAACCGGCTTTGAGACCCAAAATCTCGGACATCGTTCGTCGGATGAACTCCGTGACTTGGTCGTTCTTTATCCCGTCAATAATCGACATACCGTTCGGGGACAGGTAGGCCAGACCCTTTGCCAGGAATTGGTGATGGCCGCGGTGGGTGCCGTTGACGCCGTCGGCGCCCCTCAGCGCCAGAATGGATCCCACGGCCGCTCCCTCCTGACCGATGCTGGAGTGGGCCGGGCCGTGTACGAGGCCCTCACCTGCCAGCTGCAGGACAATTTCCTCGAAAATTCGAATGGTGTGCATCTGCACCAGCATGGATTCGAGCAGCTCCGGAGCTGCTTCATCCCAGTCTTTACGGGTTGTCCGCAGCTCTGTGCACTCTGTCGAGTAGGTCAAAGGCGTGGTGGTTGACATCTATGGCTCCCAGGTGGCGAACGTGAATGGCTTTGAGGCGTTCGTACAACCATAGAGGGGCGAATGGATCCAATGCAATGCATGCGACCACGTTTTTCACGCCAAACATCATCGAATGGATCCATTGCGGCTGAGTCCGTATGCTGTAGCTATGGCCATCGAAGCTGTTCTGTTGAAGAAGTCGGGTGCTGCAAGTCAGCGCATCGCAAACGAATTGAGTCAGAGGATTCTCGACGGCGATCTCGCACCTGGCACGAGGATCCGCCAGGAGCAGATTGCGGAAGAGTTTGGCGTGAGCAGGCTGCCGATTCGGGAAGCGTTGCGCATTCTTGAATCGCATGGTCTCGTCACGCTGGTCGCCTCCTCGGGTGCCTGGGTCAGCTCAATGAACCTCGCTGAGTGCCAGGAGACGTATCTGATTCGCGAACGAATTGAGCCGCTTGCGTTGGGGCAGGCCATTGACAGCGTCAGTGCCGAAACCATGGATCGGCTCAGCGAGCTGGCGGAGCGGATGGAAAATTGCACGGTGGTGGAGGACTTCGTTGAACTCGACCGGGAGTTCCACCTGTTGAGTTTTCAGGATGCGGGCATGCCAACCTTGTTGGAGATGGTCGAGAGACTCTGGAATACCACCCAGCATTATCGGCGCGCGTACGTACAGCTGATCGGTCCCGAGGGGCTCGGAGACACGAATTTGGAGCATCGGCTCCTCGTGGCAGCAATCCGCCGGCGTGACATCCGCTCTGCAGAGGAACTGCTGGCGATGCACGTCCGCAAAACCCGCATTGCGCTGCTTGATCACCCAGAGATATTTGATCGCTAGAGACATACGGCTGGAGAAGTAGATGAACCTGGACGCCGAACAGCAAAACGCCCCCATCGAACGAAGCGGGCTGCCGGGCATCCGTGGGACAGACCACGTTGGATTCACGGTGCCCGACATGGAACAGGCACACGAATTCCTCGTTAATGTCATTGGATGTCAGCATGTTTACTCCTTGGGGCCCTACCCGCAGGATCCCGTGTTGATGCGGACCAAGCTCAACGTCCATCCGGAGGCAACGCTGGTGGAAATACGCTTCTACCGCTGCTTCAATGGATCCAATTTTGAAGTCTTCAACTATTCCTCGCCGGATCAACGCTTGGACCAGCCCCGCAACAGCGACATCGGAGGTCATCACCTCGCCTTCTACGTAGAGGACCTCGATGTAGCTGTCGACTACCTCAAGGGTCACGGCATCCAGGTGCTTGGGGACCCGACCCTGAGCTCCGGCGCGAGCAAGGGGCAGCGTTGGGTTTACTTCCTGGCCCCGTGGGGGATGCAATTCGAGCTCGTGTCCTTTCCGCAGGGAAAAGCCTACGAGTCGCAAACCCCGCTGCGGCTTTGGATGCCTTGACCAGGGTTGCCCTGCGGTCGAGACTGCTCCAAGACAAAACCTGAAGTATCGCAATACGAGAGTTTGATACTTAGCGCGAAAGTTTTCCTTGACGCCGCATGTTGGGCCGAAGTAGCGTCGGCATACCGACCTGATCGATGAAGAGAATCTTCAGGCCGGACCCATTTGCAACCCGGCTACGCTTTTGCGCCGGCGAAAACACCCAGGAGAACTTATGCGGACGACGAAGTCCCAGGCCCTGCTGACAAATCAATCGATCGGGGAGAAGGACGCGTCTATCGTCCTACCCGCAGAAACCAGAAAGTTCGGACCGGAACAGAAGAAGCCGTTGCACCGCACTGTCGCCGGTAGCGTCGTTGGCAACATCATCGAGCAATATGATTTTGTCCTGTACGGATCGGTGGCCGCGCTGGTCTTCGGAAAACTGTTCTTCCCGAGCTTCGACCCGACTGCAGCACTACTTGCATCGTTTACTACCTACGCCGTCGGTTTCATTGCCCGACCTCTTGGCAGTTTGGTAGCGGGACATGTTGGCGACCTGCATGGCCGGAAACGGGTCTTGGTGGCCATGCTGCTTATCGCAGGCCTTTCAACCACTGCTATCGGGCTGCTTCCGACCTACGCCGCCATCGGCTTTTGGGCGTCCATTTTCCTCGTGATGCTGCGATTCGTCCAGGGCTTCTCCTTCGGAGGCGAGTATGGCGGTGCCATTCTGATGGTGAGTGAGACCGCGCCGCCGGAAAGGCGCGGTTTTTATACAGGGTTAATTCCGGCATCCTCCGCGATCGGCGGACTGCTGTCCACCGGCGTGCTCTTCGCTTTGAGTTTCATGCCAGCTGAGACCTTCGAAGCGTGGGGATGGCGGGTCCCGTTCCTGCTGTCGATCATCCTCGTGGTGACGGGCCTGATTATTCGGCTGCGCCTGAAAGAGACCCCGGTGTTCAAAGCCGCAGAGGCTCAAGGTAAGACCACCCGCAAACCCATCCTGGAAGTCATGAAGTCCAACCCCAAGGAGCTTCTCCTCGCAGCTGGGATCAGTTTTGGATTCGGCACGCTCGCATACATCCTCGTGACCTGGTTGCTCAGCTATATCACCATCGGCCTCAAGCTTGACGCGGGGGTAAGCCTTATCGCTCTGACCATCGCTTTCGTCTTCTACGGCCTTAGCGACTGGGGCAGCTCAGCAATCTCCGACAAGGTGGGTCGTCGACCCGTCATACTCGCAGGGGGCATTGCCTTCGCTCTCTGGGCATTTCCCATGTTTGCCCTGGTTGACACCAAGAACCCTGTATTGATCACGGTGGCAATGACAGGTGGCACTGTCTTGGCCGGTATGATCTACGGCCCGCTGGCCTCGTTGATCAGTGAGCTCTTCGCTACCAAATTCAGGTACAGCGGTGCTTCGATGGGTTACCAATTCGGACAGACCCTGGGCGGCGGGTTCTCGCCACTGATCGCAACGGCCCTGTACGCAGCAACGCTGGCTTCCTGGTCAGTCGCGCTCTATCTGGTGGTGGCCGGGGTCATCACAGCGGTGTGTGTGTTCTTCCTGACGGAAACCAAGGGCCGAGACCTCACACGCTGACCCTCAGCCAACTGTCGCCGACTCTGCCCACCCGGACGCTGCCGCGGACAGGGCAGAGCTCGGACCAGAAGTTGGGTGGCGCATATTCGAGGGTTGTTGACGCGGATGGCTATGGCCTGGCGATGCGCCTGGTACTAGCCTTAAACAAGCGTGAATCTGAGCGAAAACAACTATCGCACGGCCATCATCGTTCGGAGAATTCTTCGGGCCCGAACGGCGCCTGGAGATAGAGGAAATGAGTTTGCATGACGACAGAGACTTCTGAGGGCGTCGGGTTTCGGTCTCGGCGAGGACCTATCCTCATCGCCTTGATGCTCGCAACGGGTCTGGTAGCGATTGATTCGACGATTGTTGCGACGGCGGTTCCTTCAATTGTGGGTGACGTCGGCGGCTTCACGTCTTTTCCTTGGCTCTTTTCCGCTTACCTGTTGGCGCAGGCTATCTCGGTGCCGGTCTACGCGAAGCTCTCAGACATGGTTGGGCGTAAGCCGATTATCCTTTGCGGTATCGGACTCTTCCTGCTCGGATCGATCCTCTGCGGAGTAGCGTGGAGCATGCCCGCCCTCATAGCATTCCGGGTTCTCCAGGGTCTTGGCGCCGGAGCAGTGCTGCCGATGTCCATGACCATCGTGGGTGATATCTACACTGTGGCTGAACGGTCTAAAGTGCAGGGCTACCTCGCCAGTGTTTGGGCCCTTTCCTCGGTGGTTGGCCCAACCTCCGGAGGCGTGTTCGCGTCGCTGGGCATCTGGCGTGGGATCTTCTTCGTGAACATTCCGCTTTGCCTCTTGGCGGGTTGGATGCTGATTCGCTCGTTCCACGAGAATATTGAGCGGGCCAAGCACCGTGTGGACTTCCTGGGGGCGGGCCTGCTGTCACTTTCCCTCAGCCTGCTCATTCTTGGAGCACTCGGCGGTGGCCAGTCATGGGCCTGGAACTCTCCCATAAGTATCGCGATATTTGCTGCCGGCTCTGTCCTGTTCGCTGCGTTTGTGCTCGCCGAAAGGAGGGCAACGGAGCCGATACTGCCTGCGTGGGTAGTGTCCCGTCGGCTGCTGGCGACGACGGCGATGACCTCTTTTGGCGTCGGTGCGGTCATGTTCGGCCTCACCTCCTACGTTCCCACGTACCTTCAAGGAGCCACCTCGACCTCCCCAATCATCGCGGGGCTCGCTTTGGCTGCCCTGACCATCGGTTGGCCGATCAGTGCATCCCAGGCGGGCCGTTTCTATCTCCGCATCGGGTTCCGGAGGACCGCCCTGATTGGTGTCACGATCACGGTCTTGAGTACAGCTGTTCTTGCTCTGACTGCGCCTGCGCCCAACATTTTTGTGGTGGCTGCGGGCTGCTTCGTCGTCGGGCTTGGCCTGGGGCTGGTGGCGACCCCGAGCCTCATTGCCGCACAGACCAGCGTCGAATGGAATGAGCGAGGCGTAGTTACCGGTACCAATCTTTTTGCACGTTCGATCGGCAGCTCTGTCGGCGTCGCCGTTTTCGGGGCTGTCGCTAACGCGATATACGCCCGTGTTCCCGGCGGAAATTCGGATCCCCAGACAATCGTGGCGGCATCTACCGCTGTATTCATCGCCGTGCTGGTCAGCGCCATACTCACTGTGGTCGCCGTTGTCGCCATGCCCTCGGTCAACGGCGAAAGCAACACACTCGAGGCATCGGCGGAGGCCAGGGCGGCCTCTTCATCTGGTTAGGAACGAGTCGCCGTATAGACCCGAATCAAATTCTTGCGCTGAGCGCCCGACCCCCTCGTCGAGAGGGTCTTTGCTTTTAACGTGTGCTCCTGAACGTGGGAACCCCAGCGGCAAGGAACGTGCAGGCCGTCCATGCACTCGACAAATATTATGATTCGATCTACGATACGAACGTACCAAAAAACGTACTCAACAGATCAAGGGTGATCACATTGGACGTAGACCTCTTCACCGATATCAGCGGCCCCTATGTGGAGGAAAGTGCGTGTGCTGCCTGGCTTCTCTGCGACCGCCATGATCCGGAGTCAACGGCCTACACGGTAGTCGAAGACAACGGAGCGGCAAAAGCGGTCACTTACGGCGAACTCCACAACGAATCGATCCGGCTTGCCAACGGCTTTCGCGACCTCGGAGTGCAGCCTGGCACCCGCGTTGCCACTCTTCTCCACAAGGGCCCCGAACTCGTGACCACAATGCTTGCGGTATGGCGACTGGGCGCGGTGTACGTGCCGGTGTTTACCGCCTTTGCAGGCAAAGCGGTCGAATTTCGGATCCATACGGCACAGGTAGGCCTGGTTATTACGGACACAGCCCAACGCGGGAAGCTTCCGGACCTCACGAGGCGCCCCATCAAGGTCGTCGTTGTCGATGGAGCCGGCGAGCCCGAAGATGTTGACTACCAAACGTTGCTGGCTACCGCTTCCACCAAAGACTTGGAGACTTTTGTTCAGGGTCCCGATGGCCCTCTCGTCCACATGTTCACATCCGGTACAACGGGTTCCCCCAAAGGTGTCATTCACCCGCTGCGACAGGCGGCAGGATGGCACAGCTACCTTAAATACGGGCTCGGAGTCGCCAGCGACGACGTGTATTGGTGCGCAGCGGACCCTGGATGGGCCTACGGCCTATATGCCGGAATCGTTGCCCCGCTCGCGAATGGGACGGGGGCGATCCTGCAGGCCGGAGCCTTTGAGCCCACTGCTGCATGGAAAATCATCGAGAACCTGGGAGTCACAAACCTGACGGCGGCCCCCACCGTATACCGGGCGCTACGCACTCATTTCCCGGTCCTCCCATCGCGCACCCGTCTGAAGCGCCTGTCAAGTGCGGGTGAACCGCTCACGCCGGAGGTCAACGTATGGGCAGGGGAACAGTTGGGCCTGGAGGTCCACGACCACTTCGGCCAGACAGAAGTTGGTATGGTCTTCGGCAACGTCCACCACCCCGCGATCGCCCGCAAGGTTGTCCCGGGATCCATGGGCTACCCGCTTCCCGGATGGGCGGCGACGGTGCTTGGTGAAGACGAGGCCATGGAACTCGCGCCGGGCGTGATGGGCCGGGTGGCAATCGATGTCGCGAAGAGTCCAGCGATGACATTCCGAAGCTACCAGGACCCCTCGCAGACAGCATCGCGATTCACCCGCGATGGGCGCTTCTATCTCTTGGGCGACCTCGGCCATCGGGACGCTGATGGAGCCTTCCATTTCGCATCCCGCGATGACGACGTCATCATCATGGCCGGCTATCGGATCGGCCCGTTTGAGATCGAATCGATTCTCAGCGAACACCCGGCCGTCGCCGAAAGCGCTGCGATCGCCGCTCCCGACGCGGATAGGGGAGAAGTGCTGGAAGCCTACGTCGTACTCAGTGATGGGTGGGAGCCGTCTGACGCCCTTCGGCAGGATCTTCAAGGATTTGTGAAAAGCCATTATGCCGCTCATGCATACCCCCGATCCATCCACTTCATCCAAGAGCTTCCGAAGACACCCAGCGGCAAAATCCAACGCTATGTCCTGAGGCAGCAGCGACGTTCCGAGGTGGAGAAGGCAGGGCAGCTGTGACGTCCCAGCATCTCCAAGTCGAACAACGGGGAGCGGTCCGGTGGCTCTTCCTGAACCGCCCAGCTCAGCGCAACGCTCTCAATGGCGCCTTAGCGAACGCCTTGGCCGCTCAAGTCGACGATATCGCCCATGATCCAGGGACGGCTGTCGTCGTGCTGGCCGGGAAAGGCAAAAGTTTCAGTGCTGGCGGGGATTTCCGGCATTTCCTTGCACTTGAGGACGAAAGCGAAGCCGGCGTGGTGGAATTCCTCGAACGTCTTTCGAACGTCGTCACGACTATAGAGCGAAGCTCCAAGCCCTGGGTTGCAGCTCTCCACGGACACGCAATCGCCGGCGGTCTTGAACTCGCTTTAGCCTGCGACGTCGTCATTGCTGCTGAAGGAACACTGGTCGGCGACGGGCACCTGAACAATAAGCTGACGCCCGGGGCAGGGTCCAGCGTTCGTCTGGAGCGCGCTGTTGGAAAGAGCCCGGCACGGTGGATGCACCTCAGCGGTCAGCCCATGACAGCGGAAGCATTGCGACCAACTGGCTGGCTGCATGACGTGGTGCCATATCAGCAGTTGCACCCGAGGGCCGCCGAGGTCGCCGCCCAGCTCGCCGCCAGGGACTCGCCGGCGCAGCAGAACTTCAAAAACCTGCTTTCGTCGATTGTCGAACTCGACGATTCAGACGCCCTTGATCTGGAACTCGCAGCATTCCAGGCCAATTGGCGTGACAACAATGTTCCAGATGCGCTCCGCCAGTTTCTGGCAGCACGCAGGCTCAACCAGAAGTAGGAGACACACGCCTTGAAAACCCACAAGACCCCGGTGACCGACCGATATAAAGGCAGGACCGTGGCGATAACAGGGGCTGCCCAAGGCCTGGGATTGGCTATGGCCAGCCGCTTTGCAGCGGAGGGTGCTTCCTTGGCGCTGGCCGACGTCAACGACGTATTGCTCAGCGAAGCCATGAACCAGATCCAGGTCCACGGCGACGCCACCGTCAGCCAGAATGTGGTTGACGTGACGGACTCGTCCACGGTGAATGGATGGATCTCGGAAGTGGAACAAACCCAGGGAGCAGTCGATGTGCTGGTGAACAACGCTGGGATCATCCGGGACAACCGCATCGAGAAAATCAGCGACGCGGACTGGGACGCCGTGGTGGAGACGTCAGTCTGAAAGGTGCCTTCTACTGCTCCCGTGCCGTATTCCCGGGGATGCGGAAACGCCGCTACGGCCGGATCATCTCGTTTTCGTCGATGTCCTGGAGAGGTAACTTCGGACAGTCCAACTATGTAGCGGCCAAAGCTGGCGTGGTGGGGCTGACGAGAACGCTTGCCTTGGAAGGGGCACGTGACGGTATAACTGCCAACGCCATCGCTCCCGGGCTCATTGAGACGCCCATGCTTGCATCAATGAACGATGCAGCACGGAATCTCCTCATCAAAAAGGTCCCGATGATGCACACGGGTGACCCCTCGGACATCGCGGAAGCAGCAGCCTTTCTGGGCTCCGAGGGAGCGGCATTCATCACAGGTGTAGTTCTCGATGTTGACGGAGGCATCTCTATCGGGTCCTCCATACGCTGAACAGACCCCGATGCGGGGAAGGTGCTCGCCCACCTTCCCCGCATAATTACTGGGGCTTAGCCGTCAATCCGTGGATGACGAGCTCGCCGATTTCCGTGAACGCCTCACCTGCCGTCAGTCCCGTCGCCTCCAGGAGCTCGCCGGACTGCACACCGTCAATCAGCAAAGAAATGGCTTGACCAGCCAGGGCTGCATCTGCGGCCCGGAACGCTCCCGAGGCCACACCATCTTCGATCATGCCTTGAACTTTTCGGGCAGCGGCACGGGAATTCAACCGATAGATCGCCGCCGTTGGCTCGTAAGTAATCATGTCGAGGTAGAAGGCGCGCGAATTACGACTCATTGCAGAGCCGACACCCGCAAGATAGCGAATTATCCGGTCCGCGGGATCCTCGACAGCGGTAATTCCAGCCTCTATGGCTTTGGTAGACCGTTCAAAAAAGTGCCTTGTAACCTTTTGGATGATCTGCTCGCGGCTGCTGGCCACTGAGTAGAGCGTAGTTTTGGAGCATCGAAGCCGGCTGCAGAGCTCCTCGATCGTCAAGCTGCTAAAACCCTCTGACAAGAAGAGAGCTTCGAGCTCCACTAATAATTCCTGGCTCCTGGACCCGTCGTCGCTTTTCCGGGATCGACGGGCGCGGCCCGTTGCCGACGCGGCACCTTGAGGCATCATGTGAGGAGCCCTCCTTGTCTGAACTTAGGAGTACGAACGTATCATGTGCCGTACATCCCCGTTCTTCTTTGGCGCCTGGGCGTGACGCCGTGCCCTCCCAAACTGTCCACCCGCCGCCGTCGAACGCTGAATGTTCGACGGCGGCCGGGCTCGGGCGGTTCTTTAGCGGTTGATGACGGGCAGGACGAGCCGGCTGGGGTGTTCGGGTCCGTGCATGATCCGGTTGGTGGCGATGACCGCCTGGTCCACAGACTCCTGGGCGATGAAGCCTCCGGTGTTCGTGTTCCGGTCGTAGCGGGGGAAGTTGCTGCTGGAAATATCGAGTCGGATGCGGTGACCGGCCAGGAAGACGTTGGAGGTCACCGCCATCGGTACGGTCACCTCGTACACCTCACCGGGGGTCAGGGGCGCGGGGTTCGACAGGTCGTTCCGGTAGCGCAGACGCAGGATGCCGTCGCAGAGGTTGATTGCGCGTCCGTCGGGGAAGACGTCAACGAGTTTGGCGGTGATATCCGTGTCCACGGCGCTTGAAGAGACGAACACCTTGAGCTCCACGTGTCCGGTCACTTCAATGGGCTCCTCGAGGACGGGTCCGGTGTAGCAGAGGACGTCGGATCGTCCATCCACAACCTTCTGGTCAACTGGGCCCACCAATCCGGGCACGCTCGGAAGAAGGGCGCCACCGGCGGTGGGCAGTGGATCACGTGGATCGTACTGGAATTCGTCGTGGCCCGCCATCGAGGATGCCGCGGACTGGAGGGTGCCATCGCCGTGGCGGGTGTTGGCCGACCCGCCACTATGCAGGTGGTAGTCCGTGTAGGACGTGTCGGGGAGCGGCCAATCCTGCTCATCACGCCATTGATCAATGCCCATGACGAAGATCCGCACCCTGGGTGCGGGGGACTCGGGTGCGAGGTTACGAAGCGTCTGGTTGAAGAATGTGATGTGTGCCTCGGTGGCGTCTCCAACGCCAAGTGGCCCGAAGTGCCGATCTGCATACTGCCCGGTGAGCGGCCCGTGTTCCCATGGGCCGATAATCAGACGGGAGTCCTCACGGGCCGTTTCCGATGCGCCCTGTGTGCGGACCCTGATGAAGTCTGAGACCGTCCCGTTGATCTTGAGGTCATACCAGCCACCGATGGCCAAGACGGGAACCTCCACCGAGCTGACCAAGGGGGACCAGTCTTGGGCGGCCCAATAGCCGTCGAAGTCGGGGTGGGCCAGCCAATCGTCGAACCAGCGCCCCTTTCCGATCACCGGCAAATCGGCGACGGGCGTGGCGTCATTCAGTGATAGGACGTTCAGGAATGAGCCGCCGAGCCGTATCAGTGTGGCGGGGTCACTCGCCCTGCCGCTTGCCAGATCACGTTGTTCTTCGTTGGCGTACATCATGACGTTCCACATGGTGTCAAGGCTCAAGGACAGTGCGCCACCTTTTGAATACCAAAGCTCGGAATACCAGTCGGTCGCTGCCATGGTGGGGGCAATGGCTTTCAGGCCCGGCGTTTCCTTGATCGCCAGGGCCCACTGGGTCATCCCCATGTACGAAGCCCCATACATGCCGATCGTGCCGTCTGACCAGTCTTGCCGGGTGATCCAATCCGCCGCGTCCTGACCATCAGCGATCTCGTTGATCTTGGGCTCGAACTCACCTTCCGAGCCAAAGGTGCCTCGCGCGTCCTGAAGGACGACTGCGTACCCCGCGTTCACCAGTCCGATCAGGCTGGGGTGTGGAGTTCCTGGTCCACCGTACATCGTCGGCGTCTGCCTGTTGTACGGAGTTCGTACCAGAAGGGTCGGTGCGGTTCCTTCGAGCGGGCGCCAAATGTCAGCTGCCAGTGTGACTCCGTCCCGCATCGTCATCGTAACGTCGGGCTCATATATGTGCTTCATGAGTCTCTCCTTTGAGAACTCGAACGATCAGCACTGGCGTACGCCTCAGCTGTGTCCGCTTGGTCAGCGTTAATGTTTAGCAGTGTGCCTTGGATGAGGCATGGCGTCAGCGGGCGAAGCAGGGGGATCAATGCCGACGCGGGTACGATCTTTGATACGAACTACCCTTAAAACGTATCACAAAACATGGGGAGTGCAAGGGGCGATTTGGCTGGCGCACAGGCAGTTTGCTTACCGCTGTTACACTGAATGATGGAATCATCAATCAAGCGACTCCCATCGTGGGGCAAGGGGCAATCATGGATGAATTTTCCGATTTTCGGGCGCCTCTCTATGAGGTGAAGGCAAACCTCTTCAAAGGCTTGGCGCATCCGGTCAGGATCAGGGTCTTGGAGTTGCTGAGCGCAGCTCCGGAGGTATCGGTGACTGACATGCTGGCCGAGACTGGTCTGGAAGCATCCCACCTGTCCCAACACCTGTCCGTGCTGCGCCGCTACCACCTTGTCACCGGTGAACGCCGTGCGTTGCAAATGTTCTATTCGTTGGCCTACCCGCAGGTCGCAGAACTGCTGGCGGTGGCCCGGCAACTGCTACATGACATGTTGAACAACACCCGCGAGCAGCTTGAACATTCGACGGCGAACCTTTCTGCGACAGCCCCTTCCGTCGCCCCGCGATGACCGCCCTTCGCGCGGCCCGGGCGCTGCTGCCGTCCTGGCGGGACTATGCGGGACTTCCCCGGTCGTGGAAAGGGGATCTCGTTGCCGGGCTTACCGTTGGAATCGTTGCGCTGCCCTTGGCTCTGGCTTTTGGAGTCAGCTCCGGGGCCGGAGCGGCCAGTGGACTGATTACCGCGGTGATCGCCGGAATCGTTGCGGCTGTTTTCGGTGGGTCCAATATTCAGGTATCCGGGCCGACCGGTGCCATGGTTGTTGTCCTCGGCCCTGTCATCGCGGCTCACGGTATCGGCGCGTTGGCGGCGGTGTCGGTCCTTGCCGGGGCCATCGTCATCGTCGCTGGTGTCCTTAAACTCGGCCGCGTGGTGACCTTGCTGCCCTGGCCGGTGATCGAAGGCTTCACACTGGGCATCGCGCTGATCATCTTCCTCCAGCAGGTTCCTGCTGCGTTCGGAGTGCACGCGGGGCCCAGCAGCAACGCGGCTGTCTCGGCTTTCCAGGGGCTGGCGACGACGTCGCCGGCCGCCTTGTGGGCTCCAGTGGCTCTGGTGGTCCTGGTAGCAGTGATCATGGTCGCCGCACCGCGGATCCATCCGCAGATTCCCGGTTCCCTCCTCGCCATCATCGTGGCCAGCGTCGCCGCCCAGGTTCTGGACCTTCCGGTGGCGAGGATCGGCGCACTTCCTGGCGCGCTGCCGTCCCCAGTCGCCCCCGCCCTTGACTGGGGCACTGTGGCAGCGCTGGCAGCCCCGGCCGCAACGATCGCAGCGCTGGCTGCGATCGAGTCACTGCTTTCTGCACGGGTCGCCGCCTCGATCTCTGACACCGGTCCCTATGATGCAGACCGCGAACTCCTGGGCCAAGGCCTGGCCTCTATCTGCTCCGGGTTTTTCGGCGGTATGCCTGCCACCGGTGCCATCGCCCGCACAGCAGTGAACATCCGCTCTGGCGGCCGGACCAGGCTGTCCGCCGTCATCCACGCCGTAGTCCTGCTGGCCGTTGTCTACCTTGCTACGGGTCCAGTCTCGCGGATTCCGCTCGCTGCTTTGGCCGGTGTCCTGATGATCACCGCCACCCGCATGGTTTCCGTGGCCACCCTGCGCAGTGTGATCGGGTCCACGCGGGCAGATGCTGTCGTTTTCTTTGTCACTGCCGTGATCACCGTGTCCTTTGACCTGATTCAGGCCGTAGCCATCGGCATCGCCGTCGCGTCCTTCTTTGCCCTGCGCACGATGGTCAAGTCCAGCGGGGTGCACCGTGAGGAAATTCCCGGTCCTGTCCAAGACGGGGATGAACACATTGCCGTGTTTCGACTGGATGGGGCGTTGTTCTTCGGCGCCGCCGAGCGTGTTCTGGAACGCGTCAGTGCTATCCGCAACGTTGACGCAGTCATTATCCGCATGTCCCAACTCCAAGTCCTGGATGCTACTGGGGCGAGGGTCATCACCGACATCGTCAATGCACTGGAACGGCGCGGAATCACAGTGTTGATCAAGGGAATCCAGGCCCGGCACCTTGCCTTGGTCACGCGGGTGGGCGTGCTGGAATCCCTACGCCACCACAAACACCTGTTCGAGGACCTGGCCCCGGCCGTCGAGCACGCGCGCAGTCATGTCGCCCGGGCGATGGCCGCCCGCGCCGCGGAGCAAGCCGGCGCACCTCCAGGACGACGGTCCGATCAATGATCAGGAACCCCTTCGCCGGCCTGAGAAGGCCTGTCCACTGAGGATCTATTCGAACGAGGCACGTCGGGCATCATTTGTTTTGGTTTGCCACACGTCGGGTGCGTTGACCTTGAACCGCCGGCCTGTCAGGGCGCGGGGTACCAGTCGGATGTAGTTATCCTTGGGGCCAGGTTGCCATGGTTCAAGTCCCAGCGCATCGACCTTCGCTGTCTCGTCGGGATCTGTCATGAGAATTGTTTCACCGCGGGCGACGACACTCCAGGCTTCCGTTGTCGCGGCGTCGTACCCATCGATTTCCAAAACCCCGGGCCTGGACGCCATTGCTCCCCACAGTTTCCGTCCGGGGCTGCTGCGGAAAACGATGTGACGGTCAAAGAGAACGTAATTCACCGGGAAGATTTCGGGGTGGTCATCCACCACCAGGCCAAGGCGGCCTATTGTCGCCGCAGCCAGCAAATTCCAGCACTCGTTAAACGACAGCGACGAGTCATGGCCTTCAGAGGTTCCGTCGTCCAGCGTTGGGGAATCATTCATCTCAGACCTCACATCTTCCTGTGGTTGGTTCCGGAGCTGTCGTTCCAACAATGCCTTGTGGGCTGGTTTGGTTCAATGGCCAGGTTCCGGCCGTTTAGTGTTCCCGTCCTGTACCGAAGAAAAGTGCGACGGCGGCACTCGCCCGAGTGCCGCCGTCGTCCGGTTCCTTCTAGCTAAGCCAGGACGTCACCGTTTGCTGGTGCGCGTCCACCCACTTTTTGGCTGCGGCCTCGGGCGTCATGCCGCCTTGGATATCCGTGGCAACTGAATTTTGGTCATCATTGGTCCATTTGAAGCCCTTGGCCAGTTTGGCTGCAGGTGAGCCGCTGTCGGCGAACTTCTTGGAAATGACCTTGTTGAGGGTATAGGTCGGGTAATCGCAGGCGACCTTTTCCGCGTCGGTATCGCAGCCCTCGGTCCAGGCCGGCAGGGCGACCTTCTTAAGTGGAACCTGGGACAGGAACCACTGTGGCTCGTAGAAGTAGCCCAGTAACGGCGTCTTGTTTTGTTCCGCCGTCCGGAACGACTGGATAAGGGCAGCCTCCGAGCCAGAGAACACCACCTTGTAATCCAGGTTCAGATTCTTCACCAAGGCTTCGTCGTTCGTGACGAAAGCGGGGTCGCCGTCGAGGACCTGGCCCTTTCCGCCGGACTCGGAAGTAGTGAACATCGAGGCGTACTTGTTCAGGTTCTTCCCGTCCGTGATGTCCGGGTACTTCTCTGCCATCCATGGTGGTACGTACCAGCCGATGTGGCCTTCATTGCCGGTGGCACCGGCGTCTACAGCCACCTTCTGATCCGTAATGTACTGCTTGGTGAGATCAGCATGGCCCCAGTTTTCCATGATCACGTCCACCTCACCGGAGGCGAAACCCTGCCAGGAAATCTGTTCGTTCAGGTCCTTCTGCACCACAGTGCAGCCAAGCTGGTTTTTCGCTACGTAGCTGTACACGGCGGCATTGGCCGTATAGCCGACCCAGGCGTTCATCGCGACACTAACAGCTCCGCAGGGTGCATCCCCGCCGCTTGCGGGGGCGGCGGCCACCTGGTTCACGGAAGCACCGCCACAGCCTGTCAGCAGCAAAGCGGCCGCGGCGACTCCTGCCATCAGCGGGATAGTTCGTTTCAACAGCGGTGGGACTTTTTTCATTTGTTTGGTCTCCTTGTTGGGGGTGGGAGTATGGCGGGCTGGATTGTTGGTTTGAGCGACTAGGTTGAGGGGGTCTTGGCCGAGGCAATTTTCCGTATCGGGGCTGCCGCTGCAGCCTGGGTCATCCTGTCGAGCAGGATGCCGAGGAACACGATGGCAAGGCCAGCGGCCAGGCCCTTGCCGAACAGGGAACTTTGGACAAAGCCGGCGACGACGTCGTACCCGAGTCCGCCTGCACCGACCAAGGCACCCACGACCACCATGGCAAGGACGTAGATCAACCCTTGGTTGGCGGCGAGGGCCAGGGATTTCCTGGCCATCGGCAGCTGGACCTTGGTGATGACCTGCCATGGCGTCGACCCGCTGGAAATGGCAGCTTCAAGGACGGTGGGGGAGATCGCTGCGATGCCATCGGCGGTGATTTTGATGGCGACAGGAGCTGCATAGATGATGCCTGCGATGATCGCCGTGAAACGGGTAGCGCCGAATAGTCCCAGGAACGGAACAAGGTAGACGAAAGCGGGCATCGTCTGGCCGGCGTCGAGTATTGGCCGGAGGACTTGGTCCACCCTTTGTGAACGGCCCATCGCGACGCCGAAGACCACACCAAGGACCATGACCAGCACGGTGGCCACCAGCGTTCCTGCGAGGGTGACCATGGAATCGCTCCAGAGGCCCAGGTAGATAATGACGCCAAGGCAGGCGGTGGTCACGGCGGCGAGCTTCCAGCCGCCCAATGCGTAAGCCGCCAGGGCAATGACGCCCACGAGGATGTAGAAAGGCGTGTCCGTGAGCAGGGACTGGAACGGGTTAAGGATTCCAGTGGTGATTGATTCCCGCAGGGACACCGTGAACAGGGACAGGTTGTTCTGCATCCACTGGCTTGCCGAGCTTACGGCTTGAACGATCGCCGGGCCGATGTTGACGTCTTTGGGGAAAGCCGCGGCCCACAATGAGCTCCTGGACAACTGGACCATGACCAAGGCCAGGACCAGCGTGACGCCCAAGAGTATGTATCGATTCCTGCGGGAGATTCGTCCGTTCCTGGCAGCGCCGGGTTCCGCCCGGCGGCTGGCCGCAGTGGTCACCCGGTCCAGCACGATCGCCAGCAGGACGATGGAGAGGCCGGCATTTACTGCAGTGCCGACGTCGAGCGATTGCAACGCGCGGACAACAACCTGGCCAAGCCCTGGAGCGGCAATAAGTGCCGCAATAGTGACCATTGACAGAGCCGCCATGGTGCTTTGGTTGATTCCCATGACGACCGTCCGCCGGGCCATGGGAAGCTGCAGGGTAAGCAGCCGCTGGAGGCCCGTTGTACCCAGCGAGTCCGATGCCTCCCGGGTGTTCTCCGGGATGCTCCGGATGCCGTGGGCCGTAAGGCGGATGACCGGAGGCGCGGCGTAGATGACGGTCGCAATGACGGCCGAGGCCGGGCCAATGAGGAAGATGAGCGCCAAGGGTGCCAGGTAAACGAACGTGGGCAAAGTCTGCATGAAGTCCAGTACCGGCGTGATCACTGTGGCGACGCGCGTGGAGACGCCGGCGAGGATACCGAGCGGGATTCCGACCAGCAGTGTCAGCAGCACTGCGGTGAGGACCAGAGCGAACGTGTAAGTGGCCTCGACGAACAGACCTTGGAAGCCGAAGAAGGTAAAGACGGCTACCGTCAGGAGGGCCACGCGGGCGTTCCCGACTGCGAATGCAATCCAGCCAAGCAGTCCTACGGTTCCAAACCAGCCGATTTCTGGCAGTCGCAGACCGGTGGAACTTGCGGCAAAGAGCGTGATGAAGAGGTTGGCGACGTTGTCCACCACTGCCCGCAGGGGCGTGAAGACATACAGGAAGACCGGGTTGTCCGCGCGGTTGGCAGCGACCCAGGCGTTGAACTGGTTCAGCGAGCGATGCAGATCAGTCAGCTCGGAGGCAGGCAAAGTCAGAGTCGACGTCCCGTGCAGGATCAGAAATCCCAGGATCCAGACGACGCCCGCGCCCACCAGCAGAACGGTGCGGCGGCTGGGACGGCGGCGCGGTTCCCTGACATGGGTCGATGTTGGCTGGACCTTTTCCTGGTCCCGGACAAGCGTAGTCATCAGGCCGCTGCTTCCGCTGGCTGCAGCACTGAGAGGATGCTGTCACGGTCGATCTGCCCGATGATCCTGCCTGCTTCATCCTCCACGAGGACAGGGCAGGAGGAATGCATCACCGCTGTTATGGCGTCCCGGATAATCATCCCGGAACTGAGGACCGGAGCGTCCAAGGGCGTTCCATCCGTCACGGGACGGATGATCCACTTCAAGGTCAGAACGTCCGCGCGGGGAACTTCGGACACAAAATCCTGAATGTACTTATCTGCAGGGGATCCCACCAACTCATCCCCGGTGCCGCACTGGACCATCTCGCCATTGCGCATGATCAGGATGCGGTCACCGAGCTTGAGTGCCTCGGAAAGGTCATGGGTGACAAAGACCATGGTCTTACCCATTTCCTTGTGGAGCCGGATGACCTCGGCCTGCATGTCACGCCTGATGAGGGGATCCAGTGCCGAGAAGGGCTCGTCGAAAAGGATAGTGTCTGGATCGCCCGCCAAGGCCCGGCCAAGGCCAACGCGCTGCTGCATCCCGCCGGACAGTTGGTCCGGATAGTGCTGTTCATACCCCTTCAGGCCGACCAGTTCAATGATTTCCCGAGCCCGGCCGTAGCGCTCGTTCTTGGCCGCACCGCGGATCTGCAGCCCGTAGGAGACGTTGTCCAAAACCGTCCGGTGGGGCAGGAGTCCGAAGTGCTGGAACACCATGGACATTTTGCGCCGGCGCAGTTCCCGCAGCTCCCCAACGCCTGCCTGCAGGACATCCTTGCCGTCCACCATTACCTGCCCTGACGTGGGTTCGATAAGCCGGGTGAGGCAGCGGATCAGGGTTGATTTGCCGGATCCCGAAAGACCCATGACTACAAAGACCTCACCCTTTGCGACGTCGAAACTCAGGTTCCGGACGGCCGCCACGCAGCCCGAGGCTGCCAACAGTTCAGCAGAGCTAAGGGACGAAAGCTGAGGATCGCCAGGGACCTTTTCGCCAGCGGCGCCAAAAACCTTCCAGAGGTTCCGTACTGAGATGTCGGGGCTGTTCATTGCTGTACTCCTGCTTATGGCGGCTCGAACCAATGGCCGGGCTTCGAGTGGACGTTTTGGTGCTTGTTCTTTCGCCGAAGTCAACCCACTCGGCTTGGGGAAGGCTGGGTTACATCGACGCCATGCTCCAGACGCCCGCGGGCAAATCCTTGCGCGATGTCGCTAGGGCACTGTGAATCTTCTTGCTGCGAACGGGCTTGATCTACATGCGGCTGGTTGTGCATGCATCAACATCACCCGTAATACGCAACAGTGATGTATCTCACTCAGCCTGTCAAGGTTTGGAAATAAATAAAAACGATGGCCAACAGCTTCGATGAGTCTGGGCATCAGAGAGGCCCTTGGGTTCCTGCTGCCGGCGAGAGTGTTGGCTGTTTGAACTAAGGCTGCCAGCGAGCAAGGTTTCAACACGAACGTCCAGCCACCAGGAGCGAGGCTTGCGCGGTCCAAATAATTGGCGGGCTGGGTGCGTAGCCAAGGGAAAAGGTCACCTTGAGGGAAGCTGCTTTGTGACGGTACCACCGCGTCGTATTACGGCCATGACGTAGTGGGTCCCCGGACTGCACTGTTGGCAGCCAGGGGACCCACGGGTGTTACTTCTTTCCGGAAAGGAACATCGACTGTTCCATTGGCGTCACGGTCAGCGACTTCAGCTGCGCGGTGCCGCCTTCTGCAAAGAGTCCCATCTTGTCAGCTCCGGCGTTCGGGAACACTTGGTCGGTGATGGTCTGCAGACCGTTGCCGGTGAACACCTCTACTGATGAGCGGTCCACGTAGATCCGAAGGGTGACATTGCCCTTAGTGTCCAAGGCGACAGGGGCGTCATCCACGGAAGAGAATGCCGAGTGGAAAGCGGTGTTTCCGGACTTTGTTCGGTCAACGAAGATCTTTCCGGTCATGGCGTCGTAGCCGATGATGGTGGAGGAGTTGCCGTCGCCCAGCACGGTGATGCCGGACTTCTTCGCGGTGCCGGGGGCGAAGGTGATGTCCACACGCTGGACCTGGCCCGAAGTCGACGCCGGCAGCGACGTTGTTCCGGCCGCGACGGCGCCGCCCTTCTTATCGGCGTAGCTGGGCTTTTGCGCGAGATCGTCCACTTGCTTGACGGCGCTCTGGGTAAGTCGTGGTCCGTCAGGTGTCTGGGTCAGCTGCACATCGCGGGGCAGTGACATGGCGCTGCGCCACGGGTTGGTAGGGATGTCGTTGGCATAGTCCCAGTTATTCATCCAGCCCACCATGACCCGCTTGTTGTCGGGCATGTTCGCAAAGGAGACGGCCGCGTAGTAGTCGCGTCCGTAGTCCAGCCAGTCATAGGACTCCAGACGGGACGTCGCTGCTGTGGAGCTTGCGGTGAACT
Organism: Paenarthrobacter sp. 2TAF44; assembly: GCF_052114885.1. Lineage (NCBI taxonomy): Bacteria > Bacillati > Actinomycetota > Actinomycetes > Micrococcales > Micrococcaceae > Paenarthrobacter > Paenarthrobacter sp. 2TAF44. The sequence continues at coordinate 178,068 of NZ_JBFRFP010000001.1, read as the reverse complement.
CATCCGCGAGTATGTGCCCCCAGCCGAACCTGTTGTTATCGACAACCTTGATTTGTGCCTGCTGCCCAACGAATTCCTTGACATTCCATGAGGCCCAATCCAGGGTTTCACTGTCGTTGCCTGTGGCCGTACGAACCACCTGTCCGTTGACTACCAAGTTCACCGTTTCTTCATCGGACCTCGGGACGGCGGGGGTGTCGGTGAGCATGACGTGGTCAAGGGTCAGGTGACCCCACCCGCCGGTAGCTTGGTCAACCACCCGCAGCTGTGCATTCTGGCCCGCGAATTCCGAAACGTCCCAGCCTTTCCAGTTCAGCAGTCCGGCGTTATCGCCCGCCAGGGAGCGGACGACATTGCCGTTGATGAGCAGCTGGACGGCCAGGGTCTGACCGGAGTCCGCCGAGCGGTGGCCGCCCCCAACGAGCATGCTCATGAAGTTTTTCGTGATGGGGAACTCAGGGGATGTCAGGGTACCCTGACGGTCATCACCGGGTACGGTGCCGGTTTCGAACGTGTTGATTCGTTTGGCGCCAAGGTAAAAGTCCCCACCGCTGGTGGCCGGCTGGAAGTTGGGGGTCAGGTCTCCTGTGCCGGTCCAGCCGGCATCGGCCAGCGTTGTGCCATCCGGTACCTCGAAGCCGTCAAACTTAAGTTCTCCTGGGGGCGGGGTGTTGTCCAGCTTGTCGGAGACGCGAGGGTGCTTGCCGCCGCCAATGAGGAAATTCAGGTAGTCGTCCGTCACGGTAAAAGTTGGTGACTGCATGGAACCCAGCGGCCAGTCGCCGTCGTTGAATGAGTTGATCAGTCCTGTGCCGCCAAATTGGGTCACCGGATTTTGACCGGGCAGGGAGCCGGCGGCGGGAGCGTCGCCGAAAGGGCCGTTCTTCCAGTTGCCGGGTTCGTTGTTGACGGTCCAGCCGTTGTAGGTGCCGTCGTTGAAGCCGGCCAGGACAGTACCGGCCGGTGCCGCTGTGGCTGGTTTCGTGGTTTCGGAGGTGAACGTGGTGCCGTCGAAGTTGCCCACGAAGTACTGTCCAGCCGAGCCTCCGGCGACACCGCCGGGGTTGATGTTGACGACCATGACCCACTTGATGTTGTTCGTATCCCCATCCACCGCGAGCGGGAACATATCAGGGCATTCCCACTGGCCGCCGCTGGCGTTGGCGGGTCCGAATTCGCTGAGGGCAGTCCAGTCCTTGAGATTGCCGGATTTGTACAGGAGGACCTTGTGATCCTGTGATTCGACTGCGGTCATGACCCAATATCCGCCGCCGGACGGGTTGTCGTACCAGAAGACCTTTGGGTCCCGGAAGTTGGCTGAATTGCGGTTCAGCACAGGATTTCCTGAATATTTGGTCCAGGTCTGGCCGTCATCCAGGCTGTACGCCAGGGACTGGGCCTGCAGGCCCCGGTGCGGGGAGGGCTCCTTGTAGGCACTGGTGTAGATGGCCACCAGCGGGGGGTTTTCCTTCGTCCCGAAGCCGGTTGTGTTGTCCTTGTCAACCACAATGCTGCCGGAGAATACATCTTCCTGTGCGTCGGTTGGGAGAGCGAGGCGCTGCTCCTGCCAGTGAACCAGGTCCTTGGACGTCGCATGGCCCCAGGACATGTTTCCCCACGTGTTGCCGGAGGGGTTGTGCTGGTAGAAGAGGTGGTAGACACCTTTATGGAAAATCATCCCGTTGGGATCGTTCATCCAATTCTTCGCGGGTGTGTAGTGGTAAGCAGGCCGAAATTGCTCACTTCCCAACTCTGGTCCCGCGGAGGCTGGTGTCACACCAGCCATGACGCCCGTAAGCGTCAGTCCCGCCAACGTAAACGCAGACGTTGCTACCCGCATGCTTTTGATCTTGAGTTTTCTCATTGTTTTTTTCGGTCGCCCTTCATCGCGGCGTGCCTATCCCCACTTAGACAACGTTGTCAGTGTCAGAAGCTATGGCAAGTCCATCGGACAAGTCAACGGTTTCTTTTAGCCCTCTTAGGTGGCGCTTTCTGAATCAAACGTGGTGATTGACCGCGTTGAGTAACGCGGGTAACCTCAATCACATACTCAGTCGGTAACGCGCGTGACTCCGCGCTTGCTACGTTAGGCGAGGCGACCAGACAAAGACTTCAGAGATCGTCTTCGGGACGGGCAGTGAGAATCCGATGGGCACTTTGCTGCAGGATGCCGAGCGACTCCTGGATCAGGGGCGATGTGATGCTGCCCCGGCGTACGGCAGCGACAATGCGGCGGGACGGCTTGCCCCTTCCGGTGATACGCAGGCGAACCACGTTCTCTGCACTACGCAGCGGCGCCAGTCGCGGCAGCAGGCCCACGCCCAGCCCCGCACCCACGAAGGCGATTTGGGTTTCCCACTCAACGGCCTCGTGGGCAATTCGTGGTGTTACCCCGGCTGCTGTGAACGCCGCGGTGAAGAGGGAGTGATAGGTGGAGCCGGCGGCCTCGGTGATCCAGGGTTCCGACGCCAGCTCTTGGAGAGTCACTGTTTCGCGCGATGCCAAAGGATGGTCAGAGGGAATGATGACGTCCAGCGGGTCATCGAGCAGGACTGTCTGTTCGAAGCGCGGATCGTCCTCTGCGTAAGTGTCGGACTGCATGGCGACGATGACCGCAAGGTCGATTCGCTCCGCGACCAACAAATCGAAGCAGCGAGACGGATTGGCCTCGAGTACTTGCACCTCCAGCAGGGGACGTGTTGAGCGAAGGGTCGCGGCGAGCGGCGCGAGCAACTGGGCGGCCGCCGTCGAGAATCCGCCGAGGCCAAAATGGGACTGCACCTGGTCGCCAGCCTCCATGGCGGCCGCACGCAGGCTCTCCCAGTCGGCAATGAGGGTGTCCGAACCCGCCACGAGAAAGCGGCCAGTGGCGGTCAGTCGCACCCCCCGGCCGTCCTTCGTCAGCAGCTGCATTCCAAGCACGCGCTGGAGCTCGCGCAACTGCGCGGAGACGGCGGAGGGAGAATAGCCTGTGAGCTCCGCGGTGGCGCCAATGGTGCCGCAGCGGGCAAACACTCGAAGTGTGATGAGTCTCGCATCGATCATGCACCCATTGTGCATGGTTATCTTCTAAATGTTGCGCTTTTGTTGCAGCTCATTCGTCCCTAATCTCATGACTACAAGGATTTTGAATACAACATCGGTTGCACCCAAGCACCCTTGGTCGCCATGAATCGCACGCTAACCCAGGCCTCCCGGGAGGAAACACATGTCTGCTCCAGTCTTGCCCCTCAATTCACGCGGAAAACTCGCTTCATCTTTGCCTGCAGAGCAGCTGGCAGAGATCAGCGAGTTGTTCGAGTTCCGGCGCAAGGGGTATTCCCTCGATGCGCCTTTCTACACCGATGCCACGATCTTCAAGATCGACATGGAAGCCATTTTTGGCCAGCACTGGATCTTTGCCGCCAGCATCGCGGAACTTCCGGAGCCGGGCGACTACGTCACCGTCGACTATGGTCCCTACTCCCTGATCGTGCTGCGCAATGACGACGGCGGCGTGAACGTACTGCACAACGTCTGCCGCCACCGCGGCGCCCGCGTCTTGACTGAGCCCGCCGGATCAACAGGCAACCTGGTCTGCGGCTACCACTCCTGGACATACTCCCCGGAGGGCAACCTGATCCATGCCTCGGCGCCGGGGGAGACGAAGTTCGACAAGGGGTGCTTCGGCCTCAAGCGCGCCCACAGCCGCGTGGTTGCCGGACTGATCTTCGTCTGCATTGCGGACGAACCGCCCACCGACTTTGACGAGACCTCCAAGATCTTCGAGCCCTACCTCGCACCCCACGATCTGTCCAAGACGAAAGTCGCTTACCAGCAGAACATCGTTGAAGAGGGCAACTGGAAGCTCGTCATGGAGAACAACCGTGAGTGCTACCACTGCGACGGCCACCCGGAACTCGCTTGTTCCCTCTTCCCCACCTGGGGCCTGACGGAGGGCTTGATCCCGGCCCACCTTGAAGAGGTCTGGGACCGCAACAAGGAAGCACAGGCATCGCTCGAGGAGCGTTGCCGCCGCTATGGCCTTCCCTACGAGGTGGTGGAAGAGCTCGACACCCGAATTGCTGGAATCCGTATCTCACGGGAATCGTTGGACGGCGACGGCGAATCGTTCTCGCCCGATGGGCACAGGCTCTCCAAGAAGCTGCTCGGCGATTTGCCGGACTTCCGGCTTGGCCGCTGCTCGATGCACCTCCAGCCCAACAGCTGGTTCCACTTCCAGAGCGACCACGTCATCACGTTCGGGGTCTTCCCGATCAACGAGCACCAGTCCTTGGTCCGCACCACGTGGCTGGTAGCCGACGACGCCGTGGAAGGTGTCGACTACGACCTGGAGAAGCTCACCTACACCTGGAAGCAGACCAATCTGCAGGACAAGGCGTTCGTGGAGCTGTGCCAGACGGGCGCCGGCAGCCCCGCCTACGAGCCCGGCCCGTACATGAAGAGTGAATACCAGGTGGAGGCATTCATTAACTGGTACGTGCAGCGTGTCCAGGAGCACCTGGCATGATTGAACTCCTCACTGAGACGGCAGTCCAGGAACCGCAGCGCATTCGCGGCCTTGAGATGCCTTGGAACCGGGTGATGGGAAGCACCGAGGGACCCGCCAGCGCTGCCCGCGCGCTGGGCCCTTGGCATCCCCAGGAGTTCATGGCCGAGTGTGTCGAGGTGGTTCCCGAGGTGGGCGGCATGATGACCTTCGTGTTCCGCCGCTGCGACGGTGCGCCGCTGGCGTTCCGCGCGGGGCAGTACGTGAACGTCGCCTTTCCCGTGAACGGCGAGGACCAGGATCCGGTGGACCGGAGCTACTCACTGTCCAGTTCGCCCACTCAGCCGTGGACCTTTAACATCACAGTCAAACGCGACGCCACGGGCCTTGTCTCTCCTTGGGTGCACGAGAACATCAAAGCCGGCACCGTCCTGGACATGCTCGGCCCGGTTGGGGCATTTCACCTGCCCGATGCCGACCGCCGGGCACGTTACCTCTTGTTGGCTGCCGGCGCAGGGATCACGCCCATCATGTCCATGGTGCGGACCATCCACTCCCTGCCCGGGCATGCCGACGTCGTGGTGCTCTATCACGGCGCGGAGGCTGGAGGCTTTGCTTTCCACAAGGAATTGGCCTACATCGCCTCCGTGGATTCGCGGGTCAAGGTCTTCTACTCCCTGGGCGACCGCAGCAAACCGGAGGGGTGGGAAGGACTCACCGGAAGGCTGACGGCGGCCATGCTGGACGAAGTGGCTCCCGATGCCAACGGCCGCCAGGTCTATGCCTGTGGTCCAGAGGGTTACCTGAACACCGCAACGGAGCTCCTTGGGAAGGTCGGCGTCGATGACACCTCCATCTACATGGAGTTCTTTTCGGGAGACCGCCAGACCATCCTTGAGTACCAGGCGGAGCTCGCGCTAGCGGCGGACATTGCCGAGGAAATCGCGGAGGAAATCGCCGATTCCGCGGAGGACTACTACGAAAGCCAGCCCACAGCGTTCGGGCTCTACGAGCCAGGCTACGACGCCGACGGAACCCTGAAAGCCGGGGGACTTCCGCTGGAAACCATCGATCCGGATGCAACCAGTCCGGAAGCGCCCGACGGCGGTTCGGACGCGGTCCCGCAGGCCTCGTCCCCGGATGCCTCAAGCTTCGACACCGTCGGAACGGGAAGCCTCACGCTGTCCTTCATGCGCACCGGAATTAATGTGCGCATCGACCCCACCGAACACATCCTGGGGGCGGCCCAGCGTGCGGGCGTCAGGATCGGTGCGAACTGCAAGGAAGGCATGTGCGGCTCGTGCAAGGTCGTCAAGCTTTCCGGTGAAGTGGAAATGAACCACCAGGGCGGGATCCGGGCTAGGGAAATTGATGCAGGCAAGTTCCTGCCCTGCTGCTCCACAGCGCGGACCGATATGGTGATCGATGCCTAGGGTCTTCCAGGTGCCTGAACCGAAACTTCCCTGATTTCCCGCTGCTTGGAGGCTTGGAACCCACTTCGGGTCTACCTTCAGGCCCGGCAAACCCCCTCGTCAGAGGGGGTTTCTGCTTTAAGCCACCGCACCACAACTTATAAGCATACTTACTAAAGTCGCCTCAAATCGTTGACACTAAGCATACTTACCTTTAGGCTCGAAAACAGAAGAGCAATATTGGGGTTGGTATGGGATTCTTCTTCAAAGGCCAGTGACAGTGGCATGTCGGGCGATGCAGTCCGACAAGCCGGCCCCCGCTCCTCTCTACCGCAACCGGCGGAACCTAAGAAAACCACGATGTCCGTATTTCCACGTGACACTGTTGGCATACCTGTGGGTATTCCAGCTACTGGGGATGACTTGGGGAAAGAACGGACGAGTCCAGGGAGTACAAAAATGTCCATCATGCGCAGAATCACCACAGCAGCAGTCGGATCGCTTTTTCTCATTGGAGCTGTAGCTGTTCCATCCCAAGCCGCTAGGAACACCACATTCCAGGACGGTTTGGTCAACGTCAACGTCGGGAATGTGACCATCGCTAGGGACATCGATGTGGCAGCAGTGGTTGGCGTCGCGGCCAACATCTGTGGTGTCAACGTTGGCCCGGTGGCCGCTGCAGTCCTTGGTGAGGCCACCGCAGTAGACGCCTCCGGACGAGGCCGGACCATTTGCGAGGCCGCTGGCACCGGTCTGCCTGTAACGATTACCCAGAACTAAGCATTGCATTTCGGAATGACAACGCCGGAGACCCAAGGGTCTCCGGCGTTGCCGTTGCTGGCCCGGCTTTCCTGGCCGGGGAATGCTCCGCGTCAGATGGATATGCTAACGCTCTGGGATCAAAACGGGCGGGATTGTCACCGTGAGGTCAGGGATTTCGGCCGACCAGGCTTCCACCTCGACGAGCGCGTGTTGCGCCGTCGTGGCCTGTGACAGGCTTGAGGACGGGCTGTCTGCTGTCAGGACATTGGCATTCCCGTGCCTGCAAAAGGAGGGGTCATTCGGCGCCGGATCGTACCAAGCTCCGGCCGAAAGCTGAACAACACCCCGCCGCAGAGAAGGACTGATAGTCAAACCCGCCAAACAACTTCCCCGGTCATTCCGCACGAGAACAACCTGTCCGTTTTCAAGACCGCGGGCTGCCGCGTCATACGGGTTCATTCTGATGGGCTCTCGCCCCTGGATCTTGGATTTCTGGCTTGTGGCCCCGACATCGAGTTGGCTGTGAAGTTTTGTCTTTGGCTGGTTGGCAATGAGGTGCAGGGGATAGTCGCTTGACGAGCCAAGCCATTCGTCAGGTTCGATCCACACGGGGTGGCCCGGGCAATCGGCATAGCCAAAACCGGCAATTGTCGAGGAGAATATTTCGATCTTTCCACTCGGTGTTCCGAGCGGGTACTTCCCGGGATGCCGACGGTAGTCCGAGAGCAAAACCTGGCTAGGTTCAATGACGGGGATCTCGATCTTTTCTGATTCCCAGAATGTGTCGAAATCAACGACTTCGACGCCTCGTTCGCTGAGCTTGCTGCTCCATTGTCCGTACAGGTGGCGGAGCCAACCCATCGTGTCGCGTTTCTCCGTGAACGCGTCAACTGTTCCAAGCTTTGCTGCTATTGCGGCGAAAATATCATAGTCATCGCGGGCGATGCCGGCAGGTTCAGTCAGTGCATGCATCGGGAAAAACGAAGGGTCATTTCGGCCCGCTCCATAGTCGTTTCGCTCGATCGACATGGTTGCTGGAAGCACGATGTCGGCATGGCGTGCTGTACTGGTCCAGAACTGTTCATTCACGATGACAGTAGCTGGTTTGGCCCATGCCTTCCGGAATCGTGCCAAGTCCTGATGATGATGGAACGGGTTACCGCCAGCCCAGTAAATCAACTCGATCTCTGGCAGGGTGATTTGCTTGCCATTGAAATCTATCTGGCTTCCTGGATTGAGCAGCATGTCGGCTATCCGGGCCACAGGTATATATGAAGTCTCGGGATTGCGGCCTTGGGGAAATGAAGGCGCACCGGAGACACCCAAAGGTAGTCCTACATCTGCGGAGGAACCGTAACCGTGCTGGAACCCTCCGCCAGGCAACCCGATCTGTCCAAGCATCGCGGCGAGGGTCACCCCGAGCCATATTGGCTGCTCACCGTGCTGTTGCCGCTGCATGGACCAACTCAGATTGATCATGGTTCGTGATGCAGCCATGTCACGTGCGAGTTGGGTGATTCGAATCGCCGGAACCCTCGTCAGATTTTCAGCCCAGCTCGGATTTTTTGGTTCACCGTCAACATCCCCCCGAATGTAGGGCAGGAATTCATCAAGACCGACACAATACCGGGCGAGGAACTTCTCGTCGGCGAGTTTTTCATTGTCCAGTACATACGCAAGGGCCAGCATCAGGGCGGCGTCGCTTCCAGGTATCGGCGCGATCCACTCGGCACCGGCTTCCTTGTATGTGTCGTCGCTTATCGGCGTCACGTCAATGAAGCGGCAGCCCCGAGCTACTGCTTTGCGGATTGCGGCCCTTGCAACATGGCGTCCGACTCCGCCAGGAGCAATTCCGCTGTTCTTCTCGGAAATTCCCCCGAAGGCAACGAAGAGCTCTGTCTTCTCACTTACTACTTCCCATGAGGTTGCGCCAGCCATGACCTGGTTGGGCGAAGCACCGATGACGTGCGGCAGAAGCACACCAGAGGCGCCGTAGCTGTAGTCTGTTACGCCGGAAACATAGCCCCCCAACCCGTTCAAGAATCGGTGGATCTGACTTTGCGCGTGATGAAACCTGCCGGCGCTGGCCCAGCCATATGAACATCCATACACAGCGGAAGGGCCTTTTTCGGAGTAGACCCGCCCCAGTTCTGCGCTGGCCAACTCAATTGCACGATCCCAGGAAACTTCAACAAAGGGTTCATTTCCCCGGCCAGACCCGCTTCCGGGTCCATGTTCCAGCCAGCCAGCACGAATGGCAGGGCGCAGTATACGAGTCGGGTGATGTTGTGCGGACGCCATGTTGTCCAAGAGGTCACGGGGGTCGGGGTCTTGGGACCAAGGTCTGACAGACAGCAAAGATTTCCCGTCACTTTCGGCTTCGAAGGCTCCCCAGTGCGTCAAATGCGTGCGCATGCGTCAGTCTCCCTTGGATGCTCTTCGGATGACCGTTGGCCAGTGTTGGAAGGTCACGGTCAGATGAGTGATCGAAAAATGTCCCACCCGGTCCCAATGGTTTCGTTGGTGGGAACGAACCCGCTGTACTTGAGCAGGTCGCCGTCCGGGTTGATGGCGATAGTGTCGTTTCGGGTCACGGTGTGCCCCCAATGTATAGCCTCGCCCAGGTTGTGTGTATAGCTGCCGACGCCGATGATCTCGGACATCGCGTCCCAGCCAGGGCCCCAGGTCCCTGCGCCTTCCCAACCTCCTTGGCCATTGGAGCGGTATTCGTGCATATAGCCGCTGTAATCACGTCCGAGGACATCAACATTACCGTCGCCGCTTAAGTCGCCGGGGGCAATGATCTTGTCAAAGACCTGCCACCCGGTGCCCACAACCTGTGGTCGCTTCCAGCCACCGTCGCCATCGCCGGGGTACAGGTGGAGATCACCTTCGGCGTCGCGGGCGAGCACGTCGTTGATGGAGTCTCCGTCGAAATCGCCGGCGCCCACGATCGTGTCGAATATGTTCCAGCCCGTGCCGACGACGGTTCTGTCCAGCCAGCCTCCGTGGCCATCACCCGGGTACAGGTAGAGGTCTCCCTTCGCGTCCCGGGCGAGGATGTCGTTATTGCCGTCGCCGTCGAAATCGCCGGGTGAGAACACGATGTTGAAGATGTCCCATCCGGTGCCAACAAGTCTGGGCTCATCCCAGTGCGCTGTCTCGTAGCTGGGGCACAGTCCCGCATCGCAGGCTCCCAAACCATAGGTATAGGTCCGTGGATACAGGACCAAGTCCCCGTCGTCTGTGCGTCCCAACACCTCGAAGCTGCCCCGCCCGGTCCAGCCCATGGCCCGGTTGGAGGCTGCAATTGGCGCCGTTTCCTTACTGTGCAGCAGGGTGTTCTCATCGCCCCGCAGGGAGTCGCCGCATTGTGGCTTTTCCGGAGTCGTGGCGTAGACGTTGAAGGACAGTCGGTTCCCGCGGTCCTCAGGCAGAATTTTTAGCGGTTCCACCTGACGTTCTGGAGGAAGAGGGGTTCCATTACTGAGCCATTCGATCGTGTAGCCAGCAGGCGCTGCTTCAGTCTTGTCGCAGCCCGAGAATTCGGCTGGAGCACCCATTCGAAGCTCTGACCCTACGTACGGCATTCCGATCAGGGAGACGATTCCATCCATATCAATGTGGTGGAGGGGGCGGGTATCTGCGGCCGCTGCAGGCGCAGCGCCGCCAGCAGCCACAGTGGTCACAAGCAGGGCAGCGATGACGCCGGGGCCCGTCAACCACAGCGCCTGCATAGCGGCAAGAACTCGTTTGCTCAGTGATGAGGAGATCATTTAGGCCCATTCCTGGTAAGGGTCACGGCTGTTGCGGACCCACGCAGGCCCTCGGGTATCAACCTATCGGCAGACGTTCCGGGACGGCAGGATTAACGTACCGCGAATGTGATGTTGGAAGGTGGCGGGAGCGTAGCAGGTAGCGTGGCCGCGGTTGTGGAGGAAAGACGAGTACTGACTACTCGTGCACCCAGATTGCATGTTGGTCTTTACTAAATGCAGCGGAACCCAAATAACTGCCAATGACCCCCCAACGCTTGGCGGTTGGTGCCCAAGGGTTCCGTCGGCCTGGACCGGACAACTGCAGCCAATGCAGATGTCCGGCCCTTAGCCAGGCCAAGAAAACATTAGAAGCCGAAAGGTCCGAAGCGGGCGATTGCGACGCCAGTGCCAAGACCTTGAGGAAAGTGCGACTACGAACCGGCCGGGTGGTCACTATCCGCAAGGATTTCGCGGACCATGGGAACTACCCTGCTGCCGTAGAGTTCTACTGCTTTGAGCCGGTGGCTGATCGGCTGGGCTCCGGAGGTGAAGATGAGGTCGAACCGGCCAATCTCCATTGCGGCGAGTGCCCGGGCGATCTTCTTGGCCACTGTCTCGGGGGACCCGATGTACATGGAGCCATGCTCGATTTCCGCTTCAAAGTCTGAGCGGCGGACGGGGGGCCAGCCGCGGAGTGCTCCGATCCGATCACGGACTATTTTGTAGTGGGGCCAGAAGATCTCTTTGGCTTCGTTGTCGGTGTCGGCTATGAACCCGGGGGAGTGCATTCCTACAGGCCATGCTGTGGTGCCGAATTCTGCGGAAGCCCGCTTATAAAGCTCAATGAAGGGCGTGAACCGCTCAGGCTGACCTCCAATGATGGCGAGCATCAAAGGGAAGCCATACTTTGCTGTCCGGACCACGGACGCGGGTGTGCCTCCGACGCCGACCCAGGTCTTGAGCCCGTGTTCGGTCTTCGGATAGACATCCGCGTCAACCAGCGGCGTGCGCGTGGAGCCGTTCCATGTGACGGGTTTCTCTTTCAGGAGTTGTGCGAAGAGCTCAATCTTTTCCTCAAAGAGTTTGTCGTAGTCCTTTAGGTCATAGCCGAAAAGCGGGAACGACTCCGTGAAGGAGCCTCTGCCCAAGATGACCTCGGCACGACCATTGGAAAGTGCATCAACGGTGGCAAACCGCTGGAAGACCCTCACCGGATCGTCCGAGCTGAGCACCGTAACGCCGGATCCAAGCCGGATACGGGAGGTAACAGTCGCCATCCCGGCCAGCACAGTTTCCGGGGACGACACCGAATATTCCGGGCGGTGGTGCTCGCCAACGGTGAAGACATCCACGCCGAGCTGATCAGCGATCACGGCCTCATCCACCAATTGCCGGATGGCCCGGGCGTGGCTCACTTGTATGCCTGCATCGTCCAGGGGATATCACCGAAAGTATCCAAACCAAAGATCACGTGCTCACGGCCCTTCACTATTTGATACGTCAATTACTTAATTGACGCGTCAATCATCACCCGGTATTGTTGACATGTCAAGCGAGGGGAAAAATTGTGATGAAGCAAAGCAGCAACGGCGTCAGGCGGAGTCCAACTGCCGATGAGCTTGCTATTTGGCGTGAGTACGTGGAGACAAGTGAGGAAGTCAAGCAGGCGATGGCAGCAGGGCTCCAGGCCACCTCCGGCGTATCACCGGGGGATTACTCGGTGCTCCTGAGGCTGAGCGAAGCGGAGGGGCATCGCCTCAGGTCCTCCGCCCTGGCTGAAGGAATTGGGTGGGAGCGGAGCAGGCTCTCCCATCATTTGGGGCGCATGGAGAGTCGGGGGCTCATCTGCAGGAAAAAGTCCAGTAACGACAGTCGCGGCGCCGTGGTGGAACTGACCGACGACGGCGCACGCACTTTCCGCGCGTCGTCTGCGCCACATCTTCGGCTCGTACGCGAGCTGTTCATAGACGCGCTCAGCACCGAAGAGCTGGACACCCTTGCCGAAATCGTCAAGCGACTGCGCCGACATCTGGAAGATGTCCTGGACGTCTACGCTCCCGGAACCCCTGAGGCCTAACCTCAGAGTTAGCCACGGGAGGCACCTGCCGGCGTCGTGCATTTCCACCTGATTCAAGGCGATCTATCGAAAAACGTTGAGACCGACGCCAACAGGCGCCGGTCTCAACGGGGTATGTAGATAGGAGCGGGCTCGCGTTATGCGGTGGCGCGTCGCGCCACGTTGTAGAAGCGGATGTTCTCGTACTCTTCGAGGCCCTCGGCGCTTCCTTCGCGTCCGAGACCTGACTGCTTGACGCCTCCGAAGGGGGCGCCTGCGTTGGATGGGACGCCTTGGTTGATGCCGACGATCCCTGTCTGGAGACTGTCGGCGACATTAAGGGCGCGGTCCAGGTTCTCGGTGAAGACGTAGCCGGCGAGTCCGAATTCTGTGGCGTTGGCGCGGTCGATTACTTCGGCCTCGGAGCTGAAGCGCTGTATCGCTGCGATGGGTCCGAAAATCTCGGACTGGGCGACGTCGGAATCTTCCGTAACGCCGTCCAGGACGGTCGGGGCGAAGAAGTTGCCTACGGAATCGTATCCGTGGCCGCCGGTGAGCAGTGTGGCGCCCAGGGCAACGGCGTTCTCGGTGTAGGCCTGCATTTGAGCGACTGCACGGTCATCGATGAGTGCGCCGAGTCCCGTCTGCTGTCCGAGACCGCTTCCCACACTGACCTGGCCGAAGCGTTCGGTGAGCGCTGCTACAAAGTCATCCGCTATTCCGTCCTGCACGTAGATTCGGTTGGCTCCAATACAGGACTGGCCGCCGTTGCGGAGTTTTGCGGCAAACGTTCCATCCACTGCCCGCTGCAGATCGGCGTCGTTGAAGACGATGAGCGGAGCGTTGCCGCCAAGCTCCATTGAGCTTCGGAGAACATTCTGGGAGGCGAGCTTCAGGAGCTGACGGCCCACCGGCGTCGATCCCGTGAAGGATACCTTCCTGACTCTGGGATCGAGCAGGACGGCTTCGCTGAACGCGCCTGATTTTGAGGTCGTGATGACCTGGATCAGTTCATCAGGCACCCCCGCTTCGATGGCGAGTTGAACAGCAAAGTACGTCGTGAGCGGAGTGAGGGTCGCAGGCTTGATGACTACGGGGCATCCTGCAGCCAGGGCGGGTGCGATTTTTCGGGTTGCCATCCCTAACGGGAAATTCCATGGCGTGATCAGTACCGCCAGTCCGACGGGGGAGCGGCGTGTCAGGAGGCTCGCACCACCATCCGGCGTTTCGCGGAAGTTTCCTGCGGGACGCACAGCTTCCTCGGCGTACCAGCGAACGAAGTCGGTGCCGTATTTGACCTCGCCGCGTGCCTCTGCCAGCGGCTTGCCCATTTCGCGCGAAATCAGGTGAGCGAGATCCTCAGTGTGGGCCACGAGCTTGTCGTACCAGGCGTGCAGGACGTTGGCGCGCTGGCGCAGGGTGCTCTTGGACCACACCGCTCCAGCGTTGTCGGCCTTCGCAACAGCCTCCAGTGCGGCCTCAACATCAGCGTCGGGGACATGGGCTATGGTCTCACCTGTCGCAGGATCGTAGACTGCGATGCCCGAGCTGGGAAGCCTGATGGATTGAATGACGGCATCCGCGTGTTGGAGGTTGACGGGGTCTGCCGCAATCAGGGGAGTAGTGACGTCGGATATGAGGCTCATCGGTTCTCTCTTTAGTAGTGGCCTGCCTGAAGCCAATGTATCTACGACGAAAAGTAAATAAAAGCGAACCTTTTTGACGCGTATATGTAAGCGCTCCTTACATGTCGGTGGCGTGCAGCACTTGGGTTATCGCTTCCCTGACGGCGACAAGGGAAGCGCTGCGCTCGGACCCTGACCGAACGAGGAACTGGATGCTTCGTGATTGATCTGCCGGCAGCCAGGAACTGGGTGTCATAACACTGCCGGCTTCACGCACCACCATGTCAGGTAGGAAGGCCGCGGCGAGGCCTTGTTCAACCATGCGGAGGTGGAAAAGGAGATCCGAAGACACGTAGGCAATCACGGGTTCAATGCCTAGTTCACGGCATACGCGCATTGCCCATCGTGACGAGGCCGTATGCGGCGGCTCTGCTGCCCAACGTAGCTCCTTTAGATCGTCAAAGTCAGCGAACTCCAGGCCATGGGGAAGATAGCCGCGGATGGGGTCCTGGCCGATCACGGTGGTGTGCACTCCTCCGGGCGGCGCCACTGTTGTTCCAGGAAACGCATCGCTGACCACGGCATCGACCTGCCGCGAGACCAACTGGACGACTGCCTGCTCGGGATCCTCGCGTCGCAACCTGACGTCGAGTCCGGGATAATTTCGGGCCAACTCCGCCAACGCAAAAGGCATCACGCTCCGGCTGATGGTGCTGAATGCCGCTATGGTCACAATCCCTTGAGGCCGCTCATGGGAGGTCGCAAGATCAGCCTCAGCGCGTTCCATCGCGGCCAATATTGCCTCCGTGTTGTGCACTAGTTCCTCGCCTGCCGGGGTGAGGCGGACGTTTCGCCCCACCCTTTCGAGAAGGACCACGCCCGTTTCCTTTTCCAACAAGCCGAGCTGCTGCGAGATGGCGGAGTGGCTGTAGGAAAGTTCGCGGGCGGCGGCACTCATGCTGCCGTGCAGCTTGACTTCCCTGAGGAGGGTGAGGCGATGGAGGTCGAGCATGCTGGTACCTGCCTGATTGCTGTCGGATGAGTTCAACGGCGCGCAGTCCCAGCGGCGTGACTGGGTGTGCTTCCCTCCAATCAAACCAGTTGGGGCGACATCCGAGGATACGGGTAGATGCGGCAGATCGAGATGCCGGTGTGCATGTGCCCCATGGGAATCGGGAACACCGCGGTGGACATTGGTTCGTTGTGTGGATGGATCCAGGTAGTGCCGCCTGCTGTCTCATCCCCGTTAAGTAAACGTCCGGATCGGGCATCAGCCACCCCGGATATTTCCTGCACGGATTCCATGCCGATGTTCGATTCTCCGTCGATCGCGGTGAAAGCTATTTTGAATCCGCGGCCGATCGCCGCGAACTCATCGGATCCCAGCTCGCGGATGATCCCATAAGCGCATGTGCCGATAGGGTCGGTTCCGATGGCAGTCATCCGCGTTACAGTCATTCCAACAGTCGAAAAGACGAGGTCTATCTGCGGCTGCTGATCGGTGAGGAAGAACCCCCGCTGTTGGCCAGTGGAGTACGCGGCGTCGCTAAGAAGAGGATCGGCGCGGGCGAGGAGATCGTAGGCGTCAGTAAGTGATTGGAGATCCTCGGCGCTGCCCGAATCAACGCCGAATGGTGATACGCCTAGGGCTCCGAATTCGCCGATCGCTTCAAAGATATGTCCGACTCCCGTAACGTCGCGCCGCATTTCCGGGATGAACAATCCCTTGGACGCATCAAGGAAGTTGCCGAAGATTGTCCGGCTGTCCCCGAAATAGAGATCGGGTGCCAGCAGATCGATGGAGGGTGCGCACGCCTTCCAGATGTCGGCGACGTGGGGGAGCGGCCCACCACTTGGATAGATGCCGGGGCGCTGTCCTCCAGCAACAGCGAAACCCGGAAGGTCGACGTCGATATCGCTGTCCAACCACGCGTTCACAAATAGGGGAAGTGCCGAGTGCTGCCGGCCGGCATGTGCCACCCGTTCGATGTGGGTTGCGATTCCGTACGCCATGAACGCCTCGTCAGAGCGGTCTGGGGAGGGGAGTAGTTCCGGCCACATGGCGATATTGGCGCCCAGTGCTTCTTGTGGCCGGCTCGCCAGGGCATCAACTACAGGCTGTGGTACTGGTTTGGCGAATGCAGCATTGGCTGGATGGGAATGATCCCGCGAAGCTCCAAGAAGGCCGACCTCGTTCTCCACCTGCACCATGAGGACGGTTCTCTGCTCGCCGTCGATCATCTCGATATGCCGCATCAGTGCGGCAAACGCCGTGGCATCCAATGGCTCCTCTGTGAAGGGAGAAAGGGTGTCAGTGAGACGCCCATCCTCCAGAACGCATCGCGTAAAGCGCGTCCAGTCCCTCTTTACCCAGGCAGGAGCATAGGTGGAGGCCCCATTCTTCCAAGCCCCGAACCAGAGGATGATCAAACGCAATCCAACACTGCGGGCCGACTCAATCAAGTGTGTAACTTGGGCCAGTTCAAAGGTGCCTTCAGTGGGCTCGACGGTCTCCCACGACACCGGTGCCAGGACTGTATTCGCGCCAACCGTGAGGGCTGACTCCAGTCCATTCCGGAACGCTTCAGGGGACGAACTGGACGAGTTATGCAGTTCGACGCCTCGGACCAGAAAGGGCGAGCCATCGACGATGAGTCGTGCCCGTCCAGTTGATCTTTCGAGCGTGGGAACATGCGTCGAATTCAACTTCATTTCGAGAAGTACTTCGGTTGACACGATTTGGACCTCCATTGGTTAAAATATGGCAAGTGCACGGTTTTAGAGTAGCAGGATATAGGAACTTTTCTCAAAATGTAGCGCATGCACTGTTTTTGAGCTAACGTCTTCCTTGTCGGACCTTCGTCCCATGCAAAGGAGCATCCCCAATGGCAATAACTTCCTCAGCCCCAGGCCAGTCTCAGGACGCCGTGCCGGCCCCACGACTAGGGCGTCTCGGGCCACTTCTCTTCCTGGCGCATGCTGGCTGGATGCTACCGTTCAGTGCTGCTGGCGCCCTTATCCCCGCCCTGATGGCCCAGATTGATCCCGATCAAAAGGTCGCACTCTATGCCACGCTGGCAGCGGCCGGCTCGATCGCCAGCATGATAGCGACCATCGTTTTCGGTGCCTTGTCCGATCGGACACGTAGCCGTTTCGGACGGCGAAATCCCTGGATTGCAAGCGGTGGAATCGTGCTCGGCCTTGCCGCCACGATGATGTCGTTCACGAGCGAGTTTGCCATCCTGGTCGTTCTCTGGGTTGTTCTCCAGATCGGGCTTGCTGTCGTCCTTGCTCCGCTGTTCGCGGTGCTGCCCGAACGAGTGAGCGCCAAGAACCTTGGAAAGGCCTCCACCCTCATCGGACTCGGTCAGCTGCTGGCGCAGAGCCTGGGCGCGATCGTTGGTGGCGCTTACATCACGATGCCGAGGGAGGGACTCCGTTGGCTGCCGTGGCTCATAGCGGTGGCAATGATCATCTTTGTCCTCCTTTCGCGTGAGAAGGACAACCGCGACGTCGCACGCGAACCCCTGTCTATTGGCGCACTGTTGCGCGGCTTCGTTCCGCCAAGGGACAGGGATTTCCTGCTCGCCCTTATCGGCCGCTTCCTCCTTCTCCTGTCGTTCATGATGGTCTTGCTGTACCAGCTCTTCGTCCTCACGGACTACATCGGACTGGATATTGCTGAGGCGGGCGGCGTGATCGGGACCGGCGGAGTGATCATGGCCATCTCTTCAGGAATCGCCACGCTGATCTCGGGCCCGCTCTCGGATAGGATCAAGCGGCGCAAACCAATCGTGATCGTCGCTTCGTTGGTTTTTGCCGCCGCCGAACTTCCACTTGTCTTTGCCGCCGACCTTAGTGCCTTCTACCTGTTCCTCGCTGTCGGTGGTTTCGCCTACGGAATGTATATCGCCGTTGACCAAGCGCTGCTTGCTGAAGTTCTCCCGGACGCAGAGAACCAAGGCAAGGACATGGGCATCCTGAGCATTGCCAATACTGGACCCCAGATCATTGCCCCTATCGTGGCCGGGATAGTCGTATCGATTGCAGGATTCCAACTGGTGTTCGGGATGGCGGTTGCGCTAGCGGTTCTGGCAGCGGTGGTACTGGTTCCGATTCGCCGCGTCCGATGACGGTAGACGGGGGGTCTGCCACCTGGTTGACCCCCCGGTCCGCGTAGCATTGCCACGTGACTACTTCCGCTACGCCAACCCCCAGAAGAGCTACGCGAGGCACCTACGCGAAAACGGAAGCCCGCCGGCGGCAAATCATCGAAGCCGCCACCGTCGAGTTCGCCACCCGCGGTTACGCGGGTGGCTCTCTCCGGGAAGTCGCAAAGGCCCTTTCGTTAAGCTTCACAGGCTTGATGCACCATTTTCCGAGCAAGGAACTGCTCCTCGAGGCCGTGCTTGAGCACGCGGACCAGTTAGCTGCCAGCGAGTTCGAACGCCGTCGACTTGCCGACGGTCTCCTCGAGGCGATCCTTTGGCTGGCGGAATATAACCTCGGGCATCCCCAGCTGCTCCGCCTCCTGGCCGTCCTCAGTGCGGAAGCATCGTCGCCGGGACACCCTGCGCACGGATGGTTCACAACCCGATATGCGAACCTCCGGCAGGCCTTCACGGCGCACATTCGCGAGGATCAGGCTAAAGGACTCATCGATACAAGCTGTAATGCTGAGCTCGCCGCTGCCTCCATCGTGGCCAGCTGGGACGGGACCCAGCTTCAGTGGCTCATCGATCCAGACTTTGACATGATGCCCGCCTTTAGCCACTCAATCCGGACCGCGCTGCGCGGCATGGCGTAAAGCCCATCACAAGGTATTCCCGGATTGGTCAGCCAGTGGTTCCGGTGTCATCATGAGCCGAGCCGACGGGCTTGGACTCCGGGGATCCGCGTTGGCGAAGGTAAATCGACAGGACCACCATGGATCCGACCGCAAGGAACTCCGACTGCCAGTTCTGCAGGGTACGGTTCCAAAAGTCAGGCGACACCAGGTATTCGGCCCATGAAAGGGGCTCTTGGAAGTTGCGCAGTTGCTCTTCATTGAAGGCGATGTGACCTGCGATGGACTGGACCAGCCACGACAGGATAAAAATCAATCCCATGGTTCCAGCAAGTGAATTTGAGAAAACGGTGAGACGCCAACCTTTGGCCTTGGCCCATGCGGGGGACTTGGCATTGGCATGCTCGCCAACGAGTTGTTCTTCGTCGGATTCCAGGCCGGGTTTGTCCAGCTCTTTTGATTCCGGCGAGCCCTTCTGAAGCAGCCAGATGGTGGCTGTGATGTAAAGGAGAAACTGCAGGTACTCCGACTGCCAGTTTTCTGACACGTCAACGGCGAAGCTGGAAGAAGTGATGTATTGGGTGAAACTGATTTCATCAAGGCCGGCAGTGAGTTGACCTTCGTTGAAGACGGCTTGTCCAGTAATGGCTTGACCCGCCAAGGCCAGGATGAAGATCAGACCGAAAAATAGACTCAGTCCGTTGTTCCTCAAAGCTGTTCTCACGTCGCCCCCTATCCGTGAACCAGTCCAACGGCGGCCATATAGGCAAGCCCGCCGAAGATGAGAATGAGATAGAGAGTAAAGACCACACGCATTGCTATCTGCCTCCTACTTCACAGGAATAGGGGGTTTCCTCCCTCGGCGTGCATCCGGCAGCAGTCACACGCCAAGTTGAGCCGGAAACAGCGACGAATACCGCATCTCCCTCGAACTCCACCAATGCTTCCCGGCCATAGGCTTCGGTTTTGACCACGTGACCGGGGACTCGAAGATGTACGGACGCCAAGTGGGACTGGCAGTCGCCGCCATCCTTCTCTTCTGACTTTTCCCGGATCGTTGGCTGGAGCAAATCGCATGCAGCAGCCCAGTTCGAGGCATCCACGGCACGATGGAAATCCTCGGCGACTTTGGTTGCACCGGCAGTGTCGACGGCGCAGCCTGTTGCAGTCAGAAGGAGAAGGGTGGCGGCAGTGGCGGGGAATATTCTGCGCATGGGGCCCAGCTTAAGAGACTGGGCCAGCCAACCGTAGCTTCGACATCCGCCCATGCGTTCCTCCCCGCCACCGACACTAAGCAACCTGATGATCTGGTATGGCTTCAGTGTAAACCAAGGGACTGCTTAGCTACTCGTGGTGAAGGAACTCCACTTCTGCGAGGTTGGTGTTGCCACCGTGTTCATCGAGCACCCTGACCTGGGCGTAGTCGACCCGCTGGGGAAGGGTGAAGGCGTACCAGTCGGCTGCGGACATTCCAGTAATCGTCAGGAATGTCTGCCATGTAGCCCCGCCATCGTTGGACCCCTGGACAACAGTTCCATTTCCGCGGGCCACAAAGCCGGCTCGCGGGTACACTCGGACGATGTCGGCGGTAATGCGCGTCGCATCGGTGGGCTTTACCGTCACCCAGCCATTCGCCGTCGTGGTGTCCGTGTACGTGGCGGTGTTGTGGTCAAACATCTTCCAGGCGTTCTCTTGCGTTGTACCTGTTCCGGGCCATGCCCGGGTGGAGGCGTTCACCCAGCCTTGAACCACCGGAACCCGTTGTATCGCGGTGTTCCACAGGGCAAGCCGGCTGTTATCGGTGGTGGCTGTGAGTGTTGTCCCGGTCTTACCAGAGGCGGTCTGATAGTCCACGGTGAACTGCACGTCACGGCCGTATCCGACGTCGTTGGGCAGCTGGGCGGCGGCTGTCCAGTTGATCCCGTCGGCAGATGTGGCGATCGCAGCTTGTCCCTCGACGACGACCTTCAGTTCGGACAGTGGCTCATTTGCGACGGCGTTGAACGTCACCGTGTCACCGTTGGTCGCCAGGCTCCTGTCCGGGTTGGAGGTGGAGATGGACAGGGAGGAAACAGCCATTGCCATCTCGTGCCGTTCCCCTTGGATATGGAACTCGCTGAAGGACGAGATGCCGGGATACGCGGGATCAGTAGCAACGCCCGGGTGATCCACCTGGACTTTGAAGTAGCGGAACGTCTGCCCCGCGACATCGGCGCGCACGGGGATGGTTTCCATCGCGAACCCACTGGCCGTTGTGTCGGTGGTTTCACGTTCGGTCAACAGGGTCCATGTTCGTCCGTCCCGGGAGCCGTAGACGTTTGCGCCTTGGGAACGATTGGCGAAGTTGTACCGGGCCTGGAGGCCGAACGATTTCGCTGAAACCTGGAAGCCTTGTCCGAAGTCGACGGTGAACGGTGAGCGTAGGTCTCCAGTGGTGGTGTCGAAGCTTCCGTCCAACAGGTTTCTGGGCTGAACGGTTGCCGGGTCGGTGGTGACGAGTCCGCGGTAGTCGATGGATCCGTCGCTCGCCAGCCGGGGTGTGAGGAGTTTGAGTGCCTTGACCGCGTCCTGGAGACGAACGAGCTGATCGAGGAAGCCGGCGTCGTCGGCCGCGTCCATGGCGGAGCGGACCTCGGCCCGAACCTTTTCAAAGGCCGAAAAGGACGGCGTTTCATAAACGGCATTCGGATCGAAACCCGCTAACGCGGTGTCGACGGCGGCCTGCCGGTTCGCTGCAATGATCACTTTTGCGGGACGCGTCGCGACGGACGTTCCGTCATCTGCAGTGACCTGGAACGTGTGTTCGCCAACTGCTGTGGTTGGTGCGGCCCATGTGAGTTGGCCAGTTGCGGGATCCAGCCGCGCGCCCGACGGCAGCCCTACGGCGGAGTATTGGAGTGCATCGCCGCCGGCGTCTGTTGCAGCGAGCGAGCGTGAGAGTTCTGCTCCCGCCAGGCCGATGAGCGCTGTTGTGGTGTCCTGGGGAAACTGCGGAACAGTCAGTTGCGTCTTGGCCTCGAGGTTCACGTAGTCAAAGTCGACTTGTGTATCAACCCCCGGGCTCATAACCGTGAAGTAGGCCAGGTTTTCGCCACCAAGGCTCACGCCCGTTAACTTCTCGGCGTCAACGTCATAGGTTACGTAACGCCACTGACCGCGGGTATCTGGAAGAGGGACGGATAAGCGGTTTGCTGGGTCCTTGCCGATGGCCAAGGTCGCGGGACCGTTGGTTCGGAACTGGACACCCACGGGGCTGTATCCGCTTCGGCCCACGTACATCAGGGTCCGCACTGCGATCGTGCGGCCGTTGCCTGTCGCGTTGACCTGAACAAAAGTTCGTCCGTCTTCGCTCACGACCTTAAGCTTCTTACCATCCGTTGCCGAGCTGCGCGTCTCCATCTGTACCTTGGCATCCGTGGCTACGGGCCGGGCCTGACCGGCAACTGAGGGCGGCAGGGACAGCCAGAACTCCGGGCTGTAATCGGGGTTACTTTCCCAGGAGTTGTAGGCGCCGACGCCCCAGAAGAACTTTGGCCCGTCCGCCTTGGCGTGCAGCTCGGCGACATAGGGCGCCTCACGTTCAACATCCACGCCAAGCTGGTACTTGTAGACGTTGTAGAGCTCATCAATGGGGTTGTACATGCGGCCGCGATATGCCTCCGAGAGTCGACCCGGTCCGCCGGTGGTATCGATCCAGGGAGTGTCGTAGCCGAGCATGTAACCAGTGAAAGCGTTCGCGGCCATGAGCAGGCGGTTACCAAGGAATTTGTAGGGCGAGACTGCATTGGGAGCGTTGGAGACTGTGCCGGCAGACGGATCCACTTTGGTGCCCTGGATTGTCAGGAACCGCGCGATTGCCCCTGTGGTGTTGATGCCGTCCCAGGCGTGGGCCTGGTCGCGGCCCATCTCCTGGTGCTGAACGAAGGAATAGCCATAGGGATTCAAGGGATCATCGGCCGATATGAGGGGGAACTGGGCTGCGATGGAACCGTTCTGCTCCGGACGGGACGTGGAAGCGTTGACCGTGTACCACTCGACAGCCTCGGAATAGCGGTCCCGGTTCCCAGTGAAGATGTATCCCGCGATGGAACCGACCAAGGGATAGGTGTGTTGATTCAGGTAGCGCCAGTTCGTGTGCAGGAAAGTCTCCGTCATCGGCACGATGAGATTGCTGCTGAGTTTGCTCGTGTCCTGGTCATGCCAGCCCAGGTCATAGGCCGTGTAGCCGTCCGGAACACTGGTGGATCGGAAAATTTCGGCTGCGGCAACAAGCCTGTAGAGCGGGACACCGGAGTGGATGTGCGCATCCGGATAGTAGACGTACTTCGAGGGGTCCATATTGCTCCACGTGCGGATAATCCGCATACCGTTTTCCCGGTACACCGGATCGCCGGTAATGACGTAGAGGGTGGCCTGTGTATAGGCCCCGAACGCGTCCCGGATGAGTTTGCTCTGTACGCCTTGGGAGTCGAAGGCAGTGGTGCCCGGCTGATCAATAATGCTGCTGGAATTTGAGGAACGGAAATCGCGCGCTGCAAATGACGTCTCCGCCATCGCCGCGTAGTAGCTCTTCCACGGTTCCGTGCCCGCCTTAACCATGGAGCGGGCGTTGCGCAGGCTATCGGCGCTCACGCCAACTCCAGGGTGGACGAAGCCACTCGCGTCCACGCTTTCGGTAATGGTCACCTCCTGCCCGGAATCCGCAACGGCCGGGGCCACGCCACCAAAGACGGGGATGCCTCCGGCCGGCGCAATGAGGGCAACGGCGGCACCAAGCGCAAGCACGCGGGCCCACCGCCTTACAGTTTGAGGATGCTTCATCGGTCCTCCTGGAACGATAAGTAATGAGAGTGATGTGGTGCAGTTCTGGCGTGGACATTTCGCCTGCCGCTTGGGGTAGGCCCAGGACACGAAAGGGCCAGGCGGGGTATTCGCAGACGAGCCGAATTGCGTGTGGCTCGGGACATCGGGCGGATCGGAAAGGTCTTCACCACCGTTCCGGCGGCAGTCAGCCTGCCGCAACGGGTCGAATGTCGGCAATCTTAGCTGGGGAGAGTCATTCAGGCAATCGTTTTCCTGAAGCTGCACTGGTGGCATCGCGGAGATCCCCGAGTCGCCTTTACGCCGACTTCGGGCAGCCTCTTGACAGCCCGTGATTCACGCCGCAGGATAGGGGATAACGTTTTCCTCGCTATCTCTTCCAGCCCTTCGCCAGTACGGAAACATGCCACGGTGGCATCGTCTCCCATCACTGTGAGTCCCACCTTCTAGAGTCAAGGGAGTGTGCCATGCAACAGCGCATGACCGCCCACAACGAGAACACCGCGGATTATGCGGTCTCTGTTCCTAAAGCACGCGCCAAGCTTTCACGAAAACACCGCAGCCGCGGTTCCGGCGTCCTGCTGCTTCTGGCAGCGCCGGGAATCGCCTGGTTCCTGATTTTTGCCTATGCTCCCATGGCTGGACTGATCGTTGCCTTCAAGAATTTCGATGTCAGCAAAGGGATTTTCAACAGTCCGTGGAGCGGACTGGATAATTTCAAGTACTTCATCGAAAGCGGTGATGCTCCCGCCATTGTGCTGAACACTCTTGTCCTCAATGTTCTCTTCCTCGCGGCAACCTTGGGAGCTGGCCTCGCCCTGGCCATCATGCTCAATGAACTGCGCGCCCGGTTGTTCAAGAAGTTCATGCAGTCCGCGATCTTTTTTCCTTACTTCGTGTCCCCGATAGTGATCAGCATCATCCTTCAGGTCATACTTGCCGGCGCAGGCGGCCACGGGGGAGCAGTCAATGACGCGCTGGGATTGTTCAACCTTCCTCAGATCAGTTGGTACACAGAACCAGGTCCCTGGCCTTGGATCCTTACCATCGTGAAAGTCTGGCAGCTGGGTGGCTACATGTCGGTCATTTTCCTGGCAGCGATTACCTCTATCCCCGAGGATGTCTACGAAGCAGCAATGCTCGACGGCGCCACCCGGGCACGGATGGCATTGTCCATCACCCTGCCCCTCTTGAAACCGACGGCCGCCATCTTGATCGTGCTTGGCGTGGGAAGGATCTTCTACGGAGACTTCGGCACCATCTTTGCCATCATCGGCGACAACGGCACACTGTTCTCCACCACTGACGTGATCGACACCTACGTTTTCCGTTCCCTCAGGACCATCGGTGACTTCGGTACCACAGCCGCGATCGGCCTCTTCCAGTCCGTGGTCGGATTCATCCTCGTTACAGCGGCAGTGCTCATCCAACGCCGCTACTCGAAAGAAAGCAGCATCCTGTGAGCACCTCCACAACGCCCGCCGTGACAGCAGATGACAATCCTGCAGAGGCCAGCGTAAGCGCACCCAAAGGGCCGTTCTCCCGGGCAGCAAAACCGACCACGGTTTCGCATGGCAAAGGACCCAAAAAGACCAGGCTTGAGCCCTTCACGGCAGTCAGTTATGTGGGTGTTACAGTCTTTGGCCTCTTTGCCCTGATTCCGTTGTGGATGATCGTGGCAGGCTCTTTGACGGAAGAGTCCACTCTTGCCCGCAGCGGCTACAGCTTCTTTCCCGAACCATTCTCGTTGGATGCGTACGTTGCCATTTTCAGCGGTACGGCCCTCTTCCAAGGCTATGCGGCCACGTTGTTCATCACTGTGGTTGGCACCGCGCTTTCGCTGTGCGCCACGGCGTCGTTGTCCTGGGTCATTGTGCGCCGGATGCCCCGGATCAGCAGGCCGCTGACGGTCTTCGCCTACCTTCCCATGCTCTTCTCGGGTGGTCTGGTGCCCCTGTATCTGCTGGTAACGCAAGTGCTGCAGCTCCAGAACAGCTGGTTCGCCGTCATTCTCCCGCACATGATGGCCCCCTTCCTGGTCTTCGTAGCGGTCAGCTTCTTTCGCCAGCTCCCCGAAGAAATCCTTGATTCCGCAAAGGTAGATGGCGCGGGCGAACTGAGGGTCTTCTTTGAGATCGTACTTCCGCTGTCCAAACCCATCCTGGCCGTCATTGGCCTGTTCTATGCCGTGTCCTACTGGAATGAATGGTTCACAGCCATGCTCTTCATCTCCGATCCTGAGAAGTACCCCTTGCAGCTGATGCTGCAGAACCTCATCGCCAACGTCACCAACGCCGCGATGCTGCCCGGATCCGGCTCAGTGGCCCCTATCTACCAGCTCCGCCTGGCCCTGACCGTCGTAACCATCGGCCCCATCCTCCTGGCATACCCCTTCGCGCAGCGCTACTTCGTCAAAGGCCTCACGCTTGGCGCCACCAAAGGCTAGCCGCTCCGCAATCACCAGCTCTTCGTTCCAGTCTTTAGCCCCAAAACTCTTTAGCCCCACAAAGTGTCTGGCCCACGATGCCAGCGTACAAAGGAGTGCAGCACATGATCCCCAACTCATCAGTTTCCCGGCGCGGTTTCCTTGGTCTGGCCGGTGGACTTGGAGCAGCGGCAGCGCTTGCCGGCTGCGGTACATCAGGATCGTCCTCCACGGGCGGCGCCGTCACGGGCACGTCGGTGGCAGTCCTGCCCAGCACTGCTCCAGCCACGTGGAATGCTGTCCTGGCCAAGGTGAACAGCAAGCTCAAAAGTGATCTCGGCTTCGACTTGGACGCGCAGTTCATTAACTGGTCCAACTACCAGCAGCAGTCCCTGCTCAAGTTCACGGCCGGAGAGAAATTCGATTCAGCCCTGCAGGCGCTTTGGCTGAACATGGCGCAACTACAGCAGAGCGGGTCCCTGGCAGATCTCACCAATGAGGTGGGCAAATACAAGAACCTCAGTGCAACACTGCCCAAGAAACTGTTGGAGTCCAACAGCTGGGACGGCAAGCTCTGGGGGATCCCGCAGGTCAACAGTGCGGCACGCGTCCAGCACTTCGTCATTCGCCAGGACATTGCCGACTCCGTTGGCTTCTCCACGATTGCAGACTTTGACCAGCTCGAGAAGTTCTTCTACGCCGTGAAGCAGAAAAACGACGGCACGGTTGCTTATGGAGCGGCTTCCAACAGTGGCTACCTTCACGCGCTCCCCGTTCCCACGGGAATGTTCAATGCCTCCTCATGGGAGAACCCGGACACGATTGCCCGCGCCTTCAGCGGAAAGGGTATGTTCTTCCTGCTCGCCAAGGACGCCGCCA
Source organism: Paenarthrobacter sp. 2TAF44 (assembly GCF_052114885.1). Taxonomy (NCBI): domain Bacteria; kingdom Bacillati; phylum Actinomycetota; class Actinomycetes; order Micrococcales; family Micrococcaceae; genus Paenarthrobacter; species Paenarthrobacter sp. 2TAF44. The sequence continues at coordinate 151,055 of NZ_JBFRFP010000001.1, read as the reverse complement.
AAACGGGATCCTCAACGCCCAAGGCCTTTTGGGACGACGAAGGCATCGTGGATACCCTGCACCGGATCCGCAAGTACTACAACGACGGAATCATCAACGCCGATGCGCTGAACACCGATGCAGCAACCCTTAAGAGCCAATGGATCGCCGGTAAGTACGCAGCGGGATGGGCCATGACCGATGGCACCGCGAGCAACTCACTCAGCACCCTGCAAAAGGCCGTCCCCAAGGCAGCGTTGGCCAATATCATGCCCCTCACAGGAGGCTTGTCTGCAAAACCCAACCAAACATTCCAGGCCGACAATCTCGTTGTGGTCAATTCCAAGGGCGGCAATCTGGACCGGACCATGCAGCTTCAGGACTGGCTTTCCATCAAGGAAAACCACGACCTCATCACGTATGGGATTGAAGGCACTGACTGGGAACCTGCAGACGGGAACAAATTCAAGCCCCTGAACGACTACGCGTTTCCGGGTTACGCGCTGTCCTGGCGGTCCAGCCTGGAGCGGAAATCCATGTCCATCAGTCCCACGGAAGAGAAGATCTTCGATTGGGCACAGAACTTCGACAACTTCACTCTTGACCCCTTTGCTTCCTTCATCCCCGACACCACACCTGTGAAACAGCAGGTGGCGGCGATGTCCAACGTCATCACGCAGTTCGCCAACCCACTCTTCTACGGTGTGGTGGATGTAGACGATCAATTGGACAAGCTGAAAAAAGCAGCCGACGGTGCCGGGGTCGCGAAATTGCAGGAAGAGATGGAAAAGCAAGCCAACGCCCATCTCAAAAAGCAAGCCTGACCCTGTCTGAATAGCTGACAAAGAGAAAGGTTCCTGATGCTGTCATACCGGTTGGCACTGCCCGAGTCAGCGGCCACCGCCGTCGTCATCGCCATCCACGGCCTGATGGAATCTGCAGAGTGCCTCGAAGCTGCCCGTTCGCACTGGATTTCCCGGCAATGGGCAGTCCTGACAATGGATCTTCGCGGGCACGGCAGTTCACCCCGCTGGTCAGAACAAGAGCTTCGGGAACACCCCGGGGATGTCATGGTCAGGGATGTCCTGGACCTCCTTGAATTGGAGGAACTGCAGGACGTGGCACAGCTCCCGGCTCTCTACTATGGGCACTCAGCCGGCGGTGGCGTCGCAGCCGCGGTTGCCGCCAGCGCATTGGAAAGGACACCTGCCGGATTCCGCCCGGCGGGTGTCCTCCTCGAAGATCCATTCTGGCGACTGCCGGTGACGACGCTACAGGAGCGTGATGTTGCAGAAGCCGCCTACGCTCACCTCGTTGACGTTCAATCCCGCACGCCGGAAGAACGCGTGCAGACTAGGAGACGCGAGTGGCCCAACTGGAGCGAGGCCGAGATTCAGCGCAGTTGCAAGGCGCAGGAGGATTGCGATCCAAACCTGGTGCGCAATGGCAACGTCGTTCCGAGCCTGCCGTGGCCGGAGTTGCTCGCATCATTCACGGCATCCGGCGTCCCTACGCTGATTATCACTGGCACCGTCAGAACCGGGATCACGCCGCAGCACCAGCAGATCGCCCGAACCGCAGGCGCTGCGATTGAGGTATTCGACGGCGCGTCCCACTTCATCCGGCGCGATATGGAAGACAGATTCATGGACACCGCAACCAACTTTTTCACGAAATCCCTGGAGGGGAAGGGCAAGCAACTGGCAAAGCCCGTCGCCATGGCAGTCATGGCACCGCCTGAACTCTTCTCCAAGCTCTTCTCGTCCTTGGCGATGAGCACGTTGGACCGGTTGGTGGACCTTCGTGGACCGGTTTTCAAAGACTTCTCGACGCCGGACGCCCAGGCAGCGCTTACCGACGTCGAAGTCCTCATTACCGGATGGGGTTGCCCGAAAATCGATGGGGACATTCTTTCCGCAGCCCCCAAGCTGCGTGCCATCATCCATGCAGGTGGGGTCATCGCGGGAAACATAGTGCCGATTCCCACAGGCAGGAAGATTGTGGGTTCCAATGCTGGTGAGGCGAATGGACGTCCCGTCGCGGAGTACACGCTGGCCATGATCCTGCTCGCCAACAAACAAGCTTTCGAAAGCGCCCGCATGTACGGGGAACGTCGTGGGCCGATAGACCGTGAACAGGAATTTCCCCGGGCGGGAAACTATCAGAAAACGGTGGGTCTGGTGGGGGCTTCCCGCATCGGCCGCCAGGTCGCCAAGCTGCTGCGGCCGTTCGAACTCGAGGTAGTGATTCATGACCCCTACCTGGACGAGGCAGAAGCAGTCGCCCTGGGGGTGACCTTGCTGCCGCTGCAGGAACTGATGACCCGGAGCGACATTGTCTCCCTGCATGTTCCCGTCACGCCGGAAACCACCGCGATGATCGGGGCGTCCGAACTGGCGTCAATGAAGGATGGCGCCACGCTCATTAATACGGCGAGAGGCGAGGTCCTGGACCAGGCAGCCCTCGAAAAAGAGCTGGCGAGCGGACGGATCAACGCGATCCTCGATGTGGCAGCGCCGGACGTGCTGCCCCTGGAACATCCTTTTTACGAGCTGCCCAACGTCATGCTCACGCCGCACATCGCTGGTTCCATGGGCACCGAACTGCTCCGCATGGGGGACCACGTGGTGGCCGAAATGGAACGGTACGTCAAGGGAGAGCCGTTCGCCTACCCGGAAGAGCTTTCCTAGCATGGAGAAATTAGTGACCGTCATCAGCAACCCTGTCCTGCCGGGGTTCTCGCCAGATCCGTCCCTTATCCGTGTGGGTGAGTGGTTCTACCTGGCCAACAGCTCCTTCGAGTGGTACCCAATTGTCCCGATCCACCGCTCCCGGGACCTGAAAACCTGGGAGTTTGCCGGCTCGTTCAGCGGCCCGGACGCAGTTCTGGAACTCAGGGGACTGGGGGATTCGGCAGGTGTCTGGGCGCCCTCGTTGAGTTGGTCTGATGGCCTTTTTTGGCTGGTCTTTACCGTGGTCCGGAGTTTCGGCGGACCACACAAAGACATGGACACCTACATCACACGTGCGGCCGACGTCGCCGGTCCCTGGTCGGCCCCTGCCCGTGTGACCACCACGGGTTTTGATCCATCCATCTTTCATCACGAGGGCCGCCACTGGCTATTGAACATGGAATGGGACCACAGGCCAACCGGGCGCGGAGGTTTCGCCGGCATCAACCTCCAGGAGCTGAACGCAACCGGGACAGCGACCATTGGCGAGCCTCGCATCATTCATCGTCGTGCCGAGCTCATCGAGGGACCCAATCTCTACTTCTTCAAGGACCGCTTCTACCTCATGCTCGCCGAGGGCGGAACGGGTCAGAACCATGGCATCGCCATGATGCGTTCCGGTTCTCTTTTCGGCCCTTATGAACCGGATCCGCACGGTCCGGTGCTGACCTCCCGCGACGATCCCACCCACATGCTGCAAAAGGCCGGGCACGGTGAAATCGCCGTCGCTGAGGATGGGACCCTTTTCCTGGCACATTTGGCTAGCCGGTGGGCTGAAAAGGACGGCAAGCAATATTCCATCCTTGGACGCGAGACGTGCATTCAGCGAATGCGGTTTACTGACGACGGCTGGTTGCGCCTGGAGCAGGATGGCTGGCATCCGTCCCTGACGGTTGAAGGTCCAAAACCAACGCTCGACGGCGCCGCTCCGGTTTCGACGTCAGTGCCGGCCGCTCAGGCTGCTGATACCAGCACCGTTGGCGGGTTCGCCACAGAAGCGGTGACCAATGATGGCCACCTGACTCTGGGTTGGCCCTGGAGTTCCCTGAGGCATCCCGTCACATCACAGTGGGCCAGCCTTTCGGAACGGCCTGGATGGCTTCGCCTCACGGGACGATACAGCACGGACTCGGTCCTGGAGCAGTCACTGGTGGCGCGCCGCTTGACCAGCGGCAGCCTGAGGGCGGGGGTGACAGTTGAAGCGCAACCAACCAATTTCACTCAAAGCGCTGGACTCATTTTCTACTACAACACCTCAAGTTACTTCTACCTCAGGACGACCGTAAGGGAAGCCGGAGGAGAACTGCTTGATGGCGACGCACCAATTGAGCAGATTCTCGAAGTGTTCGAGAAAGACCCGTATAAGGGCCTGCATTCCTTCGGGTCCGTTGTGGTGGAATCGAGCTTTCCCCTCCGTTTGGAAGCCACTCTTGACGGCGGACGTTTGCAATTCTTCTGGTCCGACCTGGGTAAACCGCTTCAACGGATTGGGCCCGAACTCAATGCCCTCCAATTGTCCGATGATCATGGAGACACATTGCGGTTCACGGGGGCCTTCGTCGGCGTCGCCGCACAGGACCTGCGCGAGCGGCGCTTTACTGCCGACTTCACGGACTTTCAGTTCCAGCCACTGGCAGGGCAGTCAGTCCTATGAGCGAGAGCCCTAATAAGCAGACCCCCACGCATCAGAAACCTCCGGTCCTCGGGGATGTCGCGAAGGCGGCCGGCGTTTCCGTTCCAACGGTTTCCCGTGTCTTGACGAGCAGCAAGTACGTTGCCCCCAGCCTCCGGACCCGTGTACTGAAAGCAGTCAACGACCTCGGCTATCGTCCCAACGTGGCCGCTCGAGCCACAAGGTCCGGAAAGCGTTCCATGGTGGCGGTTCTGACGGGCGCTACCTCCAATTATGGATACGCCCAAACCATTGAAGGCATTGAGAGAGCTGCGCGCCAGGCGGGCATGTCCGTCATCATCGCGGTAGTGGAATCCGACGCCGAAGAAGCAGTCAACGCCGCAATCGACCTCGTCCTCTCCCAACCCGTGGCCGGCGTAGTGATCCTGGAATTCGATCGCCCCGGACTTGCTGCCGTCCAGGCTTTTCCGCGCTCCATTCCCATGGTGGTGGCCGGCGGAGGAACAGGCCGTTCCACCAGAACCACCAGCGCTCTGCTCGATGAACATGGTGCCGGGAAGGATGCTACCGACCACCTTCTTTCGCTGGGGCATCGGACAGTGCACCACATAGCAGTTCCCACCATGGGCAAGCAGTCCGGCCGAACAGAGGGTTGGAAGGCAGCTTTGACAGCAGCGGGGATTCCTGTGCCCCGGATTCTGCACGCTACCTGGGAGCCTTCCAGCGGCTACAGCGTGGGCCGGAAACTCGCCGCCCAAAGTGATGTTACGGCTGTGTTCTGCGGGAATGATGATGTGGCGATTGGCGTCATCAAGGCATTCGTGGAATCCGGCAGGCGAATTCCCGAGGATGTTTCCGTGGTGGGCTTTGACGATCAGCCGCATGTGGCCATGTGGCGACCAGCTCTAACCACCATCCGGCAGGACTTCCAGGACCTCGGTTCCCGCGCGTTCGGGCTGCTGGAAACGGCTTTGGACGGCGGTCCCAAGCCGCCGACTGCTTCCACGGTTAAACCAAAACTCATCATCCGCGGCTCCACTGCTGCCGTCGGATCCATCTTCAGCCACTGACAAAAGGAGAGCTTTACCGTGAACATTTCCTGGAGGGCACCGTGACCCTCACGCACGCCAGTTCCGAGCTTGAGAACAAGCCGCCCACCGCAGGTGTTCCCCAAGGAGGGGATGTCCTGGCGTGGGGTAATGATTGCCTGACCTTGCACATTCTCCATGGGGCGCACATGGCTCCGAGGCTGCTTACGATCGGGCACGCACAGCTTCCGCTGCCGGACCTGGAGGGGTTGCGTCGGTCGTCCTTGCCCATTGTGGAGATTGCACTGGCTGGCGACGGTCGGCATGGCACCGCGGGCAAGCGGCACGTCGACGGCGCTGCTGCCCAACGTTTGCGACTCATCGAAGTGCGGGAATCTGAGACCCATGGTGTGGCCCGGCTGTGTCTGCTTGCCCGCGATCCGGAGACCGGCCTTGAGGCAACTGTCTATTATGAGCTGGCGCCAGGGTCCTCCGTGCTGCGCTGCTGGACTGAGCTACGGGCCGGGGCATCCGCCGTCGGGCTTGAATATGTGTCTTCCCTGGTTCTTTCCGGGCTGGGCCACTCCCGGGACTGGGAGGAGGGCATGGGTCTATGGCAGGCAGCGAACCCGTGGTCCGGCGAATTTCGGTGGCGGCGTGCCAGTCTTGCCGAACGGGGCCTGTACAACGTGGGCATGGTGGAATACGAGCAAGTCGGTTCCAAAAACCGGATCGCGCTGACATCCACCGGTGCATGGTCCACGGCAGAACACCTTCCCATGGGAATCCTGGAAGATCTTGCAACAGGGACGATGCTTGCGTGGCAGGTAGAGCACAACGGAGCCTGGCACTACGAATTAGGGGACCGGTACAACGACCTCTACCTCGCGGTTTCCGGTCCAACGGCCGCTGAACACCAGTGGGCGCTGACGCTCCAACCGGGCGAAGCTTTCACCACCGTTCCGTCAGCTGTGGCTGTGGTGCCCGCCGGCGGTATCGATGCTGTCACGGCAGAACTCACTGCCTACCGTCGTCGGATTCGCAGGCCTCACACTGACAATGTTGAGCTTCCCGTTATTTACAACGACTTCCTCAATGGGCTCATGTCGGATCCCACAACCGCAAAGGAACGTCCGCTGATTGCGGCAGCTTCAGCAGTTGGCGTTGAAGTCTTCTGCATCGACGCCGGCTGGTACGACGACGAAAACGGCGGCTGGTGGGATTCGGTGGGGGAGTGGGAGCCCTCCGTGACCCGCTTCCCCGACGGCGGTCTGGCTGGCCTGATTGCAGAAATCCGGGCCGCCGGCATGAAACCCGGGTTGTGGTTGGAGCCTGAAGTTGTGGGTGCGCGAAGTCGAATCGCTGAGCAGTTGCCTGCCGAGGCCTTCTTTGTGCGCAGTGGCCAGCGGATTAAGGAATGGGGACGCTACCAATTGGACTTGCGTCACCCTGCTGCGAAGTCACATCTGGACGGGGTAGTCGACCGGTTGATGGCGGACTTCGATCTTGCGTATCTCAAACTGGACTACAACGTCGATATCGGCGCAGGCACGGACCTGAACGGTGCCACTGGTGCAGGGCTCCTGGAGCACAACCGGGCCTATCTGGAGTGGGTGTCTGCAGTGATGGATCGGCACCCCGGACTGACTGTTGAAGGTTGCGCGGCCGGTGGATCCCGAACTGACGGTGCGTCCGGTGCGGTCTTCCCCATCCAGTCGCTGACGGATCAGCAGGACTTCGTCAAGACGCCGCCCATCTCAGCTGCCGCACCGCTTGCCATTGCTCCCGAACAGTCCGGTGTTTGGGCCTCCGTGGATGGATCGATGGGTGATGAGCAACTGGCATTCTCAATCGCCAGCGCGCTACTCTCCCGCGTACACCTCGGGGGCCGGATCGATACCCTCAGCCCCGGGCAGTTGGGCGTGATCCGTGCGGGCCTTGATGCCTATAAGGCCCTGCGCGCCGATATTTCATCCAGCGTGCCAACCTTCCCCTTGGGACTGCCGGGCTGGCGGGACAACTGGATCGCCCAGGGCGCGCGGCTCGGAGAACGCACGCTTGCCGTCATTGTTCACAGGCGGGGAGGCGAAGAGCAGCAATCAATTGACCTGCCCGCCTGGCTTGGAGAGCACCCCAGCGCAACGGTGGCGTATCCGCCCTGGGGTGCGGCAGACGCCATCGTACTTCCAGCCGCGGCCGGCGCGGCGGTACTCAACGTGACGCTCGCTCAAGAAAACAGCGCACGACTGATCCTCCTGCACGCCTAAGAACACTTCCATTAACTCCAGAGTCAGGTACAGATATGAGCCCTTACCAACAGGCGGCGGCCACCGTCCGAACAGCCACAGCATTGACCGACCAACACGGTGACATCGCGCAACTCCATGGAGTCGGTGTGCTGTTCCACGAGGGCCGGTACTACGCATGGGGTGAAGAAAAAAGTGCAGGAGCACTCTTTACTTCCGTCGAATGCTACTCAACTGAGAACTTCGCAGTATGGCGCCACGAGGGGACTTCCCTTCGCAGGGAAGGCGCCGGCGATCTGGGTCCACAAAGGATCGTTGAGAGGCCGAAGGTGCTTTTCAATTCCGCCACGGGGTATTTCGTGATGTTCCTGCATATCGACTCACCGGACTACGCCGAAGCCAGGCTTGGTTTCGCCCGGTCAACATCACTCATAGGCCCCTATGAATACCTGGGGAGCTCCCGTCCCCTGGGCAATTTAAGCCGCGATATTGGCGTCTACCAGGAACCCTCCGGCCTCGGTGTGCTGATGTCTGAAGACCGGGAAACCGGACTGCATCTGTACCGCCTGGCCCCGGACTATCTCAGTGTTGAGTCGGTTCTGTCCACCACCCTGAAAAATGATGGAAGCCATGGGTACGAATCGCCGGCCTTGGTGTGCGTTGATGGTTTGTATTATCTGTTTGGATCAGACTTGACCGGCTGGAACATGAATGACAATAAATTCGCAACCGCCGCCTCCCTTGAGGGGCCATGGTCTGAATGGCATGATTTCGCGCCGTCCGGCAGCCGAACGTTTGATTCACAGGTCAGCGCCGTAGTCCCTGTCCTCGGATCCAGCAGTGTTTCCCACGTCTACATTGGCGACCGCTGGAACCAGCACGACCTCTACAACTCGCTCCCCGTCATCCTTCCCATCAGCATCGGAGGCGGGCACGCCAGCCTTAGCTGGCGGGATGAGTGGTGGTTGGACTGACGGCGGCAGTTGACTCCCGAATAACGAGCTCCGGTTTGACGGCCGAGGAACCGGGAACCTCGCCAGTGGCCACGGTCGCGGCAAGAAGGGCAAAAGCCCTCGCTCCCAGGTCCCGGAAATCCTGCCGCACGGTGGTCAAAGCGGGCCTCCACATAGCCACGTGCGGCTGGTCGTCGAAACCAACCACCGACACGTCCTCCGGGACGCGCTTGCCGCTGTCGAGGAGGGCACTGATCACGCCGATGGCGACATCGTCATTGCCGCAGAAAACCGCAGTGACGTCGTCTCTGGCTGCAAGGTCTTTCCCCACGCGGTAACCGCTGGCCGGTTCCCAGGTTGCGTGCAATACCGGCGGGACCGGGGCGCCCGCAGCCGTCAGGGCTGCCCGCCAGCCTTCGGTGCGGCCTGAGTGCTTTCCCATCGTCGGAACTGAAACGTGATGGACGGTCTGGTGGCCGAGCGACAGCAGGTGGTTGGTTGCGTCCCTCCCGGAACCGCGCTCATCCAGAAGCGCTGCCGGAGTTTTTCCCGTGCGTCTGCTTCCGCCTCCGGCCGAGACCAAGGGGACAGATTTCGGGAACGCTTTCACTGCAGCCAGGCCCGGCCGGTCGAACTCAAGGATGATGACGCCAGCCACGGGCTGGGAAAGGACGAGGTCGATGGCCGAGTTGACGGCGTCGTCGTCGTCGGACTCAATCACTGAAATGATCACTGAGAGGCCCGCGGCCCGAGCCGCCTTCTCGATGCCCTCGATGGTCTTGGCATAACCGTAATTCGAAGTTGCTCCAGTCAACACGGCGACCATCGATCGTTTCCCGGACCTGGTTGCCCGGGCAGCGCCGTTGGGCCTGTAGCCGAGCTCGGCGACAGCTTTCATTACCCGTTCGCGGAGTTCCGGTGCAACATACTTGCTGCTGGTCAAAACACGCGAAACCGTGGGAACGGACACCCCCGCTGCCTTGGCGACGTCGCTCAGCACGGGAATCTTCTGCTTCAAGGGGTAGTCCGGAATCTTGGTCACAGTCCTCAGAGTAGTGCCAATCCTGCGTCTCCGGGCGAGACTCTCGGTTCAGTGGGTAATCGTTATCTTCACGTCAGGTCGTCGAAGTCTCCTCGCGCCCAGGCTGCATGCCGTTGGGCCGAATCGTGTAGAACGGCTTTGGCTCCGGAGGCGATGACGTTGTTGAAGTTGCCGTAGATCCTGTCGAACGTGAGTTCTTCCAGCTGTGCGGAGACCCGCAACGCTACTGCCCCCGATAGCGGCAGATGATTCGGGTAGCTGCGCATGAAGGCGACGGAGCGGCGGTCTGGATTAGGAAAGACGCTGTCGCCGGTCAGCAGGACCCCTTTGCCGCCCGCTCCTGCAGTCCAGTGCGCCACTGCGCTGCCGGGGAAGTGGCCTCCTGTCTGGTGCAGTGTCAACCCTTCGGTGATGGTCCTGCTGCCGGTCCAGTAGGAGATGGCTGGATCATTACGGCCAACCCATCGCCGGTCGGCGTCCGCCACAAGCACGGGGACGCCGCCGAGCCGACGTGACCACTCCACCTGCACCCCGAACATATGGGGATGACTGGCTGCGATCGCCACAACCGGGCCTCGCTCGAGGATTGCTTTCACGCTGATGTCATCAACGAATCCAACGGGATCCCACAGCAGTGAACCCCCTGGTGTCACGACAAGCTGGGTAGTTTGGCCGATCCCGACTTTCGGTGCGGTTCTGATGCCGATAAGTCCGGGCTCGTTCTCCTCCAGCAGTAAACGCTGGCCGTCCTGCGCCAACTCGTCGAGTGAAAGCCACTTTTGCCCGTCCTCGGGCACGTACTGCCGCTCGTCGGTGCAGATCGGGCAGAGTTCGGGCGTCGGCTCGTCGCGTTCGACGGCGCAGGTTGCGCAGATCAGCATAGCTTCCCCTTCCCGGCTTAGGACCCGGTCGGATCCGGCCGGCGCCCGGATAGATTTTCAACGGCTTGCTCGATCCCCACTGCCTCGGCTTCGACGTCCTCCATATACAGCCTGCCGGACGTGATCAGGCCGTCGTTTACTTCGAAGAGTGTGACCCCACGGGCTTGGAAGGGTTGCCCGTCGGTACGATTACCGGTCCATGACCATTCTGTCCATGTGGTGTTTCCGTCGTCGACTGTGCGGATCGATTCTGTCCGAAAGTCAGGTATTCCAGCGAACATCGCAGCCCAGTTCGCGTGCATCTGACCCCTGCCTGTGAAAGTCCGGCCAGGGTGGGCGGGCTGCTCGCTGTGGTAGTTCTCGTGGAACAGCGCTGCCATCCCCTCGAGATCGTGCGCGTTCATCGCCAGCAAGAGCCGGTCTATGACTTCACTCAACCTTGGTTTCCTTCCGCTCAGTGTTTGCCACCTTCAACCGCGCTTCTGGACGCGCGTGATGAGATGCCCAGCCTGGCGCCAATTTACGCGCAATCAGCCCTCCACTCCAGACCCTAAATCTCCGGCAGGGTGCGGATTTCATCCGGGTCTGGTTCACGCTCTGAACTAAAACCCGTCCGTGTACAGCACGTACAGCAGGTAGAGCCGTGAACCTGCGGCCATTCAGGGATGTAGCCTAAGACCCTAAGTCCATCCCTGAACCAATAGAGGTAGCGCTGAATGGCCAAGGCCGACGCCGCGCCGGACGTTGCCCCGACGCCGCGCCATCAACACCTGATCGTCACTGTCTATGGCTTGTATGCCCGCCATCAGGACGGAACGTTCGCGATCGCTGACCTCGTACAACTCTTGGGGGACCTGGGAGTTGAATCAGCAGGCGTACGTTCGTCGGTTTCGCGGCTGAAGAAACGCGGAGTCCTGGTCAGCGTGAAACGCGGGAATTCTGCGGCCTACAAACTCTCGCCGGGACTCGAGGACGTTTTCAATGCCGGTGACGAACGGATTTTCGCTCCCCGTCGTGCGGACAAAGACGACGCATGGCTCCTCGCCTCATTCTCGGTCCCCGAGACACAGCGGCACTTGCGACACAAGCTCCGGAGCATCCTGACCCGTATTGGCTGTGGGCAGGTGTCTCCGGGGTTGTGGATCGCACCCGGAAATCTTGCGTCCGACGTCGAACACCAGCTGCGGCGGGCCGCGCTCATGGACTACGTGGAGCTCTTCAAGGCAACCCATCTGACCGGCGGCCACCTGGAGGAGAAGGTGGGCCAATGGTGGGATCTGCCGTCGTTGGAAACCCTGTACACGGACTTCATTGCACGGCATCAGCCCGTACTCGATCGCTGGGAGAACCACGAAGAGAAGGCTGGGGCGGTCGAACCGCTGAAGCAGGCCTTTGTGGATTACGTTCCCATGGTTACCCAGTGGCGGAGGCTTCCCTATATGGACCCCGGGCTCCCGGAAGAATACCTGCCTGAAAATTGGCATGGACTGGCCGCGCAGGAGCTCTTCACCAAGCTGCACGAGCTGCTAAGTCCGAAGGCCCATGATTATGCCCTGTCCGTCGTCGGATCACCTGCAAAGTCAGACGCGGTTGCAGTCGCAGCCCTTTAACAAAGGTCTGCACATACACAACCGTGAAAAGGGTTGGGGCAGCATTGCGCCCCAACCCTTTTTCCATCGACCCATCCGGTTTTCAGTGCCCCTGGAAGGCCTCCGCCAGCCACCAGGAGCCACCGTCCGAGGCGATCTTGGCATCGATCACTAACGGCCGGTCCTGCCCACCGTCCCGGAAGGCGGCAACCCATTCCCGCACTGGCTGCAGGTCCTCAAGCGTTCGGACAGTCACGCCTTCGGCTCCGTATCCCCGGGCGATCGCGGCAATATCCGTCTCGGGGAAGGACACGCTGCCCAATTCCTCTTGGGGGTGGTGCTCGGCGAAGTGGTGGACCTCAGCGCCGTACGCGGCATCGTTGTAGACGATGCAGACCAGCGGCAGCTTCAGCCGGACGGCGGTCTCCAGTTCGCTGATGCCCATCAGGAACCCACCGTCTCCGGCACCCAGGACCGGCAACCGCTGCGGTTGCGCTATGGCAGCGCCGATTGCCGTGTAGAGGCCAAGGCCAATGGCCTGGAATGCCTGGGTAAAACAGAACCCGAATTCGTCCGGCACCGCCAAATACTGGCTGGGGTAGCCCATGAAGTTGCCCGAATCCACTGCGACAATCCTGTCCGCGGGAAGGATGGTATCCAGTTCCCGGCTGATGACCCGTGGGTCGATCGACGTCGCCGTGCCAAGGTCCGGAGTCTCCACGTCCCGCCACCGTGCACTTTGTTTGATGGCCAGGGCGTTCTGCTCGGTGCGGTACTTTTCCGCCGGTGCAGGCTGGATGGTCCTGAGGACGTCCAGGGCGTCCTCGGCCGTGAGGGCGGAATCACCCAGCACGCCCAGGGTGATCTGCCTGTTGGCGCCCAACGAGGAATCTTCGACGTCGATCTGGACTACTTTTGTCCCGGCCGAGATCAGCCGGCCGTGACGCATGGTCCACATATTCAGGGTGCACCCCCACCCGATAATCAGGTCCGCTGAGGTAATAAGCTCCGCGGTCAGGGGAGAGGAGAACCCGCCGGAGATGCCCAAGTTATGGGAATCGCCGTTGAACAGCCCGTTGGCCACAGCCGAGGTCGCCACGAGCGCGCCCGCGTGCCGGGCCAGGGCCAGGATGGAATCCCGGGCGCCCCTGCCGCCGCGGCCCGCTACAAACACGGGACGTTTCGCGTTCGAGATCAGCTCCACCAGCTGGTTCACTGCGCTGGTATCCGGACGAAGCCGCGCCGGTACAGGCACGACGACGGTACTCACCGTATCGGCCGCGGTTCCGCTTTGGACATCCAAGGGCAAGCTGAGGACCACGGTCCTGCGCTCGTTCACCGCTGTTCGGAAGGCCCGGACGGTATCCGCTACAGCCGTTTCGGGGGAGTGGATCCGTTCCGCCACGGCCCCGACACTGCGCGCCAGGGCATCCTGATCGATCTTGAAGTTGGAACGGATGGCCGCCGCCTGCGTATCGGCCGTCAGCACGATCATCGGTGTGCGGCTCTTGGCAGCTTCTCCGACGCCGGTGATCGCGTTGGTCAGCCCACATCCTTGGTGCGTGGTCACCACACCCACCTTGCCCGACATCCTGGAGTAGGCATCGGCCATGGTGGCAGCGCCGCCCTCATGGCGGGCAGCAGTGTACGGAATGCCGGCGCTCATCAGGGTGCTGGTGACGTCGAAGTTGCCGCTACCCACCACCCCGAAGACGTGACCGACTCCCAGTTTTGCCAGCGTCCGGCCCACCAGCGTAGAGACTCTTACCTGCTCGCTCATGCGCCCGGCTCCGAAGCCGTGCTTGCGGTATTTGCCGAGCTCTCAACCAGCGCATAAACGCGGCTGGGGCTTCCCGTCCCACCAACGATAGGCAGGGGTGCAACCACCAGCGTCGCGCCGGTGACCGGGAGGCGATCAACGTTCCGCAGCGACGTCACACCGTATTTGTCAGCGCCGAGCAGGAACGAATGGACGGGGAACATCGGGTCCAGCGTTGCGGCCTGGCCGGCGTCAATGCCGACCGTTTCCACGCCGAAGCCGCTGATCGACGCGTTTCCCGCCAGCCATTTGGCACCAGCCGCGGAGACCCCCGGAGTGTGGGGGCCGGCGTCGTCAGCGTTCATGAAGTCCGCAGCGTTACCGCCACGAGCGGACCAGCCGGTGCGGAAGATGACCCAGCAGTTTTCCGGGAAGGGCCCATGCTCCTGCTGCCACTGCTCAAAGTGTTCGGGCTCCAGCAGGAAATCGGCGTCCTGTGCGGCTTCGGCGCTCTTGTCAATCACCACGGCCGGCCCCACCAGGCGGTGCGGCTCGATCCGGTCAACAGACTTCCCGTCCTTGCCCGTGATCCAGTGGACGGGAGCGTCCAGGTGCGTCCCGGCGTGTTCGCCCACCGTGACGTCGTTCCACGCCCAGGCCGGTCCGGCGTCGTCGAAATTGCTGACGGGAGTCAGCGAAAGCCCAACAGTGTTGGCCAGGGGTTGGGGAAGATTCAGAATCGGGGTATCACCGCTGAGCGGCGTGGTGAGGTCGACGACGTCGATGGCGCCGGATGACAAGCCTGCGGTGAGCTCATTTAGAACAGACATTGTTCTCCTGTCGGGTTGATGTGTGGGTTCATTTCAATTTCTGAGCAACCAAATGCCCCGATCCGCCGGATAACCCGGGGCCGGGATGGGTGGACGCGCCGATGTGCCACAATCCCTTGACGGAGGTTTTGTGGTTTGCGGCCTGGGGAAAGGGCCGCCAGAGGAGGTTTTGGAAGAGCTCCGCGGATCCACCGTACGGATCGCCGTTGACGGCATTGGGGTTTTCCGCAGCCAGATCGGTCGGTGCCAGGATGTCCCAGGCCAGGACGGACGCCTTGGTGCCCGGCGCGAATTGTTCGAGCCTGGTCAGGACGCGTTCCATGTACTGTTCCTTGAGTTCCTGTGTCCAGCCGCCGTCAACGGCGAGCGCCCCTGCGGCATCCGCCACGGGGGAGAAGGGCACTTCCTGTAACTGCAGCCATAGTGTCGCTTTGCCTGCTGGGGCTCTGGAAGGATCCAGGACGCACTGTTGACCGACGACGACGGTAGGTTCCGTAGGCAAGAGTCCCGCCTCGGCTTGGGCGCAAGCAATTGCAGTGCTGTCCGAACCGTTGCTCAAGTGAACCAGGGGCACGGAACCCAACCGGGGATCGAGCCATTGGACCGGTTTGTCCAGGGCCAGGTGGATCTGCATGGCCCCGCGGCCGTTCTGGTAACGCGCGGCTGCTTCGGCCAACCCCGCTGGTGGCTGGCGCAACAGCTTGGAATACAGGGCCTGGGGTGACACGTTTGCCAGGACGGTCGGTGCGCTGACCAGTCCGTTGGAGGTTTTCACTCCCGTTGCACCCTTGGAATCGACCAGGACTTCTTTGGCTTCTGTGTCCAGCATGATCCGGACGCCTTTATCCCTCAGGAGGGTCTCGAAAGCAGCGATGAAGTTCGAGGCTCCGCCTTTCACCACCGGGAGGCCAAAGCTGTGCATGCTCAACGCCATAACTGGAAGCATGACGCCCCCGGTCGCTTGGTCGGGGCCGAGGCCGGCGTGAAGGAGCCAAGGGGACCACAGCTGGTCGGTTTGCCATCCGTTGAAGCGGCTGCGGAGGTAGTTGCGGCCACTCATGAGCGAATCGCGGACGAAAGCCTCGGTACCCTTGACCTTTCCTCGCCTCAAAGCGCCGGCGGCGATTGCCAGCACCTCCTTGAAAGAGCGCAGTTCAGCACCGAACGCACCGAAAATGGTCCCTGCATTGCGGCCGAGGTCCTCCAGCATGGCCAGGTAGGCGCCTTCGTCTCCGTGCTCCTGCAAAGCCGAAGCAGTGAGTGCCGGGTCGCGATGGGCCACGACCACCCTGTGTTGCCCTGTCTTTGGATCGGCTGCCACGCTGGCCGTCACCGCGCCGTCGGAATTGCAGTATTCCAATCCCCTCGCATGCAGTTCGCTTCCCAAAGCCTGGTAAGCGCCCCCGGAAACGAACAGGGGGTGCCAGGAAGAGAAGGAATCGTGGACGAACCCGGGGAGCGTGCGTTCCCCTGAATGGATGAAGCCGCCCAGCCTGTCGGCCCTTTCAATGAGGCAGACGCGCTTCCCGGCCATTGCAAGCTCCGCAGCGGCTACCAGGGAGTTGATCCCCGAACCAATGATGGCAATATCAGTGGAGTCCGTCATGGAGGGCACCGTCATCTCAGAAGTCCGGGTGGTTGGTCGCGGCGTGGTACTTGCCGCTGTGGAACAGGAGTGGTTCCCCTCCAGCATTCTCGTACTTCTCCACCTCGCCGACGTAGATGACATGGTCGCCGGCATCGTGTCGTGAGACGGTCCGGCACTGGAACGTGGCAACGGCACCGTCCAGCAACGGGATTCCGGCGATTCCCTCGCTGGTTTCCGCGCCGGCGAATTTGTCTGTAGCCGGCGTTGCGAACTGGCGCGAGAGGACGTGCTGGTCACTGGCAAGGATGTTGATGGCGAAGTGCGTGGCGTCCTGGAAGTCCACCAGGCTGGGAGCCCGCTTGCTGGGGCACCACAACACCAGCGGAGGTTCCATGGAAACGGACGTGAAGGAGTTAGCGGTCATGCCCACTTTCCGCCCGTCGACTCCAAGGGTGGTGACCACCGTGACGCCCGTAGCGAATTGTCCGAGGGCGCCCCGGAAGTCCCTCAGATCAAAAGCTGACGAATCTTCGTCCTTGCGTGCCTGCACAAACTCGGCGGCAGCTGCGGGATCGAACCACCATGGGTAGAACGTGCGGGGATCATCGAAACCTCCAGCGATGCTTGCGGCCAGAGCCGGGTGGTCAGCTGCTTCGGCCAGGACGGCCTGTTGGTGTTCCCGCCGGGGTTTGAGCATGTCATTTGTCCACGCCACAGCCCACTGACCCCAGCCCCGCCAGAACTCGTCAAAGGTGCGTTCCATCCACTGCTTGTCGAAAGGCTGCTGCCCTCGCCGCACGATGGAATCCAGGTAGTACTTGGCGGCCAGCGTCGCGTTGTTGGACCCCTGCCCGGTGAGGGGATCGTTGAGCAGGACGGCGTCGCCCAGGCCGAAGACAAGGTTGCCATTGCCCAGTTCGCCAACTGCCGAGCGAACGGTCGGGGTGATCCGGCCCAGGAGTGTTGCGCCCTCATCGGTGAGCGTTGCGTTGGCGAAGTTCTTCGCCTCGTGGGGGAAATGCTCTTCCAGGATTTCCAGTGATCGGCTCAGCTGTTCCTGTGGACTTGTAACATCGGTCCACCTATCCATCGGGCCGCCTACGACGCCTTCAAAGACCATCATCTGGCAGGGCCCGGACACGGTGAGTCCGGGGAAGGTGAAGAATTCCCCGACTCCGGGGACTACGGACATGCGAATGCTGTCGCTGGGCTGGTCGGCGGGGTCGTTGGATGTATCGGTTGAGACCGAGTCGAATGACACCGTATCGAGTGAGACATAATTCATGGCGAGCACTCTTTGTGGCCGGTCGAACGGCGACTTGGACCTGTCCTTGGGGAAGATCTGGGCGATCTCGCCCTTTCCGGTGCTAACGATCGCCAGCTCGTAGACCCGAGTGAGCTCCTCCAGCAAGCGCGGCGTGACTTTCTCTATACGGAAGTCGCCGCCGCCAGACACAAAGGTCTCGATCCAGGCCGCACTCTTGATGCGCTGATCCACGGAGCGGGCGGTCCCCTCAAGGGGCGCCTCCCACTCGATGGCGGCTGAGCCGGATTCGCCTTCCACACGCAATCGGATGGCACCGATCCCGGGCACGGCTTCGTCGTCATAGAGCTTGGTGAGGGCTGAACTTAGCTGCGCTTCGGCGGCCAGCGCGGTGGGGAACATGCATTGGCTGGACATGACCTTGCCGGTACGGATTTGAGCGGCCGAACGGTCCGAGAATAGGGTGATTTCATACCCCTCCCGCTGCAGGCCCAAGGCCAGTTGGGCGCCGGATTCGCCGGCTCCGATGATTGCGATCTTTCGCATGTCTGGTTTTCCTTCGAGGAACGTTGTTGCCAGGAGTAGTGGAGCGACTATCAGGTCGCGGGTACGGCAGAGCCCACGCTTGCAAGGTATGCAGCGGCCTTATCCGGATCCATGAACCATTCCTGGAAGTCCGGCGGGTTGTTGAATCCGTTGGCGAACCGGTGCGCGATCTCGGCCGACTGACCGGCCGCTCCCAGAAGCGAAAGGACATGCGGGGGCGGCGGAGCCAGCAGCGCGTTCGTCCACTGTGCTACGTGCTGTGCATAGTTCCAATACGTTTCGAAAGTGGCCTGCATGAACGCTGCGTCGAAGGCACCTTCGCCGTGCGCCGCGATGCTCTGCAAGTAGGACGCCGCACATTTACTGGCGTTGTTGGAGCCCTGGCCGGTGATGGGGTCGTTCAGGACCACGACGTCGGCGAGTCCCAGGACCTTCTTGCCACTGGGAAGCGTGGCGATGGGGTGGCGGACAGTAGGAGCGAACCGGCCCTGCAGGAACCCGTTGGGATCGGTCAGCTCGACGTCGGATGCACGGCGTGCTTCCCACGGCAAGAACTGCTTCAGGATGTTTTTGGACGTCTCCAGGTGTTCCCCGGCAGTCAGGCCCTTCCAGCAATCCATGGGTCCGCCCGGGATGCCCTCGAAAACCATGATTTCGCACGGACCGGTGGTGGTGAGCGCCGGGAAAGCAAAATACTCGCCCACCCCCGGAATCAGGTTGAAGGAAACGGCCGAGTGTTCTGCCCTGGGCTCCATTCCCGTGACGTACGTCAACGCCAAAGCGCGTTGCGGTGCGTCATAGGCGCTGCGCTGGGCATCGCGGGTGAAGAGCTGCGCAATTTCTCCCTTGCCGGCAGCCACAATCACCAGATCGGAGTAAAGGGAGTAACGCTCCAGTTCTTCAACGCCGGCGTCCTCGAACACGAGCTCGCCTCCCTGCGCCACGAACTCTTCCATGAACCTCGGGAATTTGACCCGCTGGTCAATGGACTTGGCCGGGTCATCCAGACGAGAGGCCCAACTGATGGCCTTCTCACCAGCAACCTCAGGATGGGGGATCGTGAACGATATTCCATCCACGGTGGGAGCGTCAGGCCAGAAATCCAGACCGAGCGCCCTCTCGTGCTCAAGGGCATCGTGGAAGATGCATTGGCTGGAGGAGACTTTTCCCTCGTGGATTTCTTCGGCGGTGCGGTTGGAGATCGTGGTGACCGCGAATCCGGCCTTAAGCAAACCGATGCCAAGTTGCAGACCCGATTGCCCTGCTCCGACGATGGTGATGTGGCGCTGTGTCATAGTGTTGACCTTGTCTTTCTGCTGTCTCTGCATCCGTAAATGATGGGGGAAGATATTTGGCCTGGCCTCGGCGTTGGCTCGGGATGGGTTTGTTCCCAGCCGGGGAGACCAATGTGTACGAGCTTGATGTCATTCATGTGTCGTCACCTCTTTTCGGCGGCAAGTAGTGGGATAGCTTCTTCGGCGCGTTCGGGTCCCAAAGCGGAGTAGCCGCCGTCGACGGCCCAATCAGCTCCTGTGACGAAGCTGGCAGCGTCGCTGGCGAGGAAGGCAACCACGGCTCCGATCTCCTCTGGCCGTCCCACCCGCTTCAGGGCGTGGAACGGGGCTGCCACCGAGTCCGTTTTGTCAAGGTCGCCGCCGGACAGGGTGTCCATGATGTTGCTCCACACCCATCCGGGGCTGACCGAATTGACACGGATGCCGTCGTCGGCGAGATCGACTGCCATGCTCCGGGTCAGCTGGACCAGTGCGGCCTTGCCCGCGGGGTAGAGCCAGCGGCCCGTCTGGGCGACGGAACTCGAAATCGAGGTGAAGTTGATGATGGCTCCGTGCCGGGACGCCTTCAGGTACGGGCGCGCCGCGTTGCTTGCCATGACGGCGCTCACCACGTTGACGTTCAGTGCCTGTAGCCAATCGTTCCTGTCCGAAGCCGCACCGTCGTCCTTGTAGCTGCAGGCCAGGTTGACGAGGATGTCGATGCCTCCGTGGGATGCTGCCGTATCGTCCATGAGCCGCGCCACCGCTGCGTCATCTGTGATGTCAGTGAGGGAAAAGCTGATGTCACTTCCCAGCGTGTGGAGCTGGGCGCCGCCGTCGGCGTCGATGTCGGCGACCACAACGGTGGCACCGGCATCGCGCAGCGCCTTCGCGACGCCTTGGCCGATCTTGGTGACGCCGCCTGTGACGACTGCGGTCCTGCCCGAGAGTGCTGACATAGCTAAACCTTTCGTAGTGAATCCATGGGGTGGGAGGTCGTGGGGTGGGAGGCCGTGCCTACTTGACGGTGGGCCTGGGTGCGGGCTTCGGATGAGTCCGTTCCCACTCGCTTCGGCGATCATGGACCAGCTTGACGTTCTTCATCTCTGCTCACCCCTTCCGTCGGTTTCGTTGCTGCGTTTCTATGACGTGCGTCATACTTGTTCTAAGAGCGACTCTATTCACAGGCGAAAAACGGGTCTATCCGCTTGGCGCAGGGCTCATCCGAAAAACGAAAACCGGGGAAGGAACGCGCAATGGTGAGAATCCTTCCCCGTGATGTCCTACGGGGTCTCCCAACAGTGACCACGACCGACGTGGATGATGCGCACCAGAAAATCGCCGATTTGTTCTGCGGTCACGATCTCGTTCCGCAAACCCGGGGGACGTCCGTGGACATGAAGCTGCGCTCGTTGCATCGCGGTGATGTTGGCATCGAATTCCTGGATTATGGCGCCAACGTCCGGATCAGTCCGGAAGGCCTGGAGAACTTCCATCTCATCCAGATCCCCCTCGCGGGCCGCGCACACATGGAAGTGGGCTCATCCTCCGTGGAGTCCAGCCCCAAAACCGCGACAGTACCGCCGATCGACCGCCCATTCACCATGACGTGGGATCGCGGAACCCCGCATTTGATTGTCTACGTGAGCCGCCTCGCCCTTGCTTCCGTAGCGGCGCAACTCTATGGCGAGGATCCGCACGGTCGTGATCCCGGCAGAGGCGATCCGGAGGAGAGCGTGAAACTCGGCTACGCGATGGACCTCACCGGCTCTGCCGGCCGGGCATTCCTGAGGTCTGTCGTCGAACTCCACGACGACATGATCAGCCAGGAGCAAAGGACGGCTCCAAGCTTCGTCCAGAAGCTTCTCGCGGACACGATGGTTTCACGGCTGCTCCTGGCGATGAATCCTGTGACCAAGGCTGACCGCTCCAGTCCGGCTTCCGAAAGCCGGTTGATACGACAATTCCGGGAACTGCTGGAACGGCACGCCTCTGAGGAGTTGGCGGTTCCAGACATCGCAGAGAATCTGGGAGTGTCGGTGCGTACCCTGCAACTGGCTCTTCGCTCCGAAGTGGGGGCAACGCCGTCGGAGTTGTTGAGGAGGGTACGCCTGGACCGGGCCCGCGAACTGCTTCTCGCCGCTGCCCCCGGACAGGAAACCATAGTTTCGATCGCTGAACGCTGCGGTTTCTCCCATCAAGGGCGCTTCTCGGCCCTCTACCTCGACACGTTCGGCGAGCTGCCATCAGAGAGCCTTCGCCGCTAGCCTCGCTCGGGTGTCAGCGTGAGATGGTCCTCAATGACTCACTTGACCAACCCACTGCGGAGGTTTAGAGGCCTGCTGTTTAGGGACGCCCCGCAATCTTTGCAGCGTAGCGGACGGCGATTCCTTGTACTTTTCGCTGTAGTATGCGGCAAACCGCCCAAGGTGGGAGAAGCCGGCGTCGAAGGCGGCTTCGGCCACCGTGGCCGCGACTGGACCGGCCTGTCCCTCCAACGTCCGGCGTGCACGCGCCAGCCTCATGTCTCTCAGTACGTGTGCGGGGCTCTGGCCGATGTGCGCCTGAAAGGCATTATGCAGCTGCCTTGTACTGATACCGACGGCGGAGGCCACATCATCAATCCGGATGTTTGCCCCCAGGTTCTGCTCCAGGTAATTGCAGGCTGACTCAACGTACGCCGGAGCCCCCTTGTTGCCAGGCAAGGGGGCGAAAGCCGGCTCCAGGAAAGGAGCAAGCCCGGCGGACATTGTGGCAAGAAGGATATTCTCAAGCCACGTGACAGATTCTCCTGCGATGCCCTGGTCCAGCTGGCGGCAGGCTTCCAACCAGGTTTGCGACACCATGTTTGGATTGCTGAGCTGTAAGGGAACGTCGCTGGCAAGGGAAATGGGCTTGACCAGCACGCGATTCGACGTAGCCGCCAAATAGTTTTCCAGCACATCTGCGTCGACACCGCCAACCAGGGCTCCGCGCAGTGGATCCGGAACCATCTCGGTCTGATGATGGGAGCTCAAAGCGAACGGAGTGTTCGCCACCCACTGGTTGCCGCAGGATTCCACGAGCATCGGACCCCTCGGGATGACAAGCAGCGCCCGGCGACCCGAAGGCGGACTGACAATCGTGACCCCAGTGCCGTACGAGACAAAAACCAGGCTGATGGCGCCCGCCACAAGACCGTTGACCGTCCCGTCGATTCCGCGTCCCTGATGCGGAACGAGCAGATGCTCATCCGACGTCAGGCTGTTGACCGAGTCACGGACAACTGCTGCCGAGGTGCTGCGGGTTAGAGCATGTGCCTCAAGGGGTCTATCCGCAGGCAACTGACATGAAACAGCGTCGACCGCACCCGTTGAGTCCATGTAGTGACCTTTCCCTGACCGAGATCTGGATCCCGGTACTGCCAGCTGCTCCTCGAACATCGTCAAAGGCATATAGCGTGTGCTTGACGATAGTCATTGCTTCTATACATTGGCAAGTGCCGGTTCGCGGACGCCCAGCTTCTCCAAGCGCGGGAGTACCTCCTGGACGAAGTACTCAAGCTCGCCCGCGTAGTCCACAAAGGCAAGTGTCATCCCGTCAAAACCGGCCTTGGCGAAGCGGGCAATTTCTCCGGCCACTTCATCGGGTGTGCCCACGAGCGGGCAGGAGCCATGGCCCGCGGCAAAACGGGATCGCATGGTCCCCAACATTTCCTTGGTGAAGGACTCCGCGTGCAGACCCTGCAGATTCATCAGGTAGTCCACCGCACCCCAATCGGCATTCTCTTCTGCGTAATACGCGAGATAGTCCGTTGCCTCCTGATGGCTCGGCCGGCACACCACATGGCTAAGCGTCAGAACACCAACCTCACGCTGGTAATTCGCCATCGCCTGGCTTCTCACGGAGCGGACAATTTCCGCCCCGTCCTCGGGCCCGCCGACCACCGTGAAGACGAAATCCGAGTTCCTTCCAGCGAAGTTCCTGCCTTGCGCGGAGGAACCCGCATTGAGAATGGGAACCTTTCCACCGGCGGGCTTCGGCGATGCCTCAACATGCTTAAGCGAGAAGAATTTCCCATCGAAATCAAAGACTCCTTCCTCTTGCCATGCTCGGCGCACCACCTCCCACCACTCCTGGGCGAAACCGTAGCGATCGTCATGGGCCTCCGCCATGTCCACGCCCATGGTTTCGTACTCGGGTTGATTCCAGCCGGCCACGATATTCAGTCCAGCACGGCCGCCACCGATCGCATCAAGGGTGGCGATCTGCTTCGCCGTCACCAGTGGATGGTTGAACGCTGTGTGAACCGTTGAGAAGACAGAAATCCTTTCGGTGGCGGCCAGGAGCGCGGCGGCCCAGGGAATGGGCTCGAGTACCGAACCATGAAAGTTCGTATCGCCCTTGTAACCGATCCATCTCGCGATGGGCAGCAGGAAATCAATTCCTGCTTGGTCGGCTATGCGGGCCATCCGAAGGTTTTCCTCCCACGTTGCTCCCCATCTTTCGGGAATCTTCGTAACGGCCAATCCTCCAGAGCAATTTGCCGAGAATAGTCCGAGCCTGAAGTGGTCTTTTCTGTTCATGGGATGCATGATTCCTCTTTCTGGTCCTGTCAAAGTGTTGGTGATGTCACGAGCCGTCAGGCGCTGTTCTACGGTTTCCGCAAGTGCTGAAAGAGCAGGGGATCGAACGACTCCGGTTGCGTTATGTGGTCCACTTGGCCGACCAGGATCATGTGGTCGCCGCCCTCATATCGGGCCCATAGCCGGCAGTCGAGTCGCAGCCCTACGTCCGGCAACGCAGGCGCGCCGGTATATCCCACAAGGGGAGTGAGACCTTCAAACTTGTCCTTGCCGCGCTGGGCGAAGCGGGGGACGTAGTGCCCAAGATCTTTCCCCAAAACGTGGATGGAGAAGTTATCTGTCGCCATCCAGGTCTCAATGCTGGACGATGCTTTGTCCACGCACCATGAGACAAGGGCCGGGTCCAGGGAGACGGACGCGAAGCTGTTCATGACCATGCCGGCCCGTCGACCACCCGCCGCCGTTGTCACGACGCTGACGCCGGAGGGCCAATGCCGCATGACGGACCTCAGGTCCGGAGGGACCTCACAGGCTTCCAGGTCTTTTGCTACAAACGGTTGCTGTTGGATGCTTTCAGTCCACATCGTGTGCCACCTCCAGTCAGTGTTGCGAACGTTCCACAATTCTGCGGATCGCAGGCTGACTGGACTATCCGTTCTTCGCTGACTTATGGCCGTTTTGCGCCAACTAGCGCCGCGCCCCAATCCCTAATCCAGCAGGGAAAGTACGAGGCGGCGTTCCTGTCATTGGAACGCGCCCAGCTGGATGTTGACGGCAATCACGACGGACGCCAGCGCGAGGATTCCCCCGGCGAGCTGCAGGAGGAAGCCGCCCTTGGAACGCCGCAGCCCTCCTGGCATGGACCGTGGCATGAGGGAGACTGCACTGAAGCTCGTCACCAGTGCCGCTGCGATGATGACGCTCAAGCTCAGCATGGCGTCAGAACCTTCCCCGGCTTGGATAGCTTCCAGGGTGATACACGACGACGTTGTCGCATTGTGACTGCCCTTTCGCAGACGGATGCAACAACAATATCGTCAATTGTTGACAACGAACAAGGCTTTCTTGCTGGTCTTCGCTCAGCCTTCTCTGGGGGCGTCGGTCGAAGGCAGGGACCGTTCGGCAAGTTCGCGCGCCATCTCGTCTCCGACTTCCCGGAGCTTTTCTGCCAAGAGCGCTGCACTGGGGGCCAACGGCCTATCCGGATGGAGCAACAGGCCCACTTGTTGAGCGAGTCCGTTCAGATGAAGGCCGACGATCTTTATATCCGGTTCAGCCAAGGCCATGGACTCCGGCATGAGGGCCAGGAACCCGGCCTCCACCACGAGCGTACGTACGGTGGCCGGAGCGCCGGATTCGACCTGTTGCGCAGGAGGGGCAAGTCCAGCATTCCGGAAGTTCTGTTCGAGCTCATCCCGAAGGGGCGTGTTGGCAAGTGGTACCACCCATCGGTAATCTGCCAGGTCCTGCAGGGAGACTTCGGGTATGGCGTGGGCGGGGTGCCACGGAGCGGCGACGATACGGAAGTCCTCGCGATACAGCGGGGCGAGCCGTAGCCGGGCGGTACTGGGATGGTCGGTCACCCGGCCTACCAACAGGTCCAGGTCACCGTTACCCAGTTCCTGGATCAGCGTCTCCGGGGGTGCTTCGCGCAGACGGACTTCCACCCGTGGCTTTTCGGCGGTGAGCCGGGCGACGGCGCGCGGCAACAGGAGATTGGCTCCGGTGACATGAGCGCCCACCTTGACAAGGCCCGACGCCGGGTCGGCCAGTTCCTCTACCCGTCGCCGCAGGGTGCTGAGATGGCCGACGATCGCTTTTGCATGCTCAAGGCATGCCTCCCCGGCCAGCGTAGGCACCATCCCACGCGCTGTTCTCTCGAAAAGAGGCGCGCCGATGGCATGCTCGGCTTCCCGTAAAGCCCGGCTCAACGCCGGCTGTGTCAGATAGAGTTCTTCGGCGGCCCGGACAAGGCTGCCTTGCTCTGCGACGGCGAGCACAATAACAAGGTGACGCAGCTTTACGTGGGTTGTCAGCAGCGCCCGCAGGTCCATGTCTTCATCCTACGGGTCCTCATCCTCCGGGCTGCTGCACCCGGCAGCGGGCCGGGATCAATCAGCGGGCAGCAACAGCAGCAGCCCGGCGCGGGGAGGCGACGTCCCGGTCCCACTGTGCTGCCTCCCGGCCAGCGGCTTTGAGCACCTGTTTGCGCACTTTGCCGTTCTCGGTCTGGGGCAGTTCATCCACCACCCGCAGGAAGCGGGGTATGGCGAAGGAAGCGAGCCGGGGAACACAGAACTGGCACAACTCGGCAAAATCCACAGGCTCACGGAGGACCAACGCGGCCATGACCTCATCTTCACCGAGTTCGGAATCCACTGCGTACACGGCAGCCTCCTGGACGGCGGGATGCTGCCGCA
The DNA here is from genome assembly GCF_052114885.1 of Paenarthrobacter sp. 2TAF44. Taxonomy (NCBI): domain Bacteria; kingdom Bacillati; phylum Actinomycetota; class Actinomycetes; order Micrococcales; family Micrococcaceae; genus Paenarthrobacter; species Paenarthrobacter sp. 2TAF44. The sequence continues at coordinate 124,726 of NZ_JBFRFP010000001.1, read as the reverse complement.
GAACCTGCTCAACCTCCACTGAGGAGATGTTTTCCCCGCGGCGCCGGATGACGTCCTTGATGCGGTCAACAAACCGGACCCACCCGTCCTCTTCCAGGACGACCCTGTCCCCGGAATGGAACCAGAGATCCTGCCACGCCTTCGTTGTCGCCTCGGGCATGGAATGATATCCGGTGGCCATTGCATGGGGCTGGTCACTGCGGATGAGCAACTCACCCGGCTGCCCGTTGGGAACGGGCACTCCGTGGGCGTCCACAACGCGGATGGAGAATCCGGGCCGCACCCGGCCGACGTACCCTGGGCGCCACTGATGGGGCGTGGACCCGATCACCGAGTTCGTCTCGGTGGATCCGTAGCCGTCCAGAAGGAGCACTCCGAACCGCTCCTGGAAGGGTCCGACCAGCCGGGCAGGTGTGGCCGGGGAAAGGGCCAGGCGAATGTGGTGGTTCCGATCACCCGGTCCCGGCTCCTTGCCAGCGAGTATTCCGACCATCGCGCCCAGAAGGTATGTCACCGTCGCTCCCGCTGAGGACGCATCTGCCCAGAACCGCGAGGCCGAAAACCGTGGGCCGAGTACGTACTCGCCTCCGCAAGCGACGGCCTGCATGAAGGCATTGAGGGCGTTCGTGTGAAACAGCGGCAAACAGGTGTAGAGCACGTCATCGGGCCTCAGGCCCAGCTGGTCTGACATATTTTCAGCCCACCAATAGAACTGCCCTTGAGGGCACAGCACACCCTTGGATACCCCGGTGGTGCCGGAGGTGTAAAGGATGGCAGCCGTGTCTGCCGGTCCTGTTTCCACTGGCTCCACTCCGGGAACCGGTTCAGGGACCGGAGTGACCTCGAAAGCGGGGGTGGCCTCGAAAGCAGTGGTGATGTCCGCCGTCGGACCATCAAATACCCACACCTGCTGTAGGTCCGGTACGGGACCAGCTGCGGCGATATGTGGCAGCAGTTCAGCTTCAGCCACCATCAGTGCCGGCCGGGAGTTGGTCAGGACATGGCGCAACTGTTCGCCCCTGCTCGCCGTGTTCACGGGGACAGCGACGGCGCCGATCCATGCGCAGCCCAGGATGAAGTCCAGCAGTTCTGTCCTGTTTGAGGACATCAGGGCCACTGTTTGACCAGCCTCGATCCCGGCACTGCGCAGCAGGCCGCCAGCGCGGGCAGCGGCGTCGGCCATCATCTGGCTGTCCCGACGAATTTCACCGCAGCGGAAAAGAGGCGCTGCAGGAGCTTTCCGGACCCGTTCAAGGAGCATTTCCGGGATGGTCAGGGGACGGAGGTTTGGGCCTGTTACTTGAGGGTTCATGGCTGATCCTGATTTACGTTTGAGGGGACAGGGATGAAGGCGTGGACGCCGGGGCCGGCGTTTGGGTTGTTGGTGAGCGGCAGGCTTTCACCGGGCACTGTCGTGCCGCCGGTCACGCGGGCAATGACATGAGGCCCGTTCGGGATGGTCAACGTGGCCAGAAGCGTGCCGTCGGCCAGTTGCGTTGTCTGCTGGACGTCTGCCTGCTCGGCCTGGACCGTCGAAAAGTCATCCTGTCCGCAGCGTGGGCAGAGGAGACGTGCCGGAAAGAGGAGGCTCCCGCATCCAAGGCAGGCTTGGATGGCGGCGCTCATTGGGCTGCCTCCAGCACCGACATCGTGGCGCAGGCCCCGTAACGGTACAGGACCATCCCGTAACCGCTCACGACTGCGTGGCGTGCCGTGACCTGGCGGGCCCCAGCTCGCCCCATCAGCTGGGCGGCGGCTTCAACCAGTCCGTGCATTCCGCCCGCAGCCCCGGCCTGGCCGGCCGAAAGCTGGCCTCCGGAGGTGTTGACGGGCAACAGGCGCGTGGCAATTCGGTGTTCGATGAAGTCGGCCGGGTTGTCCTGATTTGAAAGAAGGCCCAGATCCGCCAATTGCGCCACCACCATGGCCGGGTAGTCGTCATACACGCAGGCGAGGCCTATGTCGCCCGGACCGATCCCGGCCTGCTCCCAGCCGTTGGTTGCGCAGGCTTGCAGGCCCGTTGCCAGGCCGTCGTCGGACTGTTGGTCGGAGTTGTACGAGGCCTTTACGGAAAGCACTTTGGCGCGGGGAGTTCCCTTGCTCCGATCTGCCACCAGGACAACGGCGTCCGCCCCGGTAACGGGAGGTACACAGTCGTATCGGCCCAAGGGGGTGGCAACCATCGGGGCGTTAAGGTATTCGTCCATGCTTAGCGATTTGCGGTAGACAGCAGCTGGGTTATCCATGGCCCATTGGCGCTGCGCCACGGCGATGCGGCCGTAATCTTCACGGCAGAGTCCGAGGCGCTCCATCTGGCGGGACGTGAGCATCGCAAAGAGGGCATTCGGTCCGTTCATCGGCAGGGGCGCCAGGTGCTCTTCAGTCGCCTTGTTGTAACTGGCAACAAGACGTGAGAACGCGGCCTGGTCCATGAGGTCGCCTGCGGCCAGAACGATGACGTTTGCGTCGCCTGCTTCAATGGCGCGGACGGCATGCTGGAGCATTCCGCCTGCGCTGGCGCCCCCGTTGGTGTCTTGCATTAGCCAGGAGAGTCGAAGGCCCATGCGCCAGGCCAGATCGATGGCGTGATCGGGTGCGAGCGTGAAGCTGGATACCGCAAACCCATCCACGTCGCTCGTTTGGAGGCCGGCATCATGCAAGGCCTTGCTCACAGCCCGGGCAATAGTCTGGGACGTCGTTGTCCCTGCTGAAGGGTGCCGGGTGTAGGGGGACTGTCCAGTCCCGATGATGGAGACCGTCATGGCCATCCTTTCTAAAGAACGACAGCAGAGCAGAGGAACTTTTGGGTGCCTACGAGAGAACTTCTGCCTCGTGGCCGGCCTTTTCCTTCTGGTCGGCTTTGATGCCATGGCGGGAGAAACCCAGTGCTATGAGCGTGACCAAGACCAGGCCAATCACATAAAGGGATACCGGGATGGAGGAACCGTATTGCAGCAGCAAGGCTGTGGCGATCAACGGGGCGAATCCGCCGGCAAAGACCGCTGCGAGCTCGTGGGCGATCGCCATCGCGGAATAGCGGACCTCGGCGTTGAACAGTTCGTGGAAGAAAGCTGGCTGCGTTCCGATCATTGCGCCGTGGCAGAGGCCATTGCCCAGGAGGAAGGCCAGGATGACGATGGCGGGAGTGTTGGAATCAATCATGGAAAAGAACGGGAAAGCCATGGCACCCATGCCAACTGCACCAAGGGCGTAGACAGGACGCCGTCCAATCCTGTCTGAGAGATGGCCGAAGAAGATGTAGGTGCCAAACGAGACAAGCATGGATACTGCCACTGCCATCAGCAGCAGGCCCTTGTCCACGCCCACGTGAACTCCATAGGCAATGGAGAAGGAGAGGAAAATGTACGAGCCGCCGTTCTCGGCCACACGAAGTCCCATGGCGACGAGGATTTCGCGGGGGTGGGTTTTGATGGCCGCAAGCACGGGGAGGCGGTGTTGCTTGCTGTGACTGGCGACGGTGAACTCCTTGCTTTCCGGTAGCCGGAAGCGGATGTAGGCACCTACTGCCAGCAGCACCACGCTCAGGAGGAACGGGACGCGCCAGCCCCATGCCAGGAACTGGGCGTCCGGCATCAACTGGACCACAAAGAAGACCAAGGAGGACAGCACGAAGCCGAGCGAAATTCCTCCCTGGCTGAAGGCGGAGAGCATGCCCCTGCGGGTAGTGGAGGAGTTCTCGCTGATCAGCAGGACGCCTCCGCCCCATTCACCACCGGCCGCGATGCCCTGGATGACCCTGAGCAGGATCAACAAGGCAGGGGCCCACAGCCCTACTTGCGCATAGGTGGGCAGCAAGCCCATGAGGGCTGTGCTGATTCCCATGATGGACAGGGTCATGACCAATGCGCGCTTGCGCCCCAGCCTGTCGCCGATGTGTCCGAAAATGATGCCGCCCAGAGGACGGGCTGCAAACCCGACGGCGAAACCGGCGAAGGCGGCCATGGTACCAACCAGGGGGTCGACGTCGGAGGGGAAAAACAACCGACCAAAGACGACTGCCGATGCAGTGGCGTAGAGGAAGAAGTCATACCACTCCAGCGCATTGCCCACGAGCGAGGCAACAACGTACCGACGGACGCCGGGACGTTGTCCCGGCAAGGTGTGCTGTGGATGGGACATTGTTGCTCCTTAGTGCGAAAAGCTCTGGCAATCGTCCGGCCAATTCGACGTGTCGTCCTGGCTGAAACTCTGCGGATCAGGTTGTCCGCTTCATGATCGAAACGGTCAATTGTGATGGGCGTTACAGCTGCTGATTTCAGTTTCCCCCGGGCTCAGGGGAACGTCGAATGCCGGTTTTGCCAGGGGCTATGCCTTTCCGGGTAACCCTTGCGATTTGCACAAAAACGCTGTTCCGGTGCGTATGAATGTGCTGCTAATGTCGCAGCCACAAGTCCTGTTGCGCACCGCCACGGGACCCTCAACGCCCTCATCGACGGCGAACCCATCCCCAAGGAACTCTCATGGATACCAGCAATATTGACGTGCGCCAAGGCAGCGTAGCCCAGGTGCTTGCCGGCCTCGCCACGGGCCGGATTGATGTCATTGACCTGACCACCAGGCTCTCGATCAACACTCCAACTCTCGAACTGCCGGAACCCTTCGCAAACCTCATTGACTTCAGCCTCGAAGAGGTCTCCGCCTACAACAACCCCGGATCCTTCTGGAAGCATCACAACATCCACACCGGCGAACACATAGGCACCCATCTGGACGCCCCGGTGCACTGGATCACCGGGCGTGACGGCAAAGACGTCGCCCAGATCGAACCCGCCCGGCTCGTGGGCCCGGCAATCGTCCTTGATGCGACCGAGGAGGCTACTGCGGACCCGGACTTTCTCCTGGACCTTCACCACATCCGCCGATGGGAGGAAACCTACGGACCACTGCCCGACGGCGGCTGGCTCCTCATTCGAACGGGGTGGGACAAGCGCTCCCAAGACCGACAACGATTCCTGAACAAGGACGAGCACGGCCCACATTCTCCCGGGCTCACGGTCGAATGCGCCCGATGGATTGCCGAGGAGTCTTCGCTGTCCGGCATTGGAGTGGAAACCGTTGGCATCGATGCCGGGGCCGCCGGTGGACAGGAACCTCCATTTCCGGCCCACCACTTCCTGCTGGGGAACGACAAATACGGAATCACCTCATTGCAAAATCTGGACCAACTGCCCCCAACCGGAGCAGCCCTCATCGTTGCGCCCTTGCCAATCGTTGGCGGAACCGGAAGCCCAGCCCGCGTGTTCGCGCTCAAAGAAGGAGAATCACGATGACCGTCACCACCGGCAGCCCGGTACTCAAGGAGGACTGCACCACGCTGGCCCCCGCATCCCGCTCTGACAATGTTGCCGAACTCGTGGGGAACACCCTCGCCCGGCTTGGCGTCGGCCACGTCTTCGGAGTGGTGGGCAGCGGAAATTTCGTCGTGACAAACGCACTGCGCCGGGCGGGAGTGCCCTATGCCGCAGCAAGGCACGAAGGGGGCGCCGCCACCATGGCTGATGCCTACGGGAGGATGTCAGGCAAGGTCGGAGTCGTCACCACGCATCAGGGTTGTGGGCTGACCAATGCTGTAACAGGAATCGGCGAGGCAGCGAAGAGCCGAACCCCCATGATTGTCCTAACCGCGGACACGGCTGCATCCGCAGTCAGGTCCAACTTCACCATCGATCAGGATGCACTTGCCCGAAGCGTCGGTGCAGTGGCTGAGCGGGTCCACTCGCCGCAAAGCGCAGTAGCAGACACCCTCCGCGCCTACCGGACGGCAGTAAACGAACGCCGCACGGTGGTCCTTTCCCTGCCGACAGACATCCAAAGTGCAGAGGCGCCGGTAGGAATCGGCCTCTTGGAGACTTTGGAACCCCGGCAGCGGATCAGGCCCTCAGGGGCGGCTGTCAGCAAACTGGCAGAACTCATCCAAGGCGCGAAGAAGCCCGTATTTGTGGCTGGCCGTGGAGGCCGCGAGGCAGGGCCGGACATCGCAGCGCTCGCCGAAACCGCAGGCGCGCTCGTGGCGACCTCCGCTGTCGCTCACGGACTCTTCAACGGCGACGCATTCAACCTCGGTATTTCCGGTGGATTCTCCTCACCGTTCACCGCGGACACTGTACGGGAAGCGGACTTGATCGTCGGGTGGGGCTGTGCGCTGAACATGTGGACGATGCGCCATGGTTCGCTCATTGGCCCGGGAACAAAAGTGGTGCAAGTGGACCTTGAGGACTCGGCACTGGGGGCAAACCGGTCCATCGATCTGGGGGTACTGGGGGATTGCAGCGAGACAGCCCTTGCTGTGCTCAATGAACTGCGTTCTGCCGGACACCAGGCGGTTGGCCTGCGTACCCCACAGATGGCTGATCGGATAGCTGTGCACGCGCGCTGGAACTCGGTGGACACGGCAGACCTGTCCGCTGCGGGGACCATCGATCCCCGGGTGCTCAGCCGCGAGCTCGACCGGATCCTGCCCGACAATCGGATTGTTTCCGTTGATTCAGGCAATTTCATGGGGTACCCAAGCGCCTACCTGTCCGTTCCTGATGAGTATGGCTTTTGCTTCACGCAGGCTTTTCAGTCGATTGGGCTGGGGTTGTCCACTGCGATCGGCGCGGCGAAAGCCCAACCGGAACGCGTGCCGGTCCTGGGCACTGGCGATGGTGGCTTCCTCATGGCCATTTCGGAATTGGAGACGCTGGTCCGTGAGCGGATTCCCATGGCGGTGATTGTCTACAACGATTCCGCGTACGGCGCCGAGGTCCATCACTTCGATGCAGATGATGAAGACCTGGAAGTGGTTCGATTCCCCACCACAGATATCGCCTCCATCGCCGCGGGCTACGGTGCTGCCACCGTAAGAGTCCGGTGCGTGGCGGATCTGGCCCCGGTGGAGGAGTGGGTTGCGGGTCCTCGGAATGTCCCGATGGTCATTGACGCCCGGATCGCTTCCGATGGTGGCGCGTGGTGGCTGGCCGAGGCCTTTAAGGGCCATTGAGGCTGAACGGCGGAGTCGCTAGTCTGGCTCGCAATGATGTCGATTCCGGGTTATCCCGATCGGCGTACGGTTGGAGGCGGCATCCGGGTTGCCTCCCCTGCGAAGGAGTACATTATGGGAATCCTCTCCGTCGACCTGTTCATCACCCTTGATGGCGTGTATCAAGGCCCGGGTGGACCTGATGAGGACCGTGAGGGCGGCTTCGAATTCGGCGGCTGGCAGGCGGCCTATTCCGATGAGGAAACGGGCCAGGCGATCGTCGCGGGAATCAACCGCATGGATGCGCTGCTCTTGGGACGCAAAACCTACGACATCTTCGCGGGATACTGGCCCAACCGGGCCGATGACCCGATTGCCGGTACGTTCAACGCCCTGCCGAAGTTCGTCGTCTCCCGCTCGCTGACGGACCCTGGCTGGGCGGGCACTACGGCGTTGTCCGAGGTGGCGGAAGTGGCTGCCCTGAAGGATCGGTTCGAGGACATCCATGTCATAGGCAGCGGCGAGCTGGTGCGGTCCTTGCTGAAGGCCGACGTCGTTGATCGGCTGAACCTTTTCCTTTACCCCATCACGCTTGGAGCCGGAAAGAAGTTGTTCCCTGACGGCGCCGGCGTGCCGGCAGCGTTCCGGTTCGCGCAACCACCGCAGGGGTTCCCGACGGGCGCGGTGGCCCTTGCCTACGAGCGCGCGGGTGCGCCGGTTACAGGCATCGACATCGGCGAAGGGTAGTCAGGATGCCGGACGGCCGGGCCATTCCTTGCCGGCCCACGGGTCGTAGTCGGCGATGAGCTCCTCCTGGGCCGGGCGCTTTGCTTCGGGGATGTGCTGCAGGTTCACCCGGACCCTGTACCAGAGCGAACTCGAACCGCGCATCCCGTCGATGAGTACATCCGCCGGGTGCAGCTCCGGGACCACGTCAGCGTGCCGGGCTTTCCATTCATCGAGGGCGGCCACCGCCTGGGGCTTTGTCTTGGTGCGGGCCACCTCAATGAGTGGCATCGTTGAAACCCGGCGGCCTGACCCGTCGCCGGCGCGCGGTGCCTTCTCGGCGGGACCAAGTTCCTTGGCCAAGGCCAGCAGACCCTCAAGGGACCCCACGGCGTCATCGATGCCAGCATGGGGATCGCCCAGCTCCGCGAAGCGTTCGGGCACTGAGCGGACGGTGAATTGTTCGGGCCTCGCGGACGTGAACTCGGCCCACGTCAGCGGAGTAGAAACCCGGGCATCGGGCCGGGGCCGGACAGAGTACGCCGAGGCAACAGTCCGGTCCTTCGCATTCTGGTTGAAGTCGACGAAGACGCTCTCGCCGCGTTCTTCCTTCCACCACCGTGCCGTGGCGAGCCCAGGTGCGCGGTTCTCGACCTCCCGGGCAAGGGTCTCCGCAGCGAGCCGCAGCTCGCTGTAAGACCACTCCGGGGCGATTCGCACCAAAATGTGCAGTCCCCGGGACCCGCTCGTCTTGGGCCACCCCACCAGCCCGACGTCGTCAAGCACCTCGCGCGCCACATAAGCGACATCGACGATTTGCGACCAATCCACACCGGGCATGGGATCGAGGTCGATTCGAAGTTCGTCGGGATGATCAAGGTCCTCGGCACGTACCGGGTGGGGGTTGAGGTCCAGGCAGCCAAGATTCACCACCCACGCCAAACCGGCAGCGTCCCGGATGACAGTTTCTTCTGCTGAGGTCCCCGATGAGTAGTGCAGCGTAGCCGTATCAATGAACTCCGGATGGTTTTCGGGAACGCGTTTCTGAAAGAACGGCTCAGCGTCGATGCCCTTGGGGAAGCGCTTGAGCACCATGGGGCGGCCGCCGGCACCCCGCAGCGCACCCTCCGCAACTGAAAGGTAGTAGCGGACTAAATCCAGCTTCGTTAGCCCGGGTTCGGGGAAAACCACCTTGTCCGGATTGGAGACGCGAACTTCGGCGTCGCCTATGTCCAGAATCTCTGCCGGAGTCTTCGACGGGTTCATGCCGCCACGCTAGCAACGATCGGCGGTCCCAGCCAGACCAAGGGCGTGGGCGACTATATTGACCATGTCAGTCCACCACCACAATCGCGGGAGTCTGCACACTATGGCCAAGGAACTTGCTACCCAGCTCATCGAACAACTCCAGGCTGCCGGAGTGCAGCGGATTTATGGAATCGTCGGAGACAGTCTGAATCCAATAGTGGACGCTGTCCGTCAAACGGGAGGTTCGGCCAAAGGCGGTATCGACTGGATCCATGTCCGCCACGAGGAGGCCGCCGCTTTTGCCGCAGCGGCCGAGGCGCAACTCACTGGGAAGCTTGCTGTCTGTGCCGGCTCTTGTGGCCCTGGCAACCTCCATTTGATCAATGGACTCTACGACGCCAACCGCACTGGGGCGCCCGTACTTGCCATCGCTTCGCACATCCCCAGCAAGCAGATCGGCAGCGGATTCTTCCAGGAAACCCATCCTGACAGGATCTTCACTGAATGCTCGGTCTATTCGGAACTGATCAGCACCGCCGAGCAGGCGCCCCGCGTGATGCACAGCGCCATCCAGAACGCTGTAGCCCTTGGGGGAGTCGCCGTCGTGACTCTTCCCGGCGATATCGCCGGGCTTGAAGCCACCGCGCCGACGCCGTTGCCCGCCATCTTCCGGCCTGCGCGACTGATCCCGGACCAGTCGAGCGTCCAGGAACTGGCTGACGCCATCAACGACGCCGGAAAGGTCGCCATTTTCGCGGGGGCGGGCGTCCAGGGAGCCCACGACGAACTCATTGCTTTGGCGGAACTGGTCAACGCACCGATTGGCCACTCACTGCGCGGCAAGGACTTCGTCCAGTACGAAAACCCGTTCGACATCGGCATGACCGGCCTCCTCGGCTACGGTGCCGCAGCGGAAGGCATCGAGGACGCCGATCTGCTGATCCTTCTTGGTACCGATTTTCCCTACGACCAGTTCCTTCCGGACACCCGGACGGCACAGGTTGACCGCGCGGCGCAGCGGCTGGGGAGGAGGACCGACGTCGACATTGCTGTTCATGGAGATGTCCTGCCTACTCTGACCGCCCTTCTGCCTTTGGTGAATCCAAAGAAGAACCGCCGCTTCCTGGACCAGATGCTGAAGAAGCACGACCGCCTGATGAACAAGGCCGTGGGCGCGTACACAAGGAAGGTCGAAAAGAAGCAGCCCATTCATCCTGAGTACGCTGCTTCGCTGCTGGACCAAGTGGCGGCGGATGACGCCATCTTCACCGCGGATACCGGAATGTGCAACGTCTGGACGGCTCGCTATATCAACCCGCTCGGCACGCGCCGGCTGATCGGTTCCTTCCTTCACGGGTCCATGGCCAACGCCCTTCCGCACGCCATCGGGGCACAGGTGGCCTATCCAGGGCGCCAGGTGGTTTCTGTCTCGGGCGACGGTGGCTTGTCCATGCTGCTTGGTGAGCTCATCACCGTGGCCGCACATCAGCTGCCGGTAAACGTAGTCGTCTTCAACAACTCAACGCTGGGCATGGTCAAGCTGGAAATGTTGGTGGACGGGCTGCCCGATTTCGGGGTTGATGTGCCGGACGCCAACTATGCGGCCGTTGCCAAAGCCTTGGGTTTCCATGCTGTTCGGGTGACGGATCCGGCGAATATCGAGGAAGCGTATCGGGAGGCGTTCGCCCACCCGGGTCCTTCGCTGGTGGAGCTCATTACTGATCCCAATGCGCTGTCCATCCCGCCGAAGATTTCCGGGCAACAAGTCATCGGTTTCGCAACGGCAATGTCCAAAGTCGTCTTGAACCGCGGAGCCGGTGAAGCTGTGAGCATGGCCCGGAGCAACCTGCGCAATATTCCTCGGCGCTGAGAGGAGTCTTTGGCGGCAGCAGCTTCAAGCCGACAGCAGGTATAGATTCTCTGGCCTACGAATGTTCGTCAAGTAGGTTTCCAAGGATGGTGAGGGCTTTGGACAACTGGAGGTCGGACACTGCGCCATACCCGATGACCAATCCGTTCACCGGTGGGCGTTCGGCGTAATACCCGGCCAAAGGGATGACCCGCACGCCCCGTTCCAGCGCCTTCGCAGCCAGGTCCGCTGCGTCAGGCTGTTCGAAGCGGATCACTGCATGCAATCCGCCGTCGAGGCCTGCAAGCTCCACATCTGTCCGCGCGCCTAAGCGCTCAATGAGCAGGGAACGGCGGTGCGAATATTCCCTCCGGGCGCGGGCAATGTGCCGGGAAAGGCCGCCGCCCTGAAGGTAATAGGCGAGGGCCGACTGCAGGATCCCGGCCACCGGAGTATCCAAGGCTTCACGTACGGCCTTGAGGCGTTGCCCGGCATCGCCCCGGACCACCAGGTATCCGCAGCGCAGCCAAGGACTCAGGTTCTTTGAGAACGTTCCGAGAAGTACGACGTCGGCAGTTGACGGTAGGGATGCGACGGCCGGGAGAGGCATTCTGCTGTGACGGAATTCGCTGTCGTAATCGTCCTCCAGCACCAGCACGCCATGGCGATCCGCCCACTTCAGCAGGCCTAGCCGTTCCTGGACTGCCATCCTGCCGCCAAGAGGGTACTGGTGGCTGGGGGTAATGAGGACGGCGTCGGGGATGACATCGAGGCCGGCGAGCTGGGAGCTCTTCAGACCGTCTTCGTCCACGGTAAGCAGCTGAAGTTGGGCACCGGCCGCGCTCATGACCCGCCGGGCTGTGGGGTAGCCCGGGTCCTCAACCAGGATGCGCGGATTGTTCCTCTTGCCGCGAAGCATGGCCACTATCAAGTGCAGTGCATCACTGGTGCCGGCCGTAATGATGACGTCCTCCGGGCCTACCGCCAGACCCCTCGACACCGCCAGGTGACCGGCCACGGCTTCCCGAAGATCCAACGTTCCAAGGGCTGGCGGCAGATGCGTGTTTCCTTGCTCCGCCAAGGCCCTTTTCCAGGCGTTGCGCCACTCCCTGTCCTGGAACGGCGATCCGGAGGGACGGCCGGGTGTCAGGTCAATCACGTCGGCGATGGCAGGGCTGCTGCTCTGCGCCTTCGCTTCGTTGGGGCGCTGTTGGATGTCCGGCCGGACCGCTACTTTGGTCCCGCCAGTACCGCTGCTTTCCAGGAACCCTTCCCCGGAGAGTTGCTCGAAGGCCCGCACCACCACACCACGGGATATCCCTAAGTCCTTGGCCAGACGACGGGTGGCGGGGAGCGTGTGCTCAGGCTGGAGGACTCCGCCGAGGATGGCGGTCCGGAGCTGGCTTGCAACCTGGGCGGACAAGGAGGCTGGACTCTTCCTGTCGAGCTCGATGGGTATTTCCGATTCGCTCATTGGACCTCCAGAGTTGTTCATTCTTGGATCTAGTGTAGGACCAAGCCCTTTGGCAGCATGAGACGCGTAGTCACCCATTTGCTGTGTTCGCACCCGGCCACAGCCACAAGAAAGAAGGACTGTAGTGTTCAACGGCCTCAGCGCATTCCCCCTGACACCCATGAGCGGTGAAGGTGTTGATCTGGACACCGTTGCCCGGCTGGTGGCCCGCGCGGCGCAGTCCGGTGTGGATTCACTCGGTGTTCTTGGCTCGACTGGAAACTATGCTTATCTCTCCCGTGAAGAACGCCGCATGGTCCTTGAAACGTCCGTGGAAGCTGCGGGTGGCGTGCCAGTTTTGGCTGGTGTTGGGGCTTTGCGTACCCGCGACGTCCTCACGCTTGCCGGCGATGCACATACCGCTGGCGCCTCAGCATTGCTCTTGGCCCCGGTGTCCTATCAACGCCTGTCGGAAGCGGAGGTTTTCGGTCTGTTTGAGGACGTTGCGTCGGAGTCAGACCTTCCGATCGTTGTGTATGACAACCCCGGCACAACGGGCTTTACCTTCACCGACGAGCTGCACGCCCGGATCGCCCGTATCCCGGGAATCGCATCCATCAAGATTCCGCCGCCGGCTGCACCCGACATTGCCACCAGGCTCGGCAAGCTCCGCGCAGCTTTGCCCGAGCAAACATTTGTGGGTATCAGCGGAGATTGGATTGCCGCCGAAGCACTGCTTGCTGGCTGCGACCTCTGGTACTCGGTGATCGGCGGGATCCTTCCCCGTCAGGCCCGGGAAATAGTCGATCACGCGTTGGCTGGTCGGCGCCATGATGCGATGGCAGCCTCCGCGGCGCTGGAGCCCCTCTGGTCCCTGTTCCGAACCTACGGCAGCCTGCGGGTCACCGTGGCACTGGCGGAAGAGCTGAGGCTCATTCCGTCCTCAGCCTTGCCCTTGCCTCTGCGTGGTTTGGATCCCGAAGGACGCAGCAGAGTTGCCGCTGCCATCCGCCAGTGTGGATTGGAGGTGACATGAGCCTCATCGACGGGCGCAAAGCCAGCCGTACTGCTACGGGTGAGCAGACATCGCCGGGTGGGTTGGCCCGCTATGTCGTTGCAGCCACCCTGGCCCGCAGCGCCGATGGGGGTGCGGTTGTCGCTATTGTCCTGCTTGTGACAACCAGCGGGGCACCGGGTTGGCTGGCCGGAATATTGGGTGCCTGCATCACGGCACCGCACCTTTTCGGTCCGTTCGTTGCCAGGACACTCGACACCGCCCGGGACGGCAGGACAGTGATCGCTTGGGCGTGCCTGATGCACGGCGTTACCTTGGCAGCAGCTGTCCTGCTGTACCCGCTGACTCCTCCAATCGTTCCGGCTCTACTGCTCACTGTGTCCGGATTGGTGGGTCCATTACTGACAGGCGGCATCAGCAGTAGGCTCTCTGCGATCGCCGGGAGGAACAGAACCAGCCAGCGACGCGCCCATGGATGGGATGTAGCAACGTATGGCATCAGCGGAACCATTGGTCCCTCTTTGGTCGCAGCTGTCTCGGCCTGGGCGAATCCGGCACTGGCGGCATTGATCCTTGCCGGATTAACGTTTGTCGCCGCCGCTCTCGTCAGGCTTTTGCCTTCTTCTCCTCGAGCATCGGTTCCCTCGGAGGTACCGCGCCCGGGCCGCACATTGCTGATGATGCTATCCACCGGGCCCTTGCGCCGTACTCTCTACCTGACGGTCATCATCGCCCTGTCCGTCGCGGCGTTGCCGATCACAGCAGTGGCTTCGACGGCAGAACTCGGAGTCGAGCCAGCTGCTGCAGGGGTCCTGACGGCCGCATATGGTCTCGGCGGACTTCTCGGATCCGCCGGCGTCATGATCCGGCCCCTGCGAAGCGAAGCGGACCACCTCATGTCCTGGCTGGGCGCTGCTGTTGGAGTTGCGCTATGTGGGGCAGCGTTCGCCGGAATGTTCCCGGTAGCGGTAGTGGTCTACTCCTTGGCTGGAGTGCTCAACTCCTGCTTTTTCGCTGCGACACTGGCCGCGCGCAGCGAATACGCCCCAACTGACGCGCGCGGCCAGGTCTTCGTGTGGATCGGTGCCCTGAAGATCACTGCAGGTTCTGCCGGCACAGCATTGGCAGGGGCCATGGTTGTACCCATGACACACCTGCCCTTGCTTTTGGCGTCCGCCCTTATTGCTGTGGCTGTGAGCGCTTCCCTGGTTGACCGCCGTCGTGAGCGTGCCCAAACGGCTGGACCGGCTCCTCTCAGCTGATCTGACGTGATTGATGCGACAGAGGTCAGTGCTGGAGTGTGCCGGCGTCAATCAGCCGCTGGGCGGATACGACCTCCGGCCCCAGGAGGCTCAGGTGCGTGGTGAGGTTCTCGCCGGCGGCGAGGAGATCTTCGGTGGTCACGGGTGCGAGGGCATCAAGGATGAACAATGCCGAGGTTGTGTCGTCCCGCAGTTGCGTGCGGCGGCCCTGGCGCCAGTTCCAGCGACGGCAAGTGACACCGTCGTCGTCGCACCACACAACCTCCCCGGCATCGGGGTGCTCGACGATGGGCTCTCCGCTGGCAACGGTGTCGAACGGCTCTTGGCCCGTTGCGCGGATCAGCCGCGGCGCCCCGCTGTAACTGGAAAGGTCTTCGCCGCCGAGCGGAATCTGGTGCAGGACAGAGACGGCGTTGTAGAGGTCCGTGAGCCGGTTGACCCTGGGCAGGCCGGCGTCAGCACGTCGAAGCAGTGCCTCGAGGCTGTTGCGAGTGCGGTTGGGCTTGGCTCCGAACGATTGGTAGGCGTGCCGCCATGCGGCAACATGCGGGAGGTGTTCGACCTTCTGCTCGCCGAGTGCCGCTTGGGCTGCCGCTTCTGCCTGATTCAACAGTGCATCGCTGGCCTTATCGCTGGGACCCGGCTCAAGACCGTCGACGGCGATCAGGAGGGCCTGGTAGTCCGGTTGAAGTTCGAAGACGGCAGGTTCAACGTGGGCTGCGTGGAGAATTTCCTGGAGGTAATCAACCCTAAGCATTGTTCGCCTCCCGATGCGCCGATCCCACTCCACGTTCAAAAACAGCGAGTGAGAACCTTGCTGCGTCCGGGCCGTTGTTGCCGTAGGAATGGGCTACGTCTCCCGGGAAAGACAGCGAGTCGCCCGCCTCAAGGACCACCGTCTGCTCTGCGGCGACGACGGTAACGGTGCCTTGCAGAACCTGCAGGAGTTCCTTGGTACCAGGCGTATGAGGCTCACTGACGTGCTGGTCTCCAGGGGCGAGGGTCCAATCCCAGAGTTCCATCACTTCCGGCGGTTCCGTTCCCGCAACGAGTACTCCGCGTCCGCCTGCTTCACTGCTCCACAGCAGGGCACCTTCACCCTTTCGTGTCACCTTGACTCCCTTGGGCTCGGGGGACTGGACCAGGTCCGGCAGACCTACACCGAGCGCGGCGCTGATCCTCAGAAGAGTGCCGACGCTGGGGTTCATGGTTGCTTGTTCCACATTGATGAGCATGCGTCGGCTGACGCCGGCAGCTTCGGCCAGTTGATCCAGGGTCCAGTGACGTGCCTGGCGCTCCTGTTTAACCCGTCCGCCAATAGCTGAGGCGAGCGATGCGATGTTTTCTTCCATCAATGCAGCATAATGCACTTAGAGTGCAGTGGGCAATATCCCTGCCAACCAGTCCAAGAAGCAATACACCAATGGGATATGTTTGTACCGGCCAATTTGCTGGACACGCTAGCCGCAGCGGCATTCCTGCATCGAAGGACGCCCAAACACATGTTCACATCCCTCAGACAGGAGCGTCCGTGCCGAAGAGTCCACGTGACGAGATAGACGCGCAGATTCTGGCCGAGCTGCGGCGCAATGCCCGTATCAGCCTTGCCCAGCTGGGGGAGAAGGTGCTGCTCTCCCGCAACGCGGTACGGCAACGGATTGAGCGGCTTGAACGGGACGGGTATATCCACGGGTACACCATCAAGGAATCGGCCGGAGAAGGCACGCCAACGGTCAATGCCGTGCTTCTGATCCAACGGCATGACAGGATGCGGGGCGGGGACGTGATTGCCGGGCTCAAGGCAATTCCTGAAATCGCAACTTGCGATGTTGTCAGCGGCGAACTGGATATCGTGGTCAGGGTTGAGGCCCCGGACGCCGCACGCATCCAGGAAATCTGGAGGCAGGTCTCAGAGTTTCCTGGAGTCCGCGACATCACGACCGCCTTGTCCCTCTCCACAGTCATCGACAGGCAGGCGCCTCGTTAAGGCAGCGTGCTGAGACGGCGTGAACCATGCTGGGCTTAAATGGTTCCGGCGCTGCGGAACCAAGGTGGTTACGCAACGCCGGATCGGCACAGCCTGATTGATTGACGGTAGCGTCAGACGATCATCATGAAGTGATCGCTATGACCTTGGGCTGCGTCATTTCCTCGTAGGCGAAGCGGACGCCTTCCCGGCCCATGCTGCCGTATTTCGAGCCGCCAAAAGGCATTGCATCGAGCCGGTAGTCAGAGGAATCATTGATCATCACGCCGCCTGCGTCGATTGCCTTGGCGGTGGCCAGCGCACGGGCCAGGTCCTTGGTGAAAACCCCGGCCTGCAAGGCGTATTCGCTGTCGTTGGCCAGTTGGATGGCTTCCTCGTCGGAGTCGAACGGTTCCACCAGGACCACGGGTGCGAACAATTCTTCGCTCCATGCCTCGCAGTTGCGCGGGACTCGGGTCAGGACAGCAGGCGTCAGGAGCGCCCCATCCAAAGTGCCGCCGGTGAGCAGTCGCGCACCGGCCGACACGGCCTCGTCGATCTTACGCTTCGCTTCAGCGGCAGACGCGGCGCTGATCATGGGTCCGACGTCGGTCTGCTCGCTGCGGGGATCGCCTGCAGTCAGGGCGGCCGTTTGGGCAACAAAGGCGTGAAGGAAGGTCTCGAAGACTGACCGCTGGACGAGGATCCGCTGGGCGCCGATGCAGTTCTGTCCAGCGGCCCAGAAGGAACCGGAAACACTGGCCTCGACGGCAGCAGGAATGTCGGCGTCGTCGAACACGATGACGGGCGCGTTGCCGCCAAGTTCCATGGACAGGCGCTTTATTCCGGCGTTGGCTGCGATGGCCTGGCCCGTGGAAAAGCCGCCCGTGAAGGAGACCATTCGAACCAGTTTGGACGAGATGATGGTTTGCGCGATGGTGCGATCGCCCAGGACAACAGTGACGAACTCCGCCGGCAGGCCTGCCTCGCGCAACAGGTCCACGAGGAGAATGGCCGTCAGGGGTGTCAGCTGGGATGGCTTGAGGATGACGGTGTTTCCTCCGGCAATCGCCGGCCCGAGCTTGTGCGCCACCAGGTTCAGGGCGTCGTTGTAAGGGGTGATGGCAGCGATAAGCCCCAACGGCTCACGGGTGAACCATCCCTGGCGGTTTTCGGAGCCGGCGAAGGAGTCGAAGGGAACTACTTCGCCAACGTTACGGCGGGTTTCCGCTGCCGACAGCTTGAGCGTGTTGACCGCACGGGAGACCTCTTTGAGTGCCTGCGTGATGGTCTTCCCGGCCTCGGCGACGATTAGCCCAGCCACTTTCTGCGCCCGTTGCTGGAGCAGGTCTGCAGCGGCGTCCAGAATTCGGCCGCGCTCATGACGGGGCATAGCCGCCGCTGCCGGAGCGGACGCAGCGGCACGGATGAGCTCCACGCGTACGTCTGCCTCCGTGCACTGGGGAAGGGTCGCCAGCACGGAACCGTCAAACTTGTCGTACACCACCAGATCAGTGATAGCGGCAGCCGTTGTGGAGTGGGCAATGGCTGTTTCAGGCACGGACCGCTCCTTTGGCGAATTCGTCGACGGCGATGATGTCGGAGATGAGGGCATAAGCAGTTTCCACGCGGCCAGCTCCAGGACCCGATACCGTGACGGCCCCCAGCAAATCCGTGCTGAAGGATACGGCGTTGGTGGCACCGGAAATCCCAGCCAGCGGGTGGTCTGCCGGGAGGGCGATGGGCTGGACAGTAGCAACGATGCTGCCATCGCTCTCGCGGCGGGCTTCGCCGATGAGCTTCCAGCGGAGGCCATTGGCCAGGGCTTGGGCGACGTCATCACCCTTGATGTCCTGAATACCGGTGGTTTCCACGTCATTGGGGTGGATGGTGGCGCCGAGCAGCTCGTTGGCCAGGATGGCGACCTTCAACCGGACATCCGAGCCGCCGATGTCTGCAGTGGGGTCCGCTTCGGCGTATCCGCGCTCCTGGGCTTCGGCAATGGCTTCGTCCAGGCCCAGCCCGGCCTCCATCCGACCCAGGACGTAATTGCTGGTTCCGTTCAGGATGCCTTGAACGGAGTTCAATTCGAGGCCGCCCAGCATTTTGTGTGCGAGTCGAATGACGGGCGTGCCGCTCATGACTGAGCCCTCGTATTCGAAACGGACACCATTGCTTGCTGCAAGCTGGCCCAGTTCCCGGCCGCGCAACGCCACAGGACCCTTGTTGGTGGTCACCACATGCTTGCCGGACTCGATGGCCCATTTGACGTGCGAAACTGCCGGTTCGCCGTCGATCGGACTGGTGAAGGTAGCCTCAACGACGATGTGGGCCGGGCTGTTTTTGATGACGTCTTCGTTGCGGGGATCCGGGCTGCCACCTGGCAGTCCCTCGAACGAGGCTCCGCGGGGCATCGCGAGCACGGCCGTAAGGTCGATCCCGTCTCCTTGGACGAGCGAGCCGAAGGCAAGATCGGTGATGGCCACGACGCGAAGCTCGAATCCGAGTGAGGCAAATCGCTGGGGTTCGTCACGGATGAGTTCGGCCAAAGCGCGGTTGACGCCTCCGAAGCCGATGAGGGCCAGATTGTAGGTAGTCACGTGATCTCCTTGGTAGGGCGGTGGTGCTGTCCTTTAAGCCTCGGTTCCAGGAGTGTCAGTTCCCTAGAAGCGAATCGCCCGCCAAGGATGACGAAACGCCCAAAAAAGCTGCCAACCATGCTCAAACGCCCGCGGTACGTCCCCTCTTTGGAAGAGGAGCCGGTACGACGGGTTGCTGTTGCCGCCGCCCGCCGCGCTGCGCCGCAGCACCGGCGACAATGACGAGCAAGAGACCTGCGAGTTGCAGCATCGATGGCAACTGACGCAGGACGATCGCGCCGAGCAGTACGCCGATGGCTGGTTCCATAGCCAGAAGAGTCCCGAATGCTGTGTGTGTCATGCGGCGGAGGGCAAACATTTCCAGAATGTAGGGCAGAACCGGTATCAGCACTGCCAAGGCGGCGGCAACGGCCACGGTTTCCCACGTGATGTGGCCTATGGCTTGCGGCAGTCCAAACGGTGCCGCGGCTACAGCTGCAATCGGAATGGTCAGCGCGAGGGCTCCGATTCCATTGAAGCGATCACCCACCCGCTGGGTCAAAAGGATGTAGATGGCCCACCCCACGGCGCCCATCACCGCAAAACCGACTCCGAGCAGGTCCACGTGGCCAGCCCACGGTTCGGTGAGCAGCACGACGCCTGCCAGTGCCGTTGCCGGCAGGATCAAGGAACGGACCCCGTGACCCCGCAAGGCAGCAACCGTAAGCGGTCCGAGGAATTCAATGGCAACCGCTGTTCCCATGGGAATGCGTTCCATGGCGACAAGAAACGTCACCGACATTACTGCGGTGGCGACGCCGAGGCCAACAACCACCGGAGCGTCACGAAGTCGCAGGGTCTTCAGGGGTGGACGGGCCAGTGCCAGCAGGATGAGGGCTCCCATACTCAGGCGCAGCCATGCTGTCCCGAGGGGACCCAACGTTGGCATCAACCCCAGTGAGAGGGCGGAGCCGAGCTGGATGGAGAACATTGCTGCGACGGTCAGGAGCCACGGGGGGATTCGGCCTTTGATTGTGGTCATAAGGCATAATACTGCACTTTGAGTGCAGTCTTGTTCTTACCGCTCGACGGCGGCTACCGCACTGATCTCCACCAGCGCCCCGGGAACGCCCAAACGGGACACAAACGCTGCTGTCACTAGGGGCGGCTCGTCGGCGGCGAGGTCTGCCGCGATGGCCCCATACCCTGCCGCGAGGTCGGCACCGTCCACGAAGAGAACCGTCCACTGCACAACATCGCTGAGGGTTGCCCCGGCAGCCGCCAGCGCGGTCTTTGCGTTCGCCAAGGCGCGGGCAGATTGCACTCCAACATCACCTTCGCCGATAAGCGAACCGCCACTGTCGACCGAGTTCTGGCCGCCGACGTAGATGGTGGTGGCGTTTGGAGGCACGATGGCTACGTGGCTGAATGCGGGGCTGGAGACAAGCCCCTCGGGCCTGATGCGCTGGATGGATGACATGACTGTATGCTGCCATCCCCGACCAATTGCCAAAAGAGGTGAGCCCAAGCGCCCGGGCTGGACCGGCTTCATCACACAGTCGCGCGCGTCACTCAGGCACTCGTCATTCCAGTGCTCGTCACTCAGGCGAGGGCCGCCGTCGTTGCTGTTTGGTTGCCGCCCTCTGTACTTTTGCCGCGCGATGCCGCTGGGCAGACCCGCGTGTGGGTTTCGTTGCCCTGCGCACAGTCCTTGGGGCAAGGCCGGCCACCACAATGTCAGCGAGCTTGGCCAGGGCGCTCTCGCGGTTGCGTAACTGCGAGCGCTGCTCGGAGGCTGTAACAGTGATGACTCCGTCGACGAGTCGCTTCTCCAGTCGACGCAGCAGGATCTCCCTTTGGCTTTCTGTCAACGCTTCCGATATGGCTACGTTCCAGGAAAGCTCAGCCCTGCTGTCGGTCGTGTTGACGTGTTGACCGCCCGGTCCTGATGAACGCGAGAACCGCCAGCCCAGTTCCGAGGCCGGAATCGTGAGGGAAGGCGAGATTTCCAGGTCCATGGAACAAGCGTTGCACGTCAGGGGTGGGTCTTCCCAGCGGAGCGGCGCTTCGGCATGACGCATCAGAGTAGGTTTGCCTGTCAGAGCAGATTTGCAGTCAGCGTTGAGGCGACAAACCGGCCGTACCGCTCTGCGCTCCACCCTCGTTTCAGGACGAGGCTCTCGAACAGTTCGGGGGTGGTGCACGCGAACATGATGTCGGCGGCCTCTTCCGGGGACAAGCCCGGACGAAGCAGTCCGCGGGCAGTCAGCTGGCGCGCGTTGTGCAGCATCCTGCGATGGCGGGCGTCGTCGACGTCCTTCAGGAGGTTGGCCATGTCGGCATCCCCTGTTGCGGCGGCGTCGCGGATGAGCAGGATGATCGGCGTCGAAAGTGGACTGACTTCTGCAGTGAACCGGCCGAACTGCTCCATCAGTTCCCGCGGGTCATCTGCCCTTACTTGTGCGAGGTCTGAGCGCTGTTCGGCAGGCGCGCCGCCCTTGCCGAGGAGGCTCTGCTCGTGGAGGGCCCGGACGAGGCCGGCTTTGCCGCCGAAGTTCTTGTAGATGGACTCCGTCGACACCCCGGACGCACCGGCAATTTCGGCGATGGTGGTTGCGCCGAAGCCCTGCAAGAGAAACAGTTCCCGGGCGCGCGCGAGGATAGTGAGCCGGGATGCCTCGGCTGCTTGGCGGCGACGGCTTGCATCGTAGCTGCGTTGAGTCCCGGATGTTCCGCCGGGACTCTTGATTCCGGTTGCCATGACTTCTAGACTCCAATCAATACAGAGAACTGTATTGAATTCAAGATACCAGCCCTGCCCGCCCGTGAGGTGAAAATTGCGGGGCACCAAGGAGTCACCATGGAATCCGTGGAGGGACTTGAGCGCCTTCCGGAAGGACCCGTTCGCCGGATGTTCGCAGCTTCCGGACGCCACGACCTTGACGCTTTGGTCGCCGAATTCGCCGACGACTACCTCAACATCACTCCGATTCATCCCGAACGGAATTTCACCGGCAGCGCCCAGGTCCGCGCCAACTGGACCAGCCTTTTTGCTGGCATCCCCGATCTCACACCGGCAATCGCCGACGCCGCAGAAGGCAAGCACGGAACCATTTGGGTGGAATGGGGCGCCCGGGGCACCAGGCGCGATGCCACGCCGGTGGAACTTGCCGGCGTCGCGATCTTTACAGTGCGCCAGGAGCGAATCGCCTCCGTGCGTTTCTATCTCGAACCTGTGGAACGTACTTCAGGTGACATCGACGACGCCGTCCAGGCCACTGCGGGCGCGGGTCTTCAGGCTGGGGCCGTACTTCCGACATCGCAGGGGTCATGATCCTCGTAGTAGGCGGCACAGGCCGCCTGGGTTCACGCCTTACTGGGGAGCTAGTTGGGCGGGGGGCTTCGGTGCGGGTCATGGCCAGGGGCGAATCCCAGCCGTTCCCCGGGAAGACGATCGACGGCGTCGAGCTTGTCCGTGGGTCCCTCGCCTCAGGCACGGACTGCGGGCGGGCCGTTGCCGGGTGCAGCCAGGTGGTGTTCGCGGCGTCGGGCTTTGGGCTGAAAAGGGGCGGCAGCCCGCGCAGTGTGGACCGGGACGGCGCACTGCGGCTCATCGATGCCGCATCCCGGGCGGGCGTGCAGCATGTTGTCATGATGTCGATGCCTGGGGCAGCTCCGGATGCCCCTCTGGATTTCCTGCGCATGAAGTACGCAGCGGAGGAGGCGCTGAAGGCCTCGGGCATGGCGTGGTCAGTGATCCGAATGGGAGCAAACCTCGAGCAGTTCCTCGATTCAATGAGCCAGCCCCTTCACACGAGGGGCAGGGTGCTTGTCTTCGGTTCGGGACGGGCACCTGTGACATTTACGTCGACGCCGGACGCTGCAGCCGCTGTCTTGTTGGCTCTTGCCGGCCCTTCCTTGCATGGAAGGACCGTTGAGTGGGGGTCCGAAACGCACTCCTTCAACACGCTCGCGGAAGCTATCCTCGCGCACGCCGGAAAGGGTTCGATCCAACGGATACCAGTGGCAGCGTTACGGGTGATGGCCGCCGTCGCACGTCCGATTTCGCCGTTTATGGCCCGGATGGCGAGGGCGGCCCTGTGGATGGAATCGGGCGAGGCGTCCTTCAATCCAGCGGTGGAACGTGCCGCCTTCCCTGAAATTCCGGTGATCGGACTGCGTGAGAGTCTGGACCAGATCAGGAGCACGTGAGTCGTGGTGCAAACCGTCCTTCGGGAGGACAATGCTAGGCACAACCCGAAATCTCGTGAGGAGCAGACATGGGTGAGCCAACTACAGAAGCGACATCAGCGCAGTTGACGGTGGACTTGATCATTTCCCTGGATGGATATGCCTCCGCCGAGGGCTGGCCCGGTTGGTGGGGACTGGAATCCCCGGAATACCTTGCCTGGCTCGAGGAGGAAGGGAAGAAAGAGTTCACCACACTTATGGGCGCCAACACCTACCGGGTGATGTCAAGCATGTCGGAGCAGGCCGCGGGCGAAGATTCGGGGTTCTCCGAGGAAGAGGGAGCGGCATTGACCGGCCTGGCGGCCGTGCCAAAGATCATCTTCTCGTCCACTCTTCAGGAACCGCTGGCCTGGCCGAATTCTGAACTGGTGGGGGGTGATGCGGTGGAAGCTGTCAAGGAGCTGAAGCGGACCCGGACCGGCGCCCTGACCACTCTGGGAAGCCTCAGCCTCTGCCGCTCCTTGTTGACGGCCGGACTCGTGGACCGATACAGGATTGTTGTTTTCCCCGTGATCACAGGCCGCACCGGCAGGGAGCGGATTTATGACGGGTATCCTGACGTCTCCCTTGAAATGGTGAACAGCAGGACTTTCGATGGTCAACTACAGCTGCTGGAGTACATACCCACGTTGATCAGCGGTCCGCCTGCCCGGCAGCCGTGAACAACGGCTCCAGCGAATCCGAATAGCTGGACAGTATTTCGGCAAACGTGAGCAGTTGGAATCCTTCGGTGCGGCACAGGAGTGGCTCGCAGCTGGTTCCCTTCGCGGAAAGCGTCGCAATTCCCCATGGATGCGTTGGCTCGCCGACCGTGATGCCTGCTGCGTCGAACGTGTCACGGAGCACGTAACGCGTGACGGTCCGCCAAGATTGCAGGAACGGTGACCGCAACTGCTCAATGAGTTCTTCGTCGTTGGCGTCGTAGGCCGCCCACAGGTTCATGGACAGCTCGTCCCACTCCTTGGCGTCGCGGACCATGAGGTGGGCGGCTCGGAGGCGGGCAATCGTTTCTTTCAACGTCATGGTCAGTCCCCAAACTTCCTGTCGTTTTTGATCTTCCGCCACCCACCTGCGCGATTGTTGGCGGCAATCTGTCGCAGCATCTCAATCAGGGGTTCCGTTGGTACTTCGTCATCAAGGTAAAAGCTGATCATTCGGCCAGTCTTGTTATCGTGCCCGGCCGTGATGATCCCGGCAGGGTCAGGAACAATTGCGCCATCATAGAGAAAGAGGTTGACGTGGTTCTTGGCCGCGAGCAACGCGTTTCCCTCCAGGACAAAGTACGGCTGAACCCGTCTCTTGATCGTCTCCACGATGTCCGGTTCTGCCTCGTGGATCACGTCCCGCAGTTCCTCACAAACTGCTTTTTGCCAGTCCGGGAGGGCGTCCATGTAACTATCGACTCCGGGATGGCGCGCGTAGTTCCCCATGACGTTATTAGGGCATCACACCCCACGGCTTGTCCAGACCGGGGGATTGTCCAGCCAGGGCCTTGTTCATACCACGAGGTTGAAGGTGATGAGTAGGCTTGCTCACATGCACGACGTCGAGCGGTTCCGGGTTCTCCTGGAGGAGGAACGCGACCGGAAGCTTGCCCTGCTGAAGGCGCTGCGCAGCGACATCACAGGAGTCAGCCTTGCCCGCCAGGACTCAAACGTCGACGACGAGCATGATCCGGAAGGCACAACCATCGCCTTCGAGCTCTCACAGGCCTCGGCGCTGCTGGACCAGAGCCGTATCGGCCTGGAGCAGATTGAAGCCGCATTGCAGCGGATTTCGGATGGAACGTACGGCATATGCGCGATTTGTGGTGTCGCCATTCCCGAGGGGCGGCTCGAAGCCAGGCCATGGACGCCCTTTTGCGTCAGTCACGCCTCAGGTAACCGGTAAAACCCGGTAAACAGTAAAACCCAGGCAGATATGAACCCGCCCCAGCGCAATTTACGCCATGTCAGGGCTGATGGGCACGAACTCGATACCCTGCTGGACCTTCTTTTTTGGTCCCCGATCGAAGCCCTTGCCGTCGAGGTTATTTCCTGCCCGGAACGCGGCCAAGGCGTCGTCGAAGATTTCGTTGAGCCGCTGGCCCTGGAAAACCTTCTGGGTGCCGTCGGCAAAGGTGATGGACACGGAGGCGCTGGCGGGAAAATGCCGGCTCATTCGGATGAAGCCTTGGGAATCCTGCCGGAGGGAGATCATTACTTGTCCACGCTTTCAGTATTGGGTTCCACCACAATTCACGGTGAAGTCCCACTCTGTCATTCCGATGGACTTTCCGCCTCATTTACATTCCCTTGACCGGGGGCCACAATAGCGCCCATGTCCATACTCAAGGTGCCATCCGAGTCCGAGGCCACAGGCCTCACCGCCGAAATCTACCAAGCCGATCTGCAGTTGATGGGCTATGTTCCGAGCCACACGAAGGCCATGAGCATAAACCCGGAGGCCTACAAGGCATGGCAGGCGCTGGTTAAGGCAATCGTCTCATCGCTGGGTTTGCGACGATACGAACTTGTGACACTCGCCGCCGCCCAGGCTATCGGTTCCTCCCACTGCCGGTTGGCCCATGGGAAGAAGACGTTGGCCATCATTGATGAGGAGGAACTACTCGCTGTCGCCCGGGACTACAGGGATGCCGGGCTGCCCCCGGAGGAAGTCGCGATGATGGACTACGCGGTCAGGCTCAGCACCGATGCGGCCGCAATGAACGACGACGACACGCAGCACCTTCGCGATGTGGGCTTCAGCGACCGGGAGATTGCCGACATCACTCTCGCTGCCACTGCCAGGAACTACTTCAGCCGCGCACTTCTTGCCCTGGCCGTGGACCTCGATGTACCTCCAGGCGTGACCGCCGAGCTTCAGGACGCCTTGTTGACGCCGCTGCCGGCTCAAGGTGACTGAACGGCTTCGGTGTTGGCACGGTCTGCGGATGCCCCTTGCCTCCGGCTCGCCAGCAGGAATGGCACCGAAATGAGCTCGATGATGCCCGCCATGGCCAACGAGGCCGGGTAGCCGTAGAGGTCGGCGCCACGTCCAAGGAGCGGCTGAACCACCACTCCGCCGCTGGATCCCATGAGCGAATCGAAGCTCAGCACCGTGGCCCGCTGCTTGGAGGGGATCATGTCATTGACGTACGCCTGCCGGACTGGAGTTGCTGCGGACCCCACCACGGCCCAGAGTGCCAGCAGCACCAGGGCCAACCAAAAGATCCGGGTGAAGCCGAGGACGACCAAGATCACGAATCCAGCCAGACCGCCAAGGATCAGCACCGAGGTTCGTTTATGGAACAAACGCCGGGCATGGGGCGCAAGCCAGCCGCCCAGGATTTGCGAGCCCGCCACAATTGCGGCCGCTAGACCAGCAATGGAATAGGCCCGCGGGTCGCCATACAGGTCAAGGAGGAATGGTTGCAGGGCGTAGAAGACATAAATCCCGACGCCGGCACTAAAGGGAGCGGCCAGCATGACGTACCGGACGGGCGGGTTTTTCAAGCCGTTCTCGATCGAGGCAGAAAGTACTGCGCGGGTGGCGCGGAGGGGGTGAGTGGACCGCTCAGGTGAGAACCCGACGTCGTGCATTAACCCAAACGCTACGGCGAACATGGCAACCAGAACGAAAACCCGAATGAGGAACGGGACGCCAAGGTTGGTGACTTGGGCGATCACCCCACCTGCCACTGAACCCAGCAGCATCGCCACACCCTGCACCATCTGGCCGCGCCCCAGAACGGTTTCAAGGCCGCCTTCATAGCCGGAGAAGCGCAAGGCATCCACCAGCCAGGCTTCCACGGCTCCGGAGAAGAACGTGAACCCGAGACCAAGGAGCACCGACACAACGGCCCACATCCAAAACGGTGCGGAGATCTGCCAGAGCACGTAGTACAAGTACGTAGACGCCGCCAACGTGATCGTTCCAAGCAGGAAAGACGTGCGGCGGCCCCAGCCATCAGCGACAACGCCTGTGGGTATCTCGAAAAGGACCATTCCGGCTGTGAAGAAAGCGTTGGCCGCGAAGGCTTCAAGGTTGCTCAAGCCCGCGTCAAGGAGGAAAAGCGTGTTGATACCCCAGATGAAGGAAGCAGCCACCGTGTTGCCCAGCGTCAGCGTGAGATAGACACGTTGAATCTTTCTGGCGGCGTCGTTCATGGTGTCGCCGCCAGCGCTGGGAGGGGTGACCACAAGCCCATTCTCGTCCCGTTGCCCTGCGTCCGCCAGAGCCCGTGGGCACAGTTTGCTACATCAGAGTTTGCTACGTCCCGTGTGTGGTTGGGATGCCTTGGGACGCTGCCCACTCGCTGACGTCCCGGCGCTCAATTGCCGCCGCCATCATCTCCGGAAACAGGTCCGGCGTGCAGGCAAAAGCCGGGACACCAATCCCGGCGAGCGCTGCGGCGTGACTGGAGTCAAAGGAAGGATGACCACTGTCACTCAAGGCCAGCAGGGCGATCATGGTAGTTCCCGCGCCAACAATCGAAGCGGCACGGCGCAGCATCTCCTCGGCTATCCCACCTTCGTAAAGGTCACTGATCAGCACCAGGATGGTCTCGGTCGGCTTGGTGATCTGATCCTGGCAATAGGCCAGGGCACGGTTGATGTCGGTACCACCACCGAGCTGCACCCCAAACAGCACGTCCACGGGATCATCCAGGTCCTCGGTCAGATCAACGACTTCGGTATCGAAGACCACCAGACGGGTGCTCACGGAACGCAGTGAACTGAGCACCGCGCCGAAGACGCTGGAGTACACCACGGATTCCGCCATGGATCCTGATTGGTCGATGCAGAGGATGATCTCGCGCTGTATCTCCGTGCTGCGCCGGGCATGGCCGTGGAGTTGTTCAGGCACAACGGTGCGGTATTCGGGTTGGTAGTGCTTGAGGTTGGCCGCAATGGTCCTGTTCCAGTCAATATCCCTGTGCCGTGGCCGCCTGGTCCGGGCGGACCGGTTCAGCGCCCCGGAGACGGCCTGAACCGTTTTGGCCCGCAGGCGGTCTTCAAGCTCCTTGGTCACCTGGCGAACCACAGACCTTGCTGTCTCGCGCGACTGCTCGGGGATAACCCTGCCCAAGCCAACAAGCGTGCTTACCAAGGCGATATCCGCTTGGACCGTTCGCAACATCTCGGGTTCAAGGAGCAATTGCCGCAGCCCCAGACGGTCCATTGCGTCAGCCTGCATCACCTGGACCACGGTAGAGGGGAAATATCCGCGGATATCTCCGAGCCACCGAGCCACGCGTGGACTCGAGGCCCCGAGCCCGCCTCGGCGACTGGAACCCTCGCCATATAGCTCTTCAAGAGCTTGGTCACGCCGGGCATCATCGGCCGAGAGCTGGACGCGCTCGCCGTCGGCTTTTGAGATGCCGTCTGCCTCGTTGCCGCCCAGCACTAACCGCCAGCGGTCCAGCCGGTCGCGCCCCCGATCCTCCTCAAAGTTGCCATCTGTCATGTGATCTCCTCCCAGCCCAAAATTCTGGCCATCGTCCTGATGGCCGGGCCTGCCGCAGCCAGGTTAAAGCTTGTGCCTGCCGTGGTGTCCCGCGAAGCGCCGGAACGGCTCAGCTGCTCACCGATCTCGCGCCGCTCAGGGCGGCTGAAGGCCGAGAATGTCCTGCGCAGGAGCGGCAGCACGTCCTCGAAAACCTCATCCTGCACGCCATCCACCCACTCATCCACAATCTGAAGGAGGCGGCGATCATGGATCAGCAGTGTGGCGTCGCCGGACAGCAGCCCATCCAACCAGGCCGCAGCCTCGGGTGCCGGGGCCGCGACAGACAAGCGGCGGCTCAGATTGGCAGCAACGTCGTCGGCGTCCACCAGGCCGGCCTCCAGCAGGAGCCGTAGAGCGCGACCTGCCACAGAGCCGTGGATGCGGTCCGAATGTGCCACCGCGGCGAGCGCTGAATGCCAGTCGTCCAAGGGCAAGTCCGGGAGCAGGGACAGCCCGTCCTGGGCGGAGTCGATCGCCCCGCGCATGACGGTGGCAGCGTCGTCGTCCAAAGCTGCGCAGGCTGTGGGCAGGCCAACGCAGGCGCGCACGACAGTGGCTTCCAGGATCTTTCGGACATTGCTCACGTCCACCCCGCGCACGTTTCCGTACCGGCATGTGCGGGCAAGAGGCGCAATGGTTTCCAGGAGCGGGGGAACGTCCTGCTGGAGCGCTGTTCGTTCAGCAAGAGCGGAGACGACGCCGGCAATTCCGTCCGGGAGGTCCGCGAGCAGGCAGTTTGCCAGCAGTTCGGACAGGACAGGAAGGCCGTCGGCGGCCTGGGCTTCTTCGGTCACAAACGCCGCTGCGGCGGAGGCAACTGTTGTGCCGTACCGGCTGGCTTCCACCAAGGACAGGGCGAGTTCAGGCTTCCAGAGAAGGGTCCACGCCTCCTTGAACGTGCCGGTGGTACGGCCGGTGTCAGTGGGCACGCCCCAGTCCACACCCAGCAGTGCCAGGCGATGGAGCAGCACGGAACGCGCCAGTTGGTTGGGTTTGCGGAGGTCCACGACCATGACCTCTTCCAAGGCGCTGGCTTTCATCCTCAGTTTGCGTTGTGCCGCGGCGAGGTCAGCAGCCAGCGGAAGCGTAGGAACGGAGTCCGGCACGCTGCCGAAATCCCGTCCGACACTTAGTTCGCGATGTACCAATGCCAACAGCAGGGGAGAGCCATCGCAAAGGACGGCCTGCGCAGCGTCGTCCAGTTCGGGTAACCCCGGGCTTGGCCGACCCCGAACGGCAGCGAGGGCCTTTGCCATCCGGCTCGCCTCCACCACGGAGGCCGTCGAGGCGTCGAGGTTTTCCTTGCGCAAAGCCCGGGCAACTCGAACAAGCCACGTCGTAGACACATCCACGGCTGGATCCTGGGCCATCCAGTGCGCGAACAGATGCTGATACCAGCCCGGTGCCGTCACACCTGCCCCGTATCCGCTCCGCAGGCTGAGCCGGTCCGATGTCCACGGGACCCATGTCACGGCCACCTTGGCCTTGGGCAGGCCAGCGAGTACTTTGTTGTCCGCGGAAACGGAGGGGAAGCCGGCGGGCACGAGTGCTGGTGCATGGAAGGCGCCGCAGACCACAGCGATACGACCGTATCCTTCACGAATCGCCGCCCTCAGGATGCGCCGCATTGCCGCTTCCCGGCGGTGGTTCTCCACGACGTCCGGATGATCGGGGGATCGGTCGTCCAGTGCCCGGATTTCGGAAATGGCATCGATCAAGGCCTCGAAGCGCTCCACGGGGTTTGAGTTGCGGTGCTCGACGGCGTCCTCCCACCAGCGCTCGGCATCGCTGTACCCGGCAGCTTCTGCCAGGATGCCGATTGCATCCGGGCGGTACGGCTGATCCGGGGCGGAAATCGACTCAACGGCTTCGGCAGCTACCCTCAGTCCGAATGTATGCGCCGCTGGCAGATCGATGGCCTGCACGGGGGTCCCAGTAGACAGCGCCCAGCGGATGGCTACCCATTCAGGTGAAAAACTGGCCATGGGATAAAAGGAAGCCAACCGCGGCTCGTCCACTGCGTAGATCAGGCCTGCGACCGGAGGAACCATTTCTGGATCGGTGATGAGCGGAATGACTTGATCGAGCTCAGGCGGGCCCTCGACCAGTACCAGATCCGGGCGAAGGGTGGCCAATGCTTCGGCCACCGAGTGCGCCGAGCCGGGTCCGTGGTGCCGGATCCCCAGAATGTGGACGTCAGTCATCGCCTAGGTCGTCGACTCAAGGTCACGGCAGGCCCGGTAGAGGTCCTTCCACTCGGGTCGGTTCCGCACTACGGTCTCCAGATACTCCTGCCAAATCACACTGTCTTGTACAGGATCCTTGATCACTGCGCCCACCAAGCTCGCCGCAACGTCATCGGCCCGCACCGTTCCGTCGCCGAAGTGCGCGGCGAGGGACAGCCCGTTGGTCATCACGGAAATGGCCTCCGCCGTGGACAGAGTGGCCGACGGGGATTTGATGGTGGTGCGTTGATCCTGGGTGACCCCTGCACGCAGTTCCCGCATGACGGTCACTACCCTGCGGATTTCGGAGAGGGCCGCCAAGTCAGCCGGAAGCTCCAGTGCCTCGCCCAGGCTGCGCACACGTGTTGTCACGATCTCCACCTCCTGATCGATGGTGTCCGGAAGCGGCAAGATCACGGTATTAAAGCGGCGGCGGAGTGCGGAGGAGAGCTCGTTGACGCCTTTGTCGCGGTTGTTCGCGGTGGCGATCACGTTGAATCCTTTGCGGGCCTGCACTTCGTCGTTGAGTTCCGGGATGGGCAGGGTCTTCTCGCTGAGGATGGTGATCAGGGAATCCTGGACATCGGAGGGGATGCGAGTGAGTTCTTCCACGCGCACCAGGCTTCCCGCCTCCATTGCACGCATCACAGGTCCCGGAACCATGGCTGCCCGTGAGGGACCTTCGGCGAGTAGCCGTGCGTAGTTCCACCCATACCGCAATGCTTCTTCGGGTGTTCCCGCCGTGCCCTGGACCACCAGCGTGGACGCGCCCGAAATAGCCGCGGCCAGGTGCTCGCCAAGCCAGGTCTTCGCAGTTCCCGGCACGCCCAGGAGCAGCAGGGCCCGGTCCGTAGCGAGGGAAGCCACAGCGATTTCCACCAGGCGCTCCTGGCCCAGGTATTTCGGCGTGATCACGGCACCATTGGGTAGGGTTCCGCCCAGGATGTACGTGGTGACGGCCCATGGAGAGAGCCGCCAACTGGGTGGCCGGGGACGGTCGTCAACCGCCGCCAACACACTGAGTTCATCGGCGTACGCATTTTCGGCGTGGGCCCGGAGAACATCGGTTCCGTTTGGGGCATCTGTCATTGGAAGGCCTCCGTGAGTGATTGTCGGAATGCTTGGTATTGAACAGCGTCGCGGAGCACCCTGCGCCGGGCAGCGTCCTCGTCTGAACGCTCCAAAAGGCGTCGGCATTGCTCGGCGGCCTCCCGCGGCAGCGCGGTTGGCAGCACCTGCGCCAGCATGGCCGCCAATTGGCCACCGTTCTTGCCGGCAATCAGCCCGAGCAGCGCATCAGCCAACCCCAACCCCCATGGCTGGGGCAGATCCCGTAACAGCGGAACCAAGGTCAGGGGCTGGTCAATGCCATTGCGGATGTACCCTTCCAGCCATTGCTCACGCTCACCAACGGGCAGGCAACCCAGCAGCCGCACGTCGGTCCGGACGGTCAGCAGCGCGCGGATCCACTCAAGGTCTTTCCGGCTCACAGCAGCTGTGATGAGGCCATCCAGGACCCGGGGCTCGGGTTTCAGGAGTTCCACAGTTGAGGCCGGGCCGCGGCCGGACACGGATGTCCAGACCTCAAGCGGTGCACCCCTGATGATGATGTCCAATCGCGCCAGTCTGTCAGGTTCACCACTGCGTTGGTTGGACGGGATGCCGTCGCGTAAAGCTTGCTCATCCGGGTCTGGCGGAAGGTCGACGTCGATCCGCTTGTTCAACAACCCCTTCAAATGCAGCAGGGGAAGCAGCCGGGCAGACATGCGCCCGGCTCGGAGACTGCCAGGGAGTCGGTCCAACAATCCGGTTGCCACCTCGCGCACACTCTTCGCTTTGTCGTCCAAGGCGCGTTCCAACAGCTCTTCGTCGTCGCTGCCCAGGTTCGTGGCCAACAGGGCCAGTTGATTTGCGCGTTCCCGGGCGCTTAGGTCACCCCAGTGCGTCGCCAGCCTCTCACGTGCAGCTGCAGGGTCACTCCTCCGGAGACGTTTGAGTTCTGCCGAAGCGAGTTCGATTCCGGGCTCTGGGGATTCATCGGCAGGCGTCGGAACTGATGTTTTTGAGAGACTTTGAAGCCATCGGCCGCGGGTTCCGATGGCTGGCTCCAAGCGCTTGAAGACAGCTACTTTAGTTTCGGCCAACGCGAACATCGCCGGAAGCAGTCCGTGCGGGACCCGGCGTCGTGATTCTTCTGCCAACTGAAGCCAGTCCACTACCAGTTGGTTCCTCAACTCCAGTCCGACGGGCGGTTGCGTGAGCAGAAGTTCCAGCAGCCGGGCAGCTTCTCTAGCGGCCTGCGGCTCTGTATCAGGCGACGCCGGCAGCGGCAGAGTGGCGGCGGACGCTTGGGCGGGTCTGCGGGACGCGCGGATGACGACATCCACCATGGCAGCCTGGTCCAGCACCTCTTCCTCGCGGGACAAGCCTTCGGGAGGGCGCACGGTCAGCCCCGCTGGGGGAGACGGCGCGGCATGCCGCCCTGTTCCTACGAGCGCGGCAGTGCGTAGCCCGTCCAACCATGTCAGCTCGTCCAACCACGTCATGGAGTCACCACCGCATCACCGACGACGACGGTCAGCGGACGCACGTGGCCATCCTCGAGTTCGCCGAAAATATCCACCGGGTGCCCGCCCGTCAGCGCCAGCAGCGAATCCAGGGGAGCATCCATCAAGGGAAGAGCGTTGCCGTTCTCCTCTACCAGCCAACCATGGTCCTCCGGCCGGATGGTGACGCCGGCCAACAGCACCGGCTGACGGTCGCGCCATGGCGACCGCGCAACAGCGACTGACTGCTGCTCGAGTGCCTGGTCGATGGTGCCGCCAGGACCAAGGCTGGTGGCCAGCCCGTGGGACGCAACGGGACTGGTGAACATGGCACGCTGCGGCGTGGATCCGGGGTAGCGGGCAACTGTGACGTCCAGCAGGGCGCCCGCAAGTTGCGGTGTTGCGAGCCCTTGGCCCTGCCCGGCAAAATCCAGGATGACCACCACCGTTCCATCGGAAGCGCGGAGCCACGTCCGCTGCTGTTGGAGCCGTCCGTCGTCGCTTCGATGGGCCCCCAGTACCAGCCATGGCCCCGGCAGTGCTTCAGTATCCTTGACGTCGGCTGATGCTGTGGCCCAACCGACAGCTGCTTTGACGTCTGCAAATTCCTCGGCAGACAGCGCGTCCCGTGCGGCCCAGGCTTTGGTCAGCGCCCACCACCGGCCCGCATGGAGCAACAGATGGTCTGCCCAGTCAGTCCTACCGTGGATCTCCGAAGCCATGCTCCGCACTTGTTCGGCAAGGCCCGGCAACTGCGAGTCGACCAATCGGGCCGCCACGCCGTCCCACCAGGAGTAGGGCTGGTTGCGGGCTGCGGCAAGCCCGGTCCGGATCAGGTCGGTGAGCCAGCGGGCGAAGTCTGCGATTCCTGCATCCATGAGTGCTTGTCGCTCGGCGAGCCGCTTGGCCTGCGCTTCGGGATCCGATGCCTCCCCCGACTTCCTGCGGTCCTGGGCGGTGGCACGTTCTGCGCGCTGGCCTGCCCATTCCTGCGCGAAGTCCGCCGTCTCGGCCGAAGCCTCCGCAGCCTCACCCCGTGCCCACAGAAGAAGCAGTGCCAGGGCGTGTTTGCAGGGAAATTTGCGGCTCGGACATGAGCATCGGTAGGCAGGGGCGACGATGTCCACGCTTACTTGATAGGGCGTTTTCCCGCTGCCTTGGCATTTGCCCCAAACCAGGACGTCGTTGCTCCCTGAGTCCGACCACGGGCCGGGATGTGCCAGTTTTCGTGCCGCTGCCAAAGACGATGCGTCGGGGGCGGCGTTGATGACTCTCTCTTCGCTCCAACGCCCCATGAGGGCAATTCTGCCTGACACCTAGGACGCTTTGGGAGAGGACCGCGACGGGGCGGCGATTTGCTGCCGGGAGCCTTGCCCGGCTCCCGGCACTTGCGTCCGTCGTTACGCCTGGTGGCTGACCAGATCGGCGTTTGTTGTGGCCGCCTTATCCTGCCGCCCGGAATGCACGGTGGCGAAGAACTCACCTAGTTCCGCGGTGGCTGTCAGTGGGAGCACGTTCGCGACGTACTGGTCTGGGCGGACCACTACAACCACACCGTCGCGGCTGAGGCCGCGCATATCGAAAATGTCGTTGGCGGGGTCCGTCCCGAAGACCTTCTCCAGGTAGGTGAGCTTGAACGGTCCAACTGTCGGCTTGAACGCCGTGGGGACTGCGTTGATGTCTACGTTGGTGTGGTCCTGTTGGTAGATCACCTTCACATCGAACCAGGCGTCGCGGTCAGCGTCCGACGGCGTCGCGGCCAGCGGCGAGGCAGGCGAGTTCGCGATCCACTCGGCGAGGTCCGCGACAGGTCCCGGGGCGCCTGCAGGGGCGGCGTCGGCAAAGACGTAGATGCGCCAGCGTCCGTCTGCCTTGGCGTGGTGGCCGAGGTGCATCGGGTTCGTGTCGCAGACCCGCAGGACCGGGGCCGACTTGAAGCGCTTGCCGACTGGGAAGCCCGTTGCCAACTCCTGGTGTTTCGCTTCGGCAACAAGCATGGACGGGGAGTACTGGGTCATGAAACCGGCAGGGAACTCCGCGGTGCTGGTGTAGAAGGTCTCCAGCTCCGCCGGGTCTTCGAACTCTTCGGGCTTCTTGGCCATGAGCGTTGACCATTGCTTGTCGAAGTCGATCAGGTTCTTCGCCACCACCTGGCGTTCAGCCGAGTAGGTGTCCAGCAGGGACTCGGGGCTGCGGCCCTCCAGGACGTGCCCGAGTTTCCAGCCGATGTTGAAGCCGTCCTGCATGGAAACGTTCATGCCCTGCCCGGCCTTCGCGCTGTGGGTGTGGCAGGCGTCGCCGGTGATGAACACCCGCGGGGTCCGTGTGCCGCGTTCCTCCGGCAGGACGTCGTCGAACCTGTCCGTGAGCCGGTGGCCTACCTCGTAAACGCTGTGCCAGGCGACGTTGCGGACATCCAGCGTGTAGGGGTGGAGGATGTCGTTGGCTTTGCCGATGATCTGCTCAATCGTGGTCTTCCGCACGGCGCCGTGATCCTCCGGTTTCACCTCGCCAAGGTCCACATACATGCGGAACAGGTGGCCGCCCTCGCGGGGGATCAGCAGGATGCTGCCGCCCGCACCGGACTGAATGGCACACTTGGTGCGGATATCCGGGAAGTCCGTGACGGCCAGGACGTCCATCACACCCCAGGCATGGTTGGCTTGGTCGCCCGCGAGGTGGCAGCCAATCGATTCGCGGACTTTGCTGCGCGCCCCATCGGCACCGACGACGTACTTGGCCCGGATGGTGCGCTGCTGTCCTTCATCAGGCCCGGAGGTGCGCCCAAGGGTGACAGTCACCGGGTACTCACCAACACCGGTGACCTCGAGACTGCGGAACTCGTAGCCGTAGTCAGGCGTCATGCGCGTGGGGGAGTTGGCCATGAATTCTGCGAAGTAGTCCAGCACGCGTGCCTGGTTCACGATCAAGTGCGGGAACTCACTGATACCTGTGGGGTCATCCACGGCGCGGGCCGCGCGTACGATGCGCGAATGGTCAGCGGGGTCCGGCTTCCAAAA
Source organism: Paenarthrobacter sp. 2TAF44 (assembly GCF_052114885.1). NCBI lineage: Bacteria > Bacillati > Actinomycetota > Actinomycetes > Micrococcales > Micrococcaceae > Paenarthrobacter > Paenarthrobacter sp. 2TAF44. Next base: position 88,114 of record NZ_JBFRFP010000001.1, on the reverse strand, counting down.
CGCCATTTCGGTGATGCGGTAGGCCTCGGCGGTGATCCGCTCGGCGAACCCGAACGCCTGGAAGGTCTCGACGCTGCGGGCCTGGATGCCGTCGGCCTGACCAATGGCGAGGCGCCCGGGGCGGCGCTCGATAATACGCGTGGTGATATCCGGGAACTGGGCCAATTGCGCCGCGGTCAGCATCCCTGCGGGACCGGTCCCTACGATCAGAACGTCAACTTCGTCGGGAAGCTCGGCCGGGCGGTCGATGCCGACGCCGGCAGCTGGCTCGACTCGCGGGTCACCGGATACGTAACCGTGGTGGTGGAACTGCACGGGCTTTCCTCACTTCTTTGTGGGTCGAAATTTATGTGATGTTCTATAGTTGAACACCTTGTTCTATTATCGCTCACATTATCGTAATGCGGCTCACAGTGCGGATCAAGTCTTTGCCCAGCCCGGCAAAGAGGTTTAGCTCAGGTTCACGGTGATTCCGGACTGGACGTGTCAGGATCAGGTATGCCTCGACTCATGCTCCTGGACACTGCATCCTTGTATTTCCGCGCCTTCTACGGCATTCCGGACTCCATTCGCCGCTCCGACGGCACACCCGTCAACGCCGTCCGTGGCCTGATGGACATGATTGCCCGCCTCACCACCGAGTACGAAGCGACCCACGTGGTCGCTTGCTGGGACAATGACTGGCGCCCGAAATGGCGGGTTGAGCTGATCCCCAGCTACAAGGCGCACAGGGTGGCCGAAATCGTGCCGGTGGGCCCTGACGTCGAGATCGTTCCCGATCCTCTCGAAGCGCAGATCCCGCTGATCCGCCACGTGCTGGACCTTGCGGGAATTGCTGTGGTGGGCGTCGATGAGCATGAAGCCGACGATGTTGTGGGTGCGTATGCCAGCCAGGCGCAGTTGCCCACTGATGTGGTCACCGGTGACCGGGACCTTTTCCAACTCGTCGATGATGACCGGGACGTCCGCGTCATCTACACCGCCCGTGGCATGAGGAACCTCGAAGTGGTCACCGACGTCGTCGTCGTTGGAAAGTACCGCGTGCTGCCGCAACAGTACGCCGACTACGCCACCCTGCGTGGCGATTCCTCCGACGGACTACCGGGCGTTGCCGGCATCGGCGAGAAAACGGCCGCGTCTTTACTCGCGGAATACGGCTCCCTTGAGGGCCTCCTGGAGGCAGCAGAGGCTCCCGACGGCGGATTGTCCAGTTCCGTACGCGCCAAACTTGCCGCAGCGGCCGGGTACCTCAAGGTGGCGCCCGCCGTCGTCAATGTGGTTCGCGACTTGAAGGTGCCCACCCTTGAGGAGGCAGGCGCCCAGCTGCGCCCCGTGACAGGCGAGGCGCGCGCTGAGCTTGAGCGTTTGGCTACCGAGTGGAACCTGGGTGGTTCAGTCAAGCGATTACTTGCGGCCTTGGACACCCAACCGCACCTTCACAGCTGATTGACAGCTTCACAACAGCGCGGGCTTGGGTGATCGACTCATTGTAGTAACAGGACGATGTTACAGATCGTCTGGAAGTTACAAGCTGTCTGGAAGTTGCAGGCCGCTCGGACGGCTCAGCAGCCGTTACAGCGGCGCCGGATTGAGGAGAGGCACCATGTCAAAGACCAAGAGAATCACGCTGGGCATTACAGCCGGAGCGTTGGCGCTGGGTGCAGGGCTGGGTGTCACCAGCATTGCTTCAGCCACCACGACGCCGACGCCGAGCGCAACGTCGTCCGCCGATGTCACCACGCCACCGGAGGGCCACGGAAGGCCCGGAGGCCACGGCCCCGACCGCGGTCAGCTCGCAGCGGACCTTGCCGCCAAGTTGGGAGTGGACGAAGCCAAAGTCACCGACGCGTTGAAGGCCTTCAGAGAAGCGAATAAGCCCACCACTCCACCAACTCAAGGCACCGAGGGAACCAAGCCGGACCGGACAGCGCAGGAAGCAGCCTTGGCCAAGTCCCTGGCCGCAGCACTGGGCATTGATGAATCCAAGGTCACTGCCGCCTTGGAAGAAATCCGCACTGCCGCCCAAGAAGAGCGAGCCGCTGCCCTTAAGACCAGGCTGGACAAGGCCGTCACGGACGGCAAGCTCACCCAGGCCGAAGCTGACGCCGTCACCAAGGCTGTTGAAGCCGGAGTTATCGGAGGCGGCGGCCGCTAAGGCACTGCAACCGCAGAAAGGAAACCACGACGCCGACACTTGGCAACGAAGGATCCCCCGGAGAGTGCTCGTAACACCTCCGGGGGATCTTCGTGTGGCCGCCTTGTCAGTAGTGGCCACCTCATCCGGGTCTGAACCTGTCCACGACAGGACACTCAAAGGGTTCGCCAGCGAAGAGTCCCACGTTGTTCAAGTACCTGACGACGATTGCGTACGAAGCTGCCAGTGAAGTCTCCGTGTAAGGGATGTCCAGTTCCCGGCAACATTCCTTGACGATTCCGGAGGCACGCTGCAGGTAAGGCCTGGGCATGTCCGGGAAGAGGTGGTGTTCGATCTGCCGGTTCAGTCCGCCCATAAGTGCGTCAAGGAACCGTCCCCCAGAGATGTTCCGGGCAGTAAGAACCTGGCGGTTCAGGAAATCCGTCCTGCTGGATGCTGGCAGGATGGGCATGCCTTTGTGATTGGGCGCGAATGCAGCGCCCATATAAAAGCCGAAGACGCCCAATTGGACGCCAAGGAAGGCAAAGGCCATTCCCAGCGGCAACAAGGAGAACACCAAAACCGGCACCATAAGCAGGCGCAGCATAAGGACAGGGATTTCCACCCAGCGATGATCTGCCTTTCGTTGGCGTAACAAGTACTTCAACGAATCAACATGCAGGCTCGCACCGAGGAAGAACAACAGGGGGAACAGCAACCATCCCTGTTTCCGGGTGACACTCACCATTGGGCCGCGACGCGATGCGGCGGCCTCGGGATGGAAGGCGATGGCGCCTGTGTGGATATCCGGGTCCTTGTCGATGACATTGGGGAAGTTGTGGTGCCGGGTATGTTTTTGGGCCCACATCGCATAACTGATTCCCACCAACCCCGTGCCAATCAGGCGCGCGGACCATTCGTTCATGCTCTTGGATTTGAACACCTGGCGATGGGCGGCCTCATGTGCGAGAAACGCGAATTGAGTGAGGACAACACCCATGCCCGCCGCGATCAAGAGCTGGAACCACGTGTCCCGCAAGAGAAGAAAGCCACTCCATGTTCCGGCCCACGCCAGCATCAGAATCACGAAAACCGTGATGTAGAAACCCCGGCGGCGCTTCAGCAAGCCCGCACTGCGGACGGACTTCAGGAGGGCTGCATAGGAGTTAACCATCCGGGCGGCGGCACCGCGTTCCGGAAAAAAGTCTTCGGGAGAGCGTGATGATGCCATGATGCCTCGAACCAGTTACCGGCGGGAAAACACATCGTTTACCCACTGTTCCTCAGGATACGCCCGGCAGCCCTGGATGGAACGGGAAAATTCTTTTGAGAGGTTGTCGATTTCGCCTCGCACTGTTCGACCCATGAATGAGAAGGTCGAAGGGCGACCTTCCACAACACAGGAGATTGAGTGCAATGGCCAAGTACATGCTGATCATGCGGGCAACCGACGAATCGTTCGCCAAGTTCGAGAACATCGACTTCAACGAAATCCTCGAAGCGATGGGCAAGTTCAACGACGAACTGATCCGCGCTGGAGTACTGCTCGCTGCTGAAGGACTGGACGATGCAAAGGAAAGCGTCGTGGTCGACTTCACCGGTGACACCCCGGTGGTCACTGATGGCCCGTACGGTGAAACGAAGGAACTGTTTGCCGGTTACTACATCCTGGATGTCGCCTCCAAGCAGGAAGCAATCGAGTGGGCCAAGCGTGCTCCGATGACCGCAGGCAGCAAGACAGAGATCCGCCGGGTCACCAGCATCGACGAATTCCCCCAAGACAACGAATGGATCCAAAAGGAGCGGGCTTGGCGCGAGCGGACCGGACAGCTGTAGACGGGACGGCCATTGCTTCGGGGGAGCACCTGCAATGAGCAGCACCAGACGTGAGCAGCAACTGACGTGAGCAGCAACGAGGTAAGGGCCGCCGTCGAAGCGGTGTGGCGCAGCGAATCCGCCCGCATCGTCGGCGCCCTTGCCCGCTATACAGGGGACTTTCCACTGGCAGAGGACCTCGCACAGGAAGCACTCGCAGAGGCCCTCGTCTCGTGGTCTGTCAATGGCGCACCTGCCGAGCCGGTGGGATGGCTCCTCACAGCGGGTCGTCGTCGTGCCATCGATGCTTTCCGGCGGCGGGCAGCCCTGGACGAGAAATACGCGCTTCTGGCACGCGATCTCACAGAGGAAGAAGCGGGTGTGGATACGCTGTTCAACCCCCAAGCCATTGATGACGATGTCCTGGCCCTGATGTTCATTTCCTGCCACCCCGTGGTGTCCAGGGAGGCCCGGATTGCCATGACACTTCGCGTTGTGGGCGGCATGACCACGGATGAGATCGCCAAGGCATTCCTGGTCCCGGTGCCAACCATCCAGGCGCGCATCACCAGGGCAAAGAAGACTCTCGCCGCTGCCCGCATCCCGTTTGCAGTGCCCGAGGCCGATCAGGTTCCTGAGCGGCTTGGTTCGGTGCTGAATGTCCTCTACCTGATCTTCACGGAGGGGGCCTACGCTTCCGGAGGAGAAAACTGGATGCGCACCGAGTTGGCGAGTGAAGCACGTCGACTTGCCCGGGTGTTGGTCCGCGTGGCGCCGGAACCCGAAGCATTCGGATTGCTGGCACTGATGGAACTCACAGCCGCGCGATTCCCGGCAAGGCTCGACGCAGCTGGCCAACCGGTACTGCTGGAAGACCAGGATCGACGTCGGTGGGATCAGTCAGCAATCCGGCGCGGACGCGCAGCACTTTCGACGGCGGTGGATGCGGGCCGTGGGCTCGGCGCCTACGGGCTCCAGGCTTCCATTGCCGAATGCCATGGTGTGGCACGCACGGTGGAGGACACAGACTGGGAGCGAATCGTGGTCCTGTACGAGTCACTTGGGCGACTCACGCCGTCGCCAATCATTGATTTGAACCATGCCGTCGCCGTCTCCATGGCCTCTGGCCCGGCCGCCGGACTGGACCTCGTTGACGGATTGGCGGCCCGGGGTGAACTCAAGGGATCGCATCTCTTGCCGGCGGTCAAGGGCGAGCTGCTGTCGCGGCTTGGGCGCCGAGAAGAAGCCAACGAGGCTTTTCACCAGGCTCTTGAACTGTGCTCAAACGGCGCGGAACGCTTGGCCCTTGAGCGAAAGATTAGGGACTTGCAACTCATGTAGCGCCAACAACGGGCCGCGCGAATGGGTACACCTCAGCTGCACTCCGCGTCTGGTCGTCGTGAGGCGCAATTTAGCGCGATGGCACTCTTATGTTCTGAGGGGTGTGTGGTGGTGGTTGCGTCGGGGTGTTTGTTTGGGGTCGATGTGTGTCGGTGGGGTGAACCAGGGCACGCCGGTGGTCATGTCGATCCGCCATTGTTCTTTGTGGATGAGGTGGTGGTGGTGGCTGCAGAGCAGGGTGCCGTTCTCGGTTCCTGTGGTGCCGCCGTGTGACCAGTAGGTGATGTGGTGGGCTTCGCACCAGGGGGCGGGCATGGTGCAGTCGGGGAACGCGCAGCCGCCGTCGCGGGCGGTGATGGCTTTGCGGATGTGGGGTGGGAAGATCCGGGTGGTGCGGCCGATGTCCAGGACGCGGGAGTCGCTGCCGAGCAGGACGGGGAGGATGTCGGCGTCGCAGGCGATTTTGCGGATGGTGTTGGGGTGCATCGGACCCAGGAACGTTGCTGTGCCGGTGCTGAGTCGTTGGTGGTCGGTGCGTCGTTCGAAGAGGTCGCGTTCGTCGATGGTGAGGGTGAGTTGGGGTCGGAGTCCGCCGTTGGCTGGCAGTTTCCCGGTGGTCATCGCGACGGCGCAGGCTCCGACGAGTCCGTCGAGGAGTTTCATGGGGCGGGAACGCCGGTCCAGGTCCGGTCCGGTGGGATTACTATCCGTGGTGAGTCGGGGGTTGGTGGCGACGTTCATGGCGGTGGTGAGGGTTTCGTATTGTTCGGCGGTGGCGAAGATTTCGATGTGGTGGAGCCCGTGGCGGCGTCGGCGGCGGAAGAACGCGCCTTGGAGTTGGCGGAGGATTTCTTCGCTGGGTTCGGGACCGTCTTGGTCGATCGAATCGACCCAGCGTTTGGCCATTTTGGTGACGAAGTCCGGGTCGGTTTCCACTGCTGTTGCGGTGAGGGCGTGTTCCATCCGGGTGAGGGTGTCGTCATCGGTGAGTTGCCGGACATTTTCCAGTGCGCTGCTGATGATGGTCGCGGACCGGGTGGGTATCTGTGTGGTTTCGAGCGCCTGGGCGAGGATTTCGCGGCGGGGCGGGATGTGTTGCCCGGCGATTCCGGTCCGGGGGAGGACCTGGGAGGCCAGGGCGAGCCGGCGGTTGGCTTCGCTTTTGCTGATCCGCAGGCTGGCGCGGAGGAATTCCGTGGCGTTCCGGTAGCCATCATCGGCCACCGCAGCAGCGTCCGCCGCAGTAACAACTACTGCCGAAGCCACAACACCTGGCCCCGCAGTAGTAGCGGATCCAGCAACAACCCCGGCCGAGTCCGAGCCGGTGGTTGCGGGGTCGGTCCAGCCTGTCTGCCATCCCGTGCCGGCGGCGGATGAGGGCCGCGCCTGCTGGGCTTGCGTGCGGGTCCGCTCAACGGCGTGCGCCGCGATGACCTGCAGATACTCCACGGTCCGGGCAATCTCCTCCACCCGCCCGGCGAAACCAGCGGCCTCGGTAAACCCGAATACCAGGGCACCGGTTACGGTGAAGGAACGCAGGGATTCCAACGCCTCAAAGCTGTCAGCCAGCGCCCCCTCAAGTCCCAGCGCACCCTCAATTCCCTGGGAAACGCTGCGCCCAGGGGAACCGTCAAGTAACAGGGAAACAGGGCGGACCTCAGGGTCCACTTCACCAGGGGCGGCGAAGGGCAGTGGTTCCAAGCCGCGAAGCAGCTCGACTTCACAGTCCACTTCATCAGGCTCAGAGAAGGGCCCTGGTTCAATGCCGCGAAGCAGCCAAATGCCCCTGGGGTTGTCCGAATCGGTGACTACCGCCGTCGGGCTTTCACAGCGCGCATCCGCGTTGGCAGGTAGGTCATGGCTTGCTCGGGAAACTCCTCCGGGGCGCAACGCGGCGCCAGACATCACTGCCCGACGCGCCAACATCTCCCCAATACTTCCCATGGATAAACCCTCTCATTGGGGTCTGACATTTTTAGGAAGCCCGCGAAAAGCCCTCAGCCCGGATAGCCATACTCCTCATCTGTCACTAGCTCGCCCCACGTAGTTTCGGAACCGTCGGTGGCTCCGGTGGTTTCCCACATGGCAAGGTGGCTCATGAAATGCTCCGGAGCAGCCCCATGCCAGTGCCATTCGCCCGGCGGGGTGTAGATGGTGTCACCTTGACGGATCACCTTAACCTCGCCTCCGCGTGCCTGGACCAGGCCTACACCGTCCGTCACATGGAGGGTCTGTCCAACCGCGTGGGTGTGCCACGCCGTTCTAGCGCACGGAGCGAAGCGGACAATGTTCACCCGCAATCGGGAGGGCTCGTTTCCCTTGGCGATGACGTCGAAGTAGACGTCGCCGGTGAAGAGCCCTGATGGTCCCTTGGTACTGGTGGTTTTGGGGGTAATGTCCATGGTTCCTTTGTGGTTCCAGAATTAGTTGCGGTTCGTCTTGCGAAGGTCGTGGCCGAATTCAGACGTGCCAGGTTCAGACACGAGCGTGGTTGCAGCCCAACTCGCCAGTAACCGCAGGGCATCCTCGGTTCCGGTGCCAGGCTCCGCGTTGTAGATGGTCATGGTCAGGCCGTCGTCGGCGGAGAGCTCAAACGCCTCGTAGAGAGTGTGCAGGTCCCCGACGATCGGATGGTGAAACTGCTTTTTCCCGGTGTAATGCTGCCGGACGTTGTGGGACGCCCAGCGCATACGGAATTCCTCGCTGCGGGTGGACAGCTCACCTACGAGGTCAGTGAGGCCACGGTCGTAAGGATCTCGCCCAGCCTCGGTACGCATGATGGCCACAGTGTCATTGGCAGCCCGTTCCCAATCGGTGTAGAAGTCATGGCTGCGGGGATCGAGGAAGAGGAAACGGGCAAGGTTGGGCGGCCCGGAAGGGGTGTCGTAGCTGTCCGCGTACAGTGCCCTGCCCAAAGCGTTGGTAGCGAGGATATCGAGCCGGCCATTGCGGACGAAGGCCGGCGCATGCGTGATCGCGTCCAAGGTGAGTTGGACACCCTGACGGATGGACTGCTTCCGAACCGGACAACGCCGCAACCGACCGCCGTCGTTGGCCGCACGGGCGAGGTCGAAGAGGTGTGCCCGTTCGGCGTCATCCAGTTGCAGGGCGTTGGCCAGAGCCTCGAGGACGCTGTCCGAAACACCTGAGAGATTCCCCCGCTCCAAACGGGTGTAGTACTCAACACTGACGCCTGCAAGCATGGCAACCTCGCCGCGGCGGAGCCCAAGGACGCGCCGATTGCCGCCATAGGCGGCCAGCCCAGCTTGCTCGGGGGTGATCTTCGCTCTTCGGGTAGAGAGGAAATCGCGCGTCTCGGTCCTGTTGTCCATGGTTCCAACGGTATGGCTTTTGGCCCTCCAAGGGAGTCCCTGTCATTACCCCTAACAGCAGTAACTCCTTGCATTTTGGAAAAGAGGGTTAGATGGAAGCATCCACTAATCTTCATCACGCAGGAGAAACATGCCTTCCGCTAACGCTTATGCTTCACCTTCGGCCACGGGCGACCTCACCCTGACCACCATCGAACGTCGCGAAGTTGGACCTCACGACGTCCACATCGACATCAAATTCGCCGGTATCTGCCACTCTGATATCCATACTGTCCGGGGCGATTGGGGTCCCCAGCGGTACCCGCTCGTCCCCGGCCACGAGATTGCCGGGATCGTTACCGAAGTCGGTCCGGAGGTCACCAAGCACAAAGTGGGCGACCGCGTAGGTGTTGGCTGCATGGTCAACTCCTGTAAAGAGTGCAGGAACTGCCTGGCGGGCGAGGAACAGTATTGCCTCAACGGCAACGTGGGCACCTACGGCGCGGTCGACCGTGATGGCACCATCACCCAGGGCGGATACTCCAGCAACGTCGTCGTGAACGAGGACTTTGTCGTCACCATCCCTGAAGCGCTGGACCTCGACGTCGCCGCACCGCTTCTGTGCGCTGGCATCACGACGTTCTCCCCGCTGCAGCACTGGGACGCCGGTCCTGGCAAGAAGGTCGCGATCGTGGGCTTGGGCGGCCTGGGACACATGGGCGTCAAGATTGCCGACGCCATGGGTGCCGAGGTGACGGTCCTCTCGCAGTCCCTGAAGAAGATGGAAGACGGCCTGAAGCTGGGCGCAGACCACTACTACGCCACCAGTGATCCGGCCACGTTCGAGCAGCTGGCAGGGACGTTTGACCTCATCATCAACACGGTCAGCGCGTCCATCGACATCAGCGCTTACCTGCAACTGCTGAGCCTTGACGGCACGCTGGTGAACGTTGGTGCACCCGCCGAACCGTTGCCCGTGAATGCTTTCGCACTCATTGGTGGGCGCCGCAGGTTCGCCGGCTCCATGATTGGCGGAATCCGTGAAACGCAGGAGATGTTGGACTTCTGTGCCGAGCACGGGCTCGGTGCTGAGATCGAGGTCATCCCTGCCAGCAAGATCAATGAAGCCTATGAGCGCGTGCTCGCTTCCGATGTGCGTTATCGCTTCGTGATTGACACGTCCACCATTGGCTAGCACACCGACCCAAGAGCAATAACGTTGAAGGGGCCACGCCTCCTCGCAGCCGTCAGGTTCACCGAGGAGGCGTGGCCTTTTTAGTGCTGGCAAGCAGGGACAATGGTGTGGTGACTTTCAGACTGGACACCATCGGCGCAGGACTGGTTTTCGCTGATTCGTTGGGAAGGCTCGCCACCGCTTTGGAGAGCCAGGGCGACGGCGGAACGGTGGTCGTCCAGGCACCGCCCGGGACGGGAAAGACCACCCTGGTTCCTCCACTGCTGGCCAATCTCGTGGGGGAGAGGCACCCCGGCCAGCCGCGCGTCGTCGTCACCCAACCGCGCAGGGTGGCCGCGCGTTCAGCGGCCCGCCGTCTTGCCTCACTCGACGGCAGCCGTCTGGGCGGTCGGGTGGGTTATACAGTCCGCGGCGAAAGCATCGCTGGTTCGGACACTGTGGTGGAGTTCGTCACTCCCGGCATTCTCCTGCGGCGCCTCCTGGCTGATCCCGGACTCGAGGGAACGCAAGCGGTGATCCTGGATGAGGTCCACGAGCGTGGACTCGAAACCGACCTGCTCGTGGGCATGCTCGCGGAAGTCCAGGAACTCCGTGGCGACCTCACACTGGTGGCCATGTCGGCGACCGTTGACGCCACGCGTTTCGCCGCCCTGCTGGGGCAAAGCGGGACGGGGCGAACCGGCTTGGGGGAGGCCGACGACGGCACGCCGGCTCCCGTCGTCGACTGTCCTTCCGTGCTTCATGCCCTGGAGGTCGACTGGATTCCTGCCTCAGGTCCGCGCCTGGACGAGCGCGGCGTTGCCTACAGCTTCCTCAATCATGTTGCCGCAACAACGGTGGCCGCGCATGAGCAGGCCCTCATACATGACCCCGACGTTGACGCGCTGGTCTTCCTCCCGGGCGTGCGTGAAGTGTCCGACGTCGCCAGCCGGCTCCGCGGGCGGGTCCGGGCAGGCGTTGAGGTACTTGAGCTGCACGGCCAGATCGGTCCCGACGCCCAGGACCGGGCGGTTTCAGGCCGGGAACCCGGCGGCCCTCCTCGAATTATCGTGTCAACGGCGTTGGCCGAGTCGTCACTCACGGTGCCGGGCGTCCGGCTCGTCATAGATTCCGGCCTGTCACGTGAACCGCGTCGTGACGCGGGCAGAGGCATGTCAGGACTGGTGACGGTGTCCTGCTCGAAGGCTTCGGCCGATCAGCGGGCCGGCCGCGCAGCGCGCCAAGGACCAGGCAGGGTGGTTCGGTGCTACGACCAGCAGGCCTTCGCCGCCGCGCCAGCGCATCAAACCCCTGAGATTTCGGTGGCCGACCTCACCAGCGCCGCTTTGGTGCTCGCTTGCTGGGGAGCCCCCGAGGGCCGTGGGCTCGCACTGCCGGATGCACCACCGCGTGCCGCTATGGAGGACGCCGTCGAGGTCCTGCGGGAACTCGGTGCGGTGACAGTGCAAGGAACTGTCACCGACTTGGGCAGGACGCTCGCGAAGATCCCGGCAGACCCTCGGCTCGCCCGGGCGCTGCTGGACGGTTCAGCGATGGTTGGCCGTCGCCTTGCCGCTGAAACAGTGGCACTGGTAGCCGGTGATCAACGCGCACCGGGTGCTGACCTCACAAAACTGTTGGCGTCAGTTCGTTCCGGATCAGACCCGGCAGCCCGACGATTCGCCGAAGACGTCAAACGGATGGAATCGATCGCGCGCCAGGAAACTTTCGGCATCGCCTATCAACAAGGCATCGATGAGCGACGGGCACTGGACGTTTCAGCGAGGGAGGCGCCCGGGTTCGTCGTCGCCTTGGCCTTCCCTGACCGTATTGCCAGGCGGGTTCCCGGCCAAGGGGCACCAACGTATCTGCTGACCTCGGGCACCAGAGCCGGTCTGCCTGCGGGTAGCCAGCTGGCCGGGCATGACTGGCTGGCCGTGGCGGAGGTTTCCCGCGCCCAAGGCAGGGATGCCGCGGGAACGGGAGCCGTAATCCGATCGGCGGCGCCCTTGTCCGTAGAGCTGGCGGCCGCCGCGGCGCCGGAGCTCCTGATCGAGGAGGTAACAGCACGTTTCGTCCAAGGGCGGGTGACCGCCAGGCTTGAGCGGAAGTTGGGAGCCCTTGTGCTGTCCTCGACGCCCGTGCGCCCCAGCGTAGAGCAGGGCCGTCAGGCTGTTGCGGTTGCACTGGAAAAGGCAGGACTCTCGATGATCGGGTGGTCCGCTGCGGCGGATGCGCTGCGCCGGCGTCTGTCCCTGTTGCACCGGGAGCTGGGCGATCCGTGGCCCGATGTCACCGAATCCGCGTTGTTGGCAAGGTTGGATGACTGGCTTGCCCCGGAGCTCGAATCCATGTCCACCGGCACCCCGGCCACCGCCATTGACCTCGGCGATCCACTTCGGCGCCTGCTCCCATGGCCCGAGGCTTCCAACATGGACAGCCTGGTGCCCGAGCGCCTTCAGGTGCCCAGTGGCTCGCGGGTGCGAATCGAGTACCCCGAGGTCTCTGAGGGCTCCGGGCACCCCGATCGAAAGGATACGGAGCACGACGGCGGCAGCCCGGTGGTGGCGGTCAAGCTGCAGGAATGTTTCGGCTGGGACCGCACGCCTCGCCTTGTTGGCGGAAGGGTGCCGGTGCTTTTCCACCTTTTGTCTCCCGCAGGCAGGCCGTTGGCGGTGACAGGTGATCTCGCATCGTTCTGGTCCGGGCCCTACGCCCAGGTTCGGGCAGAGATGCGTGGGCGCTACCCCAGGCATCCCTGGCCCGAAGATCCTTGGACGGCACTAGCCACGGCCAAAACCAAGAACCGCATGTAGCCCGCCCCATCAAAAGGGCTGGCCCGATCAACAATGCTAGGCGAGCCTTTCCAGCATGTACTGGATTTCGCCGTCCACGAACGTGCCCAGCACGCTGCTGGAGGCAAACTCATCCGGGGCGGTGGTCAGTGGATCGCGCTCGAACGCGGTGAAGTCGGCGCGTTTACCCACCGTGATCGAGCCCGAAACGTCCCACAGTCCTGCAGCGCGTGCGGCGTGCGAGGTGTAGCCCTCAAGCGCCTGGAGTGCGGTGAGTGCCTGGGAAGGTGCGATGGGTTCCTGCTCCGGATGTCCGGAACGACGGCGCAACTGGGCGTCTGCAATGATCGGCAAGGGGTCGTAGGGAGCGATCGGCCAGTCGGAGCCGATGCCCACGGTAACTCCAGCCTCACGGAGGTCCCTGCAACGCCATGCGCGGTCGGCACGGACCTTGCCAAGCCTGGTGGACCAGTTGTCACTGTGGTCCGCCACGGAATAGTGCGTGCAGTGCGTGGGCTGCATGCTCGCCACCACTTCGGCGTGCTGGAAGCGTTCCACCAGCTGGTCGGGCACCGTCTCGATGTGTTCAATCCTGTGAACCGTCTGGCGGAGCACGTCCGAGGGCACAACACCGCGGAGCGACTCCAAGGCGTCCAGCACATGTTCCACGCCGGCATCGCCAATGGCGTGGGTCGCCGTCGGGATGCCGCGGGAGGCAAAGTAGCGAACCGCTGCTGTGTATTCTTCCGGCCGTGGCCAGAATGGCGCCGTGGATTGGCCGTACAGGTCCGGCTCGTAAAGCCACGCGGTCCCGTTGTCCACGGTTCCGTCAACGAACAGTTTGATGGCCTCGACGGACCAGCGGCGTCCGCCGGTGCCTATGGTGTGGGCAAGTCCCTTCCACTCAGCCTCGCCAGTGCCCGGCATGCACCATGGCGCACTCCGCAGCCGCAGGGGCAGCTCGCCGTCGGCTTCCAAAGCCTGAAAAAGGGCGGCCGACTCCTCGTGGTGGTCCATGACGTGCCCGCCGGTCAGGCCGGACAGGGCGAAGTCCCGGAGCAAGTTGCCCAGGCGGGTCTTCCGTTCCTCAAACGATTCCTTGGGAATGTGACGCTGCACCAGATCAATGGCCGCCGCTTCCAGGAGCATCCCGGTGGGGAGGCCCTCGGCATCGCAGACCACCTCGGCGCTCTGGTCAAATTCAACACGGCCGTGGATCCCAGCCAGTTCCAGGGCCCGGCTGTTCGCCAACGCGGAATGGCCGTCGAACAACCGGATCATGGCTGGCCGGTCACCGGAGACCTCGTCGATCACGTTCCGGTGCAGGGGCACTGGCCCAAACGCGTTCGGGTTCAGGCCCCAGGCACGCAACCAGCCGCCGTCGTTTTGTGATGCGAAGCTTGCTGATTCTGCCTGCAGCAGCGCCCGTACTTCAGCCAAAGTGGATGCGCCGGACAGATCGCAGCCAATGGTCAGGTCCAGGCCAAACACAGGGTGGATGTGGCAATCAACCAGGCCTGGCGTCAGCGTGGCACTGCCAAGATCCACTATTCGCGTGCCTGGCTGACGCCACTCCTGGGCGTCCTCCCTGGATCCGACGGCGGCGATCAAACCGTCCCTGACGGCGACGGCCTGAATAGCCGGACCCGAACTGTTAGCCGGGCGGTCGTCGAGCGTGTGGATGGTGTCAGCAAGCACGATGAGGTCAGGAGTCATGGGTTTCGAAGCTTCCAATCCGGGCAAAGATGGCGGGGCGGGTGGTGCGCAATCTGCGGGCGATCAGCAGGCCGGCCAGGAAAACAAGGGGCGTCACCAGCATGAGAACGGTGTTGGTGAGGGCATCGGCGAACGTCAGGAGTTCGATGTTGATGGCGATCAACGCAACCACGCCAAACAGCAGGATGGCTGACGCAATGCTCAAGGGAATGAGTAGCCTGTTGGTCACGGCGTCAGGGTTGCGCCGCAGGTAGATGAAAGCTGCCACGGAAACCAGTCCCTGCAAGGCGACAATGCCGAAGATGCCGGGAGTGTTGACCCAGATCAGCAGCTGTTTGTAGGGATCAGCGCCGGCGATGGCGCAAATGATGATGACGACGGCGGCGAGGGCTGTCTGGATTTGCCCGGCGCGGAGCGGGGACTTGAACTTCGGGTGGGTCCTGCCGAGGAATGCGGGAAGGACGCCGTCTTTGGCGAGCATGTAAACGTAGCGATTGATGGCATTGTGGAACGCGAGCTGGGAGGCATACACGCTGGTCACGATCAGTACGTACATGACAACTTCTGCCCAAGGACCCACGTAATGGTTGATCGTGGCGAAGAACATGCCGTCCGCCAATTCACCGGCAGCAGCCATCACGTCGCCATCTCCATAGGCCTGGATGACTGTCCACACGATGAAGGCGTAGAACACGGACATGAAGCCGACGGCAATGTATGTTGCCCGCGGCACGGACTTGTCAGGGTTGCGGGCCTCACGGCGGTACAGCACCGTGGACTCAAAGCCCATGAACGCGGCGAAGCAGATGGCCAGGATGGCCAGGACGCCAGGGGTAAAGGCGTGCTCGGGGGAGAATGAGGCAACGCTGATGCCTTGCGCGCCGCCGTTGGCCAGAATTCCAGCACCCATGACGGCAAGAATGGCGGTCTCGGCAATGAGCAGTACGCCCAGGACCTTGGCCCCAACATCAATGCCCCGATAGCCAAGGAACCAGACGGCGGCCACGGCTGCCAGCGCTACCGCCGGCCATGGGACGTCCAAGCCGAAGAGTGTCCGGAGCATGGCCTGGGTCTGGACTGCAAAGAGTCCATAAACGCCGATCTGCAGGCAGTTATAAGAAACGATGGCGAGAATGGCCGAGGCCAGCCCCACCGTTTTTCCCATGGCCAGGGTGATGTAGGTGTAGAAGCCGCCGGCTGCTTTGACGTGCTTGGTCATGGCCATGAAAGCCACGGCGAAGATCAAGAGAACGGCGCCGGCGATGATGTAGCCCATGGGGGCGCCAATGCCCCCGATGCCAATGGCCACAGGTGCCACGCCGGCCATTACGGTCAAGGGGGCTGCTGCGGAGATCACCAGGAAGGCAATGCCGCCGGTGCCGATGGCATTCTTCTTGAGCCCGTTTCCAGCATCCGCTTCAGGAGGGCGGGTTTCGATTTCAGACATGGTGTCCTCGGAGGTCTAATGCGGGGAGATTCAGGGGAGGAGCCGATCGATAAGCGAAAGGCTTTCGTTTATCGTAAGGCCTTGTGATGGGGCGCACAATACCTTTGCCCAAACTTCTGGCTAGAGTCGTAACAACACTTTGATTGGAGAACCCAATGCCACGCCCGCTGGTTCCGCTGATTTCCATCGACGCACTCGTCACGGCCGCCTTGGAGCTGGTAGACGAGGCCGGCGACTTCAGCCTGCCCAAACTGGCCAAGAGGATCGGCGTCAGCCAATCGTCCATCTACAATCACGTCAGCGGCCGGGAAGAAATACTGGAGCTCATGCGCGGGCGGATCATCGCCGAGAGCCCCTACACCCTCCATGAAGGGCAGGACTGGGAGGAGGCCCTCAGAGTTATTGTCCGCAGCTACCGTGACGCGTTCGCCCGGCATCCCCGCCTGGCCCCCCTGCTGGTGTTGCAAACGGTGCAGGACGATC
The DNA here is from genome assembly GCF_052114885.1 of Paenarthrobacter sp. 2TAF44. Lineage (NCBI taxonomy): Bacteria > Bacillati > Actinomycetota > Actinomycetes > Micrococcales > Micrococcaceae > Paenarthrobacter > Paenarthrobacter sp. 2TAF44. Next base: position 71,898 of record NZ_JBFRFP010000001.1, on the reverse strand, counting down.
AAGTGCTCGCTCTCTACGAGAACCTGGCCGTCGCCCTGGAAAAGGCCGGTTTCCAGGGACAGGATGTGGTCTCGGCGATCTCCACCATTGACAGTTTTGCCTTGGGATTTGCGTTGGACCTGGCAGCTCCCGACGTCGTGTGGGCACCTCCGGTTCACGGCTACCCGACCCTTACCCAGGCGTTGGCGCACGCCGGTCCGCCGGACCAGCGTGGTGAAGCGGCCTTCGATTTCGGTTTGGAGATCCTGGTAGCGGGACTCCGTTCACGCCTCAAATCCTCGGTGCTGTGAACGGGGCTGTGAACCCTGCTGTGAACTTGCTGCAAACCTGGTGGGCGGCTGTGGTCCGTGGCTTCACCGACGTCCAGACTACTGTCGTGCCCCTGCCAGCGTTGTTGGCGATTCTCGCTGGAGCCACCATTCTGAGCATCCCTCGAGCCACGTGGCGATGGTTTGGTCTCTACGTGACATTCGTCCATGAGCTTGGCCACGCATATGCCGCCCTCATGACGGGGCGATTTGTCCACAGTCTTCGAATCGGACTGGATCATTCGGGTCGCCTCGTCAGCAGCGGCCGGAGCCCTTTCGGTGCGGCTTGGTCAGGGTTCTGGGGTTATCCCGCCCCGGCAGTCGTGGGACTTGCCTTAATTGCTGCGTTCGCCGCGGGCCGATCAGGAGCCGCGATGTCTGTGGGTGCCCTCATCCTGCTGGTCTCCCTGATTTTCCTGCGCAACCTGACAGGGATCCTCGTGGCGGTTGTCAGCGCAGCTATCGCCCAGCTTTTGCTCCTCTTCGGATCGCCCACCATCGTCAACTACATTGTGCTGGCCCTGGGGATCGCCCTGTCAGTGGGTGCCGTGCGGGACCTCTTCAAGCTCGCCGGCGTCCATACACGGCGCCGGGACCGGCTCGCAGCGTCGGACGCCTACATCCTTGGCCGAACCACGGGTGTCCCGTCGTTCCTGTGGCTGACAGGATTCTCCGTGGTCATCACAGGGAGCACAGTCACCTCAGCATGGTTGTTATGGGGGATGGTCGCGGCCTAGAACCCCTTGGCCACTTCGCGCTGGCTCTTCGTCCGCGGCTGGGTCTTGCCCTGTGGTCGCCTCAGGGTGTCCAATCCTCTTACACGTTCGAACCTTTCGGCGCGTTCGAACTCCGAGCTTGGATAGGACACCAGGAGGTGCTCATGTCCGCGAAGGGCACACGGGAGACGGCCAAGGCGGCCGGACCCGGCACACCCGAGTCCCGGCGAAGCGAGAACGGAACGGCTCTGGCGGCAAGTGATCCTGCCAAGATACGCAACGTGGCACTCGTAGGGCATTCAGGTGCAGGGAAGTCGATGCTCGTTGAGGCGCTGTTGGCTGCCACCGGTGCCATCACCCGGATGGGTTCCATCGCTGAGGGAACAACTGTCAGCGATTCAGACCCTTCAGCCATCCATCAGCAGAGGTCCGTCACCATGTCAGTGGCCCCGATCCTGGTGGGCGAGGTCAAAGTGAACCTGATCGACACTCCGGGGTACACGGATTTCACGGGGGAATTACGAGCAGGGTTGAGGGCCGCCGATGCGGCCCTCTTTGTCGTCTCCGCCGTGGACGGCATCGACGGCGCCACCATCGCCTTGTGGGGTGAATGCGAGAAGATCCGCATGCCGCGGGCTGTAGTAGTCAGCCGCCTGGACCACCCCCGCGCGGACTTCAGCGCCGCCGTCGTACGTTGCCAGGAAGCCTTCGGTGAGTCTGTCCTCCCTCTGTATCTGCCCTCTGGCGGAGGGTTGGCAGGGGTGCTCGAGGGGAACAACGATGATCCCGTCGTGGAGGAAGCCCGCGGCCCCTTGATTGAAGGCATCATTGCCGAAAGCGAAGACGAGACCTTGATGAACCGCTATCTGGGCGGTGAAGAGTTGCCCTTGGAAGACCTCATCAAGGACCTGGAGACGGCTGTGGCCAGGGGCTCCTTCTTCCCGGTGATGGCTACTTCGGCGGAAACGGGTTTGGGGCTTCCCGAGCTCATGGCACTGATGATTGATGCCTTGCCGTCGCCGTTGGAGCGCACCGCGCCCCCGGTGATGAAACTCGATGGATCCTCTCTGAAGCCACTGGAGTGCGACCCGGCAGGACGCCTCGCTGCCGAGGTGGTGCGGACGACGGTGGACCCGTTCCTGGGCCGCGTCTGCCTGGTCCGTGTTTTTTCCGGCACCCTCGGTGAAGATTCAGCCATCCACATCGGCGGCAGGGGATTGGCGGACAGGGGCCACGAGGACCACGACAGCGATGAACGCGTCACGCATCTGTACTCGCCCGTCGGATCAAGCCTGAAGGCTGTTTCGCAGTGCGTCGCCGGTGACATTTGCGCTATCAGCAAGCTGGCAAACGCGGAAACCGGGGACACTGTCTCGGACAAGGACGCCCCACTGTTGATCGAAACCTGGAACATGCCTGAGCCGCTGATGCCCATCGCGATCGAAGGAGTGTCCCGCAGCGACGAGGACGCGCTGGCCAAGAGCATCGGTAAGGTAGTCGCCGCAGATCCGACGCTTCGGGTGGAACGCAACCAGGACACGCACCAGTTGATTCTTTGGTGCATGGGTGAGGCGCATGCCGAAGTGATATTGGACAGGCTGCGCAACCAGGGCGTCAAGCTTCAAACTGTGGAGGTCATCACGCCGCTGCGTGAGACCTTCGCCAGCAAGGCCGCAGGGCACGGCCGGCATGTCAAGCAATCAGGCGGACACGGACAGTTCGCCATCTGCGACATCGAAGTTGAGCCGTTGGCGCGCGGGGAGGGGTTTGAATTCGCTGACAAGACGGTGGGCGGTGTTATTCCCGGAACGTTCGTCACTTCCGTGGAGAAGGGCGTGCGCTCCCAGATGCTCAAGGGCGTTTCCGCTGGGTTCCCCGTGGTGGATATCAAGGTCACCTTGGTGGGCGGAAAAACGCACAGCGTGGATTCCTCAGATGCAGCCTTCCAGGCAGCCGGTGCATTGGCGCTTCGAGAAGCCGCGTCAACGGCCAGGATCCAGCTTCTGGAACCCGTGTCCGCCGTGGTGGTCAGCGTCCCGGACGAACACGTGGGGGCGGTGATGAGTGATTTGTCGGGTCGGAGGGGACGGGTGACCGGAACTACGGCAGCCAACGGCGAAGGTACTGAGATCACCGCAGAAGTCCCCGACCAGGAGCTTCTGCGCTACGCCGTTGAACTTCGGGCGCTCACGGCGGGTACGGGGCGCTTCCGGCGATCGTATCTGCGCCACGAACCGGTGCCGAAGTAGTTCCTCAACTGTTTTCCCTCATGAACCCCGCTACCGCGGGTGCAAGCGAGGCACCTATCTCAGCGGCACTGCGCTTGAGGCCCTTGACCACAAACGAATGGTCGGCATTTTCGCTCCACTGGAAAGTCGCCGTCGGGCCTATCCTGGCCACTACCGACTCCAGAAGTTCCGGCGTCGCGAAGGTATCGCGAGTGCCTTGGAGGAAGAGCATGGGCACCGTTATCCCATAGAGGTGTTCATCGCGGAGCTTCTCCGGTTTGCCCGGTGCGTGGAGGGGATAACCGAGGTACACCAGGCCAGCCGCGGGCATTCCCTCAGCCACGGCCATGGATGCCATCCGACCCCCAAAGGATTTTCCGCCGGCCCACAACGGTTCATCGCCTGCGAGATCCGCGGCCTTTTCCATGACGGCCCGCCACGTGGCAATCGCTGCGGGCGGACGGTCGGGGAAACGGCGTCCGGCTTCCCGGTACGGAAAATTGAAGCGCAGCGTACTGACGCCTTCCTCCGCCATCGCTTCGGCAAATCCCTGCAGGAAGGGGTGTTCCTTTCCGGCTCCGGCACCGTGGGCAACTACGAGGGTCGCGAACGACTTCTCCGGACGGACGTGGATCGCCGATACCTTGGTGTCTCCCACGGCAACAGTCAGGGCGGTTTCAGTGTTTGGCATGTATCCATCATGGTGCAGTTTGGCCTTTGAGCTGTCAGGCACTACTTCACGCCGCCCGAAAAAAGGAACGCAGGATGCTGACGTGAACGCCCTTGACGGGGTAGCTTGTGGCCATGGCGAGCGAATCAGCAACAGTCTCCGTGCCCGGTCCCGAGGGCCCCCGCGAAGTCCGGATTTCAAGTCCAAGCCGCGTCATGTGGCCCGAGGCCGGACTGACAAAACTGGACCTGGCCAATTACTTGGTGGATGTGGGCGATGCTTTTGTGGCGGCCAACGGCAACCGGCCCGTCAGCCTCCAGCGGTACTCGGGCAACATCGAGGGGGAGATGTTCTTCTCCAAGAACCCTCCCAAGGGTGCCCCGGACTACGTCCGCTCGGTCATGGTGACCTATCCGAGTGCCCGGACCCATCCGCAGTTGGTGATCGACGAACCCGCGGCCGCGGTGTGGGCAGCGCAAATGAACACGGTCGTCTTCCACCCGTGGGCTTCCCGTGCCAACGATCCCGACAATCCCGACCAGCTGCGTATCGACCTCGATCCGCAGCCGGGAACGGACTTTGATGACGCCATACCGGCCGCGCAGGAACTGCGTGCGTTGTTGGACGAAGCCGGGCTGACGGCCTTCATCAAGACCTCGGGCAACCGGGGATTGCATGTGTATGCGCCCATCCACCCCAAGCATGAATTCCTGGAAGTGCGCCACGCGGTGATCGCTGCTGGCCGGGAGTTGGAGCGACGGATGCCCGAGAAGGTCACCACGGCATGGTGGAAAGAAGAACGCGGGACCAGGATCTTCGTGGACTTCAACCAGGCCAACCGCGACAGGACGATTGCCGGTGCGTACAGCCCGCGTGCCGTGCCAAATGCACAAGTATCGTGCCCGTTGGCGTGGGAAGAGCTGGAAAATGCAGATCCGGCTAAATACACCATCACCACAGTTCCGGATCGGCTGAAGAAGACAGGCGACCCGTGGGCCACCATGCATGACAAGCCCGGAGACCTCGACGTCCTTCTGCAATGGTGGGAACGCGACGTCAAGAACGGCCAGGGCGAAATGCCGTTCCCGCCGGAATTTCCCAAGATGCCGGGCGAGCCCATGCGGGTACAGCCGAGCCGGGCGCGGAAGCAGGAGGAGTAAACGCAGGAGCAGGTGTGCATCCAGGTCCACGCAGGGGAATTGTGACCGCAGCGCTTGTCTGCGGCCTGTTCCTGGCTGACTGCACGGGCGAACCGCAGCCCAACCCGCTTCCGCCGCCACCCGTGACAAGCTCGACGTCGATCCCTCCCACAGTGCCCACGCCGCCATCGGGGAGGGCACAGTCCCCGACGGCATCAGCCTCACCACCAACAACACCCGCCTTTGCCGAACTGCAGGCAGCATTGGAACTCTTCAGCCGGGAGATGCTCCAGAACGGTGCCCCCGCGGTGCTGATAGAGGCCAGGGCCGGCCAACAAGTGTGGAGGCACGCGGCGGGTGTCAGGAGCCTTCACGGAGGTGCTCCTGTGCAGGCGGATGATCCGATCCGGGTGGGCGGGCTTACACGGACCATGGTGGCAGTTTCCGTGTTGAAGCTGGTGGAAGAAGGCCGGCTGGTACTTGAGGATTCGATCGACAAATATCTGCCGGGGATCGACGTCCTCCTGCCGGCAGAGCCGGAGTCTGTGACAGTCCGGCAATTGCTGGGCCACACGGCAGGGACTCCCTATGCCAGCGGACTTTCGGACTATGCAGTCCTTGGCTTTTTGGTGGAGCGGCTCCGGGGCGCTCCTTTGGCCACGGTACTGCGAACGGACATCCTGGATCCCTTGAGTTTGCACTCAACCACGGTGTTGGACGAGGGCCCCCTTTCAAACACCCTGGTCCATGGTTATGCAGTGGTGGGGGGTGAAACGGTGGACATCACGCGTACCGTCCAGCAAGGCGGCCCGGCTTCCGACGGCTTGATCGCCAGCGTTACGGACATCAATGCCTTCTACGCAGCGTTGCTCAAGGGGCGGCTGCTCTTACCGGAGAGCCTGGTGGAGATGAAGGGTTCGGTTTTCGCCGATTACGGATTGGGCCTGGACCACTGGAAGGACACGTGCACCAACGGCTACTATTACGGCCACTCAGGTGACGTACCGGGCTATGGCACCATCTCCATCAGCAGTGCTGATGGGAACCGTCAGCTCACCATTTCCTTGGCCTACCCGCCGTCGCCCCTGTCTACGCAACCTTCGGCCATCGCTTTGGAACTGACAGGACTCGCCCAGGTCGCTTTGAACGCGAGTTGCCGTTTCCAGTTCCGCTGATCGCGGTACGCCCCCGCTGGGACCCTATTCGAACCGTGAAGGATCGCCCGTTCCACGCCGAACTACTTCTGCCGTGCCGCTGGAGAAATCGATCACCGTGGTGGGCTCCGAACCTGTATCGCCGGAATCGATCACGGCGTCCACTTCGTTGTCCAGCCGCTCCTTGATTTCCCAGCCCTGGGTCAACGGCTCCTCCTGGTCGGGCAGCAGGAGCGTGCTGGAAAGCAATGGTTCGCCGAGCTCCGCCAAGAGCGCCTGAACCACTTTGTGATCCGGGATGCGTACTCCCACTGTCTTCTTTTTCGGGTGGAGCAGGCGCTTGGGAACCTCGCGCGTGGCCGGAAGGATGAAGGTGTAGCTGCCTGGCGTGACGGCCTTGATGCTGCGGAAGACATCGTTATCGATCATCACGAACTGCCCCATTTGGGCGAAATCCTTGCAGACCAGAGTGAAGTGGTGTTTGTCGTCCAACTGCCGGATAGTCCGGATACGATCCAAGGCTTCCCTGTTGCCGATCTGGGCACCCAGTGCGTAGCAGGAGTCGGTGGGGTAGGCGATCAGCCCGCCGCTTTGGAGCATATTAACCACTTGGCTGATGGCGCGTGGTTGGGGATCTTCAGGGTGCACGTCAAAGAATCTGGCCATGCAGAGAGCCTACGTCAAAGCTAGGACAGGATGTCTTTGGTGGAGAACTTCCCGTAGGCCAGCGCGCCACAGACGGCAATATAGCCCGCTTGGAGCAGCGCGTTTTCACCGAACGACGTCCAGGCGATCGGTTGCCGCAGGAGGTCGGCGAAGCCCAGCCAGTGGTGGCTGAACAGCCAGGGATGCAGCCAATCGAGTTGTGGCAGGTTATCCAGGACCTGCGATACCACCGAGAGGACGATGGTCGCCGCCATCGCCCCTACGGGGACATCCGTGAAGGTCGAGATGAGCAGCCCGATCGCAGACAATCCCAGGAGCGAGACCGTGATGTAGGCAGCAATCAGCAAGGATCGCAATACAGACTCGCCTACCCCGATCGTGTCCCCTGAAAGTAGCGTCACGGGACCGATGGGGAAGAACACGACGCCGGCCAAGGCACCCGCCGCTGCGACGGTGGCCGTTGCGGCGCAGCAGAAAGCGACGGCACCGGCGTACTTGATCAGGAGCAGGCGGATACGCCCCGCCGGTGCCAGGAGCAGATAGCGCAATGTGCCGAGGTTGGCCTCTCCGGCGATGGTGTCTCCTGCCACCACTCCGATGGTGAGGGGGAGGAACAGCGGGACACAAACCACCAGGGCTGTCACAGCAACAAAGAGGCCATTCTGGGTGATGCGATCCAAGAATAATGGCCCGCGACCGGGTGTCGCTGGCCGGGACGAGAGCTTGACGGCAAGGGCAATCAGGATCGGAACGGCGGCGAGGGCCACCAGCATTGCCCAGGTCCGGAGGCGACGGAACAGCACGGATAGCTCCGAGCCAAGCAGCGCCCACCCCATCCCTGGACGGACAGCATTGTCATTGGAAGTAGCAGGGGTACCAGTAGTAGGAGTCGCTCCAGCCCTTCCAGCAGTTTCAGCCGACAACGTCGAACCCCTCTCCGGTCAAGGACACGAAGCGCTCCTCCAGGCTTGCGTTCTCCACAGTGAAGCCCCTGACCCTGACGCCATTGGCCACCAACGCGGCAACGATCTCTTCAGGCTTAACGCCGTCCAGCCCGTTTCCCTGGACCACCTCGCGGCCAGGCGCTTCGCCGGGTACCAGACCCAACCGGGCCAGAACACGGGCAGCACGTTCGACGTCGGGCGTTCGCACCAGGACGTGCGCTTGCCCGGCAGAGCGCAGTTCATCCAGCGGTCCTTGGGCTACCAGCCGTCCGGCACTCATCACGCCCACATGGGTGCACATCTGTTCCACCTCGGCCAGGAGGTGGCTGGAAACGAAGACGGTGGTCCCGCCGGCGGCAAGGGAGCGCACCAGGCTTCGCACCTCCCGGGTACCTTGGGGGTCCAGCCCGTTGGTTGGTTCGTCGAGCACCAGCAGTTCCCGCGGCCGGAGCATGGCGTTGGCCAGCCCGAGGCGCTGTTTCATACCCAGCGAGTAGGCACGCACTTTCTTCCCCGCGGCGTGGCTCAGGCCGACGCGGTCCAACGCCTCGTCCACGCGCTGGCGTCGGGTGGAAGAGGATGCATGGCGATCAGCGGAGTCCAACCGCAGCAGATTGGCCGCTCCGGAAAGAAATGGGTAGAAGCCCGGCCCCTCCACCAGCGCGCCGACCTCGGGCAACACCGAGGCCAATTGCTGCGGCATCTCCCTGCCTAGAACCCGTATTTCACCGCTGTTCGCTGAAGCGAGCCCCAGCAAGACCCGGATGGTGGTGGTCTTTCCCGAACCGTTGGGCCCCAGGAAACCGAACACCGCACCACGGGGGACCGCAAGGTCAATGCCATCCACCGCGGAACGGTGCCCAAAGCGCTTCACGAGGCCATGGGTTTCTATGGCAAGGTCAATCGATTGAGCGCCGGGTGCAGTTTCACGGATCTCCGTCACAGGCTGCCGATCATGGGGTGCCGATCATGGTGCCGTCGCGGCTGATTCCAGCCGGTCCAACGGCACCAATCCCGCAAACACGCGGCCGTCGTCGAGAATGAGGACGCTCACCAAGGAGGTAGTCAATGCTCGTCCGCCACTCACGGGTTGCAGGGCCTGGGCGAGTAGCGGGTTCGAGGTGAGTTCGGCGGGCGCCGTTCCAGCCGGCAAACCGATCACGGTGTCCCACCCTTCGCCGGTCACTGAAGGGCTGGGGTGGGGGAGCATCGGCGGGGTTGCTGCGCCCGGTGTGGGGACCAAGGCATCGGGGCTCGGAGCCGGCTCAGTGGGAGCTGGCTCATTGGGGGCTGGGACGGGAGCATCCGGCGCCGGGATGGCAGGATCTTCCATCGTGGGCGGCAACGGCTTCATGGGGACCGGCTTCTCCGTGACAGTGGCACCGGCAGGAGGAGTGAAGGTAAACAGGGCCGCGTCAGGTGTGGAGAAGTTCACGTCTGTATAGGCAAGTGAGTACGCAGGCTCCGGCTGGCCTTTCGCGCGGACCTCGACGCCCAGCGGCAAACCGGTTTCGGAGTCGACGTCGATCGATACAGAATCAACCAAAGTTCCGTCACTGCGCGGCACCAGGCTCAGCCGGTACGCGCTGCGACCCGCCACTGTGGACGCATCTCCCACCGTTACTTTGGTGCTGGAATCAATGGCTGACAAGAAGTGACCGGCCATCGCCTCCGGAGTGGGAATGTCAGGACGGGCTGTTTCGCTTGGCCCGGATCCTCTCCGCTCAGCCTTTGACGGCACAGGGACGCTCAAGTGCGTTACGCTGTTGTCCGCGGAGTTGTAGAACCAGGCATCGCCGCCATTGACCACAAAGTCACGTTCGGCCATCCGGTCCAGGATCTGCAGCCTGGCCTTGAAGGGCCCGTCGAGATAGACCCGCGCTGTGTGCGAGCCTGTGAGCAGCTCAAGAGCCGACGTGGCTCCGGGCACGATTCCCGGGCCAGCCGTGGGAACTTCAGGCAGCCCCAACTCCGCAGTTTGCACCACAGTGCCGGATAAAGCGCGCACCTCGGTACGGGCTATCATCGCCAGGATCTCGTCGGCCGTTTTAGGCGGCAAGGAGACAACTGCGCCGGCCTGGACGGAACCGACAAGCGCCGCCAGTGCCAATGCAAGGGGAATCAGGAGAGCTGGCAACCACCGCTGCCTGGCCCGCGCCATTGCTACCGACCACCACACGTGAGAGGCATGAATCCAGACTACTCCCGTTACCTGAACGCATCATCGGTCCGCTGGGCTGGATGCAGCCTGCACATCCAGCCACGCACCGGTGCGCACTAGGTTGCTGCGCCTACCAGGTTTCGGTGACCTTCAGCAGGCCCCGCGGCGCATCCGGATCATTGCCGCGCTCCACCGACAACTGCAACGCCAGTCGCTGGAGGGGCAGGATCTGCAGGATAGGAGAAAGCTCCTCGGGAACGCCCGCAGGCAAAGGAAGCACCAAACTGCCTGGAAGGGCGGCAGCGGGATCGCCCACCACGCACACGTGCGCCCCCCGGTCCGCAAGTCTGTCCAGGACCGGGCGCATCGCCGCACCTCCGATTCCCTCCGGTACAACTGCAATCACAGGGTGCTGGGAGTCGATCATCGCGAACGGGCCGTGCAGCAGATCCGCGCCAGAGAATGCCTGGGCAGGAAGATAGGAGGTCTCCATGAGCTTCAAGGCGCCTTCCCTCGCCGTGGGGTAGGAATAGCCACGACCCGTAGTGACGATGCGATCCGCAAAGCGGTAACCACCAGCGACCTCCAGCACGGTGTCGTCGGCAAGGACGGAAGCGGCCCACTCTGGAAGGCCCGCGGCGTCGGCGAACGTCCCATCACGCCACGCATCAACCAACAACCACAGGGCCAGAAGCTGCGCCGTGTAGCTCTTGGTAGCAGCAACTGCAGTTTCGCTTCCCGCCCGAATATCCAGATGATGCTCCGCCGCCCCAGCCAGCGCGGACTCCGGCGAGTTTGTCACCGCAACAGTGAGGGCGCCCAGACGGCGAGCTGCCGCCGTCGACTCCACCAGGTCCGGTGAGCCGCCGGACTGGCTAACCGCCAACCACAGCACGCCCTCCAGTTGGGGCGTGGCGCCATAGGCGGTGAGGGTCGACGGCGACGCGAGGCCAACCGGCAGCCCCAAGCTGATTTCAATGAGGTACTTCGCGTACAAAGCCGCATGGTCACTCGTGCCGCGGGCGGCCAGCAGGACAAACCGAGGGCTCGCCTTCTTGATGATGTCCGCCATCGCCACGAACTGGTGGCGACCCGAGTCCAGGAGTCCGGCAAGAACCCGGGGCTGCTCGCCGATCTCATGGGCCATCTTCACGCCGGGAGTATGGTTCGAGACGTCTGGGGAGGTAGGAGTGATCGTCATGGTTCCTGTCTGTTGTTCGAAGGGGCAAAATCTCTGGGAGTCAGGGCTGGATCAGCTGCCGTGCGAGCTTTACGGCCCCGTGCACCGGCGCCTGGCTCAGGATCCTGATCAACGACGGATCATCCACGGCAACCTTGCGGGCAACAGCGCCCGCCAACTGCTGTTGATTGACCAGAAGGCCACCAGCCATCACCAACGGAAGGTCCAATCCGAGCTCGCCCAGTACTTGCCTGGCCAGCGTGGCCAGGGAATGTGCGGCTTCCGCTTGAATCCGCAACGCAGCAGGATCACCTTCAACCGCAAGATCCAGGACCAACGGGGCAAGGCCCGCCCAATGGTCCGGCTCAGGCTTGGCATAGAACAGATCCATGAGCTGCAGCGCGTCCGCGCTCGCAGTCGCAGCCAAAAGGGCGTTGACCATGGTGCCGGGTTCCAGCCCCGCGTAGTACTCCCGCAGGGCCTCCCGAACAGCGTCGCGGACCACGGAATAGCCTCCGCCTTCATCGCCGAGCAAGTAGCCATAGCCTCCGCTGCGCGCTTCCCGTCCCTCCCGGTTCCGGCCCCAAGCTACCGAGCCGGTGCCTGCGACCAGGACCGCTCCGGCGTCGAGGTCTGCTGCGGCGAGGACGATGCGGGTGTCATGGACCACGTCAATCCTGGCGCCGGGAAAATACTCCGTCAGCAGGGCACTCAGGACTGCCCTGCTGGCAGGAGTATCCGCCCCCGCGGCGCCTGCGCAAACCGCTTCGACGCCGTCACCAAGGGCTGCCGCGATCCGCCGCAGCACGGCATCTGCTCCCTGATGACCCACTGAGGACAGGTTGGCGCTCGCCTCAGTGATCTCCAGAGGTGCCCTGCTGGTTACGGCCGCGCCCAGGCCCGAGTGCGAGCTCAGGTCCGAGTCCAGGTCCGAACGGACAGCATGTGTCTTGGAACCTCCAATATGAAGGCCCAACACTGCCGGCGTCATCGGCTAGCCGCCACTTCGGTGATTTCCTGTGGGGGGACCTGCCCGGCTGCCTCAGCCTCCGGCCACTTCCCACGGTTTTCCCAGTACTGCTGTATTTCCTCCAAGGGGCGGCCCTTCGTCTCGGGAGCGAACTTGCGGACAAACATAAAGCCGAGGATAGCCAGAACACCGAACACTGCGAAGGTGCCTGCACCACCCAATCGCTGGAGCATGGTCAGGAAGAAGGCTGCCACCAGGACATTGGCACCTATCGTTTTCGGAGCTTCTCTGCAATTGGTTTAGACCAACCTGAACAAGATTGGCATAGACCAATGACGTTGTCTACAAGTAGGATGTCCAATATGTCCTCCAATGCCACGCCGGCAACGCCCAAGTACTACCTCCTCAAGACCGAGCTGCTTGCCTCGATCGCCGGAGAGCAGCCGGGCACGCTCATTCCCACGGAGCGGGCGCTGGCTGAGAAGTACAAGACGTCCCGCACCACCGTTCGGCAGGCCATTAGCGAGCTGGTTGCAGAAGGGAAACTGGGCCGCATCCAAGGGCACGGCACCTTTGTGGCGCCGCCAAAGATCACCCACGTGCGGCAGCTCACCTCCTTCTCCGACGACGCGAAGAACCAAGGCCTTCGGCCCGACTCGCAGCTTCTGTCCCTTGCAACAGCAAAGGCGGACATCGACGTCGCGGCGCACATGGGGCTCGACGACGGCGCTGTTGTCACCCGGCTTGAGCGAATCCGGTTAATCGACGGCGAACCGCTGGCCCACGAGATCGCCTACCTCCCAGGCAAGCTGCCGCGGTTCAAGGCAAACCTCGAGAAGGCCGGTTCGCTCTATACAGCCCTGGCCGACATGTACGGCATCCACATCTCCGACGTTGAGGACACCGTGGAAACGGCACTTGCCGGGCCCGAGGACGTCCGGCTCCTCGGGATTGAAATGGGGGCGCCGTTGCTGGTGGTCCACCGCCTGGCGCGGGACGCTGCAGGCGTCCCCGTCGAGTGGACGCGCAGCACGTTTCGCGGCGACCGCTTCCGGTTCGTCTCACGTGTGAAGTCCGGCTCCTGAAATGGCCAACTCGCAATCGGGCGAATCCGTAATCCGCCGCGTCGTTCGCTTGGTTGGAGCTTTCGACGACGGCCACCGGACCATGAGTGTGGCAGGTCTTGCCCGCCGGTCCGGGCTCCCCGTCACCACCACGTACCGTTTGGTCGATGAACTGCTCGCGGAGGGGCTGCTGGAAAGGGAAACCAACAGCGAGGTTCGCATAGGTACGCGGCTCTGGGAACTCGTTTCCAGAAGTTCACGGATGGTCGGCCTTCGTGAAGCTGCCCTGCCGTTCATGGAGGACGTCCAGGCGGTGGTGCAGCATTCAACAACGCTGGGAATCCTGGATTCGGATGAAGTCCTGTACATCGAGCGGATCGGCTCCAGGGATTCCATGGTGGATATTACGAAGGTCGCGGGACGCCTTCCGGTGCACGGGACTTCCTCCGGCCTGGTCTTGTTGGCCCACTCTCCGGCGGCATACCAGGACCTCTTCCTGTCACGGCCATTGGAAAAGTTCACGGATGCGACGCTCACCGATCCGGCTGAACTGCGCCGCCATCTGGCAAGCATCCGCCAACGGGGCTTCGCGTCCATGCCCGGAATCATCGTCCCGGAGTCCAGCGGCATCGCCGTTCCCGTCTTTGACCGCTCCAATACAGTGGTGGCAGCCCTTAGCGTCGTCGTACCGCGGAATGAAGAAAATGCCGCCATCCGCGTGCCTGTGTTGATGACGGCGGCCCGCGGCATCTCACGTGCTTTAGGGTGGCGCGGCGAACTAAAACGAACCTTGCGGCAGAGCAACGGCAATATCTGATTCCCGTTCATCGGTAACGTTGTGTTCCCACTCACAGGTCGCTGGAAGAGTGGAGTTCAAGCAGGGCAGCTCGCCCGGCAACCACAATTTTCAGCCCCAACGGGCTATTCCGTGCTGCCCTGCGTCGAATCGATGGTTGAGCAGCCGCAATCCCGCGGCAGGAGGAGTTGTTCATGGAGACTGGAGCGCATCCAATTCCAGCAAGGACGGCACGCCGCGTGGCCGGCAAGGTAGCCGTGGTCACGGGCGGCAGGGGTGACCTGGGCAGCGCAACAGCCCGTTTGCTGGCGGACCACGGGGCAGTGGTCGCCAGCCTGGACCGGGCAGGAACGGGCAGCGGGCCCGGGCACCCGGGAGTTGAGGAGTACGACGTCGATGTCACCGATGAATCGAGCGTCGCCCTGGCTGTCCGGCAAGTAACCACAGACCTCGGCACTCCGGACGTCCTGGTCAACGCTGCCGGCATCATCGGACCAGCGGGAGCCAGCCACACTGCAACCCTTGATGATTTCAACGTCATTTTTGACGTCAATGTCAAAGGCGTATGGCTGATGACCAAGTACGTCGTCCCGGGGATGATCCACAAGAAGTCGGGAAGCATCATCAACTTCTCCTCCATCCACGGAATCACCGGTGGACGCAATGTCCCGCTTTATCACGCCACCAAAGGTGCCGTCCGGCTCCTGAGCAAGTCCGATGCGGCAGCCTACGGCATTCACGGTATCCGGGTGAACTCCATCCACCCGGGTTCCATGAACACCAGGATGAGCCAACGCTCGGCTGAGCAGTCCGATATCGGCCCCGAGGCCTACTACAAGCAGCTCGTGGGCGGAAACCCGCTACCGCGCCAGGGCGAACCGGACGAAATAGCCTACGGAGTCCTCTATCTCGCCTCCGATGAATCCCGTTTCACCACCGGCTCTGAGCTTGTCATCGACGGCGGCTATACAGCTGTCTGACGTTCACGCACCACCGTTTTCCAGAGAGGCATGATCATGAAATTCCTGAACGGCACACGTTCCGATACCTATGACGTCGTAGTGGTTGGTTCCGGTGCAGGCGCTTTGACCGCAGCGGCGACTGCCGCACGCGCCGGCAAGTCCGTCGTCGTGCTTGAAAAGACCCAACTGTTGGGCGGTACGTCCGCAGTGTCCGGCGGGATGCTGTGGGTGGCTGACAACCACCATGCCCGTGCGGCCGGGCTAAGCGATTCCAAGAACGACGCCGCCCGCTACGTCCGGGCCGTCGCCCGGGGCCGAGGCAGGGAAGAACTGCTGGATGCCGCGTTGAACTACGGGGACGCGATGCTCCGCTTCACCCAGGACGAATGCGGACTACGCTTCATCTTCCTGGAGAACTTTCCGGACTATCGTCAGGATCTCCCCGGATCCGTCACAGGCGGCAGGACAGTTGAACCGGAGCTCTTCAACATCCGTGAAGCACTTGGCGGGCTGGCAGAGCATGTCCGCTCCGACGGCCGGGCACCTTTCACCATGCAGGAATACGAAACGTGGGGTGCTTTCACCAAATTTCCTTGGGAGAAGCTCAGCCAGCGGCAAGAGGACGGCCTCGTGGCCAAGGGCCAGGCCCTCATCGCGATGTTGCTGGCCAGCTTGGTCCGCGACGGTGCCTCGTTGGTGGTCGGTGCGCGCGGTGATCGATTGTTGCACGACGACGGCAGGGTAGTGGGCGTAAGGCTCGAGTCGGGTGAGGCTTTCCACGCTAATGACGGCGTTGTCCTGGCCACCGGCGGTTTCGAATGGGACAAGGCCTTGGCGGACTCGCTCCTGGCATCGCGCTTGTACATTATGTGCTCGCCCCCTTCGAATACGGGAGACGGACTCAGGATGGCCCAGCGGATCGGGGCACAAACCCGCGGAACCCGGGAGGCGTGGTGGGCTCCCATGTCCATCACGGGGGATACACGGGATGGCGCGCCCATTGGCACACTGCTCCGGTTCGAACGGCAGGGACCGGGCTCGCTCATGGTGAACCGCCACGGGCGTCGGTTCGCCAACGAGGCCCAAAACTACAACGACCTCGCCCGATGCCTGCAGTCGTGGGATTCGCCCAACAACCAGACCTTGAACACCCCTGCACACGCGGTGTTCGATCACAGCTACCTGGAGCGGTACGGTGTGCTGGCGCACCGGGCGGGCCAGCCGACGCCGGCCTACCTGATCGAGGCTCCCACGCTGGTGGAACTGGCCGGAAAGATCGGCGTCCCTGCGGAGAATCTGGCAGCCACGGTCCAACGCTTTAACGAATTCGCAGTCAAAGGCGAAGACCCTGACTTCGGCCGTGGCGAAAGCGCCTACGACAAGTACTGGGGCGACGACGACTGCCCGTGGCCCAACCCCTCCTTGGGGCCTTTACAAACTGGTCCGTTCTACGCCATGGAGGTAGTCAACGGTGCCTTCGGCAGCAACGGAGGCGTAGCCACTGATGGTCTCGCCCGGGTTCTGGACGTGGACGGGCAACCCATCTCCGGGCTGTTCGCTGCCGGAAATACCACGGAAAATGCTTACGCTGCCGGCTACCCCGGAGCGGGCGCAACCCTGGGCCCCATAATGACCATGGGATACCTGGCGGGCAGGACTCTTGCGAACCAAACGGCAGAATATGAAGGTCTCCCGGCCGAGGTAGCGTCATGATCCGCCATACGGTCTTGTTCAAGTTCAAACCTGACTTCCCAGCGCTGGACAAAGCCGCCTGGATCGAAGGCCTTGACCGGATGGCCGGCAATGTTCCTGGGCTATTGACACTCACCCACGGCCCGGACATCCTCCAGCACGGGCGTTCCTTCGACTACGCCATTGTGGCCGATTTCAACGCCGTGGAAGACATCGAGGTCTACAACACCCACCCCTTGCATGAGCCCCTGAAGAAGTACTCGTTCCCCAACAGCGAGCAGATCATCGCCGTTGATTTTCAGTTGTAAGCCCGGTCTGCCATTCAAAGGAGAATCGCTATGTTAAGCACCACCCGGCAGCCCCAAGCGCTGCGTAAGACCCCACGAAAAGCCGCACTCGCCTCTTTTCTGGGAAGCACCCTGGAGTACTACGACTTCTTCATCTACGGTTCGGCTGCCGCCCTGGTTTTCGGCCCGTTGTTCTTTCCGTCCGAGGACCCTGCAATGGGACTCATCGGGGCATTCGCTACCTTTGGAGTCGCGTATGTTGCCCGCCCGGTAGGCGGCATGGTCATGGGACACTTCGGCGACAAGCTGGGCCGGAAGAAGGTCCTGCTCATCACCCTGGGGGTGATGGGCACCGCGTCCCTGGGCATCGGTTTCCTGCCCAGCTACAGCCAGATCGGCATTTGGGCGCCAATCCTGCTGGTGATTGGTCGGCTTGCACAAGGCTTCTCGGCCGGTGGGGAATCGGCGGGCGCCTCTACCCTGACCTTGGAACACTCCCCGGAGGGCCGCCGTGGCTTCTTCACCAGTTTTGTGATGACCGGCTACGCCTCCGGAATGGTCCTCGCAACCCTCGTGTTCATCCCAATAGCTGCGTTGCCCACTGAAGCACTCATGAGCTGGGGTTGGCGCATTCCATTCTGGTTGTCCATCGTGGTCCTGGCCATCGCCTACTGGGTGCGCACACATTTGGACGAGACGCCGGTATTCGAGGAAGCAAAGGACCGCCAGGCTGTAGCACCCATGCCGATCCGCGAGGTCCTGCGCTTCCAGTCCGGGGATGTGATCAGGGTAGTGGGCATGTCCATCATGTCCGTCATGCAAACCATTTTCACGGTGTTCGGCCTGTCCTACGCCACAGGATCGGCGGGCTTTGACAAAGCATCGATCCTGACGGTGAACGCCGTAGCCATTGGTTTGTCGATGTTCGTGATGCCTTTGGCTGCGAAGCTCTCTGACAGGGTGGGGCGCAGGCCGCTTCTCCTGACGGCTGCCCTCGGCTGCTCGGTCACGATCTTCGCCTATTTCGCCGCGTTGTCCACCGGCAACATCATGCTGGTCTTTGCTGCAGCATTTGCCAACATGACGCTGCTCTATTCCTGCTTCAACGGCATCTGGCCAGCCTACTTCGCCGAGCTGTTCGCTTCACCGGTCCGTTATTCCGGCATGGCTTTGGGAAACCAGCTTGGTTTGGTGGTGGCTGGATTTGGCCCGCTGATCGCCGGACTCCTCCTGGGTAAGGGCCACGACGGCTGGCTACCGGTAGCGGGCTTCGCGGTCCTCTGCATGCTCATCGCCGCAGTGGCAGCTTTCTTCTCCCGGGAGACGGCAAGAACGCCCATTGACGAGCTCGGCTCGCCGTACTGGCTTGGGGTGGCCGCTAGGAAACAGTAACCATCGCGCTTCCCTCCAGGGTGCGGCGCACGAACTCCGCGCTTGGTTCCGCGTAGGCCTCCACAATCCGTTTGAACAGCGCAGTGCCTTCGGCCCCGGGCCAGTCTTCAGGCAGGAATGTGCCGGGCAGCCCGGGGTCGAGGTACGGGATGATCCGCCAGCGGTCGATGCATTGGACGTACCTGGCCAAGGCCCCCTGGGTCGCTCCGATCACGCCGCTGTCCGGTTCAGGCACCGCGGCGCCGTGCTCCCGGATGAAATCCTTGTGCAGCTCCGCCACCGAATCCAAATCCCACCAAGCTGACGCAGCCTCCTGGAGGGTGCCGCCCACCAGTGGGGTTTGCGTGACGAAGAGGGTTGCCATCCCTCGGAGTCCGAGGTCGGCAAGGATTTCCTCCACCTCGCCGCGAAGGGTATCCGGGCAAATCCACAAGCCGGCGGCCACAGTCCCGCACCCAATCCAGTGGAGCCTTCGCCGCAGCTGATGGCGCTTCTCCCGCTCGGTCTCCGGAATCGAAAAGGACACCAGGCACCATGGATCGGACGGTGACATGCTGATGGGGTTGTAAATGCGGCGGTCGCCGCGGGCCAGCATGGTGGCCGCGCCCTCGGTCAGGGTGAATCCGGGTATCCCGTCGCGCGTCTCCTGCAGCACCACGTCCTTCTTCCGGAGGCGGCCCAGGGCCGTCCGGGTCACTGTCCCGGATGTGCCCAGGGCCTCCATGAGGACGACGATGTCCTTGGCCGACATCCATCCGCCGGCTTCCCGCAAGTACAGGCCGATGACTGTTCGCAGCAACGATGTGGTACTCCCGGGACGGGAGTCCATATCGTCAAGGACGGCACTCACAGCAGTTCGGCGAGGGCGTCGCGGATAGCGGTCACTCCCAGCTCAACCTCGGCGTAGCTTGTGCTCAAGGGAGAGAGGCCGATGCGCAGACCATGCGGGGGACGGAAGTCAGGGATGACGCCCTGCTCCCACAGTTTGGCTGTGACGTCGGCAAAGAGCGGGTGGTCCACCGTGATGTGCGAGCCACGCTCGGCAGCGTCGCGGGGGCTCACGATTTCCACGCCAAGTGGCACCAGGAGTTCTTCGGCCAGGGCAATCGCGTACTCCGTGAGTTTGACGGACTTCTCCCGGACCGCATCCATGCCCACGGAGGCGATCAGTTCCACCATGTCCTTGATTGGCTGCATGGCAAGAACCGGAGGAGTACCCGTGATGAACCGGCGGATTCCCTCTGCGGGGCGGTAGGAATCCGTCATGCCAAACGGATTGTCCGCCCCCATCCAGCCCCAAATTGGCTGCTGGAGCGCGTCTTGCCGTGAGGCGTTGACATATGCGAACGCGGGGGAGCCCGGACCACCGTTGAGGTACTTGTAGGTGCAGCCGACGGCCAGGTCAACGTCCCAAGCATCAAGTTCCAACGGCACGGAACCTACGGAATGGCACAGGTCCCAGAGCATGAGGGCACCGGCAGCATGTACTTTGCCGGTGATTGCCTTCGCGTCTGCAAGGAACCCCGAGCGGTAAGCCACATGGCTAAGAACCACGACGGCGGTCCGCTCGCCCAGGAGCCCGTCGAGATCCGCGGCACGGACGCCGCTGGAGGGGTTGGCCGCGATCCATTTGATGCTTGCCCCGCGTTCTTTGGCGATCCCTTCGATGATGAAGCGATCCGTGGGGAAGTTGTCGCGGTCAATGATGATCTCGTCACGCCCTGGCTGGGCATCTACCGCTGCCCGAATCAGCTTGTAGAGCATGACCGACGTCGAGTCGCCCACAGTGACCTGCCCGGGCGCCGCACCAAGCGCCACTTCGCCAATGCGGTCGCCAACGCGGGTAGGCTCATCCATCCATTGTTCGTCCCAGCCGCGGATCAGGCGGCTGCCCCAGGCGTCCTGGACAAACGACTGCAGGCTGGCAGCAGTTACCTTCAACGGGCGTCCGAGTGAGTTGCCGTCCAGATAAGAGGTGAGCTGT
The DNA here is from genome assembly GCF_052114885.1 of Paenarthrobacter sp. 2TAF44. Lineage (NCBI taxonomy): Bacteria > Bacillati > Actinomycetota > Actinomycetes > Micrococcales > Micrococcaceae > Paenarthrobacter > Paenarthrobacter sp. 2TAF44. The sequence continues at coordinate 51,585 of NZ_JBFRFP010000001.1, read as the reverse complement.
CCGGCGTCGGGCGTGTAGAAGGCCTCACGCTGGGCGGCGAGCGGATCTGCGGCGTCCAGTTCGGCCGACGTTGGCCATTGGGTCTGCTGAGCGGTAGTCATGGTTCCCTCCTGGGGAGTAGTGGCCGGAAGTTTGCTAGTTGCCGATCTCAGTACGGACGGCGTACAGCTCGGGGAAGAAGGTGAGATCAAGGGCACGTTTGAGGAAGTCCACACCTGAAGAGCCGCCGGTGCCCACCTTGAACCCGATGGTCCGCTGGACCGTGCGCAGGTGGCGGAACCGCCAGGCCTGGAAGTTGTCTTCGACGTCCACCAGGTCTTCGCACGCCTCGTACAGTCCCCATTGGGTATCGTCCGATTCGTAGATCTTCTGGAAGACGGGCACCAGATCCTTGCGGAAGGTCCACGGCTCGCTGGTGTCCCGCTCAAGGATGTCTGCCGGAATGTCATATCCGGCGCGGGCAAGCACCGCCAGGAAGGCGTCATACAGCGTGGGCTCTTCCAGCAGCCTGCTGAGCAGCGCATGTGCCTCGGGGTCGCTTTCGAAGACCCGCAGCATGCCACGGTTCTTGTTGCCCAGCAGGAATTCAACGCCACGGTATTGGTACGACTGGAAACCTGAGGAACTGCCCAGGAAGCCGCGGAACTGAGCATACTCGCGAGGTGTGAGCGTACCCAGGACCGACCACTGTTCGGTCATGGTGCGCTGGATGGCCTTGACGCGGGCGATGCACTTGAGTGCCTTGCCAAGGTTGTCAAGGTCAAAGAGCCTGCGGGCTTCCAGCAGCTCATGAAGGACCAGCTTGAGCCAAAGCTCGCTGGTCTGGTGCTGGATGATGAACAGCAGTTCGTCGTGGTGCTCCGGCTGGCTGAGCGGATGCTGGGAGCTGAGCAGGTGGTCCAGGTCCAGGTAGCCGCCATAGGACATCGCATGCCGGAAATCGGTGCGGACAGAGTCTTCAATGTGGCGGACACTTTGGGGGGAATGGACTGGGGGCTTTTCCATACCTTCGAGATTATCACTTCCATGACGAACGTCAAGAGAATGATTTGGTTTGTATGTTCTTCCCCTGAAGTTCTCCGCCGTACCGTACGCTGGGCTTGATACACCGGAACCTGGGGGAAGGGAGGACGGCCATGGCCTCCAACATGCCGGTGTCCATATATTTGGACGTCGACGGCGTGGTGAACCCGTTCGGGCCCCAAGGCGTCACTGATTGGGGCGGCGAGTGGAAAATCGCCGACGCCGGCATCCTTGACGTCGCGTTCGCGCCGGAGGCAGTGGCCGAACTGAACGAGATCTCGGAGCATCCCCTCGCCCGTTTTGTTTGGCTTACCACCTGGGAACGCCTTGCCCCGGAGTTCCTCTGCCCTGCCATTGGACTGAAGGGCGAGGACTGGCCTGTCCTCTCCAGCCAGGGCTGGGACCAAAGCCCGGAATGGTGGAAACTGGGCGCGCTCCAGAAGGACCTGGCCGCGATTGGGGCTGAACGCTTCGTATGGCTGGATGACCAACTTGGCCAAGAGTCAGACGCCCGTTCCTGGGCCGAATACCACGAGGATCGTGTGCTTTGCATCTCACCGGATCCGCGTAAGGGACTCTCCCGCTGCGATCTTGCCGCGGTCCGGACCTTCCTCGGTTGAGCGAAGCGCCGGTAAATGTTTGTCGGCTCGGTGGTTGGCACGTAGGATTCAAAAGGTTTCAAGCCCGCCGGATAGAGTGCGGCAAGTCCAGTCAGTTGAACATTGGCTGAACTATGCTGTGCATGGCAGGTACGGGGAAGTGGAACTGCTGAACGTCGACTCTGCAGATTGGGCAACAGGTGGAAATCACCTTCATGGTCGCGCTTGTCATAGCGTTGGCCCTATTCTTTGACTTCACCAACGGCTTTCACGACACAGCCAATGCGATGGCTACGCCTATCGCTACGGGGGCGATCAAGCCCAAGACGGCGGTTGCCCTCGCTGCCGTGCTCAACCTTGTTGGGGCGTTCCTATCAACTGAAGTGGCAAAAACCATTTCCGGTGGACTCATCCGGGAAGGCTCGGACGGTATCCACATCACGCCGGACATCATCTTTGCCGGCCTGATGGGTGCAATCCTCTGGAACATGGTCACCTGGCTCAAGGGCCTGCCCTCCAGTTCCTCCCACGCACTGTTCGGCGGCCTCATCGGCGCCGCCGTGGTGGGTATCGGAGTACACTCCATCAACTTTGAAACAGTGCTGCAGAAGGTGATCCTGCCAGCTGTCTTCGCACCACTCATCGCCGGCGCCGTGGCATACCTTTGCACGCGCCTGGCCTATGCGCTGACGTCCCGCCATGACCCGGAAACGGGCGACAAGCTCACGCAGAAACGCGGCGGTTTCCGGACCGGCCAGATCTTCACTTCCAGCCTCGTTGCCCTCGCGCACGGCACCAATGATGCCCAGAAGACCATGGGCATCATCACCCTGGTTCTCATCGCAGCAGGTACGCAGGCGCCTGGATCCGGTCCCCAGTTCTGGGTCGTGACCGCCTGTGCCCTGGCCATCGCTATCGGTACGTACGCCGGCGGATGGCGCATCATCCGCACCATGGGTTCGGGCTTGACCGAAGTGAAGCCTGCTCAAGGATTCTCGGCGGAGACCAGCACGGCCTCCGCCATCCTGGCTTCTTCCCATTTGGGGTTCGCGCTCTCCACCACGCAGGTCGCCTCCGGCTCGGTCATTGGCTCCGGCTTAGGCCGAAAGGGCACCTCCGTGCGCTGGGGCACTGCGGGCAAGATCGCTTTGGGTTGGCTGTTTACCCTTCCGGCGTCGGCAATCGTGGGTGGACTCACCGCACTCCTGGTGAATATCGGCGTCGTGGGTGTGGTCATCGCCGCGGTCGTCGGTAGCGCCGCCGTCGTCTTCATGTTTGTTGCCTCGCGTAAATCCCATGTCGGCCACCACAACGCAGTGGAAGTCGAAGAGGCCGGCCACGCCGTGAAGTTCAGCAAGAAGAAGAAAACCCGAAAGTCCGTCAACAACAAGGATGTGCAGCGATGAAGTGGCTGGAATTGCTTCAGGTTGCCGGCGTCACGCTCGTTGCTGCCGTGACACTGGTGGTCCTTTACTCCCTGGGAGTACGCCTCACCGCAATTGCAGGTGACGCCCAGCAGAAGTCGCCTGGACTCATCCGTTCCCTGGCCGTCGTATGTTTCGGCGTTTGCGGACTGGCCGTGCTGTTCGGCATCTACTTGATCGTGCCCTACTTCGGAAAGTAACGGCCTCTCTGGCAGCAAAGTCCTTTCGGGAGAATAATCAGCAGTGAAGTTACATCACTGCGTGATTGTGATCCGGCAGATGTGGGGCTGTCATGAAGTGCCATTCCCGAAGCCATCTCATCGGACTGGCGCTGGTTCCGGTCCTGATGCTGGCACTTTCTGCCTGCGTTCCCAACGTTGGCTCACCAAGTAGTCCTTCTCCCAATCCGGCATCTCCCGCCACCACCGCAACAGCACCAGCGGTTCCCACCGCCGTCGATCCCACTGCCGGGCAGCCCGCTGGTCCGGCCGGACCTGGAGCACCACAAGCAGAAGCGCCCGTGGTGCGCTGGGTACCCATTGGACCGGTGGGCCCCAACGATCCCACCTCGGGTCAGCGGTATCTCCTGCTGCAGCAATTCCAATGCGATGCCCTCGCCCAGAGCCTGGAAGGTGCGGAAGATGCTGCCGTGTGGCAGGCCGGCGCCGCTGTCTGCAAGGCACTTCAAAGCGGTGCCCAGCAGGACTGGCAGCGGGCTTCGAACGCCGTTGCAGCAACACCGCGCATACCGCAGACCCAGTGTCTTGAGTTCACGGTGGCCGCAACGTCAGCCTCTGCGATCGCCCAACACCGCAGCAACCCGGGAGTTCCACTAAAGCCTCAGACCGCCCCGGGTGAAGCTTGCCCTCGGCACTTGAGCGGCCTCACGGTGGTAGACAACGACCTGAGGCCAGTGGCCGGCACAGCACGTGCCTCCGGCCCCCGATCAGGCGGAACGATCGTCAGGCTGGATGGCTATTACGTGAGGGTTGGGGACATCTTGTTCGACGGCGTCCCGGCCTCTCCCGAAATAGTTGCCGGAGGAGGCGATTACGAAACCCTGTACCTGAGGATGCCGCCGTCCGACGGCCGCGACTCCGTCCGCATTTCCATCACGGACACCGTGGACATCAGTGGAACGGTGACGTTCTTCTATGAAGACTCCACGCCCACCAGCACGGGCCCGGGTGGAACGCCTGGAACCCGGCCAAGTGATGGACCCACGCAGAGCGGCCCGCCAACCATTCCTTCCTTTGGTGCCTCCCCAACGGCAACTCCATGAGCGTCCCCCAGGAGTCCGCTGCCTCACAGGAGCCCGCTGCGTCACAAGAAGCCGAGGAGCGGAGCCTGGTCAACAACCGCTGGCAGCGGACCCTGGACGTCCTCTCCGTCATTGGTCCGCCCCTGACTGTCGCCACAGCCTTGTTGGTCTACTTCGGCTGGGCACGTACGGATGCCCAGGCAAAGGCCATGGGCCTGGACGTCAGCCTGTTTGGCTACACGGTGCAGGACTTTATCCTGCGGAGTATCCAGTCGCTGTTCCAGCCGTTGGCCTGGCTCGTGGTGATCGGGTTGTTATGGCTCATGGTGGATAGGCTGGTTTCCCGACTCCTGGGCGCCGCTCGCTACCGGACGCTTCTGCGAAGAGCCGCCCTGGTGGTGCTGGTTCTCGGCTTCGCCTACGCGGCCGCGATGTGGGTGGCGATCGTGACCCAGCCGGAACGGATCCTGCTCTATGCACCTTTCCTCATCGCCGCCGGCCTGCTGGTTGGGGCATGGGGACTGAGCGTGCGCCGGCGGGCCGCCGATCCGGCCCAACGGGGACTCCGCGCCACCACTCCGCGCTCGCTCGAGAGATCCCTGGTGTTTGTCCTGGTCACCCTGCTTCTTTTCTGGGGTACCTCTGATTACGCGCAAGCCCTTGGGCGGGGCGCAGCCATCGATTACCAGGAACGGTCCAGTCTGCTTCCAACAGCCGTGGTGTACAGCAAGGAGCGGTTGGCCGTGACAGCGCCCAACGTCCATGAGGAGTCAGCTGGTACAGATGCCGTGCCGCTGTACCGGTACACAGGCCTGAGGCTGCTGGTGGTCAGCGGCGGAAGAATCTTTCTGCTGAACGACGGATGGACGCTTGCCCAGGGCCGGGTGGTGGTACTCCGCGATGATGGCAGCGTCCGCGTGGAGTATGGGAACGCCAACGCCAACTGACTAGTCTGGGGCCATGTCGATCTTCCAGTACTACGTTGCCTCCACCGTCGACGGCTTCATTGCTTCTCCCGACGACGACCTCGGCTGGCTCCTGCAATTCGACCAGGTTGAAGGCGTGAGCGGCAGTTATGAGTCCTTCTTCGCAGGTGTGGGTTGCATAGCGATGGGCGGCGAGACCTACCGTTGGCTCATGGAGCACGAGCCCGGCAAGTGGCCGTACCCGGACACCCCTTGCTGGGTATTCACCCATCATGAATACTCAGCTCCGAGTGGTTCCAACGTCACCTTTGTCCGTGGGGATGTCCGCGAGTTCGCCCCGGACCTCCTCGCCGACGCCGGAGACAAGAACGTCTGGCTGGTGGGCGGCGGGGACCTCGTGGCCCAGTTCGCCAACGCCGGATTGCTCCACGAGATGATCGTCACCATCATCCCCGTTGTACTCGGCGCCGGTAAGCGGCTGTTGCCGCTCAAGGGCCCGACGGCGCCACTTGAGTTGCTCTCCTCGCGCATCCTTGGCGGGGCCGCGGCTGAACTGCATTACCGCATGCCGCCGCAGTAGCTGCTCAGTCAGTGACGGTTGTTGCGGATCATGTTGGTAATCCGGGCAGTTGAAAGCCTCCGGCCTTTTTCGTCCGTGATAACGATCTCGTGCGTGGCCAACGTCCCGCCCAGGTGGATCGCCGTACACGTGCCGGTTACCGTTCCGCTGGCGATGGAGCGGTGATGCGTTGCGCCGACTTCGATTCCCACAGCGTGCCGCCCTCTGCCGGCGTGAAGCGACGCAGCAAATGAGCCCAGGGTTTCCGCCAGGACCACGTGGGCTCCGCCGTGAAGGATGCCGGCTACTTGCGTGTTCCCTTCCACAGGCATGGTTGCCACAGTGCGTTCGGCACTGAGCTCGGTAAACCGAATACCCATTTTCACCACAAGGGAGCCAACGCCATGCCCGGAAAGCCACTCATGGAACTCTTCGGGCACACCTGCCTCGTTCAGCTCGTCGACAAACCGGTTCGGCGTGAAATTGTCCATCATGCCAACTAGGCTGGCACCTGTGAGTGAAACAACCAAACCGGACCAGGTTCCAACGGCCCAAGCTGCTGCCATTGCAACAGCACCCACCCCCTCTTCCACCGCTTCGTCCAGCACCACGGGGGAGGGCCGGCCCAGGTTGCTGGTCCTAGATGGCCATTCCATGGCGTTCCGGGCCTTCTACGCCCTCCCCGCTGAGAACTTCTCTACTGCCAGAGGCCAGTACACCAACGCCGTGCATGGGTTCACCTCCATGCTCATCAACCTGATCAAGGAACAGAAGCCCACGCACGTCGCCGTCGCGTTTGATGTCTCTGACGACACCACCTTCCGCAAGGCCGAGTACAGCGAGTACAAGGGCGGCCGTAACGCGACGCCGGCGGAGTTCCAGGGCCAAATCGCCCTCATCGCGAGGGTCATGGAGGCGTGGGGTATCAAGACCATTGCTCTGCCCGGCTACGAAGCTGATGACATCCTGGCCACCCTTGCTGCCCAGGCGGATGCCGCCGGCTTTGAGGTCCTCCTGGTCTCCGGGGACAGGGACTCCTTCCAGCTCATCAACGACAACGTCTTTGTGCTCTATCCCAAGCAGGGCGTGAGCAACATCCCCAAACTGGATGCAGCGGCCATCGAAGAGAAGTACTTCGTCAAGCCCGCGTTGTATTCGGACTTGGCTGCCCTGGTGGGCGAATCGGCGGACAACCTTCCGGGCGTACCCGGCGTGGGGCCAAAGACCGCCGCCAAGTGGATCAACCTCTACGGTGGCCTGGAGGGCATCCTGGAGAACCTTGACGCCATCGGTGGCAAGGTGGGCGGAGCGCTCAAGGAGAACCTTGAGAACGTCAAACGGAACCGCAGGCTGAACCAGCTGCTGACAGACCTCGAACTGCCCGTCAGGCTCGAGGACCTCCACGAGCCGCGCCCCGACCGACAGGCCATCGAGGAACTGTTCGAGGAGCTGGAATTCCGTACGCTCCGCCCCCGGCTCTTCGATCTCTACGGCGACGACACCACCGGTGCTGCCCCGGACACCATCGAAGCCCCCGAGTTTGCCATACTCCAGGAAGCCGCTGAGCTTGAGGCCTTCTTCAACGCCGGTTCCGGCACTCGTTCCGCGATAGCCATCCAGCCTGTCCAGGGCCGTATCGGCGAGGATGCCAGCGCGTTGGCTGTGGTCCGGAACAATGGCGCTGCCTACATCGAGCTCAGCGGGCTGGATTCCGCAGCCGAGTCGGCGCTGGCCAGCTGGCTCCGGGACCCTGAAGAAGCCAAGGTGGTGCACGAGTTCAAGGCCGCGCTCAAGGCCCTGCACAACCGTGGTCTGGGGCTGGAAGGCGTTGTGGATGACACGTCGATTTCCGGATACCTGATCCAGCCGGACCGCCGTAGCTACGACCTCCCGGAGCTCGCCCAGGTCCACCTCAAGATCTCCTTGGGCGTTTTGACCGCATCCGCCGGGCAGTTGGAGCTGGACCTCACGGGAGGCAGCGACCAAGCCGCGGCCGCAGCGCTCGTCCAGCAGGCCGCCGTCGTGCATGCCCTCAGCAAGCACTTCGAAACGGAACTTGCCGGTATCAAAGCCGACGCCCTGCTGACCACGCTGGAGCTTCCGGTGTCCCGCGTCCTGGCGCAGATGGAACTGACCGGTATCTATGTCTCCACGGATCGCATGGACGAACAGCTTGCGGACCTCACCAAGGTGATCGAGAACGCCCAGGAACAGGCGTTTGCGGCAATCGGTCATGAGGTAAACCTGGGATCACCCAAGCAGCTCCAGACCGTCCTGTTCGAGGAACTTGGACTTCCCAAGACCAAGAAGATCAAGTCCGGCTACACCACCGACGCCGCATCCCTGAAGGGCTTGCTGGAAAACACCGGCCACGAGTTCCTGGTGCAGCTCATGGCCCACCGCGAATCCTCAAAGCTCGCCCAGATGGTGGAAACCCTCAAGAAGTCCGTCGCGGATGACGGGCGCATCCACACCACCTACGCGCAGAACATCGCCGCCACGGGCAGGATCTCCTCAAACAACCCCAACCTGCAAAATATCCCGGTGCGCAGTGAAGAAGGCCGCCGGGTCCGCGGGATCTTCGTGGTCAGCGAGGGGTATGAATGCCTTCTGTCTGCTGACTACTCACAGATTGAAATGCGCATTATGGCCCACCTCTCCGGTGACGAGGCGCTGATCCAGGCCTACAGGGATGGCGAGGACCTGCACCGCTTCGTGGGCTCGCGGATCTTCAATGTCCCTCCTGCCGAGGTCACCAGCGCGATGCGCTCCAAGGTGAAGGCGATGTCCTACGGCCTGGCTTACGGGCTGACCTCGTTTGGCCTCTCAAAGCAGCTGGAGATTTCGGTGGATGAGGCCAGGACGCTGATGAAGGACTACTTCGATCGCTTCGGCGGTGTGCGTGACTATCTCAGGGGCGTTGTGGACCAGGCGAGGGTGGACGGTTACACGGCCACCATTGAAGGTCGCCGCCGTTACCTCCCGGACCTCACCAGCACCAATCGTCAGGCCCGGGAAGCAGCCGAGCGCATTGCGCTTAATTCGCCCATCCAGGGTTCCGCCGCCGACCTCATCAAGCGGGCAATGCTGGGCGTCTCAGCCGAACTTGCGAGCCAGGGCTTGAAATCGCGGATGCTCCTCCAAGTCCACGACGAACTCGTCCTCGAGGTGGCACCGGGAGAGCGCGACGCCGTCGAAAAACTGGTCGTAGAGCAAATGGGGACTGCTGCTGAGCTGTCTGTCCCGTTGGACGTCCAGCTCGGCGTAGGGTCCAGCTGGTACGAGGCCGGCCACTAGTAGCCCGCACGTTCGAAAGGATCGCCGGAGGGCGCGCCGCCTTGATGGTGGCGCGCCCTCCGGCCTCTGGCTAGGCTCGGGGGCGTGGCTGATCCCAATGAAAGTTATTCCGAAACGAACTCCGCCGAGAAATATGCCGATCAATACAGGCTTCAACAATTCCCTGCTACTGCTGATCGTGAGGACCCTGCCTACTCCCGCTGTGCCGCATGGGTCCAGGCAGTCTCGCACGGCTTCCACCAGCACAGGCGTGACGACGAGTACATCGCCAAGACCCTGGCGGCCTACCGCACAGACCAGCGTGAATTGACCGGGGTGTACATCAACGGAGACGTTCCCGAGCACGCTCTGGGCGTCGAGGTCCCGGTGGCCACGTACGGCACCATGCGCAAATCCCTGAATATCGGGTTTGGCCGACAACTGGAATCAAACCTGGTGACCAACGTGACTGTCCGTGGAACGCACCGGCGCAAAGGGCTGCTCCGGGGCATGATCACCGTTGACCTTGCCGGCGCAAAGGACGATGGTCTCGCCATGGCAGCGCTGACCGCCTCAGAGGGGTCCATCTACGGCCGCTTCGGTTTTGGCGTGGCTACCTTTGAACGCAGCATCAAGGTCGACACCGGCCCTCGTTTCCGCCTCAAGGGGTTGGCGACAGGAACGGTTGAGGTGGCTGACCCCCGCGTGCTCCTGGAGGTTGCGCCACAGATCTTCGGCCACGTCCAGCGTGCGACTCCTGGCTCAGTAGACCGCCAAGAGTACTATCGCTTGCTGGCTTCCGGAGCGATCGGCCATGACGGAAAGCCTGACACCGGTGTCAGAAGCGCCCTGCACTACAACGCCTCCGGATCACTGGACGGCTACGTTTCCTATCGTTTCAAGGGCTGGGATGCCAAGCCCTACACCATGGAAATCGTGGACCTCGTTGCTGGTACCAATGCGGCCTATCTCGATCTCTGGCGCTTCCTTGGGAGCATCGATCTCATTGACCAGGTGACGTGGGCCGAGGCCCCCGTGGACGATCCGCTGACCTGGGCCTTACAAGATCCCAGATGCATCGACTCCTCGGATGTTCGGGACATGTTGTGGCTACGGATCCTGGACGTTCCGGCAGCGCTGGCCGCCCGACGGTATCCGGTTGCCGGAAAGCTCGTCATGGAAGTCTCGGATACACTTGGTCTGGCTGGTGGCACATGGTCGTTGGAGGCCGACGGCGGTGCTACCGCGGCCGTCACCGAGGCATCCGGCCAAGAACCTGATCTCCGCATGGATGTCGCAGATCTCGCGTCCATCTATCTTGGTGCTGTGTCCCCAGTGACGCTCACTGCTGCCGGGCGGATGAGCGAAGGCAAGCCCGGTGCCGCGTTCGCAGCCCAGCAGCTTTTTGCTGTGGAACGGCCGGCGCACTGCCTCACGCACTTCTAAAAAGCACTTCCGGAAACAAGTACTTTTACAAGCGACTCACATACTCAATAGACAAGGACATCCATGGGGGATTCCAAGCGGCGGCCGTTGGCCGGCCGGCGTTCGGTGCTGCTTGGAATGGCGGGGCTGGCAACTGCAGCTCTGGCGGCTTGCGCGGACAACGGGAGAGGGGCGCTCCCGGACGCCGCCGGACCAGGGCAGATGGCCCCTGGTAGTCCCTCAAATGGGCCCGGGGTTGTCCCACCAAACGGACCCGGGGCCGGCCCTGCGACGCCACCGCCCTCCATCGCCGCGCTGTCCAGTGAGCAAGCTGCTGCTGCCCTCGCCGCCAAGCCCGGCAGCGGTGAGGGAGGCAGCGGCGACGCAGGCGACCAGAGTCCAGTGCCGCCGTCGAGCGCTCCCGCATTGCCAGCCGCCATCCCAGGCAAGCCGCAGATCCTGGCAGAATTTGGATCCCTGCGGCCGCAGGAGTGGGGCCTTCACGTGACGGGTGTGGTGAACAATTCGGCATCCCGGCATGTGGCCCTCACGTTCGATGCCTGCGGCGGCCCAGGCGGAACCGGCTGTGACCACAAGCTGCTCAAGTCACTTCGCAGCCTCAACGTCCCCGCCACACTTTTCATTAACAGCCGTTGGATTAACGCCAACAAGTCACTTGCCGCGGAACTGGCCGCCGACCCCCTGTTCGAGCTCTCGAACCACGGCACACTTCACCTGCCCTTGTCAGTCAATGGCAAGTCCGCTTACGGCATAGCCGGAACGGCAAACCCTGCGGCAGTGTACGAGGAATTGATGGGCAACCAGGCCCTCATGCATGAGTTAACCGGGGTTTCCCCGCGCTTCTTCCGGCCAGGAACGGCGTTCTACGATGACGTCGCTGCCAGCATGACCCGCAGACTGGGGATGCTGCCAGTCAACTTCACGATAAACGGCGACGGCGGGGCCACCTTTGCGCCGGCTACCGTCGCCGGGGAAGTGGCCAAGGCAGGGGCGGGAGACATCGTCATCTCGCACTTCAACAGGCCGGGCGCGGGAACTGCAGAGGGTTACGCGAGGGCTTTGCCTCGCTTGCTGGACCGGGGGGTTACGTTCGCGCGACTCGGAGACGTCCTGCCTGTATGAACGCCTTTGCTGATCCTGCCGGAGTCCTTTTGACCCTGCTTTGCAGATACGACTAGAATAAACGGGCGTGTACTACGTGCATGCGTCCATTTTGTATTAATCCACAAATCAGGATGACCCGGTATTTTGCCGTGTTCTGCCGTCCGGACCCGGGCGGCAGCGGTTTGCCTGACCGACTAACTATCCACAACGGAGCCCCTACTACATGACCATCACCTCCACCGAGAAGCCCGGTACCCCCGTAGTCGCCATTAACGACATCGGTACCGCTGAGGACTTCCTCGCAGCTGTCGACGCCACCATTAAGTACTTCAACGACGGTGACCTCGTCGAAGGTACCGTCGTCAAGGTCGACCGCGACGAAGTCCTGCTCGACATCGGTTACAAGACCGAAGGTGTCATCCCTTCCCGCGAGCTTTCCATCAAGCACGACGTTGACCCCGGCGAAGTTGTTGCCGTTGGCGATCAGGTCGAAGCTTTGGTTCTCACCAAGGAAGACAAAGAAGGCCGTCTGATCCTCTCCAAGAAGCGTGCTCAGTACGAGCGTGCCTGGGGCGACATCGAGAAGGTCAAGGAAGAAGACGGCGTCGTTACCGGTACCGTCATCGAGGTTGTCAAGGGTGGCCTCATCCTGGACATCGGCCTGCGCGGCTTCCTGCCCGCATCCCTCGTCGAGATGCGTCGTGTCCGCGACCTCGCTCCGTACATCGGTCAGCAGATCGAAGCCAAGATCATCGAGCTGGACAAGAACCGCAACAACGTTGTGCTGTCCCGCCGTGCATGGCTTGAGCAGACCCAGTCCGAGGTCCGCTCCACGTTCCTCAACAAGCTGGAAAAGGGCCAGGTTCGTCCCGGCGTTGTTTCCTCCATCGTCAACTTCGGTGCATTCGTGGACCTTGGCGGCGTAGACGGCCTCGTTCACGTTTCCGAGCTCTCCTGGAAGCACATCGACCACCCGTCCGAGGTTGTCGAGGTTGGCCAGGAAGTCACCGTCGAGGTCCTCGAAGTGGATCTGGACCGCGAGCGTGTCTCCCTGTCGCTCAAGGCTACGCAGGAAGACCCGTGGCAGACCTTCGCCCGCACCCACGCCCTGGGCCAGGTTGTTCCGGGTAAGGTCACCAAGCTCGTTCCGTTCGGTGCGTTCGTTCGCGTCGAAGACGGCATCGAAGGCCTCGTTCACATCTCCGAGCTGGCTGTCCGCCACGTTGAGCTCGCCGAGCAGGTTGTCTCCGTTGGAGACGAACTGTTCGTCAAGGTCATCGACATCGACCTCGAGCGTCGCCGCATCTCCCTCTCCCTCAAGCAGGCTAACGAGGGCGTTGACGCTGACAGCACCGAGTTCGATCCCGCTCTGTACGGTATGGCCGCTGAGTACGACGAAGAGGGCAACTACAAGTACCCCGAGGGCTTCGACCCCGAGTCGAACGAATGGCTCGAAGGCTACGAGACCCAGCGCGCCGCTTGGGAGCAGCAGTACGCTGACGCCCAGACCCGTTGGGAAGCCCACAAGAAGCAGGTTGCACAGCACGCTGCTGACGACGCTGCCGCTGCAACGTCCGGTGAGAGCGATTCCGGCACCACCAGCTACTCCTCGGAGCCGGCTGCTGCTGAGTCCAACGCCGGCACCCTGGCGTCCGACGAAGCTCTCGCAGCACTGCGCGAGAAGCTGACCGGCAACTAATTCCGCCACCCCTCACGGGATGCGCTGAATAGCCAAGAAGGACCCCTGCCATACGGCAGGGGTCCTTCTGGTTAAGCTACGTGGCTTCTCAAGAATCTCCTCGTCGACGTCGGCCAGTCCCACCCGGGGTTGCATAGTTGATTCAGGGTACATCGATCCACTCCGTTCCCTTCGGACTCAGTGTGCCCGTGCCTGCAGTGAGGGCCGCTACACGGGAGTGCGCCTCCGCCAAGGCGTCGCTGTTGTCCGCCAGCGCGACCCGGAGGACTGTGTGCTTGGCTTCATAGCTGGTGTTGGCCATGACAAAGCCGGATCCGCGGAGTTCGTTCTCCAAGCGTCCGGCGTCCGCGTGCGGCACGTCGATGTCGCAAAGCCGCAGCCGTCGACGCTGCACCAGGGGTGCCAGTTCCAAAGCTGCAGATACCGATTCGGAATAGGCACGGACCAGCCCGCCCGCGCCCAGTAGGATTCCGCCGAAATAGCGGACGACGACGACACTTACGTCGCTAAGGTCGGTCACCCCGGGTGCTGTCTCACGTTTGAGCAGTGCTTCCAGCATGGGAATACCGGCCGTGCCCGACGGTTCGCCGTCGTCACTGGAACGTTGAATCATCCTGTCCGGACCTACAACGAAAGCCGAACAGTGGTGCCGTGCGTCATGGAACTCGCGTCTCAGCGCAGCCACCAGGGAGCGTGCAGTTCCTTCGTCCGGCGAGCGGCGGAGAACAGTGATAAAGCGGGAACGCCGGATCTCCAGTTCGTGGCGGAAATCCGGACCTTCAGCCAGCGTTGTGTAACTGGTTGCACGGCTGTCATCCTCAATTTCCACCGCTTCAGTCTAGTGTGGAGGGGTGTTGAAGATCGGGCTGACGGGCGGTATCGCCTCGGGAAAATCGCTGGTGGCTGCCAGGCTGCAGGAGTTGGGGGCCGTGCTCATTGATGCTGACCTCATTGCCAGGCAAGTGGTGGAGCCCGGAACTCCGGGCCTCGCCCGCGTAGTAGAGGCTTTTGGACCGGGGATCCTGGGCCCTGAGGGGAGACTGGACCGGCCCGCCCTTGGGGCCATAGTTTTCCAGGATCCCTCACGGCGTGAAGTGCTCAACGGCATCATCCACCCGTTGGTCCGGGAGTCAGCAGCCGCGATCGTTGCCCAAGCCGCGGATGAAGACATTCTGGTCCAGGACATTCCCCTGTTGGTTGAGACAGGGCAGGGGAGTGCTTTCCATTTGGTGATTGTGGTGGATGCTCCCAATGACGTGCGGATACAACGCATGGTAGACCTTCGCGGGATGAGCCTGGAGGACGCGCGTTGCCGAATGGCGGCCCAAGCCAGCCAAGAGGCAAGAAACGCTGCAGCGGACATCGTCCTGGAAAATTCCGGCAGCCGGGAGGAACTGCTCGCCACAGTGGATGCCTTGTGGTTCAGTCGACTGCTGCCTTTCGCGGACAATTGCCGGCGGGGAGTTCGTGCCCGGCGAACAGAAGGGCCAGTCCTGTCTGCTTCCAGAACCGACTGGGGCCCGCAAGCGGCCCGACTGTCCTCGCGGATCCAGGCAGCAGCACCGGAGGACATCCTTGCCGTGGACCACATTGGATCTACCTCGGTGCCCGGGTTGGCCGCTAAGGACGTCATAGACCTTCAACTGACTGTTGCCGATCTTGAGGTGGCGGATCGGATTGCGCCACATCTGGCCGCGGCCGGATACCCGCGTGTTCCGGGCGTCGTCGCAGACACCCCGAAGCCGTCACAGCCGGATCCGGCCCAATGGCAGAAACGCTTCCATGCCAACGCGGATCCAGGACGCCCGACGAACCTGCATGTGCGCGTTGCCGGCTCGCCCGGCTGGAGATACGCGCTGCTGTTTCGTGACTGGTTGAGGGCCGAAGCTTCTGCCGTTGCCCTGTATGAGGGGCACAAGCGCGAACTTGCTGCACAACATGCCAGCGACCCCGGCACGGCTGCATACGCCGATGCCAAAGAACCCTGGTTCACGGATGTGGCCTGGCCGCTGATGGATGAGTGGGCCAGCCGCACCGGCTGGCAACCGCCGTCGTATTCTTCTGTTGCAGCGGGACTTAATTCCGAACAATAAACTGTCGGGGTGCGGGGGTAGATTGGTGTCATGAGTCTTGCCCAGGAGATCAACCGTGTCGTCGCGCCCTTCGAAGTCGTCAGCGATTACCAACCCGCCGGCGACCAGCCGGCGGCAATTGCGGAACTGACAGAACGCATCAACAACGGCGAGAAGGATGTTGTCCTTCTCGGCGCTACCGGTACGGGCAAGAGCGCCACCACAGCCTGGCTTATTGAGCAGGTGCAGCGTCCCACGCTGGTCATGGTTCAAAACAAAACGCTGGCAGCCCAGCTGGCCAACGAGTTCAGGGAACTCCTGCCCAACAATGCGGTGGAGTACTTCGTCTCGTACTACGACTACTACCAACCCGAAGCGTACGTACCCCAGACGGATACGTTCATCGAAAAGGACTCCTCGGTCAATGAGGAAGTCGAGCGGCTTCGGCACTCGGCAACCAACGCACTGCTGACCCGGCGAGACGTCATCGTGGTGGCCACAGTCTCCTGCATCTACGGCCTGGGAACACCCGAAGAGTACATCGCGGGCATGGTGACGCTCACCAAGGGCGCCGAAATGAACCGTGACCACCTCCTTCGCAAGTTCGTTTCCATGCAGTACGCGCGCAATGACATGGACTTCCACAGGGGCACCTTCCGCGTCCGTGGGGACACCGTAGAGATCATTCCCATGTACGAGGAACTCGCACTCAGAATCGAATTTTTCGGCGACGAAATCGAGAACATCTACACGCTGCATCCGGTAACGGGCGAGGTCATCCGCGAGGAAACGGAAATGTACGTCTTCCCGGCCTCCCACTACGTTGCCGGCCCGGAGCGGATGGGCCGCGCAATCTCGGCCATCGAGGACGAACTCGCCGAGCGCCTGAAGGTGCTGGAGAGCCAGAACAAGCTGGTGGAAGCCCAGCGGCTGCGGATGCGGACCACCTACGATCTCGAAATGATGCAGCAGATGGGTTTCTGCAACGGCATCGAGAATTACTCGCGGCACATCGACGGCCGTGCAGGCGGTACGGCACCGCACTGCCTGCTGGACTACTTTCCTGACGACTTCCTCCTGGTCATCGACGAATCCCACGTCACCGTCCCGCAAATCGGCGCCATGTACGAAGGGGACATGTCCCGCAAGCGCACGCTGGTGGACCATGGGTTCCGGCTGCCCTCGGCCATGGATAACAGGCCTTTGAAGTGGGATGAGTTCCTTGAACGCATCGGGCAGACCGTGTACTTGTCGGCCACACCCGGCAAGTACGAGCTCGGGAAGGCAGACGGCACTGTCCAGCAGATCATCCGACCCACTGGACTCATCGATCCCGAGGTGATCGTGAAGCCCACCAAGGGACAGATCGATGATCTCCTGGGCGAAATCCGCCAGCGCACTGAACGCGATGAACGCGTCCTGGTCACCACTTTGACCAAGCGGATGGCCGAAGACCTCACGGACTACCTCCTGGGCCACGGCGTCAAAGTCCAGTACCTCCACTCCGACGTCGACACTCTTCGCCGGGTTGAGCTGCTGCGCGAGCTCCGGATGGGTGTCTTTGACGTCCTGGTCGGCATCAACCTCCTGCGCGAAGGCCTGGACCTGCCTGAAGTCTCGCTGGTCAGCATCCTGGATGCGGACAAGGAAGGCTTTCTGCGTTCAGCCACGTCCCTTATCCAGACGATTGGCCGTGCCGCTCGAAACGTGTCCGGCCAGGTCCACATGTATGCGGACAGGATCACGGACTCCATGGCGCACGCCATCGAGGAAACCAACCGTCGCCGCGCCATCCAGGTCAAGTACAACACCGATAACGGCGTTGATCCCCAGCCGCTTCGGAAGAAAATCGCTGATATCACGGACCAGCTGGCCCGCGAAGATGCTGATACCCAGGAGCTCCTGAACAACAACAGGCTGGCCAAGGGAGCCAAACGTACCTCGGGCAGCAAGGGTGCAGCCACCGTCCGGAAGGACGGGCTGGCCGCGGCTCCTGCAGAGGATCTGGTTGGCCTGATCGAACAACTCACGGAACAGATGCACGGGGCCGCTGCCGAGCTGCAGTTCGAGGTCGCCGCCCGAATCCGCGACGAAGTGGGGGAGTTGAAGCGCGAATTGCGTCAAATGCAGTCCGCAGGGCACGCCTAAGGTAGGGTTGTGGTCACGTAGGGGAGTATCCCAAGCGCTATGTCCGTCAGCACGCAAGGCACAGATGCCTCGCCGGACTTAGTGGGCCGCTGAATGTGCATTCACCGCACTGGCAGGCCGGAGAGACTTACACCGCTTTCCCGTACCCTGCGAAAGGCCTGCATTAATGGAGCTTCCAATCTGGTTTGAGGTCGGCTCATTCGTCGCCCTCGGCATCATCCTGCTCATCGACCTCCTCCTGGTGGTCAAGCGTCCCCACGAACCATCAATGAAGGAAGCCGGCCTCTGGGTCGCCTTCTACGTTGCCTTGGCCCTGGTCTTTGCCGGTGCCATGTTCTACTTCACTGGCCCCGAATATGGCAGCCAGTTCGTCGCTGGCTGGGTTACTGAATACAGCCTGAGCATCGACAACCTGTTCGTCTTCATCATCATCATGGCCCGCTTCTCCGTGCCCCGGAAATACCAGCAGGAAGTGCTGATGGTGGGCATCATCATCGCACTGGTCCTCCGCGGTATTTTCATTGCCCTGGGCGCGGTGGTCATCGAGCAGTTCAGCTGGATCTTCTACATCTTCGGCGCCTTCCTGCTGTGGACTGCTTGGAAGCAGGCCACGGATTCCGGTGAAGACGAAGAAGAAGGTGCCGAAAACCCCTTGGTTGCGCGCCTGCGCAAGGTCCTTCCGATGTCTGAAAAGTTCGACGGCGGCAAGCTGCGGACCACCGTAAACGGCAAGAAGGTCTTCACCCCGATGGTGATCGTCTTCGTGACCATCGGCATGACCGACCTCCTGTTCGCGGTGGACTCCATTCCCGCGATCTTCGGCCTGACCCAGAGTGCCTTCATCGTCTTCACAGCCAACATCTTCGCGCTCATGGGCCTGCGCCAGCTGTACTTCCTGCTGGGTGGACTGATGAGCCGCCTGATCTACTTGAAGCACGCCCTGTCAGTCATTCTTGCCTTCATTGGCGTCAAGCTCGTCCTGCACGCAATGCACGTCAACGAGCTTCCGTTCATCAACAACGGCCACCACATCGAGTGGGCTCCCGAGATTCCTACCTTCGTTTCTTTGGCGGTCATTATCGGCACGATCGTCGTAGCAGTCGTCGCCAGCTTGCTCAGCCCGGCGGCACGCCAGTCCAAGCTGGACGCACGGTTGGAAGAGGACTCGAAGAAGAGCTTGAGCGAAGCCGAGTAACCGGGCTGTGAAAGTTGTAGTCTCGTGAAGTGACTACCACTTCTACTACGGCGCTGGACCCCCAACGGGTCCAGCGCCGTACTGTTTTCCTGCTCAGTTCGGCCCAGCTCCTCAGCGGAGTCGGCAACGGCGCCACATTGTCCATCGGATCGCTCCTGGCCGTGGATCTGTCCGGGTCCGAGGCGTGGGCGGGATCGATCACTACTGTCCTCACCCTCGCGGCAGCCTTGACTGCCCTACCGCTGGCACGGCTGGCGGAAGCGCGCGGACGCCGGGTGGGCCTCGTTTCTGGCCTGCTGGCTGCCATGATCGGGGCAGTCCTGGTGATGGTCTCCGTGGTGGCCGAATCATTCCCGTTGCTCCTGCTCGCTGCCGGTTTTCTCGGACTTGGTACAGCCGCCAACCTTCAGGCGAGGTTCGCCGCCGTCGACCTCGCCCACGCTGAGCACCGCGGCAGGTCACTGTCCACTGTCGTCTGGGCGATCACTATCGGAGCCGTGGCCGGTCCAAACCTCATCCAACCTGGTGCCGCAGTGGGGTCCGCGTTGGGCCTGCCACCCATTGCCGGTCCTTTCGTCTTCTCAGCCGCAGGTCTGTTCCTGGCGGCGGTGTTGCTCTTCATCGGTTTGCGGCCGGACCCGTTGCTGCTGGCGCGGCGGTTGGCCTCGGAGTCCGCAGGCTCGGGGACCCTCCCTGTCAGGGGCACTATCCGCTCCGGCCTTCAAGCTGTTCGTTCCTCGCCCCGGGCCATCCTTGCGCTTGCAGCCGTGGTTGCTGCCCACGGCGTCATGGTGGCGATCATGTCCATGACGCCCTTGCACCTGCAGCAGCTGGTGGGCGGTTCACATGCCGGCCATCACGGCGGAACAACCGACAGCACAGACGCCTTGGTTGTCATTGGGCTGACAATTTCGCTGCATATCGCCGGCATGTTCGCCCTCTCGCCGCTCTGGGGCTGGCTAACGGACAAAGCCGGCCGCATCCCAACGATCGCCATAGGGCACGGACTTCTGCTGGTGGCAGTGCTGGTCGCGGGAATCGGTCAGCAAGAGCCCGTATTGGTGACCATAGGCCTGATCATCCTTGGCCTTGGATGGTCCGCCGCGACCATTGCCGGGTCCACGCTCCTTGCTGAAAGTGTTGCCCAAGAGCAGAAGGTAACCGTGCAAGGCGTTTCCGATACGCTCATGGGCGCGGCGGGTGCAACGGGCGGCGCCACATCCGGACTTGTCCTCGCCTGGCTCGGCTACGAAGGGCTGAACATAGCCGCCGGAGTGCTGGCCGCTGTGATGCTGGCACTGACAGCCGCCACCGCTGCCCGGGCGCGCCGTGCAATCCCTGCCTAGGACAGATGCGGCCTCAGCGGGAACCCCGCACCAGCCCGAAAAGCCGCCCAAAGATGCCTTCGCCGTCTTCCCCGATGCCGTCATGGTGGAAGTCGTCCGTCACCCAGGTTTGAAGCCCACGGACTGCCGCGGCGGTTTCCATTGAGAGGTCATGGTCTACGTAAATGTCGTCCTTGTAGACGGCCGCTGCCACTGGAACCTTGTTAACCGCCAACTGCTGGTGGTCATATAGGGGACACCAATCCGACTTGGCAGCCAGCGAGGCGGCTACGTCGTGGAGCGGGATCAGCGCCGGATCCTGTTCGAAGTACCAGGGGTAGACCATTTCTCCCGTGAGCAGGGGGGCCTCCGCTCCCGGCTTGAACTCGGGGAATTCTTCCAGCACGCGCCACGCTGCCCAATCCGTGGCCTCGCCCTGCCCGTAGATCGATTCATGGAGTACCGCGTACAAGGGGTTCCCTGCGCGGCTCACGAGGCTACGCACTTGCTCGAGGAACACCTCCGACAGTCGTTCACCCAAAGGTGTTTCGATGAAAGCGTCCTCCAGGAGGTAGTGCAGGGAGTCCACCCGGGTGTTGCCGCCGAGGAATGACCCCACCATCTGGAACCGCTCGGGCGACAGTCGTTCTCTGCTGGCCAGGAATTCCTCATGCTGTTCTAGGTGGCGGACGATCCTGGTGACAGTTTCGCGGTCTTCCGGATACCAGGCGAAGTACTCCGCGTTCCGCTCCGCCACCCGCCGGAATGTGGCACGGTACACGCGCTCGGCCGGGCCATGCAGGGGAGCAAGTCCTCCCGTGATGAGGACCTCCCGCAGCCCTTTCGGGGCAAACGACAAATAAGTCAACGCGCAGAATCCACCAAAGCTCTGGCCCAACACTGACCATGGCCCGGAATCCAAGGCATGCCGAATGAACTCGGCGTCGGCCACGATTGAATCAGCCCGGAAGTGCGTCAGGTAGTCAGCCTGGGCTGCGACGTCACCGCGGAGCGCCAATGACTGTCGCTCCACAGGTGTGGAGAGGCCCGTGCCACGCTGGTCCAGCATCAGGATCCGAAAATCCTTGGCCGCCGCCTTCATCCACCCTGAAAGGGAAGTGACGCGGTTCCCGCGCCCGCCAGGTCCACCTTGGAGGAACAGCAACCATGGAAGTTTGGCGGCCTCCTCCTCTGAGTGATCGGTGGAGGAATACTCCCGTGCGAACACGGTGATCGTTTCGCCGCTCGCCTGGTCGCCCGTAACGGATTTAGCCGAACCATGGTCCAGGGGGACGGTGAAGTAGTGCTCGGCGGTTCGGAGGCCTCGGAATTCATGCCGGGCGCGGATACGGTGAGCGTCGGTCAAGGCTCGCGTCTCAGCCATGGGCAAGAGCCTTGTTGCTTGTGCTGGCAGCTGCTCCGAACGCTTCCAGCGCCTCGCCGGTCAGCCTGAACGTGGACCACTCCTCCATGGGGAAGGCGCCAAGGTTCTTGTAGAACTTGATGGACGGTTCGTTCCAGTCCAGGACGCTCCATTCCACCCGGGCATAGCCACGTTCGACGGCGGTCGCGGCCAGATGCTGAAGGAGCGACTTGCCATGGCCCTCGCCACGCGCGTCCGGAACGACGTAGAGGTCTTCCAGGTAAATGCCGTGAACACCTTCCCACGTTGAGTAATTCAGGAACCACAGGGCAAAGCCCTGCACTGTACCAGCGGCATTACTGGCCATGCTCGCGTACACCCGCGGGTTCTCTCCGAACAGTGCCTCGGTCAGCAGCTCCGGGGTATTCCTGACGGCGTCGGGTTCCTTTTCGTAGATCGCAAGATCGTGGATCATGCGCAGTATTGTGGGAACGTCTTCAACGGTGGCAGGGCGGATTACACTCATGCTTCCGAGCTTACTAGGGGCCGGGCTTTACCAGGGGCCGGCCGCCTACCGCCAACGCCGTGCGGAGGAACCGTACGTGACAGGCGGTTCTTGATAAGCAATGGGAACACCGTCCACCGTGATGGGTGGACCGACGTACCGGAGACGGCCGTAGGGGCTGTCTACCTCGTGGTAGTCGGGCTCTGGCAGTTCGACGTCAGTCCCGATGCCCGTCGGAAGGAGAAGTAGCTCTTCCGCTGTCCGGGCCAGCGAAAGCCGGGCCGTTCCGCCACGTCCCGTAGCCAGTCGCTGGGTCAGCAAAGCGAACACTGCCGCCGCAAGGCCATAGCCCGTGGCATGATCCAGCGCCTGCACCGGTAGCGCGCCAGGCCGCCATCCGCCGTCGTCGTCATGACCATATCGGTCAGCTATGCCGCACGCTGCCTGGACCAGACTGTCAAAGCCACGTCGCCCCTGCCAAGGACCTCCGTGGCCCCATGCACTCAAGGTAGCCACCACGAGGTCCGGGCGGCGCAGCAGCAGCGCGTCAGTGCTTAATCCAAAGCGATCCAGCCCGCCGTCGCGATACCCCATGATCACTACGTCTGCCCTCTCCAGAAGTTCCATGACAGCAGCCAGATCGTCCGGATTCCGGAAGTCTGCTTCGGCGCTGCGCTTGTCAAAGCCTGAGTCAATGAAAGCGTCCGTAAGCTCCGGAAGGTGCGGAGGGTCGATCCGGAGGACGTCGGCGCCCAGGGCTCCGAGGAGCCGGGTTGCCACGGGGCCGGCAATAACGCGGGTCAGGTCCAGGACTTTCAGACCTGCCAAAGGGCGTTCCGGATCCGTGGAAGAAACCCACGACGACGGGCGGCTTGGTTCCGTGGTTGCTGCAAGGTGGCCGAAACTGATCCACGGCCCCTGACTGGCCGCTTCAAACACAGGAGCGGCTGCCCACTCTTCCCTGGTGCGGACGGCGGCAGCTACGCCGTTGTTGCCAGTAATAAGGTCTTCGGCTTCCAAAGACGTCATGGCCAGTAATGCGCGGTCCACATCGGCAGGTTCGCTGGCCGAGACCGCCTCCATGAGCCGGGCGGCGTGGTGTGGATAGTTGGCGTGGAGGCGGACCCAGCCATCAGCGGTTTTCCGGAAGCCGGACAACGGAGCGAACCCTTCAGGTTTCTGGCCACCTATCCGCAGGTGCCCCAGGGAATCGAACGCAGCCGCCGTAGGTCCGGCGTCAACCGAGTACCTGTGCGTCGTTCCTGTCAACGCGTTCAGCCCCATGGCTGCAGCCCGCACCGCACCCAAAGCCAGGCCTTCCACGTCAAGCGCAGGAACGGCATCTGTAACTGCCCACCATCGTCGCGGTCCGGTCCAGGGCGCCGTGGGTTGTGTGCTCATGACGTCCAGCGCCCGCAAGCCACTGCCGAGATCAGGGACGGATTCCATGGGACCTCCTTCAGCCGGTTGACTAGAGTCGGTTGACGTTCGTCACCCGAACCACAGCAGTGCCTGTCTCGTCGGAAGCCGCGAGATCCACATCGGCAGAGATGCCCCAGTCGTGATTTCCGGCGGGGTCATCGAAGATCTGGCGGACCCGCCACGTGCCGGGTTCTTCGGTGATGATAAGCAATCCGGGTCCACGGGCATCTGGGCCCGTGCCGATGTCATCGTGTTCATCGAAGTAGTCGTCCAGAACCTCTTCCCAGCGTTCGGCGTCCCAGCCGGCGTCGGCGTCCAGCTCACCCAGCGCGGCAGAGTCTTCGTCCGCGAAGAGCTCCACCCTGCGGAACATTTCGTTCCGGACCATGACCCGGAAAGCCCGGATGTTCGTGGTCAAAAGCGGTGGCGGTGGCGGGGGAGCGTCGTGCGGTGTAGGCGTAAGCCCTGACGTGAGCTCCTCCCACTCATCAAGGAGGCTGGAGTCCACTTGCCGGACAAGTTCACCCAGCCAGGCGATGAGGTCCTCGAGGTCCTCGCGCAACAAGTCCTGGGGCACGGTCTGCCTGAGAGCACGGAATCCATCCGCCAAGTAGCGCAGGACGATGCCTTCGGAGCGGGCCAGTCCGTAGAACTGCACGAACTCTCCGAAGTTCATGGCGCGTTCATACATGTCGCGGATGATGGATTTGGGCGCCAGCTCGAAGTCGCCCACCCATGGGGCAGCCTTTCGGTACACCTCGAAGGCCTCGCCGAGAATCTCCGCCAAGGGCATCGGGTACGTCACTTCGTCGAGCATGGCCATGCGCTGCTCATATTCGATGCCGTCAGCCTTCATGGCGGCAACTGCCTCGCCACGGGCCTTCTTCTGCTGGGCAGAGAGAATCTGGCGCGGTTTCTCCAACGTGGCCTCGATAACCGAAACAACGTCCAGTGCATACGACGGCGACTCTGGATCCAACAGTTCCAGCGCGGCAAGCGCAAACGGTGAAAGCGGTTGGTTAAGGGCGAAGTTGGCCTGCAAGTGGACCGTCAAGCGGACAGAACGGCCTTCGGACTGTTGTTCATCCTCCGGAATGCGTTCAACCACACCCGCGGCCAGCAGTTCGCGGTAGATTCCCAAGGCCTTCTTCATGAGTTTCAACTGCGCCGCGCGGTTCTCGTGGTTTTCGCTGAGCAAGCGCCGCGTTGCCTGGAAAGGATCTCCGGGGCGTTCCATGAGGTTCAACAGCATTGCGTGGGTGACAGTGAAACTTGAAGTCAAGGGCTCGGGTACGGACTCCACAAGGCGCTTGAACGTCGGCTCACCCCAGGAAACGAATCCTTCCGGAGGCTTTTTCTTGACCACTTGGCGCAGTTTCTTCTGGTCATCGCCAAATTTGGCGGTGGCTTTGGCCATGGCTTTGGTGTTCTCCACCACGTGGTCAGGAGCCTGAACCACTACGGTACCGGCGGTGTCATACCCGGCGCGGCCGGCGCGGCCGGCAATCTGGTGGAACTCACGCGAGTTAAGCGATCTGGTGCGTACGCCGTCGTACTTGCTCAACGCCGTCAACAGAACCGTACGGATGGGAACGTTGATGCCCACGCCCAGGGTGTCGGTACCGCAGATGACCTTCAGGAGCCCGGCTTGTGCGAGTTGCTCCACCAAACGCCGGTACTTGGGCAACATCCCGGCGTGATGGACACCGATGCCATGGCGGACCAACCGGTTGAGCGTCTTTCCGAAGCCTGCGGCAAACCGAAAGCCGGCGATGAGCTCTGCGATCCGGTCCTTTTCATCCCGGCTGCACATATTGATGCTCATCAGGTTCTGGGCGCGTTCGATCGCTTCTGCCTGGCTGAAGTGCACAACGTAGACGGGGACCTGCTTGGTGGAGAGCAGTTCTTCCAGGGTCTCGTGGACCGGAGTGAGGTGATAGTAGTAATGCAGCGGAATCGGTCGCTCCGCAGAGCTAACGGTTGTGGTGGACCGGCCGGTGAGTTCAGTGAGGCCGGCTTCGAAACGGCTGACGTCGCCCAGCGTCGCGGACATGAGCAGGAACTGGGCCTGGGGGAGTTCAAGCAGGGGAACCTGCCAGGCCCATCCGCGCTGGGGATCGGAGTAGAAGTGGAATTCATCCATGATCACAGCGCCAAGTTCCGCGGAAGCTCCCTCGCGGAGGGCAATATTGGCCAGGATCTCGGCGGTGCAGCAAATAATCGGCGCATCCTGGTTTACGCCGGAGTCACCGGTAATCATGCCAACGTTTTCGGCACCGAAGATATCGCAGAGCGCGAAGAACTTCTCCGAGACCAAAGCCTTGATGGGAGCCGTGTAGTAACTGCGTTGGCCACGGGCCATGGCCTCGAAGTGTGCTGCAATGGCGACCAGTGATTTACCCGAGCCCGTGGGCGTGGCCAGGATGACGTTGGCGCCGGAGGCGAGCTCCATGATGGCCTCGTCCTGAGCGGCGTACAGCTGCAAGCCGCGGCCTTCTGTCCATTCAACGAACCGTGTATAGATCTCGTCCGGACCCAACGGGTTGGAGGCAGTGGAACCAGGGAGCTGCTCAAGAAGTTTCATTGGTTTCCAGCTTAGTGCCCGGACGGTTTAGGCTCGCCCCAGCGCTGCTGCCAAATGCAAGGAGGCTTATGTGAGGTGGGATCCATCCAAGTATGTGGAGTTCGGCAATCATAGGGACAGGCCGTTCCATGACCTCGTGGCCAGGATTCAGGCTGAGTCGCCGCGGAAAGTGGTGGATCTTGGATGCGGCCCCGGTAACCTCACAGCCACACTGGCTGTGCGCTGGCCTGATGCCCGCATCGTCGGCCTCGATTCCTCTGGCGAGATGCTTACGAAGGCAGCTGGACAAGCCCGGAAATTCGCCAACCTGGAATTCGAGCAGGCGGATATTGCTGGTTGGCAGCCTGACCAGGAGACCGACGTCGTAGTAACCAATGCCGCGCTCCAGTGGGTTCCCGGGCACCAAGCCATGCTGGGTCAGTGGCTAAGTGAACTTAAGCCGGGTGCCTGGTTCGCCCTACAGGTGCCGGGAAATTTCACATCCCCTTCGCACACGCTCATGAGGGAGCTCGCCGAGTCATCCAAGTGGTCCTCCCGCCTTGGCGACGTTCTTCGGCATGATGGCGTTGTGGGTAGTCCCGCCGACTATCTTGGGATCATGCTCGACGCCGGATGCGCAGCTGACGCTTGGGAAACCACCTACCAGCAGGTACTACCGGGCAAGGATCCGGTCCTTGAATGGGTGCGGGGGACGGGACTCCGGCCAGTGCTCGCAGCCTTGTCTCCCGAGGATGCCGCCGACTTCGAGCACGAATACTCCGCTTTGCTGCGCAAGGCTTATCCGGCCACAAGCCACGGAACAGTGTTCCCGTTCCGCCGCATCTTTGCGGTGGCCCGGAGGGACACGTGAGGCCGCACGACCCGTTGCCGGCCGTAGCAATTAAGTTTCCAGCCGTCAGTGGCTTGTTCCCGTTCCGCGTCGCTGGTCTAATTCTCGGCATGGACCATGGACGCTTCATTCAGCAGCAAACGCCCGCATGGGTCCCGGCACCTGGCCGGTGTTCGCGATGACTGCCATGGACGGATTTCCCGGGAACTGGCGCCCCAACACCAGCAGCGGAGTTGCCCTTTTTGAGCAGTTGAGACTGCGCATCATCGAACTCGCAGACTCCGGGGTCCTCGCAGTGGGAGCCAAGCTCCCGCCGGTGCGCAATCTTGCGGGCGTGCTGGATGTGGCCCCACATACAGTGGCCCGGGCCTATAAGGAGTTGGAGGCTGCGGGCGTCGTCGCTACGCGGGGACGCAACGGCACCATCGTGTGTGCCCGGGATGACCGCTGGGGCGCGCTTGCGGAGGTTGCCGCCCAATATGCTGCTGCGGCTAGGGCCCAAGGCGCCTCATTCGCCGAAGCGGTACAGCTTCTTGCGGCCGCGTATGACGCTGATTGATACCGATGAGTAGCATGTGAGGCACGACATGGAAATTCGAAGAAGTTTTCGATTAGCATTGGTAGGTGCCCAAAGCCTTAGCTGAAGATGCAGCCATCGATGCCCTGAAGAGCGTAGCCGTCGTTCCCGATACCAAGCCCACTAGGCCGGACCTGTCCCGGCTGGTAGTCAAGGGCGCACGTGAACACAACCTGCGCAATGTAGATCTGGACCTCCCAAGGGACGCGATGATCGTGTTCACGGGCCTTTCGGGTTCGGGCAAGTCCTCCTTGGCCTTCGATACGATCTTCGCCGAAGGACAGCGGCGGTACGTGGAATCGTTGTCCGCCTATGCCCGCCAGTTCCTGGGCCAAGTGGACAAGCCGGACGTGGACTTCATTGAGGGCCTGTCCCCGGCAGTGTCGATCGATCAGAAGTCCACCAGCAAGAACCCCCGTTCCACGGTGGGCACCATCACCGAAATTTACGATTACATGCGTCTTCTCTGGGCGCGTGTAGGCCGTCCCCACTGCCCTGTTTGCGGCGAGCCCATCGCCCGGCAGACCCCGCAGCAGATCGTTGATCAGCTCCTGGAACTGGAAAAGGGCACACGCTTCCAAGTTCTGGCCCCCGTAGTTCGCGGGCGCAAGGGCGAGTTCGTGGACCTGTTCAAGGAACTGACCGCCAAGGGATATTCGCGCGCGCGCGTGGACGGCGAGTTGGTACAGCTCAGCGAGCCGCCCAAGCTTGGCAAGCAGTTCAAGCACACCATCGAAGT
The DNA here is from genome assembly GCF_052114885.1 of Paenarthrobacter sp. 2TAF44. Lineage (NCBI taxonomy): Bacteria > Bacillati > Actinomycetota > Actinomycetes > Micrococcales > Micrococcaceae > Paenarthrobacter > Paenarthrobacter sp. 2TAF44. Next base: position 23,509 of record NZ_JBFRFP010000001.1, on the reverse strand, counting down.
GGTAGTGGACCGCTTGGTGGTCAAGGAAGACATCAGCCAGCGGCTTACCGATTCCATTGAAACTGCGCTGGGCTTGGCAGAAGGCCGGGTTCTGATTGAGTTCGTGGACCTTGAGGCCGGAGACCCCGCACGTATCCGTGCATTCTCCGAGAACCTCGCATGCCCCAACGAGCACCCCCTGGCCATCGATGAAATCGAGCCTCGCTCTTTCTCGTTCAACAACCCCTTCGGCGCCTGCTCAGCCTGCAGTGGCATCGGAACCAGGCTTGAAGTGGATGAGGAACTGATCGTTCCCAACCCCGAGCTTTCCCTGGCACAGGGCGCCATCGCGCCTTGGTCCCTGGGCACTGCCACCACCGAGTACTGGAACCGTCTCCTGGAGGGCTTGGCCCATGAACTCGGCTTCTCCATGGACACCTCGTGGGAAAAGCTCCCCAAGGATGTCCGGAACACCGTGCTGCACGGCAAGGATCACAAGGTTGTGGTCCAGTACCGGAACCGGTTTGGCCGGGAACGCAAGTACAGCACCGGCTTTGAGGGTGCCATCCAATACGTACACCGCAAGCACGGCGAAACCGACTCGGATTGGGCGCGGGACAGGTACGAAGAGTACATGCGCCAGATTCCCTGCCCCGAGTGCAACGGTGCGCGACTCAACCCTGCTTCGTTGTCGGTGTTGATTAATGGCAAGTCAATCGCTGAAGTAGCGGCGCTTCCCATGCGTGACTGCGCGTCGTTCCTGGGCAGCTTGACCTTGACAGACCGCGAGGCGCAGATTGCCCACCAGGTTCTGAAGGAAATTCAGGCCCGTCTGACGTTCCTTCTGGACGTAGGGCTTGAATACCTGAACCTGGAACGTCCTTCCGGGACCTTGTCCGGCGGTGAAGCCCAGCGCATCCGCCTTGCTACCCAAATTGGGTCCGGCCTCGTGGGAGTCCTCTACGTCCTGGACGAGCCCTCCATCGGCCTTCACCAGCGCGATAACCGCCGCTTGATCGAGACACTGACCCGCCTTCGGGATCTCGGCAACACCCTGATCGTGGTGGAGCATGACGAGGACACCATCCATGAAGCGGACTGGGTGGTTGATATTGGACCTGGCGCCGGCGAGCACGGCGGACAGGTTGTACATTCCGGTACTTACAAGGAGCTCCTGGAAAACAAGGAGTCCTTGACTGGCGACTATCTGTCCGGCCGCCGAAAGATCGACATCCCGGCCAAGCGCCGCAAGTACGACAAAAAGCGTGAGCTCAAGGTCATCGGTGCCAGGGAAAACAACTTGGACAATGTGGATGCCACATTCCCCCTGGGCCTCTTTACGGCAGTGACGGGTGTCAGCGGCTCCGGCAAATCCACGCTCGTGAACGAAATCCTTTATAAGGTCCTCGCCAACAAGCTCAACGGCGCCAAGCAGGTTGCCGGGCGGCACAGGAGCGTGAATGGATTGGAGCACCTGGACAAGGTGGTCCACGTTGACCAGAGCCCCATCGGACGCACACCGCGCTCCAACCCGGCAACGTACACAGGCGTCTTCGACAACATCCGGAAACTGTTTGCTGAAACTACCGAAGCAAAGGTCCGCGGTTACCAGCCCGGCCGCTTCTCGTTCAACGTCAAGGGCGGCCGCTGCGAAGCATGCTCCGGCGATGGCACATTGAAGATCGAAATGAACTTCCTGCCTGACGTCTACGTTCCCTGTGAGGTGTGCCACGGCGCCCGTTACAACCGTGAAACCCTTGAAGTGCATTACAAGGGAAAGACCATTGCCGATGTCCTTAACATGCCTATCGAGGAAGGCGCTGAATTCTTTGCTGCCTTCACTCCCATCGCACGGCATCTGAACACCTTGGTGGACGTAGGACTGGGCTATGTCAGGCTGGGCCAGCCAGCTACAACCCTGTCCGGTGGAGAAGCGCAACGTGTGAAGTTGGCCGCAGAACTCCAGAAGAGGTCCAACGGCCGCAGCATTTATGTTCTGGACGAACCCACTACCGGCCTGCACTTTGAGGACATCCGGAAGCTGCTCATGGTCCTCCAGGGACTGGTGGATAAAGGCAACACCGTGATCACCATTGAGCACAACCTGGACGTCATCAAGTCCGCGGACTGGATTGTGGACCTCGGGCCGAACGGCGGTTCAGGTGGAGGAAAGATCGTCGCAACGGGTACCCCTGAGCAGGTAGCCAAGTCCACTGACAGCCACACCGCAACGTTCCTTGCGGAAATTCTGCGCTAACTGTCCGGACTGCCTCACCGGACACCTAAAGAATATCCTCAGCACGGCAGAAGTATTCCGGTAGCGGCATGCGAGTTTCAGGCATGCCGCTACTCGTGAGAAACTAACCCGGTGACTCAAACAACGGTGCCCGTAATTTTCGATCTGGACGGCACCCTTGTCGATCCAGCCGGCGGTATCACAGGAGGAATATCCGCGGCCCTGCGCGAAATGGGCCTCCCCGTTCCGGAACAGGCCGTGCTGAACGCCATGGTTGGCCCCAAGCTCAGCGATGCACTCCTGCATTTAGCGAATGTCCCGGCGGAATTGGTCGATGAAACCATTTCCCGTTACCGGCAGCATTACAGGGAAACCGGTATTGGCCAGAGCAAGTTGTATCCGGGACTCTTCGACCTCCTTGAATTCTTTGCCGAAACAGGGCGGGCCGTCGCAGTTGCAACCCAGAAGCCCCAAGGTATTGCCCGGATTGTCCTTGAGCATCACGGTATTGCGGATTTCTTTGTGTCCATTAGGGGAGCTGCAGACGACGAATCGCTGGCGGCCAATTCCGCGTCCGGCAAGATCGAGATTGTTGGCGCAGCCTTGGCGGATCTCCACTCCCAGCCTGCTGTGATGGTGGGAGACCGGCACCAGGACGTGGCCGGAGCAATGGCCAACGGCCTGGATTGCATTGGTGTACGTTGGGGCTTCGCCTCGGACGGCGAGCTGGAGGAAGCCGGTGCGGTCGCCGTGGTCGGCACCGCCCTTGAGTTGCGAACCAAAATTGAAGAACTTGATGCTGTCCGCGCGGCGGCCCTGAGCGAGGTACAAAACGATGGCAGTCTTTGATGCGATCCGCTGGACTACGCGTGGACTGATCTCCACCACGTGCCGGCCCACGGTCATCGGACTGGAGAACGTGCCCAAAGAAGGCCCGTTCATCGTGGCGCCGAACCATCTCTCCTTCCTGGACAGCGTGATTGTCCAGGCGCTCATGCCTCGTCCAGTGGCGTTCTTCGCCAAGGCGGAGTATTTCACCACCAAAGGCGTTAAGGGCGCTGTGATGAAGTCCTTCTTCGAAGCTGTCGGTTCCATCCCGGTGGAACGCGGTGAACAGGCAGCGAGTGTGCAGGCGCTGAAGACCCTGCTGGACATCCTGGAGTCCGGGAAGGGCATTGGAATCTACCCGGAGGGTACCCGGTCCCGCGACGGCATCCTGTATCGCGGCCGGACCGGCGTCGGTTGGTTGGCACTCACCACGGGCGCACCTGTGATTCCTGTGGGGCTGATAGGCACGGAGAAACTGCAGCCGGCGGACAAGAACGCCGTTCGCCCCCAGCACTTCACCATGAAGGTTGGCGAGCCGCTGTACTTCGACAAGACGGGCCCGGACCATTCCCTGCCTGCACGCCGCCAGGTGACGGACAAGATTATGGATGCCATCGCTGCCCTCAGCGGTCAGGAACGGTCCACAAGCTATAACCAAAGCAAATCGGTGGACTGAGCGCCTGGCGCTGGCTGTCGGTCCAGTTCACTAGACTGGAATGGTGGCAAATCCAGCAAGTTACCGGCCCCAGACGGGTGAAATTCCCACCACCCCGGGCGTCTACCGTTTCCGCGACCCCCACGGCCGGGTCATCTACGTGGGCAAGGCCAAGAACCTCCGTTCCAGGCTGAATTCCTACTTTGCCAACCCCTCCGGGCTTCTACCCAAGACCCACGCCATGGTCCATGCCGCGAGCAGCGTGGAGTGGACCGTTGTGGGCAGCGAGTTGGAGTCGCTACAGCTGGAATACACCTGGATCAAGGAATTCAAGCCTCGTTTCAACGTTGTCTTCCGGGACGACAAGACTTATCCCTACCTGGCCGTCACCATGGGGGAGAAGTACCCCAGGGTGCAGGTCATGCGTGGCGAACGCAAAAAGGGCACCAGGTATTTTGGCCCCTACACGGCTGGCGCCATCCGGGAGACCATGGACACCCTTCTTCGCGTGTTCCCGGTCCGCAGTTGCAGCGCAGGTGTCCTCAAGCGGGCGCAAGCCAGTGGGCGCCCCTGCCTTCTGGGCTACATCGACAAATGCGCGGCACCCTGCGTCGGCCGCGTGACGCCTGAGCAACACCGTCAACTTGCGGAGGACTTCTGCGCCTTCATGGGTGGGGAAGCCAAGCGCTTCATCAACCGGCTTGAAAAAGATATGGCGGCCGCTGTCGCCGAACTGGACTACGAGCGCGCCGCACGGCTCAGGGACGACATCATCGCTCTGCGCAAGGTCTTCGAACGCAACGCCGTAGTCCTCGCGGAGGATACGGACGCCGACGTCTTCGCGCTGCATGAAGACGAGCTTGAGGCCTCCGTGCAGGTGTTCCACGTCCGCGGCGGCCGGGTCCGCGGACAGCGCGGCTGGGTGGTGGAGAAAGTCGAAGACGCCACGACGCCGGAACTCATCGAGCACTTGCTGCAGCAGGTCTATGGGGAGGACAGCGAGGTCCAGGGCCGCATCCCGCGGGAAGTGCTGATTCCGGAAAATCCGAGCAACCATGCCGAGCTGAGTGAATGGCTGGGCGGGCTCCGCGGGGCAAAGGTGGATATCCGCGTGCCCCAGCGAGGTGACAAGGCTGCGCTCATGTCCACGGTCCGGGAGAATGCCGAGCAGGCGCTGAAGCTGCACAAGACCCGCCGCGCCGGGGATATCACCGTCCGCTCGCTGGCCCTTCAGGAGCTTCAGGAGGCCCTGGAGCTTCCAGTTCCGCTGCTTCGGATCGAATGCTTCGATATCTCGCACGTTCAGGGAACCAACGTGGTGGCGTCCATGGTGGTGGTCGAAGACGGCTTGCCCAAGAAGTCCGATTACCGCAAGTTCTCCATCACGGGAGCTGCGGCAGCGGACGATACGGCCGCCATGCATGACGTCCTCACGCGCCGCTTCCGCCACTACCTCACGGACAAGGCCGCCCAGGTGCCCGTCTCCGGCGAAATCATCAACCCGACCCGTGCGGGCACCGCCGCAGCTGCCAAGGGAACTGAAGCGCCGCCGTCGGACCCCACCATGCCGGCCCCAAAGGCCAAGTTCGCGTACCCGCCCAACCTGGTGGTGGTGGACGGCGGGCAGCCGCAGGTCAATGCTGCAGCGCGTGCTTTGGCTGAGTTGGGCATCGACGACGTCTACGTGGTTGGCCTGGCAAAGCGCCTTGAAGAGGTCTGGCTCCCCAACAGCGATTTTCCGGTGATCCTTCCCCGGACGTCGCAGGGCTTGTACCTGCTCCAGCGCATCCGCGATGAAGCCCACCGCTTCGCCATCACTTTCCACCGGCAAAAGCGCGGCAAGGCAATGACGGTCTCTGCCCTGGACGGCGTTCCGGGCTTGGGAGAGGCCAAACGCAAGGCCTTGGTGGCGCATTTTGGTTCCCTCAAGAAGATCCGGGCGGCCAGTATGGAGGAACTTACCTCTGCCAAGGGCATCGGTCCAGCGTTGGCAGCTGCGGTCGTGCAGCATCTGGGTTCGAGCGAAGACGCAGGTGAAGCCGCTCCCGCCGTGAACATGACGACCGGCGAAATCCTCGAATCTTAGCTAGGGTAAGAACTTGACCGGTGGCCGCGATTGCGATGCCACCGGTCAGGCTGTAACAACCACTTCCAAGGAAACGGGGACCACTGATGGATGAGGCAACGGCAGGAGCCGGCGCGGAGCAGGACGGACTAACGCCCGTCAAGCCGGCGGAGGCGGAACTGCTGGTGGTTACCGGCATGTCGGGGGCGGGACGCAGTACCGCTTCGGACGCCTTGGAGGACCACGGTTGGTACGTTGTAGACAACCTTCCTCCCCAGATGCTTGGCACCTTGGCGGAAATCGTCTCTCACGCGCCCAAATCCATCCCCAAGCTGGCCGTAGTGGTGGATGTCCGAAGCAAGGACCTCTTTACTGACATCCAGACCGCTCTGGGCGCCTTGAGCGCCACTGGCATCACGTTCCGGGTACTGTTCCTCGATGCCAGCGATGAAGTCCTGGTCCGCCGGTTCGAACAAGGCCGGCGCCCGCATCCGCTGCAGGGCGGTGGACGGATCCTTGACGGAATCGGCATAGAGCGTGAGGTCCTGCGCGAACTCCGCGAGCATGCCGACGTCGTTTTGGACACCAGTGACTTCAACGTTCACGGCCTTGCAACGGCGATCACTGAACTCTTCAGCGATACCGGACCTGTGACGCTCCGGCTGAACGTCATGAGTTTTGGATTCAAGTACGGCTTGCCTGTAGACGCCAACTTCGTGGCCGACGCCCGTTTCATTCCCAACCCGCACTGGGTTCCGCAACTTCGTCCCCACACAGGCTTGGATGAGGACGTCAGCGACTACGTGCTAACCGCTGATGGGGTCCAGGAGTTCGTGGACCGTTACGTCAAGGCCCTGGAACCGGTCCTGGACGGCTACCGCCAGGAGAACAAGCATTACGCCACCCTTGCTGTGGGATGCACAGGTGGCAAGCACCGTTCGGTGGCAGTCGCCGTCGAGCTCTCCAAACGCCTCGCGCAATATCCGCGCGTTACCGTCACAACCACGCACCGCGACCTGGGGCGTGAGTAATGGGAGTCCTCACAGGTCCGTTGCCCCTCATCCCGCCCAAGGGCGTTCCGGGCAGCCAACAAAACAAGAGTCCTTCCGTGGTGGCCCTCGGCGGCGGACACGGATTGGCGGCCTCGCTCTCCGCGCTTCGTCTGTTGACGTCAGAACTGACGGCAATCGTCACGGTAGCTGACGACGGCGGCTCCTCCGGGCGTCTACGGGACGAGTATGGAGTCCTGCCGCCAGGCGACTTGCGGATGGCACTGAGCGCGCTGTGCGATGACACCGACTGGGGGCGCACATGGCGGGACGTCATGCAGCACCGCTTCGCTGCGGGAACCGCCAAGGGCGGTTCGCTGGACCACCACGCGATGGGCAACCTGCTTATCGTCACCCTCTGGGAGCTGCTGGGGGATACCGTGGCCGGCCTCAAATGGGCCGGGGCGTTGCTGGGCGCGCGAGGCCAGGTGCTGCCGATGTCCAGTGTTCCTTTGACCATCGAGGGCCAAGCCCGGGTGGAACTGCCCGGCGGGGGACACGAACTGCAGACGGTCAGCGGCCAGGCGAAATGCGCGGTTGCTGGAAAACTGGAGGAAGTGCGGCTGCTGCCCGAGGACGCCCGAGCCTGCACTGAGGCGCTCACCGCGATCGAGCTCGCCGATTGGGTCATTCTCGGACCAGGGTCCTGGTACACATCGGTATTGCCCCATTTGTTGCTCCCGGAGCTTCGGCAAGCCTTGGGCGATACTGCAGCCAAACGCTGCCTCACCATGAATCTTGATGTCGAAACCAAGGAAACGTCCGGCATGACGGCGGCCGACCACTTGGATGTCCTTCGACGCTACGCACCGGAGTTCAGCGTCGACGTCGTGCTCGCCGATCCCTCCGCGATCCAGGACCTGAAGGCCTTTGAGAAAGCAGCGGGGATGATCGGTGCGGAAGTGGTGTTGGGTAGAGTAGGGGCTTCGAGGCGCCGCCCCGTCCACGATCCACTGCTCTTGGCGGCGGCGTACCACGATATTTTCGGGAACAGTTAGGAATACACACGCGATGGCACTTACCGCGTCGGTCAAGGACGAACTGTCCCGGCTGGACATCAAGAAATCTTCAGTCCGAAAAGCTGAGGTTTCGGCCATGCTCCGCTTTGCTGGCGGCTTGCATATTATTTCGGGACGAATCGTCATCGAAGCTGAGGTGGACCTGGCCTCGACTGCCCGGCGTCTGCGCGCCGCGATTGCCGAGGTTTACGGACACCAGAGCGAGATCATCGTGGTCTCAGGCGGCGGCCTGCGCCGGGGCAGCCGCTACGTGGTCCGTGTTGTCCGCGACGGCGAAGCCCTGGCACGCCAAACAGGACTCCTGGATGGTCGCGGCCGTCCGGTACGCGGACTGCCTTCTGTAGTTGTCAATGGCTCTGCGGCCGATGCGGAAGCCGTCTGGCGCGGAGCTTTCCTGGCCCATGGATCCCTCACCGAACCCGGACGTTCCTCGTCCTTGGAGGTAACCTGTCCCGGGCCGGAGTCCGCACTGGCACTCGTGGGTGCTGCACGGCGGCTGGGCATACAGGCCAAGGCCCGCGAGGTCCGCGGCGTCGACCGCGTGGTTATCCGCGACGGCGACACGATCGCCGCGCTCCTTACCCGAATGGGCGCACATGACGCCTTGATGGTCTGGGAGGAGCGGCGCATGCGCAAGGAAGTCCGGGCCACTGCCAACAGGCTGGCCAACTTTGATGACGCCAACCTTCGCCGTTCGGCGCAGGCTGCCGTGGCGGCCGGTGCCAGGGTGGACCGCGCGCTTGAAATTCTGGGCGATGACGTTCCGGATCACCTGAAGTATGCGGGGGAGCTCAGGGTCGCCCACAAGCAGGCAAGCCTGGACGAGCTGGGCCGCCTTGCCGATCCCCCCATGACCAAGGACGCCATTGCGGGCCGTATACGCCGCTTGCTCGCGATGGCTGACAAACGCGCACTGGATCTCGGAATTCCCGGTACGGAAGCAAATGTGACTCCGGAAATGATGGACGAGTAGGTCCCGCCCATAGAATCGAGATCGTGTGGAGGAAATACTGTGAGGCCGCAGCGGGTTGTTGCCGGTGGCGGCAGGAGCAGGGCTTCTTCCCCAAGGATTTCCGGCTGGCCTGCCGGCCGGATGAACACAACGAGAGTTACCAAACCGGACTTCGGTCCATTACATTGGAGGATTTCGTGACAGAGTACGTTCTGCCCGAGCTCGGCTACGACTACGCAGCTCTTGAGCCGCACATTTCGGCGAAGATCATGGAGCTGCATCACAGCAAGCACCACGCTGCGTACGTTGCAGGCGCCAACAACGCCCTCAAGCAGCTTGCTGAAGCCCGTGAAACGGGTGACTTCGCCAACATCAACCGCCTCTCCAAGGACCTCGCGTTCCACACCGGCGGCCACATCAACCACTCCGTGTTCTGGAACAACATCTCCCCGGACGGCGGCGACAAGCCTGAAGGCGAACTCGCAGCAGCCATCGAGGATGCCTTTGGTTCATTTGACGCTTTCCGTGCCCAGTTCACCGCTGCCGCACTCGGCCTGCAGGGTTCCGGCTGGGCCTTCCTGGCTTACGAGCCCATCGGTGGCAACCTGGTCATCGAGCAGCTCTACGATCAGCAGGGCAACGTCGCCGTTGGCACCACTCCGCTGCTCATGCTGGACATGTGGGAGCACGCCTTCTACCTGGACTACGTCAACGTCAAGGCTGACTACGTCAAGGCATTCTGGAACATCGCCAACTGGGCAGACGTCGCCAAGCGCTTCGAAGCAGCCCGCGCCAACGCTACGGGCCTCATCGTTCTGTAGTTGGTGAGCCCCGGTTCACGTTCATGTAACAAAAGTCACATTAACAGTGAAATGGGACCAAATACTGGAAAGCCTGCCCCCGCAGTTGCGGGGGCAGGCTTAGTTAAACGTAAGATGGGTCACGGAAGGCGGTTAGCCTTCAGCAACGTGGCTGGTCGCCCTCCGATCTGATAATCACCTCTGCCCAATGACGTGCGGGGTCTGTTAGTTGGAAATAAAAATCCGACTCACTAGGCGTGCTTGCAAGAGCACCAAGGAGATTGACACACAGTGACCACCCGTATTGGTATCAACGGCTTCGGCCGCATCGGCCGTAACTACTTCCGCGCAGCACTGGCCCAGGGCGCAGACCTTGAGATCGTCGCAGTCAACGACCTCACCAGCCCCGAGACCCTCGCCCACCTCCTGAAGTACGACTCCGTCGGTGGCCGTCTGACCCAGTCCGTGGAAGTCAAAGAGGGCAACCTGATTGTTAATGGCCAGTCCATCACCGTCCTTGCCGAACGCGATCCCGCCAACCTTCCCTGGGGCGAGCTCGGTGTCGACATCGTCATCGAGTCCACCGGTTTCTTCACCAAGGCAGCAGCTGCACAGAAGCACATCGACGCCGGCGCCAAGAAGGTCCTCATCTCGGCACCTGCCAGCGACGAAGACATCACCATCGTCATGGGCGTGAACCACGAGCTCTACGATCCCGCGGCGCACCACATCATTTCCAACGCATCCTGCACCACCAACTGCCTTGGCCCGCTGGCCAAGGTAGTCAACGACGCCTTCGGTATCGAGCGTGGCCTGATGACCACGGTTCACGCCTACACGGCTGACCAGAACCTGCAGGACGGCCCCCACGGCGACCTCCGCCGTGCCCGCGCTGCCGCCATCAACATGGTTCCCACCTCCACTGGCGCCGCCAAGGCCATCGGCCTGGTCCTGCCGGAGCTCAAGGGCAAGCTCGATGGCTACGCCATCCGCGTTCCCGTCCCCACCGGTTCCGCCACGGACCTCACGGTCACTGTTTCCCGCGAAGTTACGGTCCAGGAAGTCAACGCCGCAGTCAAGGCTGCCGCGGAGTCCGATCAGTTCGCCGGGATCCTTAGCTACACGGATGCTCCCATCGTGTCCTCGGATATTGTTGGCGACCCCGCTTCCTCGATCTTCGACTCCGGTCTGACCAAGGTCATCGGCAACCAGGTCAAGGTTGTTTCCTGGTATGACAACGAGTGGGGCTACTCCAACCGCCTCGTCGACCTCACGGAGCTCGTCGCATCCAAGCTGGGCTAGGGTAGACACATGACATCTCACACCCTCAACGAACTCATCGCTGAAGGTGTCCGCGGGCGGTACATTCTGGTCAGAAGTGACCTTAATGTGCCGCTCGACGGCTCTACAGTGACCGACGACGGCCGCATCAAGGCCTCCCTCCCGGTCCTTAAGAAGCTCTCGGACGCCGGTGCCCGTGTGCTCGTAACCGCCCACCTCGGCCGCCCCAAGGGCGCCCCTGAGGAAAAGTACTCTTTGAAGCCCGCAGCGACCCGCCTTGCGGAACTTGCGGACTTCAACGTCCAATTGGCTGCTGATACCGTTGGCGACTCCGCCAAGGAGCTGGCAGCTGCATTGCAGGATGGCGAAGTACTCATCTTGGAAAACGTGCGTTTCGACTCCCGCGAGACCAGCAAGAACGACGCCGAGCGTGGCGCATTCGCTGACGAGCTGGTTGCCCTCACGGGTGACAACGGCGCGTTCGTGGACGATGCCTTCGGCGCAGTCCACCGCAAGCACGCCAGCGTCTACGACGTCGCAACGCGGCTGCCGTCTTACCTCGGCGACCTGGTGCACACCGAGGTGGAAGTCCTCCGGAAGCTCACCGCAGACACCCAGCGGCCTTACGTCGTTGTCCTGGGCGGTTCCAAAGTCTCGGACAAGCTGGCAGTCATCGACAACCTCCTTGGCAAGGCAGATACCATCCTGGTTGGTGGCGGCATGCTGTTCACCTTCCTGGCCGCCGAAGGCCATAAGGTAGCTGGCAGCCTCCTGGAAGAAGACCAGATTCCTGTAGTGCAGGACTACCTCAAGCGTGCGGCTGACGCCGGTACGTCGTTCGTGATTCCCACGGACGTCGTGGTTGCGAGCCGTTTCGCGGCGGACGCCGAGCACGAAGTTGTCCGCGCGGATGCCATTGAGGAAAGCTCCTTTGGTGCCTCCGGCATTGGACTGGACATCGGGCCCGAATCCGCGTCTGCTTTTGCGGCGCAGATCGAAGGGGCCAAGACCGTGTTCTGGAATGGCCCCATGGGCGTCTTCGAATTCGAGGCATTCTCCAGCGGCACGCGGGCCATCGCGCAGGCCCTGACTGACACTGTGGCCTTCACGGTGGTCGGTGGCGGCGACTCAGCCGCAGCAGTAAGGACCCTCGGCTTCGAGGATTCGCAGTTTGGCCACATCTCCACCGGTGGCGGGGCCAGCTTGGAATATCTTGAAGGCAAGGAACTTCCGGGCCTCAGCGTCCTGGACCGCTAAACAGCAATCCGGCCGGCAGGACGCCCACGCGTCCTGCCGGCTGTTCCATTTATCAACGCATTCTTGGAGTTCATGTGACTACCTCTGCCAACGGCAACTTTGTCCGAAAGCCCTTCATCGCAGGCAACTGGAAGATGAACATGGACCACGTCCAGGGCATCACCTTGCTTCAGAAGCTCGCTTGGACCCTCTCGGACGCCAAGCATGACTACAACCGTGTAGAGGTTGCCGTCTTCCCTCCGTTCACTGATCTCCGGGGCGTGCAGACGCTCGTACAGGGCGACGAACTTGACGTCGTTTACGGCGGCCAGGATCTGTCCCAGTTCGACTCCGGCGCCTATACCGGTGACATCTCCGGCCAGTTCCTCAGCAAGCTGGGCTGCGCCTATGTCCTGGTGGGGCACAGTGAACGCCGCACCATCCACAACGAGTCCGACGACGTCCTGAACGCAAAGGTCAAAGCCGCGTTCCGCCACGGAGTCACCCCAGTCCTTTGCGTCGGTGAAGGCCTCGAAATCCGTCAGGCAGGAACACACGTGGAGCACACGCTGGCCCAGCTGCGCGCCGGTGTCGAAGGCCTCACACCGGAACAGGCCGCTGAGCTTGTGGTCGCCTATGAGCCCGTGTGGGCTATCGGAACCGGCGAAGTTGCAGGCCCGGAAGACGCACAGGAAATGTGTGCTGCCATCCGCGTCGAACTTGCCAAGCTCTTCGACGAGGGCGTAGCTGAAAAGACGCGCCTTCTGTACGGAGGCTCTGTCAAGGCTAACAACGCCGCCGCCATCATGGCAGAAAACGATGTTGACGGCCTGCTTGTGGGTGGCGCCAGTTTGGACCCAGCTGAGTTTGCTAACATTGTCAGGTTCGAGAGCCACCTCGTCACGGACTAGTCCGGCTCCCGTTTTCCGCTTCTTCGAAAGGCCGTCGTGGACGTTCTTCATGTCATTCTGCAGATCCTGCTGGGCGTAACCAGCCTTCTGCTGACGCTGCTCATTCTTCTCCACAAGGGACGTGGAGGCGGTTTGTCCGACATGTTCGGTGGGGGAATGAGCTCCGGATTGAGCTCTTCCGGCGTTGCTGAGCGGAACCTGAACCGCTTCACCATCATTCTTGGTGTCACCTGGGGAGTCGTCATCATCGGCCTGGGTCTGATCATGCGCTTCACATCGGGCGGCGATTCCTAAAAGTTTGCGTAGGAAGGCTCCTGCAAGGGAGCCTTCCCAGCACTTCTGAATCATTCGGCACCAAACACCAGTGCCGCCGTCGTACCCCTCGCATTAGACTGGGCCTGTTGGCCGTAAGGCCTACGGGCCGTGACGGCCAACCACCGAGTCGCTAGGGGTTCGAAAATGGTTCATGGCACGCCTGGTTACCGGGGCACCCGCGTTGGTGTAGCACTGGGATCTGCTCCGCGACATCAAAGCGACCACGGCGATGGAGAACAACTGCCGCGTATTCGTGTCCCGTATTGGTGCGCCAAGGGACACGAGACGCGGCTTGTTTTCCTTAAACTGCCGGACGAACAAATACCGAAGAACTGGGACTGCCCAAAGTGTGGCCTCCTTGCATCGAGGGACCCCGGCCAGGTTGCGGAAACCCGGCCGGAAGACGACCTCTTCAAGTCCCACTTGGATTACGTTAAAGAAAGACGCTCCAGCCAGGACGCCGAAATCGTCCTGGCTGGAGCGTTGGAGCGGTTACGCGCCCGCGGGGTCCTTCCGGACCAACTGCTGGGGGACACGTGACGCTGCATTCTCGTCGATGAGCCAAAGGGTCCTGGAGCGCCCAACGGGGCCTGCTGCGGGGACCTGAACAGGGTTGGCGCCTGCCAGGGCAAGGCCCACGGCACCGGCCTTGTCCTCGCCCGCTACCACCATCCAGATTTCCTGGGCCGTGTTGATGGCCGGCAAAGTGAGGGAAATGCGCGACGGCGGCGGCTTGGGTGAGTTTTCGACACCCACCACCGTACGGCTCTTCTCCCTGATGGCTGCCTGCTCCGGGAAAAGGGAAGCGACGTGGGCGTCTGGACCAACACCGAGTAGCAGTACGTCGAAGCGCGGCAAGACACCGGGCTCCTCCGGACGGGTATCGGACATGTCAGCGGCATGCTCTGCCTCTGCTGCTGCCTTCAGCCTGTCGGCATAGTCAGCCGCAGCGTCATCAGCCGATGCGAACTCGTCCGATGAACCCGGCTCATGGACGCGGGCAGCATCAACAGGAAGGTGCGCGAGCAGGGCCTGGTGTGCCTGGCGGGTATTGCGATCATCGCTGTCCGCGGCCACAAACCGTTCATCACCCCACCAGAAGTTCACCTTAGACCAATCGACAGCTGGTGCCGCAGCAGAATCCGCCACCGCCTTCAGGGTGCCAATCCCGACAGTGCCTCCTGTCAGGACCACCGTGGCCTCACCGTGCTTGTCCTGGACATCCACGAGCTTGGTGATCAGGCGGGCCGCAATGGCCGCCATGAGCACCTTGGAATCGGGGTGGATGCTTACTCTGGGCTCAGCGTGCACTGGTCTGGACTCTCCTCTGACTGGTTAATGGCAGTCCCATCGTAATCACTTCTCCGAAAACTTCGTCCGGGTCCAGCCGGCGAAGTTCTTCGGCAAGGCAATCTTTCAGGCTGCGTCGGGGGAGGGTGATGCGCTGGGCAGGCTGGCCGGGCTGCGTCAGCTCGGCCACGGACAATCCGGGGCGGAAAAGCTGAACGTCACCGCTGGCACGCGTCATGCGGACGCGGCGGATGCCCGTACCCGCCGGATCGGCAACGATCGTCACGGGCGCCTGCAGGGCAAGGCCCAACCAGGCTGCGAGGAGCAGGGTGCTAGGGGAGTCAGAAGCACCTTCAACGGCTACGGCGGAGACGGGGTCGTTGTCCACTTGATCGAACACGGCTGCGAGCTGCATGCGCCAGTTCGTCAGGCGGGTCCATGCGAGGTCTGTGTCGCCTGCCTTGTAGGTCCGGCGAATGTTCTCCAGCGCCTGGGCGGGGTCAGGCTCGTTCGCGGAGTCCGTGATGCGCCGGTGGGCAATACGACCGATGGACGTCTCGCAGGCGCTTTCCGGTGCGCCGTGAGGCCACCAGGCCACGATCGGTGCGTCCGGAAGCAGCAGGCCCGCCACCAAGGACTCACTTTCGTGGGCCATGTGTCCAAACCCTCGCAGGACGATAACTTCGGAAGCACCGGCATCCCCGCCAACGCGGATCTGCGCGTCAAGGCGGTCCGGTGCCTCAACCCCGGCATCGGCAAGCACGATGATGCGGCAGGGGTGTTCGCGGCTGGCCTCGTTGGCCGCCTCGATGGCGTCTTCTTCCTGCCCGGACTTCGTGACAACCACCAAGGTCAGCACACGGCCCAGGGCGATCACGCCGCCTTGTTCCCTTAGCGACATGATCTTCTTGGAGATCTTGGAGGTGGTTGTGTCGGGAAGATCTACGATCATGGCCTTCTCCAGGTTCGTCCATCACGGGCAAGGAGTTCATCGGCTGAAGCCGGTCCCCAGCTACCGGGTGCGTACGGTTGCGGTTGTTCTTCCAGGCCCGCCCAGTACTCTTCGAACGGGTCCAGGATCTTCCAGGACAGCTCAACTTCCTGGTGGCGCGGGAAGAGCGGCGGTTCGCCCAGGAGTACGTCCAGGATGAGTCGTTCGTAGGCTTCCGGGCTGGACTCCGTAAACGAGTGGCCGTAGCCGAAGTCCATCGTGACGTCGCGGACCTCCATTTGCGTGCCCGGGACCTTGGAACCAAATCGGATTGTGGCGCCCTCGTCAGGCTGAACACGGATCACCACGGCGTTCTGGCCGAAGTCGTCGTCGTTGTGGTCCCGGAACAGCAGGTTGGGTGCACGCTTAAAGACGACCGCGATCTCGGTCACTCGACGGCCAAGACGCTTGCCGGCGCGAAGGTAGAACGGGACACCGTTCCAGCGTCGGGTGTTGATGTCCACGCGGATCGCAGCATACGTTTCGGTCTTGGAATCAGCCGGAATACCGTCCTCATCCAAGTACCCCAGTACCTCTTCGCCGCCCTGCCAACCACCGGTAAATTGTCCCCTGGCAGAATGCGTGGACAAATCATCGGGCAGCTTAACGGCCGCGAGGACCTTTTCCTTCTCAGCACGCAGGTCATCCGCGTTGAAGGAGATAGGCTCTTCCATCGCCGTCAAGGCCAGGAGCTGCAGCAGGTGGTTCTGGATGACGTCGCGGGCCGCGCCCACGCCATCGTAATATCCTGCACGGCCACCGGTGCCGATGTCCTCAGCCATGGTGATCTGGACGTGGTCAACATAGTTGGCGTTCCAGAGCGGTTCGAACAACTGGTTCGCGAAGCGCAGCGCCAGAATGTTCTGGACCGTTTCCTTGCCCAGGTAATGATCGATCCTGAACACGGCATCCGGCGGGAACACTGACTCGACAATGTCATTGAGCTGACGGGCTGACTCGAGGTCGTGACCGAACGGCTTTTCGATGACCACACGCCGCCACTGGCCGGGCTTCGCCTGAGCCAGGCCATGCTTGGAGAGCTGGCGACAAACCTGCTCGAACGCCTTGGGCGGGATGGAGAGGTAGAAGCCATGGTTGCCACGCGTTCCGCGGGTCTCGTCCAGCTCCTCCAGCACGTCGCCGAGGCGCTCAAAGGCGTCGTCGTCGTCGAATTCGCCCTGAACGAAGCGGATGCCTGAAGCCAACTGTTCCCAGACGGCTTCGTCAAACTTGGTCCGTGCATGGGCCTTGACGTTCTCTTTCACCTCCGCCGCGAAGTCGGCGTTGTCCCACTCACGTCGTCCGAACCCAACCAAGGCAAAGCTTGGCGGAAGCAGGCCGCGGTTGGCGAGGTCATAGACCGCAGGCATGAGTTTCTTACGGGCGAGGTCGCCGGTGACTCCGAAGAACACCAACGACGACGGCCCGGCGATGCGGTTCAGGCGCCGGTCCCGCGGATCCCGCAAGGGATTCCGCAGGCCGGCGTTCTTCCTGCCGTTTTCAGTTTCTGGCATGTTTGGTTTTGTGCCTTAGCTTTCGAGTGCGCTGGCCTGGCCGGCCAGTGCAGCGACGACTTCCTGGAGCTGGGCTACGCCGGCCGCACGCTCGGTGAGGTGCAGGCGCAACACGGGACGGCCATGGCCTTCCAGGACCTGGGCGTCGCCCGAGGCCTGTGCAGCAATGAGCTCCCCGAAAGTGAAGGGGCGGTCAGGGATTTCCAGATCCAAAGACGAGGCCGCCGTGATCTGAAGGAACACACCAATAGCCGGACCGCCCTTGTGGAACTGACCCGTGGAATGCAGGAACCGCGGGCCCCATCCGAACGTCACCGGACGGCCGGAGACAGCGGCGAGTTCGTCACGGATACCTTCCAGGGGCGCATGGGAGATGCGGTCCAGGTAAGCCTGGACACTGAGGTAACCGTCAGGACCAAGCTGGGCCAGAAGTGCCTGCACGGCTTCGGCTGCGGTGGCAGCACTACCGAGCCAATCGCCGCCGCGAACCTCCACGACGCCGTCGGTGAACGCGGCCGGAGTTGGCTCAGGGCGGGCATCCAGCAAGCCGCGCGCGGCCACCTTGGCAGCCTCGACATCGGGCTGGTCAAACGGGTTGATGCCCAGCAGACGTCCTGCAACTGCGGTCGCGAATTCCCAAAGGAACATCTGGGAAGCCAAGCCGCCTGCGATCGCAACTTCGTTTTCACGAAGTTCGACGTCGGCGTCCGCACTGACCAGTCGGACCACCAGGACATCCTCGGCGCCGCCAAGAGCTTCCGGGGAATCGGGGCCCGCGACAACAGGCAGCACACCCGTGCCAAGCTTGCCCGTCGACTCCGCGATCAGCTGCTCGGCCCAGTCAGCGAAGCCCACAATGCCGGAACCGTCCTCGGCAATGACGATCTTGTTGCGCAGAGGATTGGTACCGCCCAGGGCAATACCCAAAGCGAGGCCAATGTTGTCCTCCGAATCCTCATTGAGGATCTCGGCAGCCTCCTCAGCTTCGTCCAGGAAAGCCTGGATGTCCACGCCAGCCAGGCCACACGGGACAAGCCCGAACGCCGTGAGTGCAGAGAAGCGGCCGCCGACGTTCGGATCGGCGTTGAACACTGCACGGTAGCCGGCCTCGCGGGAGGCCTTGTCCAGCGGCGACCCCGGATCCGTCACGATGATGATCCGACTCTTGGCGTCGATACCGGCGTCGTTGAACGTTTTCTCGAACACCCTGCGCTGGGAATCGGTCTCAACGGTTGAACCGGACTTGGAGGAGACCACAATTGCGGTCGCCGCCAGCCCGTCCGTCAAAGCAGCACTGACCTGCTCGGGATCTGTGCTGTCCAGCACAGTCAGCTCGACGCCGGCGGTGCCGGCGATGACCTCAGGAGCCAAGGAGGAGCCACCCATGCCACAGAGGACAATACGGGAGACGCCCTCGGCGCGGAGAGCATCGCGAAGTTCGAGAATGCTCTCCACCAAAGGTTGCGATACGGCGGCAGCCTCAACCCAGCCCAGACGGATGGCCGACTCGGACTCCGCTTCAGGACCCCACAATGTGTGGTCTTTGGCGAAAATCCTCGTGGCGACCTTGTCCTCTACCAGGCTGGAGATGTTCTGGGCGATGGCCTGCTGCGCGGCACCGCTGGCGTCGTAGCTGATTGTGCTCATGGTTGGTTAAGAAGCCTTCCGTGCAGTGGCGAGGGCGCCTTCAACGTCGGCCAGGAGTTCCTTCCAGCTGGCCACGAACTTCTCGAGGCCTTCGGTCTCAAGCACAGCTACGACGTCGTTGTATGAGACGCCAAGTGCTTCGAGTGCGTCGAGGGTCTGGTTCGCTTCTGCGTAGGTGCCCGTGATGGTATCACCGGTGACTACGCCGTGATCGAACGTTGCGTCGAGTGTCTTTTCCGGCATGGTGTTGACCACGCCAGGGGCGACGAGTTCGGTGACGTACAAGGTGTCCGGGTAGGCCGGGTCCTTGACTCCGGTGGAGGCCCACAGCGGACGCTGGGGGAGGGCGCCGGCTTCGGCGAGCAAGGTCCAACGTTCGGTGGAGAACAGCTCTTCGTAGACCTGGTAGGCGAGGCGTGCGTTGGCGACGCCCGCCTTGCCCTTGAGGGCCTTGGCTTCGTCGGTGCCGATGGCGTCAAGGCGCTTGTCGATCTCGCTGTCCACGCGGGAAACGAAGAAGGATGCCACGGAGTGGATCTTGGAGAGGTCGTGGCCGTTGTCCTTGGCCTGCTCCAGGCCGGACTGGAAGGCGTTGATGACGGCGCGGTAGCGCTCCAGGGAGAAGATCAGGGTCACGTTGACGCTGATGCCCTCGGCCAATGTTGCC
This sequence comes from Paenarthrobacter sp. 2TAF44, assembly GCF_052114885.1. Taxonomy (NCBI): domain Bacteria; kingdom Bacillati; phylum Actinomycetota; class Actinomycetes; order Micrococcales; family Micrococcaceae; genus Paenarthrobacter; species Paenarthrobacter sp. 2TAF44. The sequence goes on along the minus strand of NZ_JBFRFP010000001.1, from coordinate 4,074 downwards.
GTGATGGCTTCCAGGCCTTCGAGGGTCGCCGGGATCTTGATGTGGACGTTGTCCTTGTTGACCTTGCCGTACAGGTGCTTGGCCTCCGCAATCGTGGCCTGGGTGTCCCAGGCAAGGCGGGGATCCACCTCGATGGACACGCGGCCGTCCACGCCATTGGTGGCGGCGGCGACCGGTGCGAACAGATCGCAGGCGTCGGCGACGTCGGTGGTGGTGATCTCGAAGATGGTCTCTTCGACGCTGGCACCGGCCGCGGCCTGCGCGGCGATCGTGCCGTCATAGTCCGTGCCGGTGGTGATGGCGGCGTGGAAGATGGACGGGTTGGTGGTGACACCGACTACGTTCTTTTCGTCGATGAGCTTCTGCAGCGTGCCCGTTTCAAGGCGGTTGCGGGAAAGGTCATCGAGCCAGATGGAAACGCCGGCGTCGGAGAGTTGCTGCGTGGGGGTGCTGGTCATTTGTTTTCTCCTTGATAGAGGTATCAGGCGCTCAGGCCTGCGAGGGAGTCTTTAGCAGCGGCGGCAACAGCTTCGGCAGTAATGCCGAATTCCTGGAACAACCGCTTGTAGTCTGCCGAGGCACCGAAGTGTTCAAGGGAGACCATACGTCCGGCGTCACCGACGAATTCGCGCCATCCCAGCGCAAGGCCGGCTTCGACGGAAACGCGTGCCTTCACATCGGCCGGGAGCACGGACTCACGGTAGGCCTCGTCCTGCTTGTTGAACCATTCCACGCACGGCATGGAAACAACGCGGGTGGCGATGCCTTCGGCCTGGAGTGCTTCGCGGGCTGCGACGGCGAGCTGGACCTCGGAGCCGGTGCCGATCAGGATGACCTGGGCGTCAACGGTTTCGCCGTCCTTGGAAGCCTCAGCCAGGACGTAACCGCCCTTGGCCACACCAGCGGTGGAACCGAAGGTGTCACCTTCTGCTGTGCCTTCGCCGCGGGCGTAGGTGGGGATGTTCTGGCGGGTCAGCACGATGCCGGCTGGGTTCTCGTGGTTCTCGAGCATGGCCTTCCACGCTGCCGAGACCTCGTTCGCGTCACCGGGGCGGACCACGTCCAGGCCCGGGATGGCACGCAGCGAAGCGAGTTGCTCCACGGGCTGGTGGGTAGGACCGTCTTCGCCCAAGCCGATGGAGTCGTGCGTCCACACGTACAAGGACGGGACACCCATCAATGCGCCGAGGCGGATGGCCGGACGCTGGTAATCCGAGAAGATCAGGAACGTGCCCGAGAACGCACGGGTGCGTCCATGCAGGGAAATGCCGTTCACGATCGACGCAGCTGCGTGCTCACGGATACCGAAGTGCAGCACGCGTCCGTACGGGTTGCCCTTCCACGCATCGGTGGAGCGCGAGGTGGGGATAAACGACGGCGAGCCTTCAATGGTGGTGTTGTTGGACTCGGCGAGGTCGGCGGAACCGCCCCACAGCTCGGGGAGGACCGGGCCGATCGCGTTCAGGACCTTGCCCGATGCTGCACGGGTGGAGACGTCCTTGCCGGCTTCGAACACCGGCAGCGCGGCGTCGATGCCCACGGGAAGCTTCTTGGCCTCAACGCGCTCCAGCAGGGCAGCCGCGTCCGGGTTGGCGGACTGCCAGGCCTCGAACGAGGACTGCCAGGCAGCGCGGGATTCGGCGCCACGGTCCAGGACCTTGCGGGCGTGTGCCAGGACCTCTTCGTCAACATCGAAGGACTTCGCGGGATCGAAACCAAGCACGGTCTTCAGCGCTGCGACTTCCTCGGCACCCAGGGCCGAGCCGTGGATCTTGCCCGTGTTCTGCTTCTTCGGGGCCGGGTAGCCAATGATGGTGCGCAGCGAAATGATGGACGGCTTGTTCGTCTCAGCCTTCGCAGCCAGCAGCGCCGAGTAGAGTTCCTGGACGTCCTCGACGTAGTCACCGGTCTTTGTCCAGTCCACGCGCTGAGTGTGCCAGCCGTAGGCTTCGTAGCGCTTCAGGACATCTTCCGTGAACGCAACGTCAGTATCGTCTTCAATGGAAATGTGGTTCTCGTCGTAGATCACCACGAGGTTGCCCAGTTCCTGGTGGCCGGCCAGCGAGGACGCCTCGGACGTCACGCCTTCCTGGAGGTCGCCGTCGGATGCGATAACCCAGATCGTGTGGTCAAACGGCGACTCGCCGGCGGGAGCATCGGCGTCGAACAGGCCGCGCTGGCGGCGCTGGGAGTAAGCGAAGCCGACAGCCGAAGCCAGGCCCTGGCCCAACGGGCCGGTAGTGATCTCCACACCCGCGGTGTGCTTGTACTCGGGGTGCCCCGGGGTCAGCGAACCCCAGGTACGCAGTGCTTCGAGGTCCTTCAGTTCCAGGCCGTATCCGGAGAGGAACAGCTGGATGTAAAGCGTCAGTGACGTGTGGCCGGGGGACAGGACGAACCGGTCACGCCCAATCCAATCAGGGTTCTTCGGGTCATGGCGCATCAGCTTCTGGAACAGCAGGTACGCTGCCGGTGCCAAGCTCATAGCCGTGCCGGGGTGGCCATTTCCAACCTTCTCCACGGCGTCAGCAGCCAACACGCGAACGGTGTCAACCGCCTTCCGGTCCAGATCGGTCCATGACAGTTCTTGCTCTTCCAAATGTGGCACGAAAACCGAGCCCCTCTCTGTGCTGACGGCAGGCGGAAGGACACGGCACGCAGGAAGCACAGGATGGCGCCCGCTGCAATGTGTCTACCAGCCGTTCACCATTGAAACGTTGATCCTTCATCCAGACGCACGGATTATCCGAGAATACGGTTTCCCGGAGTGTCAACGTGTCCTGATCTGCTCAACAGCTTAGCCCTAAACGTGTCCTGGGACTCAGGGAATCCCACTAACTGGACAGAATTTCCCTTATATGAATCACGATGGCGCCCCTGGGAAGTGAACTTTCCGAAACATTGGCGTTTTTTGCGGACACGGACGCACTTCCGGCCACGGTATGATATCTGAAGGCCACCAGCGGTTTCATGCGCCTGCGGTTCCTTCTCGGAAACCCGGACGGCAGCCGCTGCGAGAAACCCAGAGCATAGAACAGAGTGACTGCCGCCGTGAGCACAACTGATACGCCCCTCAACGCGTCCCCGGCCCGGGGAAGCATCGGAATCTCCCGTAAGTTAAAGGCGTATCTGGCTCTCACCAAGCCCCGTGTCATCGAGCTGCTCCTGGTCAGCACGCTCCCCACCATGATCTTTGCCCAGCGCGGGTTCCCGTCTATTGGGCTCATTCTGGCAACACTCGTTGGGGGTGCCTTCGCGGCAGGCAGCGCCGGAGTGTTCAACTGCTACATCGACCGCGACATCGACAAATTGATGCACCGCACAGAGAAGCGTCCACTGGTCACCGGTGAAGTTTCGCCCCGGGAGGCTTTGGTTTTTGCCTGGATTCTCGGCGCCGCTTCAATCGCCATCCTGTGGTTCGGTGCGAACCCGTTGTCCGCATGGCTTGGGTTGGGTGCCATCGTTTTCTACGTGGTCATCTACACCATGATCCTGAAGCGCCGCACAGCACAGAATATCGTTTGGGGCGGGGCCGCCGGCTGCTTCCCGGTGCTGATCGCCTGGGCTGCAGTCACCAACACCGTTGAGTGGCCCTCCATTGTGCTGTTCATGGTCATTTTTCTGTGGACGCCTCCTCACTACTGGCCGCTGTCCATGCGCTACGGCGAGGACTACCGCAATGCCAACGTGCCTATGCTCGGAGCAATTGCCGGGGCCAAAGTTGTGTCCGTCCAGGTGGTCCTTTACGCCTGGGCCATGGTGGCTTGCTCGCTCCTGATGGTTCCCGTTGGCCGCGCGGGCTGGGTCTACACAATTGCGGCTGTAGCTGCCGGCGCCTGGTTCCTTTACGAGAGCCACGCCCTCTACAAGCGGGCACAGGGCGGCGACGTCTCCAACAAGGGGGCCATGAAGGTCTTCCACGGCTCCATCAGCTACCTGACGCTACTCTTCATCGCGCTGGCGGTAGACCCCTTCATCGGATCACCGATCATCGGCGGCTAACCTTAGGGACCGCTTTCCGCAAAAGAAGGCAAGACAAAGAAGGCGCGACGCCGGCACTCACCTGAGTTCCGG